>NZ_JBIVBR010000013.1:0-233090 GCF_044746165.1 Pseudomonas sp. NPDC086581 | reverse complement strand
TGGGTGGGGGAAGTCTCCTACCGTCTGGCTTGCAGAAGCGGGTCTTGTCCCTCCACCCCCGACAGGTTCCTACCCTAACGCCATACAAGCGGGCCCTGCCCGCGATCCGCCGGCAGGGCCGGCGCCTCTTTCCGCCCCGATGTTGGTCCTGTATTGCTGCGTTAGCTTGGGTATTTCTGCGTCGCTTCGGCGTGCGCGCGGACTTCGTGTTTCGCCCCCCCTGGCGACCTACTTTGCCAAACGACGCAAAGTAGGCAAAGGTCTTGCCCCGGACATCCGGTTTTTCGCCTAGGCGGAAAATACCCTCGTTGAATCGAAGTTTCAGGGGCCCGCGTTGACGGGCCATCCCTGGCCCGACAACGCTCTCGCGACATCCATGTCGCTCAACCCCTGAAACTCCAATTCAACGAGGCCTCCTGAACGGGGCGTTCGGAGTGCGCGGGTATTTCTCTGGAATTCTTTCTGAGCCAGAGCCAGAGCCAGAGCCAGAGCCAGAGCGGTGTGCGGCTTTTCGTAGGAGCGAGCTTGCTCGCGAACCGCGTTGCTCCGGAGCCTCCATCAATCAAACCGATAATGCATCCGCACGCACCCCGGCTCGATGACCTTGGCCGACAGCAATGTCGGCGACATTCGCAGACCGGTCGCCGGAAACAGCGGGAAGCCGCCGCCGATGATCTCCGGCATCACGTAGACCTCCAGCTCATCCAGCGCCCCGCGCTCGAGGAAGGCCATTTGCAACTGGCCGCCGCCGAGCATCCACACGTCGCCATCCTCCTGCGCTCGCAGCTCCGCGACCAGCGCGTCGACATCGCTGCGGATTTCCAGCGGGCCCTTCGGGTCATCGATGGGGCGAGAAGTCACCACCAGCACGCGTTGTGCGCCGTAGGGCCAGGGGCCGGGATCGGCGGCGAGGAAGTCGTAGGTCGCACGGCCCATGACGACCACGCGAATGCGCTGGAGGAACAGGCTGTAGTCGTGTTCGCCCAGCTGCAGTTGGTCATGCTTGAACAGCCAGTCCAGCCCGTGTTCCGGGGTGGCAATGAAGCCGTCGAGGCTGCTGGCGATGTAGCCCAGAATCCTGGCCATGTGGGGGCTCCCTAGGTAAGCTTTGCACCAATATATAAATGAATGCTCATTTATAAAAGAGGTTGGCATGGCTCGAACCAAGACGGTAAGTGACGAAGCGATACTCGACGCCGCCATGGCGCTGATGCTGCGTGAAGGGCCGGAGGCGGTGACCTTCGCCGCTGTCGGCCGCGAGGTCGGGCTGTCCGCCGCGACGCTGGTGCAGCGATATGCAACCAAGGCCGAGTTTCTTCGTGCCGCGCTGCTGCGCGCCTGGGATCAACTGGATGAGCAGACCGCGCGCCTGGACGAGAGCGCCGAACTGAGCCCGGAAGGTGCTGTGCAGATGCTCGTGGCGATGTTCCCAGTGGGCGAGGGCGAGACGGATTACGCCGAAGGCCTGCTGATCCTGAGGGAAGACATGCGCGATCCGCTGCTGCGAGAGCGCGGTGCGCAGTGGGGCGCCACGTTGGCCAAGGCATTGGGGCGGCGATTGAGCGATGACCCGCTGAGGCAACCGGTACTCGGCCGGCTGATGGCCAGCCAATGGCAGGGCGCGCAGCTATGGTGGGCCTTCGAGCGCCAGGGCGACCCGGCCAGCGCCATCGGCGCAGAGTTGCGGTGCTGGTGCGAAGTCGTGCTGAAGGCGGAAAGAGTTGCGGGATAGGGCGCAGGGATAGAGACTCATCCGATGCATTACTGCCTGATCGAAACAGACCTCGGCTGGTTCGGGCTCGCCTGGAGCCCGCAAGGGATCACGCGCGCCTATCTGCCCGGCGACGCCGTGCACGGCGTGCGCGAGCGCTTCGACAAGCTCGGCAGCGAAACTGCCCACTGGCCGGCGTTCATCGACGAGGCGCGCCAGCTGATCCTGGGGTATGCGCGGGGCGAGGCAGTGTCCTTCGGCAATCTGCCACTGGACCTTTCCGCGGTGAGCGGTTTTCACCGCCGGGTCTACGACGACATTCTCCAGCTGGGGCGCGGCGAAACCACGACCTACGGCGAGATCGCCCGGCGCCTGGGTGATGTCGGCTTGTCCCGCGCGGTGGGTCAGGCGATGGGCAACAATCCGATCCCGCTGATCATCCCGTGCCACCGTGTGCTCGCCAGTGGCGGCAAGACTGGCGGCTTCTCCGCGCCGGGCGGCAGTACGTCGAAGATGCGCATGCTGGCGCTGGAAGGTTACGTGGACCCGCAGGCAGCGCAGACCGCTTTCGATTTCTAGCTAGGCCCTTTCCAGCGCTCCTTCCAGGCGCAACAACAGCTCCTTGCGCGGCAGGCCGCCGGCATAACCGGTGAGGCTGCCGTTGCTGCCGATCACTCGGTGGCAGGGGACGATGATGCTGATCGGGTTGGCACCGTTGGCCGCACCCACTGCGCGGATTGCCGTGGGCCGGCCGATGCGCCGCGCGAGTTCCGCATAGACGGTGGTGTAGCCGTACGGAATCTCCACCAGTGCCTGCCAGACCTGGCGCTGGAACTCGGTGCCGCCTGTATTGAGGCGCACATCGAAACGCTGGCGCTTGCCGGCGAAATATTCGTCCAGCTGTCGCGCCACTTCGTCCAGCAACGGGCTGCCCTGTTGCCAGTGCGGTTCGGGATAGTGGCGCGTCTCCAGGTCCATGTAGAGCATTCGCAGGCCGCCCTCGTCGCCGGCCAGCAGCAGGCGGCCGGTGGGGCTGTCGTGGTAGCGGTAGTGCATGGTCATCCTCCGGTGCGGCCGGCTTGGGAATAGGCGTGCCACAGATAGACGGCGGCGTAGGCGCGCCAGGGGCGCCAGGCTTCGGCGCGGCGTTGCAGTTCGCGGGCGGTGATGCCGTCGGCGCCCCATACCGGCGACTTGAGCAGGCCCAGGTCGGCGGCGGGGAAGGCGTCCGGATCGCCGAAGGCGCGCAGGGCGACGTACTCGGCGGTCCAGGGGCCGATGCCGGGGAGGGCGCAGAGGCGTTTCACCAGGTCCTCGGCGCCGTCGTCCACGTGCAGCGCCAGCGCGCCGCTGGCGCAGGCGGCGGAGAAGCGCTGCAAAGTCTCCACCCGTTTGCCCGGCATGCCGATACCGGCGAGGTCGGCTTCGGCCAGGGCCTCGGGCGTCGGGAACAGGCGGGTTGGCTGGCCTTCGACTTCTCCGGGCAACGTCTCGCCCAGACGCTGCACCAGCCGCCCGACGATGGTCACCGCGGCTTTCACCGTGACCTGCTGGCCGACGATGGCGCGCACGGCCTGCTCGAACGGGTCGAACGCGGTCGGCAGGCGCAGGCCGGGGGCTTGCAGCAGGAGCGGGCCGAGGACGGCATCGACGCCCAGGTGCCCGGCGATGTGCGCGGGGTTGCTGTCCAGGTCGAACATCTTGCGCACCCGCGTCGTCAGTGCCTCGCTGTGATGGGCCGGCAGGTGCAGTTCCAGTTCCAGCTCGGCGCTATCGTCCAGCGGGGTGACGCTGAACCAGCCGCTGTCCGCGCCGAGGCGCACGCTGCGGGCGTAGCGTCGAGGCGACAGGCATTCCACGCCTGCCAGGCTGCGCAGAGCGAAGTGGTCATGGAACTGCTGCCAGTCCCAGGGGGCCTGGTAGGGCAGGCGGATGATGTGGGAATCGGCTACTGAATTTTTCATGCAGCGACCTTACCTGTTGCGCGCCGGGCTGTCCTCCCACACCTGACTTTCAAACTGGCGCGGCTGGCTCCTTATATAGCGGGCGCCGACGGCAGGGTTCGACCTGTCATCTTCCGGCACGTAGAATGCGCGCCTCTTTCGGGGCGGCCCGGCCGTCCCCTCCTTGTGTCTTGTCCCGACGGGAGCCCACTGCATGCACGATTACCAGGAAACCCTCTACGACGGCTATGGCCAGCGTTTCAGCGTCGACAGGATGCTCCACGAGGTGCGCACCGAGCACCAGCACCTGGTGATCTTCGAGAATGCCCGCATGGGCCGGGTGATGGCGCTGGACGGCGTGATCCAGACCACCGAGGCCGACGAGTTCATCTACCACGAGATGCTCACCCACGTGCCGATCCTCGCCCATGGCGCGGCCAAGCGCGTGCTGATCATCGGTGGCGGCGACGGTGGCATGCTGCGCGAGGTGTCGAAGCACGCCAGCGTCGAACACATCACCATGGTCGAGATTGACGGCACCGTGGTCGACATGTGCAAGGAATTCCTGCCGAACCATTCCCAGGGGGCCTTCGACGATGCGCGCCTGAACCTGGTGATCGACGACGGCATGCGCTTCGTCGCCACCACCACGGAGAAGTTCGACGTGATCATCTCCGACTCCACCGACCCGATCGGTCCGGGCGAAGTGCTGTTCTCGGAGAACTTCTACCAGGCCTGCCACCGCTGCCTGAACGAAGGCGGCGTGCTGGTGACGCAGAACGGCACGCCGTTCATGCAACTGGACACCGTGCGCAACACCGCCGGCCGCATGAACGGCCTGTTCGCCGACTGGCACTTCTACCAGGCGGCCGTGCCGACCTACATCGGCGGCTCGATGACCTTCGCCTGGGGTTCGACCAACCCGGCGCTGCGCAAGGTCGACGCCGCTGCCCTGGCCCAGCGCTTCGCTGCCAGCGGTATCCAGACCCGCTACTACAACCCGGCCATCCACCAGGGCGCCTTTGCCCTGCCGCAGTACGTGCTGCAGGCCATCGGCAAGCCGGCCAACGACTGATCCACTGCTGCCCGCTGCGCCCCTGCGCGGCGGGTGGGGGGGCGGCAGTTATCCGCCGGGCGGAACACTTTCTTCACATGCTGCCCGGCACTATGCCCGCCGTCAGGCGGTCCCACCTCCGCCTGTTCACGCTTGCATCATCTCGAAACGAATCAGCGGCTAGGCTTAAGGTCCGCTTAAGGCGCGCACAATAGAATGCGGCGCCGCTGCTTTTGCGGTGTAATGCCGCAGCCTTTCGCGCTCGCGCGGGCAGCCGTTCTGCCCGGCCATGGCGACGCTCCTTCGAACCCGAACGTTCATAACGGAACCAAGAAATGGGCCAATCAGAAGTCCTGACCAACCGCCAGACCGGTGCGAGCCTTACGCGGCCGACCGTGTCCAGCCACCTGGCATTCACCGCACTAAGCGTCGTTACGCTGATGGTGATGTACTCGCTGCTGCGCCTTGCGCTGTTCATCTACAACCGCGAGCTGATCGGCACCACGCCGGCGTCCACCTTCGTCGAAGCCTTCCTCACCGGCATGCGCTTCGACATCCGCGCGGTGGTCTACATAGTCGCGCCGCTGGTGTTCGCCGTGGTCAGCGTACGCGCCATGGGTTGGCGCTGGCTGTGGAAGACCTGGCTGACTATTGCCGCGAGCATCACGCTGTTCCTCGGTGTGCTGGAGATGGACTTCTACCGTGAATTCCACCAGCGCCTGAACAGCCTGGTGTTCCAGTACATGTCCGAAGACCCGAAGACGGTCATGAGCATGATCTGGTACGGCTACCCGGTGGTTCGCTACCTGCTGGCCTGGGCCATCGCCACCTGGCTGCTGTACATGCTCTTCCGCGGCATCGACCGCGCCACCCGCCCGGCCGCCTGCGGTCCTTCGGCTGCCGCCTGGTATATCCGCGTTGCGGCGCTGCTGGTGATGATCGTGCTGTGTGTCGTCGCTGCCCGCGGCACTCTGCGCCAGGGCCCGCCGCTTCGCTGGGGCGATGCCTTCACCACCGACTCGCAGTTCGCCAACCAGCTCGGCCTGAACGGCACCCTGAGCCTGATCAAGGCTGCCGAGAGCCGCTTCTCCGAAGACCGCGACAACATCTGGAAATCCACCCTGCCCCAGGACCAGGCCCTGGCCACCGTGCGCAAGATGCTGGTGATGCCGGACGACAAGCTGGTCGACGCCGATGACGCACCGGTTCGCCGCGACTACACGCCGCCGGCCGATGGCACTCTGCCGGTGAAGAACGTCGTGGTGATCCTGATGGAAAGCTTCGCCGGTCACTACGTTGGTGCGCTGGGCGCTCCAGGCAACATCACACCGTACTTCGACAAGTTGGCGAGGGAAGGGCTGCTGTTCACCCAGTACTTCTCCAACGGCACCCATACCCACCAGGGCATGTTCGCCACCATGGCGTGCTTCCCTAACCTGCCGGGCTTCGAGTACCTGATGCAGACGCCCGAAGGTGGCCACAAGTTCTCCGGCCTGCCGCAGCTGCTGTCGGCGCGCAAGTTCGAGGATGTTTACGTCTACAACGGCGATTTCGCCTGGGACAACCAGTCGGGCTTCTTCGCCAACCAGGGCATGACCTCGTTCATCGGTCGCAATGACTTCGTCAACCCCGTGTTCTCCGACCCGACGTGGGGCGTGTCCGACCAGGATATGTTCTCCCGCGGTAACGAGGAACTGGACAAGCTGCACGCTACCGGCAAGCCGTTCTATGCGCTGCTGCAGACCCTGTCCAACCACGTGCCCTACGCGCTGCCCAAGGACCTGCCGGTACAGCCGGTGACCGGCTATGGCAGCCTGGACGAGCACCTGACCGCGATGCGCTACTCCGACTGGTCTCTGGGACAGTTCTTCGAGAAGGCCAAGAAGTCTCCGTACTACAAGGACACCATCTTCGTGGTCGTCGGCGACCACGGCTTCGGTACTCCCGAGCAGCTGACCGAGATGGACCTGTTCCGCTTCAACGTACCGCTGCTGGTCATCGCCCCCGGCATCCAGGAGAAGTTCGGCGCTACCCGCGACACCGTCGGCACCCAGATCGACATCGTGCCGACCATCATGGGCCGCCTGGGCGGCGAAGCGCGTCACCAATGCTGGGGCCGGGACCTGCTGAACCTGCCTGAGGGCGACAAGGGCTTCGGCATGATCAAGCCGTCGGGTAGTGGCCAGGACGTGGCGCTGGTTTACGGCAACCGCATCCTGATCAAGCCTAAGGAAGGCGACATCCGAGTCTATGACTACAAGCTGGGTAAGGACTTCGGCGCGACTCGTATCGAGAACACGCCGGAGCAGTCGGAGATGAAGACTCGTCTGGAATCCTTCATCCAGACCGCCACCCAGGCCCTGCTGGACAACAAGACCGGTGTTGTCGACGGCAAACCTGACGTGAAGTGATCGAGCGGTAAGCGAAAAAGGGGCCTTCGGGCCCCTTTTTCTTTGGCATTTCGTAGACGTGAGCGTGCTCGCGAAGCACTTTGGGGACAGTGCCACGGTGTGGTTCGCGAGCAAGCTCGCTCCTGCAGGGGAAGCAGCTTGCCAAAGCCTTGGCGTGGGAATAGATAAGCGGACACGCGGCAAGAAGAAGTTATAAAGTAAGACGATATCGATCTAATGAATTATAAGAAAACTCGTTATCCTGCCGCCCACACCACGAGGTGATCAGTTTTCGTCAGGACGCGTAGATGGATGTTGGCAATATCGGTTTCGTAATCGCGGGTCTTGTCGTTGGCTTTATCGTTGGAATGACTGGTGTCGGCGGCGGTTCGCTGATGACGCCGATTCTCCTCTGGTTCGGTATCAATCCCGCTGCCGCAGTGGGCACCGACCTGCTCTATGCCGCCATCACCAAGTCCGGCGGCGTCCTGGTTCACCGCAACAACGACAACATCGACTGGCGCATCACCGGCTGGCTGGCCTTGGGCAGTGTCCCGGCGGCGGCGCTGACGCTGCTGTTCCTGCACAGCCTGCACACCGATACCGCGGCGATGAACGCCGTGATCAAAAACGCCCTGGGCGTCGTGCTGCTGCTCACCGCACTGGCGGTGCTGTTCAAGAAGCAGGTGCTGGCCTTCGCCCAGCGCCATGCCGGCGACAGCTTCCACTTCAGCGGCTCGAAGCTGAACACCCTGACCGTGATCACCGGCGCCATCCTCGGTGCGATGGTCGCGTTGACCTCTATCGGCGCTGGTGCGCTGGGCACCGTGGCGCTGTTCATCCTCTATCCCTTCCTCGCCACCCGCCGCCTGGTAGGGACCGAGATCGCCCACGCCGTACCGCTCACCCTGGTCGCCGGCCTCGGCCACGCCAGCATGGGCAACATGGACTGGGGCCTGCTGGGCTACCTGCTGATTGGCTCGCTGCCAGGCATCTACGTCGGCAGCCACCTGGCCGGGCGTATTCCGGACGGCATCCTGCGGCCGTGCCTGGCGGTGATGCTGGCAATGATCGGCTACAAGCTGGTCTTCTAAGCGCTCGTTTGCCCTGCGCTCAGTTGCGGCGGAAACGCCCCGGAGTCACGCCTTTCCAGCGGCGGAAGGCGTGGATGAAGTTCGACACCTCGCCATAGCCGAGCCGCTCGGCAATCTCCTCCAGACGAATCGCTCCGGTGGCCAGTAACTCCTCGGCCAGCGCCTGGCGCACCTCGTCCAGCAAAGTGCGATAACTGCTGCCCTCGGCTTCCAGCCGGCGGCGCAGCGTGCGCGACGTCATGTGCAGTTCGTCCGCCAGTTGTTCCATGTCCGGCAGCCGCCCCGGCGTACCCAGCAGCCGATCACGAATCAGCCCGGACAGCCCTGTGCGCACCTGGCGCCTGGCGAGAAGGGCGCGGCACTGTTCCTCGCAGCGGCGAGCCACCTCGGGATTGGCGCCGGGCAGCGGCATGTCGAGGATGTGGCTGTCGAAGACGATGCGGTTCTCTGCCTGGCCAAAGAGTGGCGTCACGCCCAGCTCGTCGATGTAGGGCTGCTGGTCGGCCGGCGCCTCGCGGCGGAACAGCGCCTGGCGGATCGGCGGCGGCTGGTTGGTCAGGTCGCGCTGGATGCGCAGCACGCCGCCGCCGTCGCGGTCGATGAGAAAGTCGCGCAGGTCCTCCGGCACCGCTGCATCGTCCAACACCAGATGCGCCTCGCCGTCGTGCTCCTCCAGCGTCATGCGGTGGAAGGCGTAGGTCAGGTCGAGGTAGCGCAGGCCCAGATGCGCCGCGCTGAGGAAGGTCGAGCTGCTGAGCAGGGCGAAGCCCCAGATGCCGTACGTATTCAGGTGATAGCGCAGACCGGCCTTGAGGCCGATGCCGGGGCGCTGGCCGACCTGCCGGTTGATGTTGCGCAGCAGCTCCAGTTCCTGCGCGGCTTCCACCTCGGCGCCGGGGTCGGCGAGCACGCCGATATCCAGGCCGGTGCCGTCCAGGCACTGTTCCAACGTCATGCCATGGTCGAGGCCGAACTGGGTCATGAGCTGCACGCTGATGGCGCTGCGCCTGGATGACCAGGCTGGGGTGGCAGGCATCGGAACCTCGGCTTTCAAATGACCGAAAATCGGGGGTGACCGAAAGTCACAATTTTATGTCCGACTATGCCATAACCCGCCGTAGGAAGTCGCACTAGGATGTTGTCATCCGCCGCCGTGCGGACTTCGAAACCGGGAGCACAACAATGACAACACCTTCCCGTCGATCGGCCGCCCCGCGCGTGCTGATCATCGGTGCCGGCTTCGCCGGCCTGGGCCTGGCGATCCGCCTGCAGCAAGCGGGTATCCAGGACTTCCTGATCCTCGAAAAGGCCGCCGACGTCGGTGGCTGCTGGCGTGAGAACGTCTATCCGGGCGCCGCCTGCGACGTGCCTTCGCACCTGTATTCGTTCTCCTTCGAACCCAAGGCCGACTGGTCGCGTAAGTTCGCGCCACAGGCGGAAATCCTCGACTACGCGCGGCACTGCGCGGACAAGTACCGCTTGCGCGAGCACATCCGCTTCAACTGCGAAGTGCGCGAGGCGAGCTTCGACGAAGCGGTCGGCGAGTGGCGGGCAATCTGCGCCGATGGCGAGGAGCTGCGCGCCCAGTCGCTGGTCTGCGCCCTTGGCCAACTGAGCCGCCCGCTGATCCCGAAGCTGCCGGGCATCGAATGCTTCCAGGGCAAGGCGTTCCACTCCGCGCAGTGGGACCACGGCACGCCGCTGGAGGGCAAGCGCGTCGCGGTGGTTGGCACCGGCGCCAGCGCCATCCAGTTCGTCCCGCAGATCGCTCCGAAGGTGGCCGAGTTGCTGCTGTTCCAGCGCAGCGCCGCCTACGTGATTCCCAAGCCGGACCGCCTCTACGCCGACTGGGAGCGCCGTATCAAGGCGCGCCTGCCCTGGCTGCAGCGTCTGGACCGCGGCCTGAAGTACATCCAGCACGAGGCACGCGCTCTAGCCTTCACCGTGTTTCCGCCGATGATGAAAATCATGCGGATCAGCTTCCACCTGCACATGCGCAAGAGCATCAGCGATCCGCAACTGCGCGCGCGGCTGGAGCCCGATTACCCCATGGGCTGCAAGCGCATACTGATCAGCAACGACTATTACCCGGCGCTGGCGCGCAGCAACGTGAAGCTGGTGGACGCCGGTATCCGCGAGGTCACCGAGGACGCCATCGTCACCCGTGACGGTGTGCGGCATCCGGTGGACACGATTATCTACGGCACCGGTTTCGCCGCCACCGAGTTCCTCGCACCGATGCGCATCACCGGCCTGGGCGGGCGCGAGCTGAACCAGGCCTGGAGCGATGGCGCGGAGGCCTACAAGGGCATCAGCGTCAGCGGCTTCCCCAACTTCTTCATCCTCTACGGGCCGAACACCAACCTGGGGCACAACTCCATTATCTACATGCTGGAGAGCCAGTTCCCCTACGTGCTCAGTTGCCTGCAGCGGATCCAGCACGACGGCCTGAAGTACCTGGACCTCAAGGCGCCAGCGCAACAGGGCTTCAACCGCCAGTTGCAGCACGACCTGCAGCACACCATCTGGGAGCGCGGCTGCAGCAGCTGGTACAAGACCGCCAGCGGACGCAACACCGTGAACTGGCCGGGCTTCACCTTCCGTTACCGCCAACAGACCCGTCAGCCGGAGTTCGCCGACTATGACTGCATCCGTTGAACCGCAACTGCCGCAATCGACCCGCCAGAAGCTGCTCACGGCCACCCTGCGCGGCGCGCTCAACCTGCTGTTCCGCGGGTTGATGGGGCCTCAGTTACCGGTGAAGGCGCAGCGCGCCCTGCTGCGCGGGCTGACGGCCGCCACGCTGACGCCGCGTGGCGTGCACCGGGAGCAGACGACGCTGGGCGGTGTTCCCGCCGAAGTCTGGCGACCGGAAGGCGTGGGCGAGGGCCGGGTGATTCTCTATCTGCACGGCGGCGCCTACCTGATCGGCTCGCCGGCCACGCACCGGGCAATCACCGCCAACCTGGCGCGGCGCTGCAAGGCCGAGGTCTGGGTGCTCGACTACCGTCTCGCCCCCGAATACCGTTTCCCCGCACAGCGTGACGACGCCGTGGCGGCCTACCGCGCTCTGCTGGACAAGGGCATTTCCGCACCAGGCATTGCGGTGGCGGGGGATTCCGCCGGCGGCCACCTGACTCTGCAACTGGCCTTGGAGGCCAAGGCGCAGGGCTTACCGGCGCCGGGCGCGCTGGTGACCTTCTCGCCGGTGACCGATCTCTCCAACGAGCACCTGCACGCTCCAGCGGCGGGAGACCCGTTGATCACCCGCGCCTGGATGGACAGCGCCATGCAGATGTTCTGCCCGCCGGGCGTGCCCCGCGCGGACGCCCAGCTGTCGCCGCTGCACGCCGATCTCAGCGGCCTGCCGCCGCTGCTGATCCAGGTTGGCGAGGACGAGGTGCTGCGCAATGACAGCCTGCGCTTCGCCGATGCCGCGCGGCGCTATGGCAATACGGTGCAATTGCAGCGATTCCCCGGATGCTGGCATGTGTTCCAGGCTCATGCCGGGCTGCTGGACGTAGCCGACCGTGCGTTGCAAGACGTTGCCAAATTCCTCGCCGGGCACTTGCGGGCCGGCAATCCGCAAGGAACGCCTCTATGAACACCATCCTGATCAGCGGAGCGGCCTCGGGCATCGGTGCCGCCACTGCAAAACTGTTCCACCAGCGCGGCTGGCGCGTAGGCTTGATCGATCTCAATCCCGAACCGCTGGCGGCTCTGGCTGCCGAACTGGGCGGCGCCTGGCAGCGAGCGCTGGATGTCACTGACGCCGAGGCAGTGACGGCGGCGGTGCGCGAGTTCGCCGAAACCAACGGCGGCCACCTGCGCCTGCTGTTCAACTGCGCGGGCATCCTGCGCTTTGGGCGCTTCGAGGACATCAGCCTCGCGGAGCACAACCGCATCATTGCCATCAATGTGCAGGGCGTACTCAATTGCTGCTATGCCGCGCTGCCGTTCCTCAAGCGCACGAAGGGCGCGCAGGTGCTGAACATGGGGTCCGCGTCCGGGCTCTACGGTGTGCCGCTGATGGCCAGTTACTCGGCGTCGAAGTTCGCCGTGCGCGGGCTGACCGAGGCGCTGGAGCTGGAATGGCGCGAGCTGGGAATCCGCGTCGCCGACCTGATGCCGCCCTTCGTGCGCACGCCGATGGTTGCCAGCCAGACCGTCGAGCCGCCGGTGTTGCGTCGCCTCGGCGTTACCCTGGTGGCCGAAGACATCGCCAAGGCCGCGTGGCGGCAGGCCCAGAGCGGCGGTGTGCATCGACCGATAGGTGCGATGTTCCGCGCGATGTACTGGTCCGGACAGTTGTCGCCACCGGCGATCAACCGGTGGGTCATGGCCTGGCTCAGCCGCGCCTGAGTAGACTGCAGGGGCGGCGAAGGAGGCCGTCCCATGCAGCAGAACCCTGAACCTCAGCCATCGGCCTGGCAGCGCGTGCTGCAGGACATCACCTCGCCCTTCGACCGAATCAGCGAGATGACCTACGGGGTGATCATGACCCTGACCATCATCTCGGTGATTTCCGCCGCCAGTGCAGGGGCGAGCCGGCAGGACCTGATCGTCGCCGCGCTGGGCTGCAACCTGGCCTGGGGCCTGGTGGATGCGCTGATGCTGCTGGTACGCCTGCGGGTCGAGCGGGTGCACCAGCACAGCCGGCTGCGTGCCCTGCGCGGTACTTCCAGCGATATCGATTTCCGCGAGGGGCTCGACGAGTTCCTGCCACCGCGACTGGTGGCCGCGCTGCAACCCGACGAAGTCTGGCGGCTGCGCCAGCGCCTGATGCGCTCCGAACTGGGCACCGGGCAACTGCGTCATGGTGGTGCCGAGGTATGGCTGGCGGCTTTGCTGATCGTGCTGCTGGTCACCGGTATCACCCTGCCGCTGATCCTCCCGCTATGGCTGGTGCCGGACGACCGGCTGGCGCTGCGCGTGACCCAGGGCATCGGCGTCGCCATGCTGTTTGGCCTGGGCTGGTTGCTCAGTCGTTGGTCAGGTGACTCGCCTTGGCCGGGTGCACTCGGCTTCATGGCGCTGGGTATCGCCATGACCGGCTTGTGCATCGCGCTGGGTGGCTAGCGGCGATGGATTGGGGTATCGCCGCCTGTCGCCGGCTAACGGCGCAAAACGTCAAAGGAGCGGCACGTACCGCCCTCAGGCGCTACTCTGAGCAAAGTGGCTGGGAGATTTCCGCTGCGCCGCTCGGCGCGTTCGGCGGAGTTGGCCACCATTTCGGGGGACGTTGCATCATTTGACGTTTCCCGGCGGCACACTGAAGTGCCCGGAACATGCCCGCCCAGGGCGTGTTCGTTGGCGGGGAATACACTCTGAACGTCTCGACAGGAGGTGCGTACCATGGAAAAGCCCCTCTCGGAGGATATCAGCGTCAACGTGTTGCGCCGGATGAAGGAAGGTGGCTTCGATTTCGCTCGTATTCATCCCATCGACTTTTTCGCCATCTTTTCCGATGAACAGAACGCCCGCAAAGCTGCCCGGCAGTTTCGCGGAGAGTCGCTGAGAACCCAGGTCGAAGCGCGCGATGACGGCGGCTGGAACCTGCAGATCAGCAAGGTGATGTTCGCCACCCATGCCGCCATCGGCGATTTCGAACACGACCTTGAGGAAGTCGTGGTGCCACTGGGCGGTACGCTCGATGGATGGGGCGTGACCCAGGAGGTCACCTCCCTGCGTTGATCGCAACACGTCGTTGAGCCGTCTTTCGACGGCCGATCTTCTACCCGCGCTCTTTACCCGTAAGAATGAAAATGCGCGCCGTTGCCAACTGTGACGGCGCGCCTTTCTTCGCCCGGCAAACGTCTCCAGGGCGGCAGCCGTGCAAGGACGAGCTTGCGGGCACGCCCGGTTTCCTCATCGCCACCGATGCGGCAGACTGCCGCGCGGAGGTGACCATGACCGATATCCTGATCCTGACCCACGTCGATTTCTGCCCGCCCGGCCACCTGGGCGCGCTGCTCGACCGTCTGCAATTGCCGTTCGATGTACGCCGTGCCGACCTGGGCGAGTTGCAGGGCTACGACCTGGAGCGGCCAAAAGCCGTTGCCATCATGGGCGGGCCCATGAGCGTGAACGATGACCTGCCATGGCTGCGGGACGAGATCAGCGCAATCCGTCGCTTCATCGAGCGCGACGTACCGATGATCGGCCACTGCCTGGGCGGCCAGCTGCTGGCCAAGGCGCTCGGCGCCGATATCCACCGCCTGCCGTACACCGAGATGGGCTGGCAGCCGATGCGCCGCCAGGAAGGGCAGAGTCCGTGGCTGGCGCACCTTCCCGAGGAATTCTCGATCTACCAGTGGCATGGCGATACCTTCGACATTCCCGAAGGCGCCACCCGCTTGCTGTCCAGCCCCTGGTGCGAGAACCAGGGCTTCAGCTTCGGCGACCGTATTCTTGGCCTGCAGGGCCATCCGGAGATGACCGAGGAGCTGGTGAGCGGTTGGGTCAATGGCTTCCCGGAATACCAGGACCCCAGCCAGCCGAGCCAGGAGTGCGCGGAAGCGATGCTGGCCGAGCTGCCGCAGAAGGTCGCGGCGATGAACCGCGTGGCGGAGGGGTTCTACCAGCATTGGCTGAAGCTGGCCGGGTTGGTCTGATCCTGCTGTTTCGGCACGGCGGCGAGCCATCGAGGGCGGAGTCCGCTCTACGCTGCGGCGACGCTCCTACAGGTAAAACACTCCCGTGCAGCTCAATGCTTGAACATGATGTGCCGCGCGACGGTGTAGTCCTCCAGGCCATACATGGACAGGTCCTTGCCGTAGCCGGACTGCTTGAAGCCGCCGTGGGGCATCTCGCTGCACAACATGAAGTGGGTGTTCACCCAGGTGCAGCCGTACTGCAGCCGCGCCGCCACCCGTGAGGCGCGGCCGACATCCTTCGTCCACACCGACGAGGCCAGTCCGTAGTCGGAGTCGTTGGCCCAGCGCACGGCTTCGTCGGCGTCGCTGAACGGGGTCACCGATACCACCGGACCGAACACTTCGCGGCGGACGATCTCGTCGTCCTGCTGCGCGTTGGCCACCACCGTCGGTTCGTAGAAGAAGCCGTTGCCACTGACCACTTTGCCACCCGTGGCGATCTGGATGTGCGGGCTGGCCTTGGCGCGCTCGACGAAGCCGGACACGCGGTCGCGCTGGGCCGCAGTGATCAGCGGGCCGAGTTCGGTACCGGGGTCGTTCTGCAAGCCCGTCTTCAGGCTCGACACGGCGCTGGCGAGGTCGGCGACGAAGTTGTCGTACACCTTCTTTCCGGCATAGATGCGGCACGCGGCGGTGCAGTCCTGCCCGGCGTTGTAGAAGCCGAAGGTGCGGATGCCGGCGATCACGTCTTCCAGGTCGGCGTCGTCGAAGACGATCACCGGGGCCTTGCCGCCCAGCTCCATATGCAGGCGCTTCACGCTGTCGGCGGCGCTCTTGATGATGGCCTTGCCGGTGCCTACGGAGCCGGTCAGCGAAACCATGCGCACCAGATCATGGCTGACCAGCGGCGCGCCCACGCTCGGGCCGCGGCCGAACACCAGGTTGACCACGCCGGCGGGGAACAGCTCGGCGATGAATTCGGCCACCCGCAGGGCAGTCAGCGGCGTCTGCTCGGAAGGCTTGAGCACCACGCAGTTGCCGGCGGCGAGCGCCGGGCCGAGCTTCCACGCGGCCATCATCAGCGGGTAGTTCCACGGCGCGATGGAGGCGACCACGCCCACCGGGTCGCGGCGGATCATCGAGGTGAAGCCGGGCAAATACTCGCCGGCGGCGGAGCCGGGCAGCACGCGGCAGGCGCCGGCGAAGAAGCGGAACACGTCGGCGATGGCCGGGATCTCGTCGTTCAACGCGGCGGCGTAGGGCTTGCCGCAGTTGTCGGATTCCAGCCGGGCCAGTTCCTCGGCGTGTTCCTCGATGCGGTCAGCGAGGCGCAGCAGGAGCATGGCGCGGTCTTTCGGGGCGGTCTGCGACCAACCGTCGAAGGCTGCGTCGGCGGCGCGCACGGCGCTGTCCACCTGGGCTTCGCTGGCCTCGGCGATCTGGCCGATCACGGCGCCGGTGGCGGGGTTGAGGATGTCCAGCGGGGCGCCTTCGCCGGCGACGAACTGGCCGTTGATCAGGAGTTTGGTTTGCATGGGGGCTCCTCCTTCAATGGGTTTCCCCTCACCCCAACCCTGGCTGCGCGCCCCGCTCCTGAGGGAGAGGGGGCTGTCCTCTGCGCGGTGGTATCCCGCTGCACGGATGCTCCCTCTCCCTTCAGGGAGAGGGCGGGGGAGAGGGCGCTTCGCAAAACGCCAGGATTCATTTCCCGCCCCCCGCCACGTCGCTGGTCCCGCGCGTCAGGTAGTAGGCGCCAAGAATGGGCAGCATGGTGGCGAGCATCACCAGCATGGCGACGACGTTGGTGATGGGCACGTCGCGCGGGCGACTCAGCTGGTTGAGCAGCCACAGCGGCAGGGTGCGCTCGTGGCCGGCGGTGAAGGTGGTGACGATGATCTCGTCGA
The DNA here is from genome assembly GCF_044746165.1 of Pseudomonas sp. NPDC086581. Lineage (NCBI taxonomy): Bacteria > Pseudomonadati > Pseudomonadota > Gammaproteobacteria > Pseudomonadales > Pseudomonadaceae > Pseudomonas > Pseudomonas sp. NPDC086581. Next base: position 216,398 of record NZ_JBIVBR010000013.1, on the reverse strand, counting down.
ACGACAGGGCGAAGGCCAGCATGCCGCCGGCCAGCAGCGCCGTGGCGATGTTCGGCAGGATGATGTAGCGGAAGGTCTGCCAGCCGTCGGCACCCAGGTCCATGCTCGCTTCGATCAGGCTGAAGGAGGTGCGGCGGAAGCGGGCGATCACGTTGTTGTAGACGATCACCACGCAGAAGGTCGCGTGGCCGATGACGATGGTCAGGAAGCCGGGTTCGATCCCCAGCGTCTTGAACGCCGACAGCAGGGCGATACCGGTGATGATGCCGGGCAGCGCGATGGGCAGGATCAGCATCAGCGAGATGCTCTCCTTGCCGAAGAAGTCGCGGCGGTACAGCGCGCCAGCGGCCAGGGTGCCGAGGACCATGGCGATCAACGTGGCGACGCAGGCGATCTTCACCGACAGCCAGATGGCGTCGAGCACGTCGCCGCGCTGGAAAGCAATGCTGAACCACTTCAGGGTGAAGCCCTGCAGCGGGAAGCTGTAGGCCGACTCCTCGGTGTTGAACGCGTAGAGCAGGATCACCAGGATCGGGAAGTGCAGGAACACCAGCCCGCCCCAGGCCGCCAAGCGCAGGAGCCAGGAGGGCCGATCGGTGGAGTGTGCGTCAGAGCGCATCGAAGGCCCCCAGTCGCTTGGCGATGGACAGGTAGACGGCGATCAGCACGATGGGCACCAGGGTGAAGGCCGCCGCCAGCGGCATGTTGCCCACCGCGCCCTGCTGCACGTAGACCATGGTGCCGATGAACAGCCCGCTGGGGCCGACCAGTTGCGGGATGATGAAGTCGCCCAGGGTCAGGCTGAAGGTGAAGATCGAGCCCGCCACCACGCCGGGGAAGGCCAGCGGCAGGATCACCTGGAAGAAGGTCTGCCGCGGGTGCGCACCGAGGTCCGCCGAGGCTTGCAGCAGCGAGGGCGGCAGGCGTTCCAGGGCGGCCTGGATCGGCAGGATCATGAACGGCAGCCAGACGTAGGTGAACACCCAGAAACGGCCCAGGTGCGAGGTGGACAGCGTGTTGCCGCCCACGGCTGGCACTTGCAACAGCAGGTCCAGCAGGCCGAGCAGGTGCAGGTGCTCGATCACCCAATAGAGGATGCCGCCCTTGGCCAGGATCACTGTCCAGGCGTAGGCCTTGACGATGTAGCTGGCCCACATCGGCAGCATCACCGCGATGTAGAAGAACGCCTTCTCCTTCGGCCCGGCGTAGCGCGCCATGTAGTAGGCGATGGGGAAGGCGAGGACGGCGCTGGCCACCGACACGGTAATCGCCATGCTGAAGGTGCGCAGGACGATGTCGTAGTTGGCCGGGTTGAACAGGGCCTGGTAGTTGGCCAGGGTCAGGTCCGGCGTCACCGCCATGGTGAAGTCGTCGAAGGTGTAGAAACTCTGCCAGAGCAAGGCGAACAGCGAGCCGATGTAGATCACCCCGAACCACAGCAGCGGCGGGATCAGCAGCATCAGCAGATACAGCGTGCTGCGCCGGTAGAGGAAGCTGGAGATCGCCCTCACGGCGCCGGTTCCTCGAGCAGCGGCACCAGCGCGCTGCGCGCCCAGCAGGCGGTCACCGCGTCACCCGGTTTCGGCCGTTGCTCCTCTCGCTCGCCATTGGGTAGGGCGGCCACCAGACGCACGCCGTTTTCCAGTTCGATCTCGTAGCGGCTGCTGGCACCCATGTACTGCACGTCGAACAGCGTGCCGCTGACTTCCAGTTCGCCTTCGCCTGCATGGCCGAAGCGCACGTGCTCGGGGCGCAGCGAGTGCGGGCGCGACTCGCCCAGCAGGCGTTGGCCGAGGTCGCCGCGCAGCACGTTGGCAGTGCCGACGAACTCGGCGACGAAGCGCGTGGCGGGGCGCCGGTAGAGGTTGCCGGGGGTGTCGACCTGTTCGATGCGGCCCTTGTTGAACACCGCCACGCGGTCGGACATGGACAGCGCTTCGCTCTGGTCATGAGTGACGAAAATGAAGGTGATGCCGAGTTGGCGTTGCAGCTTCTTCAGCTCCACCTGCATCTGTTCGCGCAGCTTCAGGTCGAGCGCGCCGAGGGGTTCGTCCAGCAGCAGTACGCGCGGGCGATTCACCAGCGCACGAGCCAGGGCGACGCGCTGGCGCTGGCCACCGGAGAGCTGCGCCGGCTTGCGCTTGCCGTAGCCGGCCAGGGCGACCATGCCGAGGGCCTCTTCGGCGCGGTGGTAGCGCTCGGCCTTGGCCACGCCTTTCACCTTCAGGCCGTAGGCGACGTTGTCCAGCACGCTCATGTGCGGGAACAGCGCGTAGTCCTGGAACACCGTGTTCACGTCGCGCTCGTAGGGCGGCAGGCCCGACGCTTCCGCGCCATGGATGCGGATGGAGCCGGAGGTGGGTTGCTCGAAGCCGGCGATCAGCCGCAGGCAGGTGGTCTTGCCCGAGCCGGAAGGGCCGAGCATGGAGAAGAACTCGCCGTCGCGGATCTCGATGGATACCGAATCGACGGCGCGCACCTCGCCGTAATGACGGCTCACGTCGGTGAACTGGACGGCTGTGGTCATGCTGCTGGCTACCTGAATGGCGGGGCTGCATCAGAAAAGGTAGCGCATGGGGGGAAGGGCGCTTGGTCAGCTGGAGATCATGGTGTGGCTCATATCGCGCTCCCTCTCCCTAACCCTCTCCCTGAAGGGAGAGGGGACTGTTCGGCGAGCGCGGTTGATTCACCACTCACTGCGAAAACGAAGTTTCCGGCTGGCTCAGCTATCAGCTCCCGCTCGAACGACTCCCTCTCCCTTCAGGGAGAGGGCTGGGGAGAGGGGCTCTCAATCGCGGAAGTGTCACCGGCCCCCCATGATCGCAATGTAATCCTGCGTCCACCGGCTGTACGGCACGCACTGCCCCTGGGAACACTTGGCCTGCGGGGTCTTCCAGAAGGCGATGCGATCGAACTGGTCGTAGCCGTTGGTGGCGCAACCCTGGGCGCCGAGCAACTGGCTGCCGGTGCAGCCGTCCGGCACGGCCGGTACCGAGCCGAACCAGGCGGCGACGTCGCCCTGCACCTTGGGTTCCAGCGACCAGTTCAGCCACTTGTAGGCGCACACCGGGTGCTTGGCGTCGACGTGCAGCATGGTGGTGTCGGCCCAGCCGGTGACGCCTTCGCCGGGGATGGTGGAGGCGATCGGCTGCTTCTCGCCCAGCAGCGCGTTCACCTGATACGGCCAGGAGCCGGAAGCGGCCACGCCCTCGTTCTTGAAGTCGCTCATCTGCACCGTCGCGTCGTGCCAGTAGCGGTGGATCAGCTTCTGCTGTTCACGCAGCAGCTTGAGCGCGGCGGCGTACTGTTCCTCGTTGAGCTCGTAGGGGTCCTGGATGCCCAGCTTGGGCTCGGCGGTCTTCAGGTAGAGCGCAGCGTCGGCGATGTAGATCGGGCCGTCGTAGGCCTGCACGCGGCCCTTGTTGCTCTTGCCGTCGGGCAGCTTCTGTTCGCTGAACACCACACTCCAGCTTTCCGGCGCCTTGGGGAAGACCTTGGTGTTGTACATCAGCACGTTCGGCCCCCACTGGTAGGGCGTGCCGTAGTGCTTGCCGTCCACCGTGTGCCAGGGCGCGTCCTGCAGGCGCTGGTCGACGTTCTTCCAGTTGGGCACCAGGGCGATGTTGATCGGCTGCACGCGCTTGCCGTAGACCAGCCGCAGCGAGGCGTCGCCGGAGGCGGTGACCAGGTCGTAGCCGCCCTTGGCCATCAGGCTGACCATCTCGTCGGAGGTGGCGGCGGTCTTCACGTTGACCTTGCAGCCAGTGTCCTTCTCGAATTGGCTCACCCAGTCGTAGTTCTTGTCGCTCTCGCCGCGTTCGATGTAGCCGGGCCAGGCAATGATATCGAGGGCGCCTTCGGGGTTGCCCAGCTGCTTGAGCGCCTCGGCGGCCTGCAACGAACCGCTGGCGAGCAGGCTGATGCCGGCGAAAGCCAGCGCCGCGACTTTCGCTGAAGACAATTGCACGGATGACATGGACGGACTCCTGTTGTTCTTCGTGTGGGAGCCACTGCGGAACCAGCGCGCAGAAAAATGGCACCTCCGTTCACCGCTGCGTGTCCATGGGGAATGGCCACGCTCTTGCAGCGTAGTTCTGGCCCCGGAGGCTGACAAGCGAGCCCCGGCGCGGCCCGTGGGCGCAAAAAGGGCGCAGCGCACGCGGCCTGCAGCGGTTTCGCACCATGGCAGTGCGGTCTGCGCCAACAGCCTTTGCAAGTCATTGAATGGACAGGAAATCGACCTCTGGCACGAGCCTTGCGAAGCTCTGTTGCCGAGTGAGAGCGGCAACAAGGAGTGGAAGATGGCTCGGGTGTTCTATGACGAAATGCATGACGCCGCTGGCGCCTGCCGACCGCACTACACGGAGTTCGCCCGCTGGCTGGCGGACATGCCCGGCGAACAGCTGCAGCAGCGCCGCCGAGAGGCCGACCTGCTGTTTTATCGCGCGGGTATCACCTTCACCCTCTATGGCGACGACCAGGGCACCGAGCGCCTGATCCCCTTCGACACCATCCCGCGCAGCATCCCCGCCAGCGAGTGGAAGATCATCGAGGCCGGCTGCATCCAGCGGGTGCAGGCGCTCAACCTGTTCCTCGCCGACCTCTACCACGACCAGCGCATCCTCAAGGAAGGCCTGATCCCGCCCGAGCAGGTCCTGGCCAACGACCAGTACCAACTGGCGATGCAGGGCCTGGACGTGCCCGGCAACGTCTACGCGCACATCGCCGGCATCGACCTGGTGCGCGACGGCAACGGCGCCTACTACGTCCTCGAAGACAACCTGCGCACTCCCAGCGGCGTCTCCTACATGCTGGAGAACCGCAAGATGATGATGCGCCTGTTCCCCGAACTGTTCGGCGCCCAGCGCATCGCGCCCATCGACCACTACCCGAACCTGTTGCTCGACACCCTGCGCCAGGCCAGCGAAGTGGAGCAGCCCTGCGTGGTGGTGCTGACGCCGGGCCGCTTCAACAGCGCCTATTTCGAGCACGCCTTCCTTGCGCGCGAGATGGGCGTGGAGCTGGTGGAAGGCGCCGACCTGTTTGTCCGCGACGAGCGCGTCTACATGCGTACCACCTCCGGCCCGATGCCGGTGGACGTGATCTACCGGCGCGTCGACGACGACTTCCTCGATCCGCTGGCCTTCAACCCCGACTCCATGCTCGGCGTGCCCGGCCTGCTGGCCGCCTATCGCGCGGGCAACGTGGTGCTGGCCAACGCCATCGGTACTGGCGTGGCCGACGATAAATCCGTCTATCCCTACGTGCCGGAAATGATCCGCTTCTACCTCGACCAGGAACCGATCCTGCACAACGTTCCGACCTGGCAGTGCCGCCGGCCGCAGGACCTGTCCCACGTGCTGGCGCACCTGCCCGAGCTGGTGGTGAAGGAAGCCCAGGGCTCCGGCGGCTACGGCATGCTGGTCGGGCCGGCCGCCAGCAGCGCCGAAATCGAAGCCTTCCGCGCCCGGCTGATGGCGCGTCCGGAGGCGTACATCGCGCAGCCGACCCTGAGCCTGTCGACCTGCCCGACCTTCGTCGAGAACGGCATCGCCCCGCGCCACATCGACCTGCGGCCGTTCGTTCTGTCCGCGCCGGACAACGTGCGCCTGGTGCCCGGCGGGTTGACCCGCGTGGCGCTGCGCGAAGGTTCGCTGGTCGTCAACTCGTCACAAGGTGGCGGTACCAAGGACACCTGGGTGGTGGGGGATTAAACATGCTCAGTAGAACCGCTTCCGACCTGTACTGGATGTCGCGCTACCTGGAGCGCGCCGAGAACCTCGCGCGCATGCTCGACGTGTCCTACTCGCTGTCGCTGATGCCCCAGGACGGCCGTGGCGATGGCCTGGAAGAACTGGCCATGCCGCTGCTGATCACCGGCAACCTCGACGCCTACCTCGCCCGCCACGGCGACCTGCACGCTGAGCGCCTGCTGAACTTCTTCGCCCTCGATGCGCAGAACCCGGCGAGCATCTATTCCTGCTTCGGCGCGGCCCGTGCCGGCGCCCATGCGGTGCGCGGACGGATCACCACCGACATGTGGGAGAACATCAACGCCACCTGGCTGGAGATGCGCGACATCGCCCACCAGGGCCTGCTGCGCTACGGCATCAGCCACTTCTGCGAATGGGTGAAGGACCGCTCGCACCTGTTCCGCGGCGCCACTTTCGGCACCAGCATGCGCAACGATGCCTTCCACTTCATCCGCCTGGGCACCTACATCGAGCGCGCCGACAACACTCTGCGCCTGCTCGACGCACGGCATCAGGTGCTGGGCGAGCACAGTGCCGGCCCGGCCGAAGGCACGGCGCGCGGCTACTACCAGTGGACCGCGCTGCTGCGCGCGCTGTCGGCGTTCGAGGGCTACACCGAGCTGTACCGCGACGCCCTCAACGCACGGAATATCGCCGAACTCCTGCTGTTGCGCGAGGACGTCCCGCGCTCGCTGCTGGCCTGCGCCGAAGAGCTGCGCCAGATCCTCGCCAGCCTGCCCGGCATCAACGGCCGCCCGGCCCAGCGTCTGGCCGCCGAACTGGAGGCGCGGGTGCGCTACACCGGTATCGACGAAGTGCTGGGCAGCGGCCTGCATCCCTGGATCACCGACCATATCGGGCTGGTTCGTCAGCTCGCCAACGCCATTCACAGCTCGTACCTGGAGGCCGCATGAAACTCTCCATCCGCCATGACACCACCTACCGCTACGAAGACCAGGTGCGCGCGAGCATCCAGTACCTGCGCCTGACCCCGCAGGAAAGCGAGCGCCAGCACGTGCTCGACTGGCAGCTGCACCTGCCGCGCCCGGCGCATCCGCAGCGCGATGCCTACGGCAACATCCTCCACGTGCTGACCCTGGACGAGCCCCACGAGGCCATCGTCATCGCCGCCCACGGCCAGGTGGAGATCGACGTGGAGAACGAGCGCGAGCACGATCACCTGTCGCCGCTGCCGTTCCTGCGCAGCACCCGCCTGACCCAGGCCGACGGCGCGCTGCAGGAGTTCGCCCGCGCCCAGTGCGCCGAGCGGCGCGACCGCAAGGCGATGATCAGGCTGATGCAGGCCTTGAACGAGCGCATCGCCTACGTGCCCGGTTCGACCCAGGTCGACAGCACTGCCGCCGAAGCCTTCGCAGCGGGGCAGGGCGTCTGCCAGGACCACGCCCACGCCTTCCTCGCCTGCCTGCGCCACCTGGGCGTGCCGGCGCGCTATGTGTCCGGCTACCTGTATACCGACGTCGAGGACCACCTGGCCAGCCACGCCTGGGCCGAGGCCTGGCTCGACGACGCCTGGTACAGCTTCGACGTGACCAACGTGCTGGACCGCCCGGAGCGCCACCTGAAGCTGGCGGTGGGCCTGGATTACCTCGACGCCTGTCCGGTGCGCGGCATGCGCCGGGGCGGCGGTGGCGAGCAGATGCACGCCCGCGTCACCGTGGCGCCTGGGCATCTGCAGCAGATGCAACAGGCGCAGCAGTGATGAGGTTGCGTGGCACAAGCGTCGGCACCGGCATAAGATCGGTGCCAGTTCCCGCCGCCATGAGAAAGCCATGACCTACTGCGTCGCCATGAACCTCGCCCAGGGCCTGGTCTTCGTTTCCGATTCGCGCACCAACGCCGGCGTCGACAACATCGCGGTGTTCCGCAAGCTGCATATCTTCGGCACGCCGGGAGAGCGCCTGATCGTGGTGCAGAGCGCCGGCAACCTGGCCACCTCCCAGTCGGTGATCAGCACGCTGCGCCAGCGCATGGGGAGCGACGGGCCCAACCTCGGCACGGTGGAAAATCTCTTCGAGGCCGCGCGCCTCGTGGGTACGACGCTGCGCGAGGTGGTCGATCATGACGAGAACATCGGCCAGAACCAGGGTGTCGACCTGGGCAGTTCCTTCCTGGTCGGCGGGCAGATAGGCACTGAAGTGCCGCGCCTGTTCAACGTCTACCCACAGGGCAACTTCATCGAGTCATGCCGTGATACGCCGTACTTCCAGATCGGCGAGAGCAAGTACGGCAAGCCGATCATCGACCGCGCCATGAGCTACGCCACGCCGCTGGAACAAGCCCTGCGCTGCGCGCTGATCAGCTTCGACTCGACTATCCGCAGCAACCTCTCGGTGGGCATGCCGCTGGACCTGCTGGTGTACCGCGAGGGCAGCCTGGAAGTGCCGGCGGGGTACCGCATCCAGGAGGGCGACCCATACTTCGAGGGCATTCGTAACCAGTGGGGCGCCGGGCTGCGCCAGTTGCTGGGCGAACTGCCGGCGCCGCCGGGGGATTACTGGCACTGAGGCCTGGTTAAGCATCTGCGCTTGAGCTGAAACCCCTTACCCCAGCCCTCTCCCAAGGGGAGAGGGAGCCGTCCGTGCCGGCTGACGCGGTCGTTTCATCCTGCTCCGAACGGTCCCCTCTCCCTCTGGGAGAGGGTTAGGGTGAGGGCAATCCCTTGCGCCGATGCACCCGGAACTTTCGATGGATGCTCTGCAGGAGTGAGCATGCTCGCGAGCCATTACCGTGCCGGTTTGGTTACCCGCCAGCCTTCACCTTCCGCCCCGCCATGTGCTTCAGGTAAGCGACGATCTGGTCCAGTTCTGCATCGCTGATCACATCGGCGGCGAAGCCCTTCATCCGCGCTTCCGGCCAGTGCCGCAGGCTCTGCGGGTCACGGATGTACTGCTTGAGATAACCCGGCGCGAAGTACTCGGTGGGGTTGTGCGGCAGGTTCAGGTCCGGGCCGAACTGAGAGTCGCCGGCGCCGTTCAGACGGTGGCAGGCCAGGCAGTTCTTCTGGAACTGGGCGAAGCCCTTCTGCACTGATTCCGGCGCATTCTTCGCCGGCAGCAGCGCCGGGAAGCGCTCGGCCAGCGGCTTGAGGTAACGAATGCTGGCGACCTGGAAGGGCCATTGCTCCGGGCCGATGCCAGCGGCTTTCGGATCGCTCCACACCAGGTAGAAAGGCCCGGCGGATGGCTTGCCCTCGGCCAGCGGGGGCCAGGGTTTACCCGACTCCTCGATGGCCAGCCAGGCGCGCGAACCTTTTTCTGCCAGCAGCGGCGCGGCCGGCAGTTCGGCGGCGAATCCATCCAGCGCCACGGCCTGCAGGTGGTCGGCCGGCTGCACACCTTGCAGCAGCGCCGCCAGCGGCACCGCGCGGTAATGCATGGTGCGGTTGTAGGAGACGTCGGCGGGAATCTCGATGTCCTGCGCCTTTGGGTTGGCCAGCAACTGTTCCGTGCTCAAGTCGTGCTTGCCGTCGGGCAATTCCAGGGTGAGCGTGGCGGCGAAGGTGGTGGGGCAGAGCAGGAGCAGCGTCAGCAGCAGTGGGCGCATGGTCGCATCCGTGGCGGGAGTGGGCCGCGGAACATTAGCAGAGGTGTGGGCGTAGCAGGAGGTAGGTGGCTCCCGCGCTGCGTTGACCGTGGCTCGCGGATGGCGGCGCGCGGTACGCAGCGGCGGGGTAGCCGGGTGTTGGCCCTAGCCGACCAGACGACTCAGATTGGGGATGATCAAGACTACAGTGGTTGCGAACACGATCAGGCTAGCCTGACGCCATTTTCTCGATTGTTTGTCCATGATGTCCTTCCGCCTTTCTTGTTCTTGGCACGGCTCACTCACGGCCTGTTGATAGTGACGCGCATGCCTTGGCTTCTGGTTTATCGAGCCGAGCCGGCAAAACCCGGCAACGGCACTCTTCGCATCATCTGCCTGATTGAGTCTAAGCCTAGTGCCGCGCGGGCTTAGACCATCTGGCAGCAAGTCCTGCAGCTTCAGGCATATTCCCTCTATATGACCGAACCGTGACAGCTGCGTTCAGCTTTTCGACCGCTCGTCCATCTTCCCCGACAGGCCCTTTCCAGAGCCTTCGAGCTTTTCGCCGCCGGTCGGTCGCTGAGCGTGGCGGTCAATTGCGCTGAGCGCTGCGGTCATTGCCCCTTGCCGATACGCCGCTAAGGTAGGCCGACACGCCACGCCTGCGTGACGACAACTCTAAGAGAGAACGCCATGACCGAAGCATTCATTTACGACGCGGTGCGTACTCCCCGCGGCAAGGGCAAGAAGGACGGCGCGCTGCACAGCGTCAAGCCGGTCAACCTGATGGCCGGTGTCCTGCGCGCGCTGCAGCAGCGCAACCAGCTCGATACCGCCCAGGTCGACGACATCGTCCTCGGCTGCGTGACCCCGGTGGGCGACCAGGGCTCCGACATTGCCAAGACTGCTGCGCTGGTGGCCGACTGGGACGAGCAAGTCGCCGGCGTGCAGATCAACCGCTTCTGCGCCTCGGGCCTTGAAGCGGTCAACCTGGGCGCCATGAAGGTGCGCTCGGGCTTCGAGGACTTGGTGGTGGTCGGCGGCGTGGAATCCATGTCCCGCGTGCCCATGGGTTCGGACGGCGGCGCCTGGGCGCTGGACCCGGAAACCAACCTGCACACCAGCTTCGTCCCCCAGGGCATCGGCGCCGATCTGATCGCCACCCTGGAAGGCTTCAGCCGCGCCGACGTCGACGCTTTCGCCCTGCGCTCCCAGCAGAAGGCCGCCAAGGCCCGCGCCGAAGGGCTGTTCGCCAAATCCCTGGTGCCGGTGACAGACCAGAACGGCATCGTCCTGCTCGACCACGACGAATTCATCCGCGCCGACTCCACCCTCGAAGGCCTTGGCGCGCTCAAGCCCAGCTTCGAGATGATGGGGCAGATGGGCTTCGACGCCAGCGCGCTGCGCAAGTACAGCTTCGTCGAGCGCATCGAACACGTGCACACGCCGGGCAACAGCTCCGGCATCGTCGACGGCGCCACCGCCATGCTCATCGGCTCTGAGGCCAAGGGCCGCGAACTGGGCCTGAAGGCCCGCGGACGCATCGTCGCCACCGCGGTGACCAGTACCGACCCGACCATCATGCTCACCGGCCCCGCGCCGGCGACCCGCAAGGCGCTGGCCAAGGCCGGGCTGAAGGCCGAGGACATCGACCTCTACGAGGTGAACGAAGCCTTTGCCTCGGTGGTGATGAAGTTCATGAAGGACATGGGCGTGCCGGAGAGCAAGGTCAACGTCAACGGCGGCTCCATCGCCATGGGCCATCCACTTGGCGCCACCGGCTGCATGATCCTCGGCACCCTGCTGGATGAGCTGGAGCGGCGCAACCTGCGCTACGGCCTTGCCACCCTCTGCGTGGGCGGCGGCATGGGTATCGCGACGATTATCGAAAGGGTTTGAGGCCGGAGAACAAGAAAATGACCGACGCCATCCGTTATGAGAAAGGCCAGGACAATATCGTCGTCCTGACCATGGACATGCCCGGCCAGAGCGCCAACACCATGAACGGTGTCTACCGCGAGGCCATGGCCGCCACCGTGGCGCGCCTGGAAGCCGAGAAGGATTCGATTGCCGGCGTGGTGATCACATCCGCGAAGAAGACCTTCTTCGCTGGCGGCGACCTCAATGAACTGATCAAGGTGACCAAGGCCGATGCCCAGGCCTTCTACGAAGGCATCCTGGTGCTCAAGGGCCAGCTGCGTCGCCTGGAAACCCTCGGCAAGCCGGTAGTCGCCGCCATCAACGGCGCGGCCCTGGGCGGCGGCTGGGAAATCTGCCTGGCCTGCCACCACCGCATCGCCCTGGATGAAAGCCACGTCCAGCTCGGCCTGCCGGAAGTCACCCTCGGTCTGCTGCCCGGCGGTGGCGGCGTGGTGCGCATGGTGCGTCTGCTCGGCCTGGAGAAAGCCCTGCCGTACCTGGCCGAAGGCAAGAAGGTACGCCCGGACCAGGCGCTCAAGGCTGGCCTGATCCATCAACTGGCCTCCAGCCGCGAAGAGCTGCTGAGCAAGGCCCGCGAGTGGATCGCCGCCAACCCGGCTGCCAAACAGCCGTGGGACAGCGCCGGCTACAAGATCCCCGGCGGCACGCCGGCAAGCCCTGCCGTGGCGCAGATGCTGGCCATCGCCCCGTCCGTGCTGCGCGACAAGACCAAGGGCTGCTTCCCGGCGCCGGAGAAGATCATGTGCGCCGCCGTCGAAGGCGCGCAGGTGGACTTCGACACTGCTCAACTGATCGAGGCGCGCTACTTCACCGAGCTGACCACCGGCCAGGTGGCGAAGAACATGATCGGCACCTTCTGGTTCCAGCTCAACGAGATCAACGCCGGCAAGTCCCGCCCGCAGGGTGTCCCGCCGCAGCAGACGAAGAAGGTCGGGGTGGTCGGCGCCGGCATGATGGGCGCGGGCATCGCCTACGTCTCGGCCGCCGCTGGCATCGAGGTGGTGCTCAAGGACGTTTCCCTCGAAGCCGCCGAGAAGGGCAAGGCCTACTCCGCCGGCCTGCTGGACAAGAAGGTCGGCCGGGGCCAGATGAGCGCCGAGAAGCGCGACGCCTTCCTCGCGCGGATCAAACCGACCGCCAGCGACACCGACTTCGAAGGCTGCGACCTGATCATCGAAGCGGTGTTCGAGGACCGTGGCCTGAAGGCCAAGGTCAGCGCTGCCGCCGAATCCGCCGCGCTGCCCGATGCGGTGATCGCCTCCAACACCTCGACCCTGCCGATCACCGGCCTGGCCGAAGCCGTGGCGCAACCGCAAAAGTTCATCGGACTGCACTTCTTCAGCCCGGTGGACAAGATGCCGCTGGTGGAGATCATCCGCGGGGAGAAGACCGACGACGTCACCCTGGCTCGCGCCTTCGACTACGTCCTGCAGATCAAGAAGACCCCGATCGTGGTTCACGACAGCCGTGGCTTCTTCACTTCGCGCGTGTTCGGTACCTTCACCAACGAAGGCCTGGCCATGCTCGGCGAGGGCGTGTCGGCGGCGATGATCGAGAACCAGGCGCGCCAGGCCGGTATGCCGGTGGGCCCGCTGGCGATCAGCGACGAAGTGTCGATGAGCCTGATGACCCACATCCGCGAGCAGACCCGTAAGGACCTGGAGGCCGAAGGCAAGCAGTTGCCCAAGCATCCGGCCTTCGCCGTGGTGGACCTGATGGTCAACGAGTACAAGCGTCCGGGCAAAGCTGCCGGCGCTGGCTTCTACGACTATCCGGCCAACGGCAAGAAGCACCTGTGGCCGGAGCTGAAGCAGCGCTTCGAGAAGGCTGACGCGCAGATATCCGCCGAGGATGTGCGCGACCGCATTCTCTTCGTGCAGGCGATCGAGACGGTGCGCTGTGTGGAGGAGGGCGTGCTGACCTCCACCGCCGACGCCAATATCGGCTCGATCTTCGGAATCGGCTTCGCGGCCTGGAGCGGCGGCGCGCTGCAGTTCATCAACCAGTACGGCCTGAAGGACTTCGTCGCTCGCGCCCAGTACCTGGCCGAGCAGTACGGAGAGCGCTTCCTACCGCCGGCGCTGCTGTTGGAGAAGGCGGCGCGGGGCGAGAGCTTCTGAGGCGTTCTCCTCTGAATGAGAAAACCGGCCCGAGTGGCCGGTTTTTTCTTGCCCGAGCAAATCGTAGGATGGCGCCTTCCCCATCAGCAGGATCGCCCCGATGACGCCTCCCGCCTTGTTGATCATCGACCAGCAGAAAGGCATGCGTGACAGCCGCGAGCCGCGCAACAACCCGCAGGCCGAGCAGCGCATCGGCGAACTGCTGGCGGCCTGGCGCCGGGAAGGTTGGCCGCTGGTTCATATCCGCCACATGTCGCGCACGCCGGGCTCACCGTTCTGGCCGGGACAGCCGGGCGCCGAGTTCCAGGATGCGCTGGCGCCGCTGGAGCATGAGCACGTGGTGGAGAAGAACGTCCCCGACGCTTTCATCAACAGCGGGCTGGAGCGCTGGCTGCGTGTGCGGGACATCGGGGCGCTGGTGATCTGCGGGGTCAGCACCAACAACTCGGTAGAGGCCACGGCGCGTTCTGCGGGCAACCTGGGCTTCGCTGCGCAGGTCGTCGCGGACGCCTGTTTCGCCTTCGACAAGCGCGATTTCAACGGTGTGCAACGCAGCGCCGAGGAAGTTCACGCCATGTCGCTGGCCAATCTGCAGGGCGAGTACGCGCAGGTGCTGGAGACGAACTTGGTGCTGCAAAGGCTGTCCATCGGCTGAATCCTTGCCAACCGGCCGTCACCCCTGTGCATCCGTGCAATTGAAGGAAGTCGGTTTTTCCGGTATTTCCCCTGAAATTCCTGCACAAGAATCCGCTCGGCATCTTGTGTGGTGAAAAAATAGGGCGTAATTTTCACGCGCGTTTCATCAGTGTCAGGAAAACCATCCTTATCAGCCGCTAACCCCCCAGGAATCACCCCTGCATGTCGTTGCACATCTGCATTCTGGAAACCGACATCCTCCGCCCCGAACTCATCGATCAGTACAAGGGCTATGGCTGGATGTTCCAGCAACTGTTCGCCAAGCAACCCGTTCCGGCCGAATTCACGGTCTACAACGTGGTGGAAGGGCATTACCCGCCCGACGATGAGAAGTTCGACGCGTATCTGGTGACCGGCAGCAAGGCGGACTCCTTCGGCACTGATCCCTGGATCCAGACCCTCAAGGACTACGTGCTCAAGCTCTACGAGCGCGGCGACAAGCTACTGGGCGTGTGCTTCGGCCACCAGTTGCTGGCGCTGGTGCTGGGCGGCAAGACCGAGCGCGCGAGCCAGGGCTGGGGCGTGGGCATCCACGACTACCGCATCGAGGAGCAGCCGGAGTGGATGAGCCCGGCGCCGGGCGACGGCCTGACCCTGCTGGTCAGCCACCAGGACCAGGTCACCGAACTGCCCCACGGCGCGCGTCGCATCGCCTCCAGCGACTTCTGCCCGAACGCCGCCTACGCCATCGGCGATCAGGTGTTGTGCTTCCAGGGCCACCCGGAGTTCCAGAGCGACTATTCCCAGGCGATTCTCGAACTGCGCAAGCACATCTTCAGCGAGCCGGTATTCCAGTCCGGCATCGACAGCCTCTCGCGCCCGCACCAGGGGACGGCAGTCGGCGAATGGATGATGCGCTTCGTCCAGCAAGGTCGCGATGAGAAGAAGAGCGCGGCCTGATTCCTGCCGTGTTGACTGAAAACGCCGCTTATTCGAGCGGCGTTTTTGTTTCTGAAGAGCGCCTTGCAGGTGCTTATCGTGGGCATGGCCGTCTGGCCGGACTAAAGCCAATCCGCCTGCTTGAAGCTGATGTATAGCCCGACGCAGCCCAGCGCCAGCAGCCCCATGATCAGGAAGTAGCCGTAGTGCCAGTGCAGCTCCGGGATGTACTCGAAGTTCATCCCGTAGATGCCGGCCACGGCGGTGGGGAACGCGAGGATGGCTGCCCAGGCGGCGAACTTGCGCTGCACCACGCTCTGCCGCGAGGACTCCAGCGCCAGCCCGACCTCGATGGTCTGGCTGGCCACGTCGCGCAAAGTGGTGAGGTCTTCGAGCAGGCGGTTCACGTGGATCGCCACGTCGCGGAAGTAGGGGCGCATCTGCTTGTCGATGAAGGGGAAGTCCAGGCGCTGCAGCTCCTGGCAGATTTCCACCATGGGCGCGGCATAGCGCCTGAGCCGCAGTACTTCACGGCGCAGGCCGTAGATCTTTTCGATCTGCTCCTGGGTCAGCGACTTGCGCAGCACCTCTTGTTCCACCTCCTCAATCTCTGCGCGGATCGCCTCGACCACCGGCTCGTAATTGCTCATCACGAAATCCAGCAGGGCGTAGAGCACGAAGTCGGTGCCATGGGCCAGCAGCAGCGGCCGCGCCTCACAGCGCTGTCGGACCTGGGCGTAGGACTGGGAGAAACCGTGGCGTGCGCTGATGATGTAGCCGATTCCGGCAAAGAGATGGGTTTCGACGAACATCAGCCGACTATCGGCGCGGATCGGTGAGTAGATGACGATGAACAGCGCATCACCGAAGGTTTCCAGCTTCGGCCGGCTGTGCTTTTCCAGCGCGTCTGACACGGCCAGTTCGTGCAGGTTGAACTGCCGTTGAAGATTGAACATCTCTTCCGGCGTTGGCTCCTGCAGGCCGGTCCAGACGAAGTGGTCGGGCTGGCACGCCCAGCGGTAGCCGTCCTCCAGCGGGATGTCGGAGACCTTGCGGCCCTTGCTGTAGACGGCGGAAGCAATGACTCGGCCCATGCTGAAGCCCACCCTGCTGCGGATCGGTCGGGAGTCGTTCTGCTGGGATTGAGTGTTGGCCAGCCTGGCGCGACGCGCCAGCGCAGCGGAATCAGGAGTGAGGTGTGAGCGCTTCCTGAAGGCCCTGCAGAGCCACTGGCACCGCCTGGTTGAAGCGTTCGAAAAGCCCACTGCGGTCGATGTTGTCCACTGGGGCACGGCGCGCGTCGTCGAAGCCGGCGCTGAGGGCGGTGACTACCAGGATCACGATGGTGTAGAGCCCCAGGACGGCGAGGGCGCCGTTGCGGGCGTAGCGGTGGGCTTGGCGGTTCATGCTGGCGACTCGGGCTCGGGGAAGTGATGGCCTAGTGTCGCTTTGGTCAATTCGATTGAATAACGATGCCGGTTGGTTCTCGGTATCAGGCAGATTGATAGATAGCGGCGCTACGACCAGACGCAAGGAGGTGAGTGGCGGGACGCTATCGGAGGTTTTCGGGACTCTGGCGGGCTTCATGGCTGCTTGACCCTCGTCAGGGAGGGGAGGCGACGGGCGTGGCGGCCGTCGAAAAGCACTGAGGTTGCTTCATCGTCTCTGAAAGGCCCGGCATCACGCCGGGCTTTTCGCTTCGGGCAGGGCTGCATGACGTCACCTGCGGCAGGCGGCTGGCGGGATGGGAGGTTTCAGCCCTGCTTGGAAGCGGCTTCGACATTCACCTGGCTGGCGGACTGTTCGGACTGCTGTTGCCCGATAGCGGCCTGGGTCATGTGAACCATGCGGTCCTGCATAAGCGGCGATTCTTCGGCGAAGCTGGCTTGGGCGGCAAAGGCGGTAGCGGCGGCGAGTACACTGGCGGCGATGATGTTGAGTTTCATGATGAACACCTCTGGGTTGGTTTGTTTTGGGTTCATCCATAGGTTAATGCGTAATAATTTTTGAAAAATAGCAAACTGGCTTAATCAGTGTTGCTATTTGGGTAATAGTGATGGCATGAAAAAGCCCGGCACCAGGCCGGGCTTTTTGTCATCGGGCGATCAGACCAGGTGGTTCCGGTCCAACTCGATGGACTTGTCCAGGGTTTCCAGCAACTGCTTGCGCACTTTCAGCTTGGTGTTGCGGTGGGCAGTCATGTTCAGCTTCTTCAGGTGCTGGGCGGCCTCCAGAGCAGCGGCCTGAAGTTGTTCGGCCGGCACCACCTTGTCGAGGAATCCGGCGTCCACGGCGTCGCGCGGGTTGAACATTTCGGCGTTCACCACGGAGCGGGTGAAGGCGGAGCGGCGCAGGCGGTCACGGGCCAGTTCGATGCCGACGTGGTGCATGGTCATGCCGATGGCCACTTCGTTGAGGCCGATCTGGAACGGGCCGTCGACGCCGATACGGTAGTCCGCCGAGAGCAGGATGAACGCGCCCTTGGCTACCGCGTGGCCGGTGCAGGCGACAATGACCGGGAACGGGTGGGACAGCATGCGGCGGGCCAGGGTGGAGCCGGACGCCACCAGGTTCACGGCGTTTTCCGGGCCGGAGGTCATCACCTTGAGGTCGTAGCCGCCGGAGAGAATGCCTGGCTGGCCGGTGACGATGACGATGGCACGGTCCTTTTCCGCCTGGTCCAGGGCCTGGTTGAAGGCTTCGATGACCGCCGGGGAGATGGCGTTCACCTTGCCGTTGTTCAGGGTCAGGATGGCGATGCCGTCTTCGAATTGGTAGCTGATCAGCTCACTCATGGCAGAGGGTCCTGGGTTGCAGTCCTTGGGTTGGAAGTGGCCAGAACATACTGACACGGGCCTGGTGCGTAAAGCGTTTTGACTGACTGATGAGTCAGCTGCATGCCACTGGATTCGGGCGATTTCTGTGCGCTGTGCACGCAATTTCCGACTGCATTCGTGGAGAGGTCTCAGGCGTACTGTTAAGCTGCCACTATCCCTACGCGCTGCTCTCGCACAATCCAGGATGTGCCTGCCATGTCGAAGATTCTCAAGTGGTCCCTTTTTGCCGTCGTGGCGATCGCCCTCATTATCAAGGCGTCGCTGTGGCTTTCCGTGCGCAGTGTGGTGAACGATGCCATAGCCCGCGTCTCGCCGTTCATGGACATCACCTATGGCGGCATCTCCTCGTCGTTCGACGGCCGGGTGGGATTGCAGAACGTGGTGATCAGGGTGCCCATGGCCGGCGACAGTCTGAAGGTTTCCCACGCCCAGCTGAAGTTCAATGGGCTGCGCGAGCTGCTGAGCTTCAAGGAGCGCCTGGATGAGGGCAAGCTGCCGGAGCAGTTGGCAGTGGACCTGAAGGGTGTCGAGCTGCAGATCCACGGTCCTTTCATGCAATCGCTGTATGCCCAGCCGGCAGAGAAGAGTGCCTTCACCGCCATGAGCGAAGTGGCCTGCGACAACGTACGCAATATCGGCGTCGACGAATTGCTGCAGATGGGGTACCGCACCCTCGAGTCGGATATCGAATTCTCCTACCGCATGCAGCCAGGTGCGCAGACCCTGACCTTCGACCTGCGCAGCGATACCCGTGACATGCTGGACATGCACACCAGCATGACGCTGATAAACGTTTCCGAGCGTCCCGGCGACATGCGCGTGAACCCGCCGCGGGTCTCCCAGGTCGTTATCGAGATGAACGACAACCAGTACCAGCGCCGGGTCAGCGAATTCTGCCGTGGCAAGCTGGGCGTGGATCAGAAGGCCTATACCGCGCTCTCGCTGGAGAAATTCGACAAGTCCCTGCGCCAGCAGCGCATCGCACTCGACAAGCCGATACTTGAGGCTTATGGCCGTTACCTGGAAGATCCGCGCTCGCTGCGCATCGAGTTGACGCCGAGCGAAGGCATGACCTGGGGCGGTCTGCAATTTTTCGAGCCCAAGGATGTGATCCAGATGCTGCATCCGGTCGTCTTAGTGAACCAGCAGTCAGTCACACCGCTGGGGTTCGCCTGGGTCGATCCGGTTAAGGAAAAACTCACGCCGGAAAGCCAATATCAAATGGTTTCGGCCCCGGAAACGGTTGAGTCGCAGGCCAAAACGCAGCAATATGAGTTCGTTAGCGTTGAAAGCCTTGCCCAGTACACTGGCAAGCGCCTGCAGTTCATCACGTTTGATGGTGCCTATTATCAGGGTGTGCTGCACAAGGTGGAGAACGGCCGAGTCTATATTACTGTCCTGATCGGGACTGGCTCGGCGGAAATGTTCCTCCGCCTGAACAAGATCAATCAGGTGCGGGTCATGTTGTGAGGCCCTGCGAAGGAGAGAGCAAGTGAGTGAGTCGTTGTCCATCCAGCATGATGAAACCAGCCATCAGTTCGTAACGACTGTTGATGGTCATCGCGCCTATCTGGCCTACATGGATCTGGGCAAGCAGACGCTCGACATCTATCGCACCTTCGTTCCGGACAGCCTGCGTGGCCGTGGTATCGCCGCCGCACTCACCGAACATGCGCTGCAGTTCGCCGAGCGCAAGGGCTACAGCGTCATCCCGTCGTGCTCCTACGTCGAGCGCTACCTGGAACGCCGCCAGCGCCACACCGATACCGCGCTCTGACTTTCAGCGCGCAGAAATAAAAAAACCCGGCCCATGCCGGGTTTTTTGTGCCTGCGGAATTGTCGCACGCCAAAGAAAAGCCGGGCTGATGCCCGGCTTTTTCGTGCGTGCCTGGAGTGTCAGCCGCGCTGGCGCTTGGGCAGAACTTCCTTGAGCTTGGCGTGCATGCTGCGCACGGCCTTCTCGGTGGTGTCCCAGTCGATGCAGGCATCGGTGATCGACACGCCGTACTGCAGCTGGCACAGGTCCTTCGGGATCGGCTGAGCGCCCCAGCCCAGGTGGCTTTCCACCATCAGGCCGACGATGGAGTTGTTGCCTTCGGCGATCTGGTTGGCGACGTTGTCCATCACCAGCGGCTGCAGGGCCGGGTCCTTGTTGGAGTTGGCGTGGCTGCAGTCGACCATCACGTTCAGCGGGATCTTCGCTTTGGTCAGTTCCTGTTCGCACAGGGCGACGCTGACCGAGTCATAGTTCGGCTTGCCGTTGCCACCGCGCAGCACTACATGGCCGTAGGCATTGCCCTTGGTGGTGACGATAGAGACGCCGCCTTCCTGGTTGATACCCAGGAAGCGGTGCGGGCTGGAAACCGACTGCAGCGCGTTGATCGCCACGGTCAGGCTGCCATCGGTGCCGTTCTTGAAGCCGACCGCCGAGGACAGGCCGGAAGCCATCTCGCGGTGAGTCTGGGATTCGGTCGTGCGCGCGCCGATGGCCGACCAGCTGATCAGGTCCTGCAGGTACTGCGGGGAGATCGGGTCGAGCGCCTCGGTGGCGGTGGGCAGGCCCATCTCGGCGAGGTCGCGCAGCAATTGGCGGCCGATGTGCAGACCGTCCTGGATCTTGAAGGAGTCGTCCAGGTACGGGTCGTTGATCAGGCCTTTCCAGCCAACCGTGGTGCGCGGTTTCTCGAAGTACACGCGCATCACAAGGAACAGCGTGTCGGAAACTTCCGCGGCCAGCACCTTCAGGCGCTCGGCGTATTCGTGGGCGGCCTTGATGTCGTGGATCGAGCAGGGGCCGATCACCACGAACAGGCGGTGGTCCTTGCCATCAAGGATGTCGCGGACGACCTGGCGGCCGTTGGCGACGGTGCGCAGGGCGGCGTCGGTCAGGGGGATTTCGCGCTTGAGCTGCTCCGGCGTGATCAGTGTCTCGTTGGAGGCAACGTTAAGGTCGTCGATCTGTAAATCAGCCATCGTGGTACTCAATCAGGTCACGGGTGCCGGCCGCCAGAAATCCCCGTGCGATGGGGCGCAGGCAGAGGTGTCGCTAAGGGGAACCCGAACCTTAACCGTTCAGGCAGCGCCTCGACAATGGCTCGATGCAGGAAAATGCCCGCAACACGGGCATTTGCGCGACTTTCTGCGGGGTGCCGATCAGACCGCGCAAAACATTGGGAAGTCGGCGGCGTTCTGCGCGATCCACTCCAGTGCCAGGGTCTCGAACGGCAGGCTGGCGCCGCTGGCCTGCTCCCGCTGGCGGCGGTACTGCTCTATCTGGCAGACCTGCTCGACCATGCGCGCCCGGAACAGAGTGTCCTCGTCGATGAAGGCAATGCCCACACGGTAGTCGCTGGCCTGCTTGCGGCTCCAGGCGATGACGCCGGGGTAGCAGGCGGAGTCGCCCAGCAAGGGGATGCGCAGCTCGATAGAGGTGCCGCGGCGAAAGCCCCGTGGCGAATTGCACGCGACGCCGCCGAGGCTGATATTGTGCAACCGCTGGCGCGGCAGGAAAGTCTGTTTGCGGATGACCAGCTCGACCGGGAAATCGCAAGGGTGACGCAGGAACTGACGCATGACGGAACGCTCCGACTGCAATCTTTATAGTGGTGGCACCTTGAGTATAGTGCCGGCCCACGAGCTGACCGACCTGGACGCCGACCGCCGGCTGCTGGAGCTGCCGGGCGTGTCGCTGCTGATTTTTACCGGGGAAGGCTGCTCTACCTGTCGCTGGGCGAGGCAAGTGCTGCCGGAGTTCGGCCTGCCCATCGACCGCCTGTGCTGGATCGACGCTGGGCACAGCGGCGGGCTGGTCGAGCGCTACGAGGTCTTCCACTTGCCGTCCCTGTTCCTGGTGCGCGACGGCCACTTCCTCGGCCCGGTCCACGCACCGCTGCGCCCCGAACCCCTGATCCAAGCCCTGCGCGCTGCCCTGGCGCGCCCTGCTGAGGAATTGCCTTGATGAATCTGCGAATCGGCATCATCGGAACCGGCGCCATTGGCGGCTTTTACGGCCTGATGCTGGCCCGCGCCGGCCATGACGTTCATTTTCTGCTACGCAGCGAGTATCCCACCGTCGCGCAGAACGGCTTGCGCCTGAACAGCCAGGTGCACGGCGCGCTGAGCCTGTCGCCGGTGAATGCCTACGATGACGTGGCGAAGATGCCGCCCTGCGACTGGCTGCTGGTGGGCGCCAAGACCACCAGCAACGCCGATCTCGCGCCGCTGATCATTCAGGCCGCCGGGCAGGGGGCGAAGGTCCTGCTGCTGCAGAACGGCCTCGCCGTGGAAGACGAGTTGCGCGCGCTGCTGCCTGAACACATCCACCTGCTCGGCGGTCTCTGCTTCATCTGCGTGCACCGTGCCGAGCCGGGCGTGATCGAACACCAGGCCTTCGGCGGGGTGAACATCGGTTACCACTCGGGCTCCGCCCAGGAGGCCGAAGCGCACCAGGCGGTCGTGGAGGAGGGCGCAGCGCTGTTCCGCAGCGCCGGCCTGGACTCCAATGCCATGCCCAACCTGGAGCAGGCGCGCTGGCAGAAACTGGTCTGGAATATCCCCTACAACGGGCTATCCGTGCTGCTCGACAGCGGCACCCGGGCGATCATGGACAACCCCGACAGTCGCACCCTGGTGGCCGAACTGATGGAGGAAGTCATCGCCGGCGCCGCCGCGTGCGGGCACTCGCTGCCCCAGGGCATCGTCGGGGCGATGCTCAACTCCACCGACGCCATGCCGGACTACCTGCCCAGCATGTACCATGACTTCGCCCAGCGCCGGCCGCTGGAGCTGGGCGCAATCTACGCGGCGCCTCTGGAGGCCGCACGCAGGGCCGGACGTGAACTGCCTAAGATCGAGGCGCTGTATCGCGCGCTGCGATTCATTGACGCACGCAACCGGACTCGCTGACGAACACCGGGGGAAACATGGCAAAAGGGCTGGGCGACAAGCTGGTAGTGGCGATCTCCTCGCGGGCGCTGTTCGACCTCCGGGAAAGCCATCAGGTCTATGAAAGCGAGGGCGTCGAAGCCTATCGCCAGTACCAGATCGACCGCGAGGACGAAGTCCTGCCGCCGGGCGATGCCTTTGCTCTGGTGCAGAAGCTGCTCGCGCTGAACGGCGGGACCGATAGCGCACCGGTGGAAGTCGTACTGGTGTCGCGCAACAGCGCCGACACCGGCCTGCGCGTGTTCAACTCCATCCAGCACTACGGCCTGGGTATCTCCCGCGCCGCCTTCGTCGGCGGCCGCAGCCCTTATCCCTACCTCAAGGCGTTCAACTGCCACCTGTTCCTCTCCACCCATATAGAGGACGTGCGCAATGCGCTGGACGCCGGCTTCGCTGCCGCGACCATCCTTTCCGGCGGCACCCGCCGGGAAGCCAGTGGCGAATTGCGCTTCGCCTTCGATGGTGATGCCGTGCTGTTCTCCGACGACTCCGAGCGCGTCTACCAGCAGGGCGGCCTGGAAGCCTTCCAGACCCACGAGCGCGAGTCCGCCCGCGAGCCGTTGGGCGGCGGGCCGTTCAAGCCCTTCCTGAAAGCGCTCAACCGCGTGCAGCAGGCCTTCCCGCAGGAGTCCTGCCCGATCCGCACGGCATTGGTCACCGCGCGCTCCGCACCGGCCCACGAGCGGGTGATCCGCACCCTGCGCGAGTGGGACATTCGTCTCGACGAATCGCTGTTCCTCGGTGGCCTGGACAAGGCCGCCTTCCTCGAAGCCTTCGCCGCCGACGTGTTCTTCGACGACCAGCCGATGCACTGCGAGAAGGCACGGGAGGTGGTGGCGACCGGCCATGTTCCCCACGGCGTGAGCAACGAGCAGAAGGTCTCGGGATAGCCGCCCGGCCGCGACATCCGGCCTTCTCGGAGCGATTCGCGTTCTCCTGCTACGCTGCTGGATAGGCCCCGCCGCGCAGGCAGTCGAGGAGGCCGCATGATCCGAACGATTCTTTACGCCACCGACCTCGGTCTTTACGCCCCCTACGTCCTTCAGCACGCACTTTCGCTGGCCCGTGCCTACGGAGCCGAGGTGTATGTCGTGCACGCGGTAGAACCGTTGGGGTTGTTCGCCGAATCCGTCCTGCAGACCTATCTGGACGAAGGCACGCTGAAGGAGATGCGTACCAACGGCCTGACCAACGTCATGGGCAGCATCGAGCAGCGGGTTATGGAAGGGTTCCGCGATGAACTGGGGGAGGCGCGCCAGGACGCCGAGCTGATCCGCTCGGTGCGCGTGGTGCAGGGGGATGCGCCGATGGTGATTCTCGACGAGGCCAAGCGCCTGGACGTCGACATCATCGTCGCTGGCAGCCACAGCCACGGTGATGGGCTGAACGCGCCGCTGGGACGCACCGCTGCGCGCCTGGTGCAGCTGGCCGAAGTGCCGGTCTACCTGGTGCCGATGCTGCAGCACCGCTGAGAGCTTTGTGACGATACGTCGGCCAAGCCCGGAATTTCCGTGGGGCTTTAGACGAATGGCATGCACGGCGAAAAAAAACGTCTAGTTTTATTCCTTAAACCATTAATA
Source organism: Pseudomonas sp. NPDC086581 (assembly GCF_044746165.1). Lineage (NCBI taxonomy): Bacteria > Pseudomonadati > Pseudomonadota > Gammaproteobacteria > Pseudomonadales > Pseudomonadaceae > Pseudomonas > Pseudomonas sp. NPDC086581. Next base: position 192,105 of record NZ_JBIVBR010000013.1, on the reverse strand, counting down.
TGGTTATAAAACGACAAGGCCCTGATCGCGGGTCGCGACATTCATTTCGAGGAAAGTCCATGAAGCTTCAACAACTGCGCTATATCTGGGAAGTCGCGCACCACGATCTGAACGTCTCGGCCACTGCCCAAAGCCTGTACACCTCCCAGCCCGGTATCAGCAAGCAGATTCGCCTGCTGGAAGACGAGCTGGGTGTCGAAGTCTTCGCCCGCAGCGGCAAGCACCTGACCCGCGTCACCCCGGCTGGCGAGCGCATCATCACCACCGCCGGCGAGATCCTGCGCAAGGTCGAGAGCATCAAGCAGATCGCCCAGGAATTCTCCAACGAGAAGAAGGGCACGCTGTCCATCGCCACCACCCACACCCAGGCGCGTTACGCCCTGCCCGGCGTGATCAGCGGCTTCATCAAGCAGTACCCGGACGTCTCCCTGCATATGCACCAGGGCACGCCGATGCAGATCGCCGAGATGGCCGCCGACGGCACCGTCGACTTCGCCATCGCCACCGAGGCGCTGGAGCTGTTCGGTGACCTGATCATGATGCCGTGCTACCGCTGGAACCGCTGCGTGATCGTGCCCCAGGGCCACCCGCTGACCAAGGTGCCGAAACTGACCCTGGAACTGCTCGCCGAGCAGCCCATCGTCACCTACGTTTTCGGCTTCACCGGCCGCTCCAAGCTCGACGAAGCCTTCAACCAGCGTGGCCTGGTGCCGAAGGTGGTGTTCACCGCCGCCGACGCCGACGTGATCAAGACTTACGTGCGCCTGGGCCTGGGCGTGGGCATCGTGGCCCACATGGCGGTCGATCCGAAACTGGACAACGATCTGGTGATGCTCGACGCCAGCCACCTGTTCGAGTCCAGCGTGACCAAGATCGGTTTCCGTCGCGGCACCTTCCTGCGTGGCTTCATGTGCGACTTCATCGAGAAGTTCGCCCCGCACCTGACCCGCGACCTGCTGGCCAAGGCCGTGCAGTGCCACAACAAGACCGAGCTGGACGAGCTGTTCGACGGCATCGAGTTGCCGATCTACTGATCGCGGCCCGTACCCGAAAAAAGCCCGGCATCTGCCGGGCTTTTTCATTGCTGACTTCAGTGGATACGCCAGCGCAGCAACAGCAGGGCGGCGAAGGCGAGTGCCGCGCCAATCAGAAAGGTCCAGCTGGCGCCGAAGCTCTGCCACAGCCAGCCGGCCAGTATGCTGGCCAGCAGCATGGCGACGCCGCTTGCCAGGTTGAACACACCGAATGCGGTGCCCTTGAGATCGGCTGGCGTGGTATCGGCGATCAAGGTCGCCAGCAGTCCCTGGGTGAAGCCCATGTGCAGGCCCCACAGTGCGACGCCGACGAGCATCAGCGGCGTGGAGTCGGCCCAGGCCAGCAGCAGGTCGGCCGCCACCAGCAGGAGCATGCCGATAGCCAGCAGGCCGGTGCGGTCGGTGCGGTCCGACCACCAGCCCACCGGGTAGGCCGAGAGCATGAATACCAGGGCCATCACCACCATGACGATTGGCGTCCAGGCCATCGGCAGGCCAATGTCCTGGGCGCGCAGCACCAGAAAGGCTTCGCTGAAGCGGGCGAGGGTGAACACCGCGCCGACGCCGACCACCCACCAGTAGCGCGCCGGGAAGCTGAGCAGCGCATCGCGATGGATCGGCGAGCGGAAGCGCTGGGTGCCTTCCGCCTGTTCCGGTTCCTTGACGAAGAAGATGATGGCCAGCACCGCGATGCCGGCGGGAATGCAGGCGAACCAGAACACCAGCGGCAGGTTGTTGCCCAGCCAGAGCATCAGCACGATGGCCAGCAGCGGGCCGGCGAAGGCGCCGACGGTATCCATGGACTGGCGCAGTCCGAAGCACGCGCCACGGATCGACGGCGGCGAAACGTCCGCGATCAGTGCATCGCGTGGTGCGCCGCGGATGTCCTTGCCGATACGGTCGAGCAGGCGCGCGGCGAAGATGGTCTCGCCGGAGGTAGCCAACGGGAACAGCGGCTTGGACAGCGCCGCCAGGCCATAGCCGAACAGCACCAAGCCCTTGCGCCGACCGAGGAAGTCGCTGATGGCGCCGGAGAACACCTTGACGATCAGCGCGGTGGCTTCGGCGATGCCTTCGATCAGGCCCACCGCGACCATGCTCAGCCCCAGACTACCGACCAGAAACAGCGGCAGCAGGCTGTGCAGCAATTCGGAGGACACGTCCATGAACAGGCTGACAAAGCCCAGCGCCCAGACTGTGCCGGGAATGCGAGGGTGTGTGGAGTCCGAGCCGTCTGCCATGAGTTACATCCTTGTACGTCAGGGAAGGAACAAACAGTCTGGCCGGACGGGCATCAAGAAAGCGTCAAAGGCGGCGCTCAGAGGCGATCGAGGTCGTCGCGCTGGGCCAGTTCGGCCAGGGCTTCGCGGGAGTCCAGCGGGAGTTCGCCCCGGCCTTCGAGCACTTCGTGGAGGAAGCTCATGAACACCGTGTAGACGACCTCGTGGCCGTCATCGTGGCGGACGACGAAAAAGGGTGCGGTGTCCACGCCGTACTGCGCGGCGACCAGCCAGCCGGTGCTGGCGGGGTTGCGCTCGTCGGCGACCAGGGTGCGGTCGATTCGACTCAGATAGCCGCCCTTGACCAGGCGTTCGTGGACTTCGCGGCACTTGCGGCAGTCCTGGCCATCGGCCAGGACTTTCTTCACCAGGGTGATACGCATGGGATCGGCTCCGTCGCAGGCGTGCAGGCGTCCGATCCTGGGCTGCGGGCTGACAGGGAATATTCCGTCAGCGAAAGGGTAAGACCTCAGGCCTTGCTGATCAAATTGCCAGCGTGCAGGCCGCACTCTTTCTGTGTGGCTTCTTCCCACCACCAGCGGCCTTCTCGCTCGTGCTGGTTCGGCAGTACCGGGCGGGTGCACGGCTCGCAGCCGATGCTGATGAAGCCGCGCTCGTGCAGGCTGTTGTAGGGGATTTCCAGCATGCGGATGTAGGCCCAGACCTCTTCGCTGCTCATGTTCGCCAGCGGGTTGAACTTGATCAGCGGTTTCTCCGGGGTGGAGAAGGCGCCGTCCAGTTCGACCACGGCGACTTGGCTGCGGGTGCCGGGGCTCTGGTCCTTGCGCTGGCCGGTGGCCCAGGCGGTCACGGTGGACAGCTTGCGCTTGAGCGGCTCGATCTTGCGGATGCCGCAGCACTCGCCATGGCCGTCCTTGAAGAAGCTGAACAGGCCCTTTTCCTTGACGAACGGCTCCAGTAGACGCGGGTCCGGAGTCATCACCTCGATGGCGATGCCGTAGTGCTCGCGAACCTGTTCGATGAAGCGGTAGGTCTCCGGGTGCAGGCGGCCGGTGTCGAGGCTGAACACCTTGACGTTCTTGTTGAGCTTCCAGGCCATGTCCACCAGTACCACGTCCTCGGCACCGCTGAAGGAAATCCACAGCTCATCGCCGAAGTGCTCGAAGGCAAGCTTCAGGATGTCCTGTGGGGCTTTACTGGCATAGCTCGCGGCGATTTCCGCGATATCGAACGGGAGGCTCATCAGGCGGTATTCCTAGTTTTAATGGCGCAAGGCGCTCTGTGGGCGCGATGGTAGCAAAGAGGGGAATATGCCCCTAAATAACCATCAGGAAGGTTGACTGTGGTGTTTGGGTATAAGTGGCGCGTTGCACGGGTTGGAGCGAGCGGCTAGAGTGCCGCCTCTCAAGTCAAACCTGCGGGGAAATCGTTCGTGGAAATCGCCTGTCTCGACCTGGAAGGGGTTCTGGTTCCGGAAATCTGGATCGCCTTCGCTGAAAAAACCGGTATCGAAGCGCTGAAGGCGACGACCCGTGACATCCCGGATTACGACGTGCTGATGAAGCAGCGTCTGCGCATCCTCGACGAGCACGGCCTGAAGCTGTCCGACATCCAGGAAGTGATCGCCACCCTGAAGCCGCTGGAAGGCGCGGTGGAGTTCGTCGACTGGCTGCGCGAGCGCTTCCAGGTGGTGATCCTCTCCGACACCTTCTACGAGTTCTCCCAGCCGCTGATGCGCCAGCTCGGTTTCCCGACCCTGCTGTGCCACAAGTTGATCACCGACGAGACCGATCGCGTGGTGGATTACCAACTGCGCCAGAAGGATCCGAAGCGTCAGTCGGTCATTGCCTTCAAGAGTCTGTACTACCGTGTGATCGCCGCTGGTGATTCCTACAACGACACCACCATGCTCTCCGAAGCCCACGCCGGCATTCTGTTCCACGCGCCGGAAAACGTGATTCGCGAGTTCCCGCAGTTCCCGGCCGTGCACACCTATGAGGACCTGAAGAAGGAGTTCCTCAAAGCATCCAACCGCCCGCTAAGCCTGTAACACCGGCTGTGACGAAAAAGCCCCGCATCTGCGGGGCTTTTTATCTTGGGCGCTTTTGTAGGAGTGAGGGGACGCCGTCGTTATTGCTCGCGAACCCGCTCAACTCGAACGTTGCCGGCGAACTCTGTTCGCGAGCAGGCTCGCTCCTACAGGGAGATACCCGGCCTCACAGGCCTTCCAGGGTCCGCAGCAGCACGCCCACCTTGGTCAGCGATTCCTCGTATTCCTCTTCCCAATTCGAGTCGGCGACGATGCCGCCGCCGGCCCAGCAGCTCGCATGGCCGTCCTTGACCAGCACGGTGCGGATGGCGATGGAGCTGTCCATTTCGCCACGCACGTCGAGGTAGAGCAGGCTGCCGCAGTAGATGCTGCGCTGGGTCGGCTCCAGCTCGTCGATGATCTGCATGGCGCGGACCTTCGGTGCGCCGGTGATGGAGCCGCCGGGGAAGCTGCCTTCGAGTAGGTCGAACGCGTCCTTGCCGTCTGCCAGTTCGCCACGCACGCTGCTGACCAGGTGGTGGACGTTGGGGTAAGTCTCCACCGCGAACAACTCGGGCACGCGCACGCTGCCGGGTCGGCAACTGCGGCCCAGGTCGTTGCGCAGCAGGTCGACGATCATCAGGTTCTCGGCACGGTCCTTCTCGCTGGCGAGCAGGGCGTCGGCGTTGGCCTGGTCGGCCTCGGGCGTGTCGCCGCGCGGGCGGGTGCCCTTGATCGGGCGGGTTTCCACCTGCTTGCCGTGGAGCTGGATGAAGCGCTCCGGCGATAGGCTGAGGACGGCGCCTTCAGGCAAAGCCATATAGCCGGCAAAAGGCGTAGGACAGGCCTCGCGCAGCGCGCGGTAGGCCGACCAGGACGATCCATTACAGGGGGCACGGAAGCGCTGCGTGTAGTTCACCTGGTAGCAGTCGCCGGCGAGGATGTAGCGGTGCACCCGCTCCAGCGCTTCGCGGTACTGCTCGCGGCTGAGGTCGGGACGGAAGGGAGCGGAAAGCTGGAAGGGCGTTAACGCTTCATCGTCAGAGGCGTTCTCGAACAGCGCGATCAGACGCTCTCGCTCGCTCGTCGCCAGTGACGGGTGGAAAACCAACTGGCTGCTGAGTTTCTCGTGATCGGTAATCAGCGCCCAGGCGTACAGGCCCAGGCGGGCGTCGGGCAAGGCGAGGTCGTCGAGGTTCGGCACGGGCAAATGCTCGACCCGCCGGCCGAAGTCATAACCGAGATAACCGATCATTCCGCCGACGAATGGCAATTGGTGGTTGTCCGGGACTTTTGCCTCGCCCAGGCTCTGCAGGGCGGCTCTTGCGCGGGCGAAAAAGCGCTTGGCCGATTCGTCGGCGGTTGGTGCCAGTTCTGCCAATGGCCAGGCGCTCAGAAGGTCATAGCGTCCACGTGTGGCAATGGGTCTACCAGCGTCCAGGAGTACGGCGCCGGGTGCCCGATGAATCAGGGCGAAGCGTTCGCCCGGGTCTTCCTGGTAGGGAAGCGGGTGCAAAAAACAGTCAGGCATGGGTAACAGCGTGCAGGCAAATGAGGTGATCAGGTCGGCTGAAGTGTCGATCCTAGAGCTATTTCTTCAGTTTACGTAGGAAAAGCATTCTGATAAGAAGTGACGAATCCCACGCGGACAGTGCTCCGTACCAACAACGATAATGACATAGGGATACAGGCCGTGGATGTAGTGCTCGAGCCCGCAGCCGGCAGCCTTCTGCGCTCCAGATTAACACCCCCTCGGGTGCCTGCTGATTATTTGATTCGTCCCGAGGTCCAGAATGCCCTGGACCGACATCCTTATGCCTCGATACTGTCGTTCTCGGCGCCCGCCGGCTTCGGCAAGACCACTGCGTTGGCGGCGTTGGCCGGCAAGCGTGCAAGCGAAGGCCACAAGGTCGCCTGGCTTTCCCTGGAGAGCGACGACGACGATCCCGGCCGTTTCTGCCTGAAGCTTATCCAGGCCCTGGCCACCGCCGTGCCGGGCACTGGCGAGGATGCGCTGGGCTACGTGCACAACACCATGCGTGTGCCAGTGGTCGCGGTCATGGAAAGCCTGCTGATGGACCTCTCCCGCGACGAGCGCAAGGTCCTGCTGGTACTCGACGACCTGCATGAGATCACCCATTCCGATGTCTTCGCCGGCCTCAATCGCCTGGTGCAGTACGCGCCGCCTGGCCTCACCCTGGCCATCGGCAGCCGCTCCCAGCCGCCGCTGAACCTCGCCACCTGGCGGGCCAAGGGCCTGCTGCTGGAAATCGGCCAGGACGAGTTGCGCCTGTCCCGCGACGAAACCCGTGAATACCTGGCCCGCGATGGCCTGCAACTCGAAGATAGCTGCCTGCAGTCGTTGCACAACCAGACCGAAGGTTGGATGGCGGGGGTTCACCTGGTCAGCCTGTGGTTGCGTCAGCAGCCGGGCGCTCCGGAAGACCTCAAGCTGCTCAGCAACGACAAGGCAGCGGTCGGGGATTACCTGCTGCGCGCGGTGTTCGAACGTCTGCCGGCCGATGTGCAGGGCGCGCTGCTGTCCCTGGGGATTGCCAATCGCCTGAACGGCGACCTGGCCAACACCCTGACCGGTCGCCAGGACGGCCAGGCGTTGCTGGAGCACCTGGACAGCATGCAGCTGTTCCTCCTGCCGCTGGACCGCGACCGCCAGTGGTACCGCTTCCACCAGCTGTTCGCCGACTTCCTCCGCGCCCGCCTGCGCGAGCGTGATCCGGAGCGCTTCAAGCAACTGCACTTCAACGCCAGCCTGTGGTTCACCAACCACCACATGCCGACCCTGGCCATCGAGCACGCCTGCCTCGCCGAAGACCCGGAGATGCTCGCCGCGCTGGTCGATGGCTGCGGCCTGGAGCTGATCAACCGTGGCCAGCTCTACCTGATCTCGCGCTGGCGCAAGCACGTGCCGAACGAGATCGCCGAGCGCTACCCGATCCTCGTGCTCAGCGACGTCTGGACCCGCGCCACCGAGCTCAGCCTTCCCGAAGCCAACCGTATGATCGACGAGTTGCTGGCGCGCTGGGGCGACGCACGCGGCAGCGGCCCGATGGGTAACCAGTACCTTTCGGCGCTGGCGGTTAAAGCCGTGCTGGCGCTGCAGAAAGATGACCTCGAACAGTGCATCACCCTGGCGCGCAAGGTGGAGAGTCAGTTGGGGCAGAACTCGGCGTTCCTCGAGGGCGCGATTCTGCTGATCGGAGCTTTCGCTCAGGTCGTGCGTGGCCAGGCTGAACAAGCGCGTCGCCTGATGGGGTTGGCGCAGCAGCGCAACCACTTCCTCGACGGCCGCTATCTGCACATGCAGCAATGCACCATCGAGGTGGTGCTGGCGCTGGAGCAGGGCCAGGTCAAACAGGCGCAGATGCTCATCGAGCGCGTGCGCGAGCAGGCCATGCCGCTGTTCGACAAGCGCTCGCAGGCTCTCGCGCTGCCGGCCATCGCCGAAGCGCTGACGGCCTATTACCGCACCGAGCTGGATGGCCTGGAAGAGCGCCTGCGCTGGGCGCTGGGCCGGGTCGACGTGGTCAACCCGATCGACCTCTATGCCCAGGGCATGCAGTGCCTGGCGCGCATCCAGCGCCTGCAGGGGCGCGGCAAGGAGGCGCTGGCCACCCTCGGGCTGATGCAGACCCTGGCTTCGCGCAACCAGTCCTGGCGCTTCTTCGCCATGGCGGTGGGCGAGGAGATCAACCTGATCCTCCAGGAGACCGCCACCGACCGCTGCAAGCGCGCCGAGCAGCGGCTAAAGGCGATCGACTGGGCGAAGCTCGCCAGTCACTACAAGCAGATGCCGTTCAACCCGGTGCTCTGGGTGCAGGGCATCAGCCGCGTGCGCCTGCTCCAGGCGCGCGGGCACTTCAGCGAGGCGCTGCACGAAATCACCCAGCTGCGCGGCATGCTGCAGCCGGGCTGGCACGGCCTGCAACGGCTGCGCCTGGATCTGCTGGCGGCCCTGAGCTACCAGCGCCTGGGTTACCAGGAACGTTCCCACAGCCTGCTCGGACAATGCCTGGTCGGCGCCGAGCGGGAAGGGGTGCGGAGCATTTTCATCGAGGAAGGCGAGGGGATTCGCCAGTTGCTGCAGCAACTGGAATCCACCGAGCGACAACCGGCGCTGCAGGTCTTCATTCGCGGAATGTTGACCGTCTGGCCGGGGCAGGAAGCACGCAGGTCCCCCGAAGTGCTCGAAGAAGGTCTGACCGACCGCGAGCGCGAAGTGGTATGCCTGGCGGCCCAGGGACTCTCCAACGAGGAGATCGGCCAGCAGCTGTCGCTGGCCCTGGGCACCGTCAAATGGCACCTGCACAACATCTACGAGAAGCTCAAGGTGCGCAATCGGACCCAAGCGATACGCCGTGCCCGCGAGCTGAGTCTGCTCTGACATGACGACCCTGACCACACTGCCGCAGCAACCCTTACCGCTGCTGCGCACCAAACTGTTCCCGCCGCGCACCGACAGCGATTCGCTGTTGCCGCGCCGCGCCCTGATCGACCGCCTGTACGCCAACCGCCAGCAGCGCGTGCTGATCCTCAGTGCGCCGGCCGGGTTCGGCAAGAGCACCATTCTCAGCCTGTTCCGCCAGCGTCTGCTGGAGGGTGGCGCGCGGGTTGCCTGGATGTCCTGCGACGAGGGCGACAGCGAACCGCAGCGTCTGGTGCAGTACCTGGTGGCGAGCATCCGCAGCGTCGAGGCGGATTTCGGCACCAACACCTCGAACCTGCTGCAGTCTGATATGACCCTGCCGTTGGAAGGCATCATCGACGCCTTCCTTTCAGACCTGCGCCGCCTCGACGGACCAATCTACCTGCTGCTCGACGATTTCCACCAGATCCGCCACCCGGCGCTGGCGCACGGCGCGCGTTACCTGATCGAGCACCTGCCGGACAACATCCGCCTGGTCACCAGCACCCGCTATCGCCCGCGCTTCCTGGTCGACGAACCGGGCCTGGCGCCCTGGGCCTTCTGCCTGAGCGGCGACGACTTGCGCCTGACCCGCGAGGAAACCGACACATTCCTCACCGGACTCAAGGGCCTGGCGCTGAACGACAGCGAGCTCAAGCTGCTGCACAAACGCACCGAGGGTTGGATCACGGCGCTGCACCTCGCCGCCCTGGCGCTGGCGCGCAACCCGGACCGCGCGGCGCTGCTCAAGGGGCTCTCCGGCACCGAGCGCGACCTCGCCGATTACCTCGCCGAGGATGTGTTGCGCAGCCTGCCCGAACCGCTGCAGCAGTTCCTCGACCAGACCTCGGTGCTCGACGAATTCTGCGCCGAGCTGTGCAACGCCCTGACCGGGCGCCGCGATGGCCTGGACATGCTGATGCGGCTGCAGAACGAGCAGTTGTTCATCATTCCCTTGGACGACCAGCGCGAGTGGTTCCGTTACCACCACCTGTTCGCCGAGTTCCTCCAGGGCCGCCTGGCGCGCAACGCCGACCCGACGCCGCTGTTGCACGCCGCCGCGCGCTGGTGCGAGGGCCGCGACATGGCCGACCGTGCGATCAAGTACGCCCTGCGCGCCCGCGACTACGCCTTCGCCGCCGACCTGCTGGAGCGCCAGGGCGCCAAGCTGATCGCCGGCAACCGCGTCTACGGCATCCTCGGCATGCTCAGCAGCATTCCCGCCGAGGTGATCCGCGAGCACCCGGTGTTCCAGATCTTCTACGCCTGGCAACTGGCCTTCGAGCAGAAGTTCGCCGAGGCCGAGGCGCTGATCGAAGAGCTCAGCGTCCGGTTGCTGCAGGGGCAGGGCAAGGTGCGCCACTTCGGCATGGCCGAATTGCTCGCCGTGGCCCAGGTGCTCAAGGCGCTGGTGCTGCTCTACCAGGACAAGCTGGAGGCCTGCCTGAAGGTGGCGCGCCAGTGGCTGGCGCTGGTGCCAGGCAACCAGCCGGTGTTCCGCGCCAGCCTGTCGTGCATCCAGGCGGCGGCCTATGCGCTGCTGGGTGACTACGCCGAAGCGGCGAACGCTATCGGTGTCGCCCGCGATTGCCTGCGCATGGCCGACAGCGAATACCTGCAGGTCGTCGTCAGCATGATCGAGGCGCTGATCTGCAAGGAACGCGGTGAGCTGGAGCGCGGCCGGACCATTGCCGAGAGTGCGCGCAGCCGCGTGGAGCGGGTCTTCGGCCGGCGCAGCCGGGTCGGTGGGCCGCTGTCCCTGGCCTATGCGGACCTGCTGTACGAGCAGGATCGTCACGCGGCGATCCTTGCCGAACTGCCGCTGGCCACCACCTGGCGCGACGTTGCCACACCGGTGGAGCTGATCAGTCGTGGCCAGTTGGTGATGGCCAAGGCGCGATTCTTCGCTGGTGAGGCCGAACAAGGGTTGGCCCAGCTCGACGAATGGCTGGTTGGCCTGCAGTCGCCGGGCTACGAGCGGGTGCATGCGCTGGCCATGAGCTGCAAGGTGCAGCTGCTGCTGTGGATGCGCCGGCCCAACGAGGCCGAGCGCGTGTGTCTGCAACTGGCGCGGCACCTGTCAGGGCTCAACGCCGAACGCTACGCCGATGCCCACGCGGCGCTGGTGATGGCGGAGGCGCGCCTGGCGCTTTCCGAGCGCCACGCCGAACGTGCGCAGCAGCGTCTGGAATCGTGCCTGGCGGGCTTTACCTCGCCCTATCAGCGCGACCGGCGGCTGCGTCTTTCGCTGTTACTTTCTGTGGCGTATTGGCAGAAAGGTAACAGCGAAAAAGCCTTCGCTCTGTTCGCCCCCACCCTCGAGGAAGCCTGGAACCTGGGTTACCGGCGCCTGTTCCAGGACGACGCCCTGTGGCTACTGCCGCTCTGGGAGGCCTGGAAAGGCGCCGAACCCAAGCGCGCATCGGCCTGGCAAGGGGTGGCCGAGATGCTTCGCGAACAGTGCCGCAGGCTCTCTGTAGACCCTGAAAGTTTCGATGAAAATCAAGATGTTAGCCATCGCGAGCGGGAAATCCTGCGGCTCGTGGCGGCGGGTTTGTCGAACCGGGATATCGCCCAGGCGGTGCATCTGTCGGAGGCCACCATCAAGTGGCATCTGCACAACCTGTTCGCCAAGCTCGGCGTGCGCAGCCGCACCCAGGCGGTACTCAAGGGGAAGAGTCTGGGACTGCTCAGCGAAGCTTGAGTCGGAAGGTTGGTTTTGCGCCATCCCTTGGATGGGCTGGCAGGTTCACGGCGGGTCAGTAGCTTGGAGACCAGGACGAGAAGCTTCGTGCTTCACGAATCCATACCCGCGGCGCCTAAGGAAGAAGTCGGGGGTCTGGAAGATCGGCAGCAGCCGGTCAACCTGCAGCGGGGTAGGACGCCCCTTGCAGTGCCTGGGGCAACCCCACCTGAACACTGGAGAGTTATAACAATGAAAATCAAGCAACTGGTTCTTGCAAGCGCAGTTCTGGCCGCTCCGTTCCTGGCACATGCCGACATGAAATCCATGGATGACGCTGCACTGTCCGGTATCACCGGCCAGGATGGCATCAGCATTTCCGGTACCTTCAACGCCTCCATTGGCGCTGTCACCTACAAGGACGCCGACACCAACGGCGGTTCCCTGGTCCTGCAGGGTATCCACCTGCCGAGCGTGACCATCGCCGACAACGCGCCGATGACCGTCGACGTGGTGAAAACCAACATCACTCCGGTTGGCGGCGGCACCGCCGTAGCCACCGAGCAACTGGCCATCGGCCTGCCCACCGTGACCGGTGACGTCACCATCGACGCCGTCAAGGTAGGCACCGGCGGCGCCAGCATTGGTTCGCTGACCGTTTCCAACCTGAACCTCGCCGGTTCGACCGTGAAGGTCTGGGGTCACTGATCCCGAAGGTTGAAGCGCAGTACCCCTTGCCGGCGCCTGCCGGCGAGGGTCTTCCAGGAATGACTTCCAGAATTTGAAGCGAGGGGTGGGATGTTCGAGATTCTGCTGGGAAGCCTGCTGGGCCTGTTCGGTTTTACCCAGGCCGTGGATACCAAGCCGCAACAGCAGGGCACAGTGAACATCTCGCAGCCGCTCACGCCCAACGGTCCCTTCCGTGAGTCGGTCCAGCTCGAGCCGATGAGCCAGGTGCAGTTCCGCAACGTCATCCGCCAGGCCTACGACTACAGCTGCGGCTCGGCGGCGCTGACCACGCTGCTGGACTACTACCTGGGCCGCAACCTGGAAGAACGTCAGGTCATGGAAGGCCTGATCAAGTACGGCGAGGCCGACAAGATCGTCCAGCGCCGTGGATTCTCGCTTCTGGACATGAAGCGCTATGCCGCCGCACTCGGCTACAAGAGTGGCGGCTTCCGTGCCGAGTTCTCCGACCTGGACTCGCTCGAACACCCGGCGCTGGTGCCGATCCACTATGCCGGCTTCAAGCATTTCGTCGTGGTCCGCGACGTCTACAACGACCACGTCTTCGTTGCCGATCCTGCCTTGGGCAACATCAGTTTCACCCGCGCCCGTTTCGAGGAAATCTGGGACCAGAACGTGCTCTTCGTGATCTACCCCAGCGGCCAGGAGCCCAGGAACGCCCTGGAGCTGAAGGAGGCCGACATGCGCCTGGTGGACGACCGGACCGTGAGCCTGCTGGCTTTCCGCGAGTTCCCGGAGATGAGCAAGGTCACCCAGAACCAGATTGGCACAGCCGCCACGAACGGAGATGTCCAGTACATCCGGCGCAAGTGATCGCCCGATCGGCCCATACGAATAAGAACAAGACCAGGGGATAGCAACATGGATTTCAAGGGGTTTGCGTGCGTTGCCGCTCTGGCCTTGCTGGCAAGTACCAGCACCATCGCCGAAGAAGCGACAACCGAAGACGCGCGTGATGCGCTGGCCAAGAAGGATACCGACGCCGACAGCGCCAAGGCGCTGGAGCAGGTATTCCAGGCCGCCGAGAAGAGCTACACCCTGCTCAAGAAAGGTGAGCGCCAGCTGACCTACGGCTTCGACTACACCCTGATGCGCGACACCCGCCTGCAGGCCGTGCGCAGTGGCGAGAACGTCTACAGCGTGCTGGCCCAGAGCGAGGCGCAACACACCTTCACCAACTCGTTCACCTTCGACTATGGCATCTGGGACAACCTGACCTTCAGCATGCGCCTGCCGTTCGTGGCCAAGTACGACACCGAGCGCGACATCCATGCCTACAGCCTGGGCGACGTCTCCGCCACCCTGCGCTGGCAGCCCTGGGCCGCGCGCCGCGGCGCCCCGGTCACCACGCTCTACGCGACCCTCGGCCTGCCCACCGGCGATAGCCCGTACAAGGGCAACGTGCAGGATGACGTCTCCACCGGCAACGGCTTCTACAGCCTGGGCGCCGGCGCCAACATGTCCTACGTGATCGACCCCGTCGTGCTCTACGGCTCGCTGGGCTACACCTACAACATGAAGGTCGATGACATCCACCAGAACCAGTTCGGCGAGGAGCTGGAGAAGGTGGTGCCGGGTGACACGCTGAACTTCGCCATGGGTATGGCCTACGCGCTGTCCTACGACGTTTCCCTGGCCACCTCCTACCAGATGGCCTACTCGTTCAAGAACAAGTACTACTTCAACGACCGCACGGTCGAGGCGCCCGAGCAGACCAGCGCGATCATGAACTTCTCGCTCGGCCTGCGAACATCGCCGGACTACATCGTCAACGTGAACGCCGGTTTCGGTCTGACCGAAGACTCGCCGGATGTACTGCTGGGGGTTTCCCTTCCCCTGGATATCCAAGGCCTCAAAGCCCAGTAACCGACGAGCGACTACCACATGACTATGCGCATTTCGCCCCTCGCGGTGGCGATGGCAGGGGTAGGGTTTGGCTGGGCGACGCTCGCCAACGCCCAGCTCGCCAACGACCTGACCATCGGCAACCCCAAGGCCATGGCCATGGCCAACGCGGTCACGGCCGACTCCACCGGCATCGACGCGGTGCACTACAACCCTGCTGCCCTGACCAAGCTCAAGGGCCGCCAGACCCAGCTCAAGCTGATCACCGGGGTCATGGATATCCGCGCCGGTTTCAAGGCGCCGCCGGACTATGGTTCGTCCTCCTTCGGCCTGGACGACGACCCGGTGGCCGGTGAGAACAGCCGTACCCTGACTCCGACCATGTACCTGCCGGGCCTCGGCGGCATGACCGACATGCCGCTGCTGGTGGCGCCACTGGCCGGCCTGTCGATCAACCCGCCGGGCTCCAAGTTCACCTTCGCCACCAACGTCTACGCGCCCCAGGCGCTGGGCTATTCGCGCGACTCCGACAGCGACCCGGCACGCTACGAAGGCCGCCGCGTCTCGCTGCAGCGCATCACCTACTTCTCACCCTCGGTGGGCTACGAGGTCAACGACGACCTGTCGGTGGGCCTGAGCATCGGCTTCTCCCACCAGGCGATGGCGCTGGATACCGACTTCCGCAACCCGGGCCTGCTCACCGGCCTGCTGCAGACCCTGCACGACACCACCTGCGTGCCGGGTGCGCAGGAGATCGTCGAGCTGGTGTTCAACGTCTGCGGCGGCCGCATCGGTCCCTACGACTCGCTGGCCAACCTCAAGCTGGACATGCAGCAGACCCTCTCGCCGAGCTTCAACCTGGGCGTGCTCTGGGAACCCTACGACTGGCTGGCCTGGGGCGCGACCTACCAGAGCGAGTCGCGCATGCACCTCAAGGGCAAGTACCGCGTCGACTACACCAAGGACTGGCAGGGCTTCTGGTCCGGCATGCAGAACTCGATCTTCGGCGCCTTCCTCAGCCCGCTGTTCCCCTACGGTAATGCCGAGGAAGAGCACGGCGTGGCGACGCTGAACATGGTCAACCCGGACAGCTTCTCCACCGGTATCAAGGTGCGCCCGTTCGACAAGTGGCAGTTCAACTTCGACCTGAAGTGGACCGACTACAGCGACTGGAACAACCTGGAAATCGAGTTCGACAAGGAGCTGGACCTGCTGCGCATCGCCAAGAACTTTGCGCCCAACGGCGCCACCGACCACAGCATCATCCTCGACCGCGGCTACCAGGACACCTGGAGCTATGCCATGGGCGTGCAGTACGACGTCAACGACCGCCTGCAACTGCGCGCCGGGTATGAGTACCGTCCCTCGGCGATCCCCAAGGACAAGGCCGACGCCCTGGTGCCCATCGGCGATGCCGATCTCTACGGCCTGGGCCTGGGCTATCAGTGGGACAAGGACACGGTGATCGACCTGGGCTTCAACTACTTCGTCTCCAAGCAGAGCATCAAGGCGGGCACCAGTTGCAACCTGAACTGCACCGGCATCGACAACCTGGTGTACAACCCCTATGCCGGCCTCGACGTCAGCACCACGGTAAAGGCCTACGTGTTCGCCATGACTTACCGCACCACCTTCTGAGGGCAACAACATGAGCAGGCTGACCCTCCTGATTTCCTGCTTCGCCGCCGTCGGCGTGGCGAGCGCATCGGCGCAGGCTGCCAGCGGCCGCTACCTGTCGTGGATCGACGACAGCGGCCAGGTGCATAACACCTTCGTCGACGCCAACTACGCCCAACAGCAGCGCCAGGCGGACAGGCGCATCGACCAGAGCGACCGCGCGCGACTGATCGACCTCAGCGCCACCCAGTGGCCTGGCAGCCGGCCGGCGGGGGAGAGCAAGCGCCGCTACTTCACCTGGGTGGACGCCCAGGGCAACCTGCAGAACAGCTTCTACGCCGCTGGCCAGGTCGCACCCGGTCGCGCCGATTACGTGCTGCCCAACGGTGATCACTCTTCCGAGTACATCGACGCGGAATCCTATGAGGACCGCGGTTTCGTCCGCAGTGAGAACGGCAACCCGTACTTCACCTGGGTCGATGACAAGGGCCAGGTGCGCAACTCGCCGATCACTGCGGAACAGCGGGGGGCGATGTTCCGCCGCGGCGAACAGGGCGGCAGCAATATCGCCTTCACCGAAGGCCGGCAGATCGACCTGAAAGGGCGGTCGAACAATTTGCCGGGGCTCGACGGCATGGGCGAGCAGACTGATGCCATGAAGGCGCTGCTCAAGGGCAGCGGCAAGACCCTGGACGACCTCTACGTCGACCTGCAGCGGCGCTGCTGCGACCAGATGGGCGACGGTGACTTCACCGAGCTGTCGGTGGAGGAGCCCCGCTACGAGGAGCTGAACAAGTTCTCGCCGAGCTTCGACTTCCCCATGGGCAAGAGCTACTTCGTGGCGATGAAGCTGCCCAGCTCACAGCACGTCTACGGCTTGCGCGTGCGCAGCTTCGCCAACCACCAGGTGGTCTACCCGTCGCTGCTGTTCCTCGACGAGCAGAAGCGCCCGACGCGACTGGTGAGCGATGCGGTGTACAAGCTCAACCCGGAGACCTGGTACCGCTATGCCTTCATCGAAGGGACTATCCCGGTGCGCGCCAACCAGGGGGAGCGCTACGTGCTGCTGCTGACCACCGACGAGGACCGCAGCCTGCAGACCCTCGACAACAAGCCTTACAAGCGCCCGCTGGAAGACCTGGCGGTGAACGAGGCGGGGATGAAGGTGCGCGAGCACGGCGATCAGGGTGGGTTCGAGTTGGCCGTAGTGCGCTGAAGTCGTTCCGTAGGGCGGATAACCCGGAACGGGTTATCCGCCAGCCTTCACGGCGCATAACGCCGTTGGCGTTATGCGCCCTACGCGCCACAGCCTGAGTGAGCGTGAATGAAAAAGCCCGGCGAATGCCGGGCTTTTTTTTGTGGGGCAGGGCGCCTCAGACTTCCTTCGGATGCACGTGGCCGAAGAGCTGCTGGGAGAAGCGCACGCGCTCTTCCACGGTTTCCTTCACGCCCTTGGCTTCCAGCTCGGCGATATGCGCCTCGACGGCATGGGTGCGCAGGGTCAGGCCGCAGTCGTTGGCGATCTGGATGTTCAGGCCGGGGCGGGCGTTGAGCTCAAGGATCAGCGGGCCCTTGTCCTGGTCCAGAACCATGTCCACGCCGATGTAGCCCAGGCCGCACAACTCGTAGCAGCCGGCGGCGAGTTTCATGAAGCCGTCCCAGTTGGGCAGCTGTACGCCGTCCACTGCGTTGGTGGTGTCCGGGTGCTTGCTGATCTTGTTGTTCAGCCAGGTGCCGCGCAGGGTCAGGCCGGTGGCCAGGTCTACACCCACGCCGATGGCGCCCTGGTGCAGGTTGGCCTTGCCGTTGGACTGGCGGGTCGGCAGACGCAGCATCGCCATCACCGGGTAGCCCATCAGCACGATGATGCGGATGTCCGGCACGCCTTCGTAGCTGATGCTCTTGAAAATCTGGTCCGGGGTCACGCGGTACTCGATCAGCGCGCGGTCGCGGTGGCCGCCCAGGGAGTACAGGCCTGTGAGGATGCTCGACAGCTGGTGCTCGATTTCCTCATGGCTGATGATTCGCCCGGAGACCGTCTTGTAGCGCTCCTCGAAGCGGTCGGCGATCACCAGGATGCCATCGCCGCCGGCGCCCTGCGCCGGCTTGATCACGAAGTCGCTGCGCTCGCCGATGATTTCCGGCAGGCGTTCGATCTCCTTCTCGGTGGAGATGATCCCGTACATTTCGGGTACGTGGATGCCCGCCTCGATGGCGCGCTGCTTGGTGATGATCTTGTCGTCGACGATCGGATACAGGTGCCGCTGGTTGTACTTGAGCACGTAGTCCGCGTTGCGTCGGTTGATGCCCATGATGCCTTTGGCTTCCAGGGCTTTCCATCGCTTGATCAGGCCGAACATGGCTTAGTCCTTGAGGAAGGCTTTGAAGCGGAACAGTTCGGTCAGGCGGTAACCGCGGTAGCGACCCATCGCCAGCATGAACGACACCAGAATCAGCAGCACGGCCGGGAAGGTGAACACGAAGTACACCAGCTCCGGGACGCGCATCAGGATGTGCGCCAGGGCGGCGGCGAACAGGGTGCCGATGGCGGCCTTCATGGCGTGGGCGGCGCCGCGCTCTTCCCAGGTGATCGACAGGCGTTCGATGCTCATGGTCAGGATCACCATCGGGAACAGGGCGACCGACAGGCCGCTCTCGAAGCCGAGCTTGTGGCTGAGCAGGCTGATGGCGGCGATCATCACCACCACGAAGGTCAATACCACCGACAGGCGCGGCAGCATCTGGAGCTTCAGGTGTTCCAGGTACGAGCGCAGCGACAGGCCCAGCGCGGTGATCACGGTGAACAGGCCGATACCCCATTGCAGGCCGGTCTCGCGGAAGGCGAGGGCGATCAGTACCGGGGTGAAGGTGCCCAGAGTCTGCAGGCCGATCAGGTTGCGCAGGATCAGGATCACCAGCACGCCGAACGGGATCATGATCATGATCTGGAAGGTCTGCTGGGTGGACAGCGGCAGGCCGTAGAGCGAGTACTCGAGGAAGGCCGCGTCGGTGTTCTCGTCCGACAGCTTGGCCAGGCGGATGGCGTTCATCTCGCTGCTGTTGAGGCTGAAGCTGACCTGGGCCTTCTTGCCACCTTCGATGGACAGCAGGCTCTCGTCACCCAGCCACCAGATCAGGCGATCGTTGGGCAGGCCGCGCTCGCCGGTTTCCGGGTTGAAGTACAGCCATTCCTTGCCGTTGTAGCTGCGCAGCCAGAGTTCGGGCTGCTGCGGCTGATTGGCGACCAGGCGGATGGTGTGCACGCGCTCCAGCGGCACGTGGGCCACCGCGAGCAGGGTTTCGACCACGTGGGAACGCTTGTCCAGGCTGGTGTCGCCGGCCAGCAGCAGTTTCACGTTGTCATCGTTGAGGTTGTTGGCGCGCTTGATGGCTTCGCTGACGAAGGTCTCGACGTCCGCAGAGTGCTGGCGGATGGGCGCGATCAGGGCTTCGGCGGCGATCTTGTCCGGGCCTTCCAGGGGCAGGCTGTCGCGGAAGATCGGGCCCTTTTCCTTGGCCTTCTCGGTGGCGCCGGCATAGCGCTTGGTCAGCACCAGGCGGTAGTAGAGGGTCTGCTGGCCGTTGGCGCGGCGCGAGGACCAGGTCACCTTGCGGTTGCCGTCGGAGCGGTTGATGCCCACACCGTAGTTGTTGGAGACGAAGCTCTCGTTGAGGCTGACGTAATCCTGGGCCAACGGCGGCACGAACATCTGCACCTTCACCGGAGTCTTCGGCGTGGCGACGAACTCGACCTTGGCGTCGATGTTCCACAGGTCGTCGGTCTCGGCCTCGGTCATGGGAATGCCGAGGACGAAGATCTGGTAGGCGGTGATCGCGACGCCCAGCGTCAGCAGGATGGCGATCAGGACCTTCAGATGCAGGGTAAGAGAGCGCATGGGATTACTCGGCAGGTTTCGCTACGGGTTGGCAGCCGGGCTTGCCGGCAGCGTATTTCAGGCTCGGGTCGACCAGGGCGCCGAAGCGCTTGAGCGCGTCGGAGCCGATCAGAAGCGGGTATTGGAAGGCGCTGCGGTCGGTAAGGTTCACTTCGATGGTGCGCAGGGCCTTGCCCATGCACAGCTGAAGCTCGATGACCGGACGCGCGGTGTAGGCCTTGCCTTCGTCGGGGTCGTAGTCGCCGTGGCGGCGCTTGATCTTGCTGATGCGCGCCAGGGGTTTCTCGATCGGCTGGCTGTCGGCGGTGTCGGTGGCCAGGTAGAAACGCACCCAGGTCTCGCCATCGCGCTTGAAGCGCTTGATGTCGCGGGCACTGAGGGAGGCGGTCTTGGCCCCGGTGTCGAGCTTGGCGGCGAGCTCGATGTCCAGGTCGTTGATCCGGGCGTACTCGTTCAGGCCATAGACGGTCTTGCCGGCAGCTGCGCTGATGCCGGGAAGCAGGAAGATGCTCAGGAAAAGGAGCAGGGCAGTGGGCTTGAGTCTCATGGGCCTTGATGAGTGAGTGGCCGCAAAGCCTTGAAAAGAAACGCCCCGGTCGTCACCCCAAATAGCTGTGGCCGGCATGCCGGCCGGCGTGGCCTGGTGACGCCAGGCAATAGCGCGCCGAATTCTACCATGTGGTTTTTCGCTGGCGACAGTCGGTTGGCGCGTTGGCAGGGTATTTGTTTCAGGCGTATGACGGGGCCTTGCGCGCCCGTCGAGTGCCGGGCGAGCGACGGGCTCTGCCAGAACCCGTCCGACCGCCGGACAGTCGGACGGGTTCAGTCACTCAGGGCTTTTCCTCCTCGGTGGTGACCTCGGTCCAACTGCTGTCCGGGTCGAAACGGCTCATCTTCTTGGCGATCTTGTCGCTCTCCGGGCCGAGGTTCTTGGAGAAGATCTCGCCGTCGTGGCTGATCATGAAGCTCATCACGCCGCTGTCGCCGTACTTCACCGGCCAGGCGATCAGGGCGAAGCCGCGGGTCATCCTGCCGCCGATCTTGTAGTCGTAGGCGCCACCGGGGGCCGAGGGGCCCTGGGCGGTGAGGATGCGGTAGTGGTAGCCATGCCAGCCGTCGCCCGGCAGGTCGTCGCCGAACAGCGGGCCGAGCGGGCTTTCCTCGCCGCCGTCTTCCTCCGGCCAGTACAGACCGTCATGGTGCCCGTCGCTGCTGACGAACTTCTGCGCGTATTCCAGGACGCCGTCGCCGTTGCGGTCGACCTCGGCGTAGTCCATCTGCGCATCGTGGTACGCCTGCACGGCTTCCAGGGTCGACTCCTCGTTGCGGCCGATGCGGCGAATGCGGATTTCTTCGCCGCCAGCCTTGGCATTGAAGGCCCAGCCGTTCTTGTCGTGGACGATCGGCAGGGGCAGGGTCCAGGGATCGTTGCCGACGACCAGGTGGGCGAGGTGCGGGTTGTCTTTCTCGATCTGGTGCTTGTCCTTGTAGTGGGCGAGGAAGGCGTCCACTTCATCCCGGTCGATGCCGGCGGTCGGTATATAGCTCTGCCAGTCCTTGCCCAGCAGGGCGGCCAGGCGTTCGGGGTCGGCCTTTTCGGTGCCGAGCGCGGCAATGAAGGCGTCGGCGGCCGCGTCGGGGGTGGGGAAGCTGTCCTGGGCCAGCAGGCTGGCGGGCAGGGCGGCGAGGAGGGCGAGCGCCAGCAGGCGCGATGCGATGGGCATGGCTCGTCTCCTAGCGGCGCCGGCCGCCGCCGGAGGGCGCGCGGGCAGGACGTTGGACGGTGTGGCCGGCGCGGGCAGCCTGCGGGCGGCTGGCTGCGGCGCGACTGACTTGGCCGCGGTTGGCAACTTCGCGGGACTGTCTGGGATTGTTGGCGCCGGCAAAGGCATTGTTGCGCGGGGCCTGGGTGCGGGCATGCTGCTGGCGCGCCTGTTCACGGATCTGCTGGTTGTTCTGAGTCCGCGGCCGTTGCTGTGCCTGGTTGCTGCGGTTCTGCACCTGGTTCTGAGCGCGCTGGCGGTTTTCCTGCGTGCGGTTCAGCTCGCGGGTGGCGGCCTGCGCCCGATCACGGGCTTGGGCGTTGTCTCGGTTGCCTTGCTGCAGACGCTGCTGGGCTTGCGGGTTGTCCCGCAGGTCGCGGGTCGCCGCCTGGGCGCGCTCGCGGGCCTGGGCGTTGTTTTGCGCCGGTGGGGCAATGCCGCGTTGGCTCAGGCTTTCCCTGGCCTTCGCGCGTTCCTGGGTGCGCGTCGAGTCGAACCCGCGCAGGGCATCGCGCTGCTCGCTTCCGGCCAGCCGGCGGTTGTACTGCGCGCGGCTGGCAGAGTCGCGGTAGGGCACTCCGTTGCGGTAGGTCGGGTTGTGCTGCCACTTTGCCCGGTTGCCGTTGACGTTCCCGGTGAAGTCTCGGTTTACATTCCGGTTCACGTTCCGGTTGCTGTTGAAGTTGTTGTAATGCTCCACATCGACGTCGATGTCATGGTCGTCCCAGTCGCAGTCACCCCACAGCGAGCCGACGATGGCGACGCCAGCGCCGAACGCAAGGCCGGTGGCCAGCGCCGTGGCCACCGGGTATTCGGGCGGCGGTGGGTAATAGACAGGCGGGCTGGCGGGATAGGGCCAGGATCCGTAGACCTGCGTGGGGTTGTAGCTGGGCACGTAGACCACTTGCGGATTGGCGGGCTCGATGATGATCGTTTGCGCCGCTGCCGGTTGCTGCACTACTACGGTGTCTCCACCGGAAGCGGGCTGCGCCGGTGCCGGCTGGGCGGCCGGCTTGATGGTCACGGTCTGCTGCTCGTTCGACTGCAGGTTGCCGGCGGCCTGGGCCTGACGACGCAGGCGCTGGATGGAATCCATCACCGCATCGGGCTGGGCGAGGAAGGCATCGCCGACGCGTTGCACCCAGGCCGGGTCCTGCCCCAGCGTGGCGAGCACCAGGGGGAAGGCGACCAGCGACTGGACGCTGGGGTCCCAGGGTTGGTTGGCGACCTGTTTCACCGCGTCATCGCCTACCGCCTTGGGATTGGCCTTCGACCAGGCTGCGGCGTCGGCCACGTTACCGGGGTAGGTGGTGGCCATCAGCACCTGGGCCAGCAGCGAATCGGGATACAGCGCCAGCGGCGCGAGCATCTGGTCCAGTTCCTCGACGCTGAACACCGCCTGCGAGGGCGCGGCAGCGGGCGCGGCCGGGGCGGCGGCTGGAGGCGGGGCAGGGGGCGCTGGCGGAGGAGGCGCTGTCGCGGCGGGCGGGCTGGAGGGTGGTGTGGCGGCCGTGGCGGTCTTGGCGACGGGCTTGTCGCCCGAGTCGCAACCCGTCAATGCCAACAAGGCGACCAGAATCAGGTACTGACATTCTCGCATGGCGCTCTCCTGTGCCGGGAATGCCCGATCCGTGAAAACTGCCACGGGTAAAACGCGGGTTCAGAGAATGATAGGCGCCCGAATGAAAGGCTGCAGAAAGTCGAACGGCCGGTGATGCCGGCCGTCGGTTGGGGGATTTTTACGCGGTGGACGGTTACTTTAGCCGGCGCTCGACGCCTTTCTCGACGAGAATCTTGGCGGAGATCTCCTCCACCGAGAAATGCGTCGAGTTGATGTAGGCGATGTTCTCGCGGCGGAACAGGTTCTCCACCTCGCGAACCTCGAATTCGCACTGGGCGAAGCTGGCGTAGCGGCTGTTGGGCTTGCGCTCGTGGCGGATGGCGGTGAGCCGGTCCGGATCGATGGTCAGGCCGAACAGCTTGTGCTTGTAGGGCTTGAGCGCGTTGGGCAGTTGCAGGCGCTCCATGTCTTCTTCGGTCAGCGGGTAGTTCGCCGCGCGGATGCCGTATTGCAGGGCCATATAGAGGCAGGTGGGTGTCTTGCCGCAGCGCGAGACGCCGACCAGGATCAGGTCGGCCTTGTCGTAGTAGTGGGTGCGGGCGCCGTCGTCGTTGTCGAGGGCGAAGTTCACCGCATCGATCCGCTCCATGTAGTGCGGGTTATGGCCGATGCTGTGGGATTTTCCGACGGAATACGACGAGTCTGAGGATAATTCTTGCTCGAGCGGGGACAAAAAGGTCGAGAAGATGTCAATCATGAAACCGTTGGATTGCGCCAGGACCGAACGGATCTCACGATTGACGATGGTATCGAAGATGATCGGTCTTGCCCCGTCTGCCTCCGCAGCCCGGTTGATTTGCTGTACCATGACGCGCGCCTTTTCTTCGGTATCGATGTAAGGTCGTGTCAGTTTGGTGAAGTTGATGTTCTCGAACTGCGCCAGAAGGCTCTGGCCGAGGGTTTCGGCAGTGATGCCGGTGCCGTCGGAAATGAAGAATGCAGTTCGTTTCATGTGCGCTGCGGGCCTTATAGGTAGGATCGAATCCTGGTTATGATAGGCCCCGCGTTTGCAAGGCCCTTTGCCGGGGCATTCTCACCCATTTTTCCGGCTCCGGCCAGACAGGGTGGGGCCGCGCCGACTTGTATGACCTTTTCCAACACTTAGTGGAGAGATCACCTTGGTAGAGTACGTAGTTTCCCTCGATAAGCTCGGCGTCCATGATGTCGAACATGTGGGGGGCAAGAACGCATCCCTGGGCGAAATGATCAGCAACCTCGCCGATGCCGGCGTTTCCGTACCGGGTGGCTTCGCCACTACCGCCCAGGCCTACCGTGACTTCCTCGAGCAGAGCGGCCTGAACGATCGCATTCACGCGGCCCTCGACGCCCTGGACGTGGACGACGTCAATGCCCTGGCCAAGACCGGCGCGCAGATCCGCCAGTGGGTGATGGACGCCGAGTTCCCCGAGCGTCTGGATGCTGAAATTCGCAAGGCCTTCGCCGAGATGGCTGGCAGCAACGACAACATGGCCGTGGCCGTGCGTTCCTCCGCCACCGCCGAAGACCTGCCGGATGCGTCCTTTGCCGGCCAGCAGGAGACCTTCCTGAACATCCGCGGCGTGGACAACGTGATCCGCGCGGCCAAGGAAGTCTTCGCCTCCCTATTCAACGACCGTGCCATCGCCTACCGCGTGCACCAGGGCTTCGACCACAAACTGGTCGCCCTGTCCGCCGGCGTGCAGCGCATGGTCCGCTCGGAAACCGGCACTGCCGGCGTGATGTTCACCCTGGACACCGAGTCCGGTTTCCGTGACGTGGTGTTCATCACCGGCGCCTACGGCCTTGGCGAGACCGTGGTGCAGGGCGCGGTGAACCCCGACGAATTCTACGTCCACAAGCCGACCCTGGAAGCCGGCCGCCCGGCCATCCTGCGTCGCAACCTGGGCAGCAAGGCGATCAAGATGATCTACGGCGACGAAGCCAAGGCCGGCAAATCGGTCAAGGTGGTCGACGTGGAGAAGGCCGATCGCGCCCGCTTCGCCCTGTCCGACGCCGAAGTGACCGAGCTGGCCAAGCAAGCCCTGATCATCGAGAAGCACTACGAGCGTCCGATGGACATCGAGTGGGCCAAGGATGGTGACGACGGCAAGCTGTACATCGTGCAGGCCCGTCCGGAAACCGTTAAGAGCCGTTCCAGCGCCAACGTGATGGAGCGCTACCTGCTCAAGGAAAAAGGCAAGGTCCTGGTCGAAGGCCGCGCCATCGGCCAGCGCATCGGCGCCGGCCCGGTGAAGGTGATCCACGACGTTTCCGAAATGGACAAGGTCCAGCCGGGCGACGTGCTGGTCTCCGACATGACCGACCCGGACTGGGAACCCGTGATGAAGCGCGCCAGCGCCATCGTCACCAACCGTGGCGGCCGTACCTGCCACGCTGCGATCATCGCCCGTGAACTGGGCATCCCGGCAGTCGTCGGCTGTGGCAACGCCACCGCGGCGCTGAAGGATGGCCAGCGCGTGACCGTCTCCTGCGCCGAAGGCGATACCGGCCTGATCTACGAAGGCGAACTGGGCTTCGACGTCCGCCAGAACTCGGTCGACGCCATGCCCGACCTGCCGTTCAAGATCATGATGAACGTCGGCAACCCGGATCGCGCCTTCGACTTCGCGCAACTGCCGAACGAAGGTGTGGGCCTGGCCCGCCTGGAATTCATCATCAACCGCATGATCGGCGTGCACCCCAAGGCGCTGCTGAACTTCGCCAGCCTGCCGGCGGACATCAAGGAAAGCGTCGAGAAGCGCATCGCTGGCTACGACGATCCGGTCGGCTTCTACGTCGAGAAGCTGGTCGAGGGCGTCAGCACCCTGGCCGCCGCTTTCTGGCCGAAGAAGGTCATCGTGCGTCTGTCGGACTTCAAGTCCAACGAATACGCCAACCTGATCGGCGGCAAGCTCTACGAGCCGGAAGAAGAGAACCCGATGCTCGGCTTCCGTGGCGCCTCGCGCTACATCAGCGAGTCCTTCCGCGACTGCTTCGAGCTCGAATGCCGCGCGATGAAGAAGGTCCGCAACGAGATGGGCCTGACCAACGTCGAACTGATGGTGCCGTTCGTCCGTACCCTCGGCGAAGCCTCCCAGGTCGTCGACCTGCTGGCCACCAACGGCCTCAAGCGTGGCGAGAACGGCCTGCGCGTCATCATGATGTGCGAGCTGCCGTCCAACGCCCTGCTGGCTGACGAGTTCCTCGAGTTCTTCGACGGCTTCTCCATCGGCTCCAACGACCTGACTCAACTGACCCTGGGCCTGGACCGTGACTCGGGCATCGTCGCGCACCTGTTCGACGAACGTAACCCGGCGGTGAAGAAGCTGCTGTCCAATGCCATTCAGGCGTGCAACCGCGCCGGCAAGTACATCGGCATCTGCGGCCAGGGCCCGTCGGACCACCCGGACCTCGCCAAGTGGCTGATGGAGCAGGGTATCGAGAGCGTGTCGCTGAACCCCGACTCGGTCCTCGACACCTGGTTCTTCCTCGCCGAAGGCCAGTCCTGACGGTTCCTTCTCCATCCTGAGAGGGGCGGGTGATTTCACCCGCCCTTTTTTATGCAAGCGATTCCATGCAAAGCAGCAGTCAACTCTTCCCCGTCGCGCTAGTCAGCGCGGAATTGCGCGGCGACCTCACCGAGGACGTCTACCGCCTCAAGCCGAACAACAGCCCGGACTCCAGCGTCGAGCTGGCGGTCACCCGTCTCGGTCGCCCCGAAGGGCGGCGTGGCGTGCCGGTGATCCTGTTGCACGGCAGCTTCTCCAACCGTCGCTTCTGGTTCTCGCCCAAGGGTATTGGCCTGGGTGCGTATCTGGCGCGTGCCGGCTTCGATGTCTGGATCGCCGAGATGCGTGGCCATGGCCTGTCGCCGCGTAACGAGGACTACGATCGCAATCGCGTTGCCGACTACGCGCGCTTCGACCTGCCTGCCATCGCCAATTTCGTGGTCGAGCAGAGCGGCCAGGCGCCGCATTGGGTCGGGCACTCTCTGGGTGGCGTCACCCTGGCTGCGGCGCTGGGGGGCGGCTACCTGGGTGAGCAGCAGGCCGCCAGCGCGGCGCTGTGTGGCAGCCAGATCAGCCGCACCTACTGGCCGTTGAAGCTGCCGCCCGTGGCCTGGGGCGGGCGCTTGCTGCTCAAACGCATGGGCGGGCTGTCCGGTTCGCGACTCAAGCGCGGTCCGGAGGACGAGCCGTTGGGACTCGCCCTCGAGGCCCTGCACTGGTACAGCCTGTTCGGCCGCTTCGGCGAGAAGGACAACGACTGGTGGGGCGGTTTGCAGAAGGTTTCCCTGCCGGTGCTGGCCATCGGCTCCGATGGCGATATCCAGGACCCGGCCTGGGCCTGTCGCAAGTTGCTGGAGCAGTTCGGCTCCGAGATTCGGCAGTTCCTGCACCTGGGCCGCCGCCACGGCTTCTCGGAAGATTTCGGCCACGTCGAGATGCTGATCAGCAAGGGGGCCCAGCGTGAAGTGTGGCCGCTGCTGCAATATTGGCTGGAGCACAGCGGCTTGCCGGAAGGGCAGGGCGCTCTGGCGCAGGCTTGAGCTTGACGTGGCAGGGAGTAGACTGTGACGCCATTGCGGCTTTCGGTCACATCCAGGCCTGAAACCCTGCCGGATTTCATCAAGAGGAGCTTCTCCATGCATTACGTCACCCCCGATCTGTGCGATGCCTACCCGGAGCTGGTCCAGGTCGTCGAGCCGATGTTCAGCAACTTCGGCGGACGGGACTCCTTCGGTGGCGAAATCGTCACCATCAAGTGCTTCGAGGACAACTCGCTGGTCAAGGAGCAGGTCGAGAAGGACGGCAAGGGCAAGGTCCTTGTGGTGGACGGTGGCGGCTCGCTGCGCCGTGCACTGCTGGGTGACATGCTGGCCGAAAAGGCCGCCAAGAGCGGTTGGGAAGGTATCGTGGTGTACGGCTGTATCCGTGACGTCGACGTGATCGCCCAGACCGATCTGGGCGTGCAGGCGCTGGCCAGCCACCCGATGAAGACCGACAAGCGCGGCATCGGCGACCTCAACGTGGCCGTGACCTTTGGCGGCATCACCTTCCGCCCGGGCGAGTTCGTCTATGCCGACAACAACGGCATCATCGTTTCGCCTAAAGCGTTGAAAATGCCGGAATAATTCGAACCTTCCAGGTAAAGTTCGGGTCAATGCCGGGAGCGAAAGCTTCCGGCATTTTTCATGGGGCCTCGCGCAAGCGACCTTGAGCGAAGGAAAAGCGCATGCAGCAGTACGAGAGCGGCACGGAACGCGGACTGATCGACGGCTTCGTGCTGGACGGCCACGGTGGTGGCCGGCGGATCACCCGTAGCGAGTTGCCGCTGCTGGATCTCAAGCCCGAGGAAAGCCTCTGGGTGCACTGGGATCGCGGTGTGCCCGAAGCCCAGTCCTGGCTGCGCGAGTCCAGCGGTCTGAACGAATTCGCCTGCGACCTGCTGCTGGAAGAGGCTACCCGCCCGCGCCTGGTCGACCTGGGGGGCGAGCGCCTGCTGCTGTTCCTGCGCGGGGTCAACCTGAACCCCGGCGCGGTGCCCGAGGACATGGTCTCGCTGCGGGTCTATGCCGAGTCGCAGCGCGTGATTTCCCTGCGCCTGCGTCCGCTCAAGGCGGTGGCCGACCTGCGCGCCGACCTGGACGCCGGCACCGGCCCGAAGACGGCCTCGGAAGTGGTGCTGTACCTCGCCCACTACCTCACCGACCGCGTCGATACCCTGATCGGCGGCCTGGCTGATCAGCTCGACGCGATGGAAGAGGCCATCGAGGAAGACGAGCGCAGCATTCCCGACCAGCACCAGCTGCGCACCTTGCGGCGACGTGCCGCGGGATTGCGCCGTTACCTGGCGCCGCAGCGGGAAATCTACTCGCAGATGGTCCGGTTCAAGGCTTCCTGGACGGTGGCCGACGACGCCGACTACTGGAACGAGCTCTACAACCGCCTGACCCGCAACCTGGAAGAACTGGAGCTGGTGCGCGAGCGCATCAGCCTGATCCAGGAAGCCGAACATCGTCGAATTACCGAGCGGATGAACCGCACCATGTACCTGCTTGGTATCATTACCGGCTTTTTCCTGCCCATGAGCTTCGTGACCGGTCTCCTGGGCATCAACGTCGGCGGCATTCCCGGCTCCAGCGCACCTTACGGCTTCGCCGTGGCCTGCCTGGTGATCCTCGGGATAGTGGCTTTCCAATGGTGGATATTCCGCCGCATGCGTTGGCTCTAGGTGTGACTTTCGAGGTGGTGGGGGCGTCAAGCACCTCACACAGGCGAGGTGCGTATGCACGACCCATTTGAAGAATCCTTGCGCGATCTGCTGCGAATGCCCCCGGAACAGCCGGGAGACGACTCGCGCCTGGATCGCGTCCTGAAGACCGCCAACCGCCAGGTGGGCGCGGGCGATCTGTTCAGCCTGATGGGGCATTGGTTCCAGGCCCTGTCCATCGGCGTGAGTCGAGGCGCCGCACATCTTGCACCCGTCTCGCGCCACGCGCAGAATTCCGCCCCTTCCGCTGACAAGGCCGACTGAACATGCAATTCGACATCTGGACGCAAAGCCTGCTCACCGCCATGAACACCCTGTGGGGTAAGCTGGCCGGGTTCATCCCGAACCTGCTCGCCGCGCTGGTGATCGTGCTGCTGGGCTTCGTCGTCGCCAAACTGCTCGATGCGCTGCTCTCCAAGCTGCTGGCCAAGCTCGGCCTGGATCGCCTGATGGCGGGTACCGGCCTGACCAAGCTGCTGGCCCGCGCCGGCATCCAGGTGCCGGTCTCGACCCTGATTGGCAAGATCATCTACTGGTTCGTGCTGCTGGTATTCCTCGTTTCCGCGGCGGAATCCCTCGGCCTGCAGCGCGTCTCGGCGACCCTGGACATGCTCGCGCTGTACCTGCCCAAGGTGTTCGGCGCGGCACTGGTGCTGATCGTCGGCATCCTGCTTGCCCAATTGGCCAACAGCCTGGTGCGCGGCGCTGCCGACGGTGTCGGCCTGGAGTACGCCAATGGCCTGGGCCGCGTTGCCCAGTGGCTCGTCATAATCATCAGCATCTCGGTGGCTATCGGCCAGCTCGAGGTCAAGACCGACCTGCTGAACTACATCATTGCCATCGTGCTGATCACCATCGGCCTGGCCGCCGCCCTGGCCCTGGGCCTGGGCAGCCGCGAGGTGGCGGGGCAGATCATCGCGGGCATTTACGTGCGCGAGCTGTATCAGGTCGGACAACAGGTGAAAGTGGCTGATGTCGAAGGCATCATCGAGGAAATTGGTACCATCAAGACTATCCTGCTGACAGATGAGGGTGAGCTGGTGTCGATCGCCAACCGCATCCTGCTCGATCAGCGTGTAACCAGTCGCTGAAGATGATGACCGATTACCGGTACGGCTTCTGCAAAGCCGCGCCGGACGCTGACTTGACCTGGCCCGACCCGACTTGAACAAGCCGCAATCACTGTCCTTGCGCTATGACCCGCGCCAGCTCACCGACGAGGAGCTGGTGGAGCGTTCCCACGAGGAGCTCTACCACGTGACGCGGGCCTATGAAGAGCTGATGCGCCGCTACCAGCGCACGCTCTTCAACGTCTGCGCGCGCTATCTGGGCAATGACCGGGACGCCGATGATGTGTGTCAAGAGGTCATGCTCAAGGTGCTGTATGGTCTGAAGAACTTCGAGGGGAAGTCGAAGTTCAAGACCTGGCTGTACAGCATCACTTACAACGAGTGCATTACCCAGTATCGGAAGGAACGGCGTAAACGCAGATTGCTCGATGCGCTGAGTCTGGATCCCATCGAGGAAGCTTCTGAAGAGAAAGCTCCGAAAGTCGAAGAACGGGGTGGACTAGACCGCTGGCTAGTTCATGTCAATCCCATTGATCGGGAAATCCTCGTGCTTCGATTTGTTGCGGAACTGGAGTTCCAGGAGATCGCCGACATCATGCACATGGGGCTTAGCGCTACGAAGATGCGCTACAAACGTGCACTCGATCGAATGAGAGAAAAGTTTTCGAATGTGACGGAATCTTAGTCCGGGAAATATTGTCTCTCTGTTTGGCAAGTTCTGATAAACTTGCCACCCAAGTTGTACGGCCTATGGTTAGGACAACTTATTGACCACCAAGATGGGGATTTAACGGATGAAACTGAAGAACACCTTAGGCGTCGTAGTTGGCTCGCTGATCGCCAGCGCCGCTGTCAATGCCTTCGCTCAAGGCCAGGGCGCCGTCGAAGTCGAAGCATTCGGTAAGCGCTACTTCACCGACAGCACCCGCAACATGAAGAACGCGGACCTGTACGGCGGCTCCGTTGGTTACTTCCTGACCGACGACGTCGAGCTGGCTCTGTCCTACGGTGAGTACCACGACGTACGTGGCACCTACGAGACCGGCAACAAGAAGGTCCATGGCAACCTGAGCACTCTGGACGCCATCTACCACTTCGGCACTCCGGGTGCTGGCAACCTGCGTCCGTACGTTTCCGCAGGTATCGGCCACCAGAGCCTGACCAACATCAGCGATGCCAATGGCAGCCGTCAGAACCTGACCATGGCCATGATCGGCACCGGCCTGAAGTACTACTTCACCGAGAACTTCTACGCCAAAGCCAGCCTCGACGGTCAGTATGGCCTGGAGCAGCGTCAGAACGGTCACCAGGGCGAGTGGATGGCTGGCCTGGGCGTCGGCATGAACTTCGGCGGCGGCGCCAAGCCGGCCCCGGCTCCCGAGCCGGTTGCTGAAGTCTGCTCCGACTCTGACAACGACGGCGTCTGCGACAACGTCGACAAGTGCCCGAACACCCCGGCCAACGTCACCGTTGACGCCAACGGCTGCCCGGCTGTTGCCGAAGTCGTTCGTGTTCAGCTGGACGTGAAGTTCGACTTCGACAAGTCCAAGGTTAAAGAGAACAGCTACGCTGACATCAAAAACCTGGCTGACTTCATGAAGCAGTACCCGTCCACCTCCACCACCGTTGAAGGCCACACCGACTCCGTCGGCACCGACGCCTACAACCAGAAGCTGTCCGAGCGTCGTGCCAACGCCGTTCGTGACGTACTGGTCAACGAGTACGGTGTTGAAGGCGGCCGCGTAAACGCTGTTGGTTACGGTGAGTCCCGTCCGGTTGCTGACAACGCAACCGCCGAAGGCCGCGCTGTTAACCGCCGCGTAGAAGCCGAAGTGGAAGCCCAAGCCAAGTAATTGGTCTGAGCTGACGAGAAAAACCCGGCCTAGGCCGGGTTTTTCTTTGCCTGCAGGAAATGTGAGCTTCAGGCGGAGCGGGCCAGGATTGCCTGCTGGGCAGCGGCGGCGACTTCGCCGATCACCAGGATTGCCGGGCTCTTCAGGGCGAAGCTATGGGCGTCTTCGAGCATGTCGCCCAACTGGCTGCGGTATTCGCGTTGGGTGGGCAGGGAAGCGTTCTCGATCATCGCCACCGGCGTGCCGGCCGCCATGCCGCCTTCGAGCAGTCCGTCGCGGATTTCCGCCAGTTTCGCCACGCCCATGTAAACCACCAGCGTTGTTCCGCCTTCGGCCAGGCCGCGCCAGTTCAGTGGGCTGTCGTCCTGGGTGTGCGCGGTCACCAGGGTCACGCCCCTGCTGACGCCGCGCAGGGTTACGGAGATGCCGCACTGAGTCGCTGCTGCCAGCCCGGCAGTGATGCCGTTGACCAACTCGCAATCGATACCCCGCGCAATCAGCCAGTCAGCTTCTTCACCGCCACGGCCGAAGATGCACGGATCGCCGCCTTTCAGGCGTGCGACGCGGCGCCCCTGGCGGGCGTAGCGCAGCATCAGGCGGTGGATAAAGTCCTGCGGGGTGGAGCGGCAGCCGCCGCGTTTCCCGACGCAAATCACTCGCGCCGAAGGGCTGTGCTCCAGCACCGCCGGATTCACCAAGTCGTCGATGAGCACCACGTCGGCCTGAGCCATGGCCCGGACGGCCTTCAAGGTCAGCAGCTCCGGGTCCCCGGGGCCGGCGCCGATCAGCCAGACTTTTCCACTCATGCCGTTCTCCTCAGGCTGCCGTCTTCGCGGCTTGATTCAGGCGTATCTGCCAGTGGCTCTTGAGCCAGTAGGCGCTTGATTTCCGGTACGCAGGAGCCGCAGGCGGTCCCGCACTTGAGCTCACATTTGAGGCCTTCCAGGTCGAGGCCCTTGTCGATTCCGGCCTGGATGCGGCTCTGGCTGACGTTCAGGCAGTTGCACAGGGTCTTGTCCGCTGCTGCGCCGGCTTTGCCCGGGGCAGCACTGAGCGGGGCGAGCAGCCAGCGGCGCAGTTCCTGGTCGGCGCGGCCTTCCTTCCACAATTCGCGCAGCCAGGCGCGAGCGGCGGTTTCACCGGCGAGCCGCAGCGAGACGATTTGCGATTGTTCGATACGCACGCGTTTGCCGACGGTGCGGCGCGGGTCGTCATAGGCCATGACCGGGCCGGAACCGAGGTCGAGCAGGGCGTCGATACGGGCCAGCCACTCCGCACTGGGGGCTTCGTGGTGCGCGGCACGGATCACCAGTGCCGGGCGTTCACGGCCGGTAGGGCTGAAGCTGGCGTAGCGCAGGTCTTCGAACAGCGGGCGCAGGGCGTCGAAGCGCTTCTGCACCTCACCTTCCACCAGCGCGAAGAACTGCCAGGGCAGCTCGATGCGGCTGACCTCCACCGTGGCGTGTTTCAACTCGGGTTGGCGGGACAGCGGGTCCACCGCGGGCAGGGTGAGCACGTTGATGCCCAGGCCCTTGAGGAAGCGGTCGCCCCAGTGCATCGGCAGGAAGGCCTGGCCGGGGCGCAGGCGGTCGTCAGCCTGCACCGGCAGCACCAGCTCGCCCCGGCGGCTGTGCAGGCGCACCAGTTGGCCGTCGCGCAGGCGCCGGCGGCGCAGTTCATCCGGGTGCAGGCCGAGCACGGCTTCTTCCACGTGGCCGAACAGTTGCGGCGCGGTGCCGGTGCGGGTCATGCCGTGCCACTGGTCACGCAGGCGGCCGGTGTTGAGGATCAGCGGATAGCGCGCGTCACGCTGCTCTTTCGGCGCGCGGTAGGGCTCGGCGATCAACCGGGCGCGGCCATTGGCGGTGGGAAACTGGCCGTCGCCGTACAGGCGCTCGGTACCGCACGTTGCGCCGGGGCGGAACGGCCATTGCTGCGGCCCGCGACTGTCCAGCAGCGCGTAGTCGATGCCGGAAAGGTCGAGGTCGTGCTCACGGGTCAGCAGTTTGTATTCGTCGAACAGTGCGGACGGCGAGTCGAAGTCGAACAGGCTGGGTTTGCCGGGGCGCAGGCGCTGCTCCAGGCGGCGGGCGAAGTCGCAGACGATGTTCCAGTCCGCCCGTGCTTCGCCGATGGCCGGGATGGCCGGGCGCACGTGGCTGATGCGGCGTTCGGAGTTGGTCACCGTGCCTTCCTTCTCGCCCCAACTGGCGGCCGGCAGCAGCAGGTCGGCGTACTGGCAGGTCTCGCTGGTGGTGAAGGCTTCCTGGACGATGACGAAGGGGCAGGCGGCCAGGGCTTCGCGCACGCGGGTCTGGTCCGGCAGTGATTGAGCCGGGTTGGTGCAGGCGATCCACAGGGCCTTGATGCGCCCGTCGCGTACGGCGTCGAAGAGTTCGATGGCGCTCAGGCCGGGGTTCTCCGGCAGTTGTTCGACACCCCAGTAAGCCGCCACTTCGGCACGGTGTTCGGCGTTGGCCGCCTCGCGGTGGCCGGGCAGCAGGTTGGACAGGCTGCCGGTCTCGCGCCCGCCCATGGCGTTGGGCTGGCCCGTGAGGGAGAAGGGGCCGGCGCCGGGGCGGCCGATCTGCCCGGTGGCCAGGTGCAGGTTGATCAGCGCGCTGTTCTTCGCGCTGCCGGCGGTGGACTGGTTCAGCCCCATGCACCAGAGCGAGAGGAAGGAAGGCGACTGGCCGATCCACTGGGCTGCGCGCTGCAGGTCGTCGGCGGCGATGCCGCAGATTTCCGCCACGGCCAAGGGCCCGTAGTCGCGCACCAGGGCTTTGAGTTCATCCAGGCCGTCGGTGTGGGCATCGATGAAGGCGCGGTTGATCCAGCCTTCCCAGAGCAGGATATGCAGGATGCCGTGGAACAGCGCCACGTCGGTGCCGGGCAGGATCGCCAGGTGCAGGTCGGCTTGCTCGGCAGTGTCGGTGACGCGCGGGTCGATGACGATCAGTTTCATCTGTGGGCGACGTGCGCGGGCCTCTTCCAGGCGGCGGAACAGCACCGGGTGGGCGTAGGCCATGTTGCTGCCGGCGATCATCACGCAGTCGGCCAACTCGATGTCCTCGTAGCTGCAGGGTGGGGCGTCCGCGCCCAGGCTGCGCTTGTAGCCGACCACTGCCGAGGACATGCACAGGCGCGAGTTGCTGTCGATGTTGTTGGTGCCGACCAGGGCGCGGGCCAGTTTGTTGAAGGCGTAGTAGTCCTCGGTCAGCAACTGGCCGGAGACGTAGAAAGCCACGCTGTCCGGCCCGTGCTCGCGGAGGGTTTCGGCGAAGACGCCGGCAGCATGCTCCAGCGCGGTGTCCCAGTCGGTGCGGGCGCGCGACAGGCCCTTGCCCAGGCGCAGCTCCGGGAACTGCGCGCGGGCATCCGCATCGCCGGTGAGGTGCAGGGTCGAGCCCTTGCTGCACAAGCGGCCGAAGTTGGCCGGATGCTGCGGGTCGCCCTGAACGCCGAGGATGCGCTCGTCGTCGTGCTCGATCAGTACACCGCAACCCACGCCGCAGTAGCAGCAGGTGGAGGCGGTGGTGCGAAGGTTCGGAGTCATGGCGCGGCCTCGCTCTGAATCAAATACTGGGGTCAGGCGCAGTGGGCCAGGTTGTCGCGCAGGGCCAACAGCACACGGCCATCCTCGATCTTCACCTCGTGGCGATGGGCGCAGCCCTGGTCGGGCGCCACGGCCTCGCCGCTTTCCAGTTCGATCTGCCAGTTGTGCAGCGGGCAGGCCACGCGCTTGCCGTAGATCAGGCCCTGGGACAGCGGTCCGCCCTTGTGCGGGCAGCGGTCGTCGAGGGCGAAGACCTCGTCATCGGAGGTGCGGAAGATCGCGATGTCGCCCTTGGGGCCGGCGATGACGCGCGAGCCCAGCGGGTTGATGTCGTCCAGGGCGCAGATGTCTAACCAGTTCATGGGGTGTCTCCGGCAATCGGGTAGTAGGGGCCCCGGTGGCGGGGCCGGCGGGCACTCAGGCGGGTTCCAGCTGCTTGAGAGGAATCCGTTCGAATTCCTTCTTCAGCGGCTGCTGGGCGATGCGCTCCTGCCACGGGTCCTGCTCCAGCGACAGGGAGAACTGCAGGCGGGCATTGAGCGCCTTGCGGTTTTCCGCGTCTTCCAGCACGGCCTTCCTGATGCGCTCCATGCCGACCCGCTGCAGGTAGTGCACGGTGCGTTCGAGGTAGAAGGCTTCCTCGCGGTAGAGCTGGAGGAAGGCGCCGCTGTACTCGCGGACCTCGTCGGAGGTCTTGAGCTTGACGAAGAACTCCGCCACCTCGGTCTTGATCCCGCCGTTGCCGCCGATGTACAGCTCCCAGCCCGAATCCACGCCGATGATGCCGATGTCCTTGATGCCGGCCTCGGCGCAGTTGCGCGGGCAGCCGGAGACCGCCAGCTTGACCTTGTGCGGCGACCACATGTTGAACAGGTCGTGCTCGAGGTCGATGCCCAGCTGGGTCGAGTTCTGCGTGCCGAAGCGGCAGAACTCGCTGCCGACGCAGGTCTTCACGGTGCGGATGGACTTGCCGTAGGCGTGGCCGGAGGGCATGTCCAGTTCCTTCCAGATCGCCGGCAGGTCGTCCTTCCTGATACCCAGCAGGTCGATGCGCTGGCCGCCGGTGACCTTGACCATAGGTACCTGGTACTTGTCGGCGACGTCGGCGATGCGCCGAAGTTCGGCGGCGTTGGTGACGCCACCCCACATGCGCGGGACCACCGAGTAGGTGCCGTCCTTCTGGATGTTGGCGTGGGCGCGCTCGTTGATCAGGCGCGACTGCGGGTCGTCCTTGGCTTCGCCCGGCCAGGTGGAGATCAGGTAGTAGTTCAGTGCCGGGCGGCAGGTGGCGCAGCCGTCCGGGGTGCGCCAGTCCATGAAGCGCATGGCGCCGCTCAGGGTGATCAGGTGATGGTCGCGGATCGCCTGGCGCACCTGGCCGTGGTTGAGGTCGCTGCAGCCGCAGATGGCTTTTTCGCTCTTGGGCTTCACATCCGCCGCGCCGCCCACGGTGCTGATCAGGATCTGCTCGACAAGCCCGGCGCAGGAGCCGCAGGAGCTGGCGGCCTTGGTGTGCTTCTTCACCTCGTCGACGCTGAACAGACCGTTCTCCTGGATTGCCTTGACGATGGTGCCCTTGCACACGCCGTTGCAGCCGCAGACTTCGGCAGTGTCAGGCATGTTCGCCGCACTGTTCTGGCCCTGGTGGCCGACGTCGCCGATGCTGCTCTCGCCGAACATCAGGTGGTCGCGGATTTCGCCGACGTTGTGGTTCTCGCGGATCTGCCGGAAGTACCAGCCGCCATCGGCGGTGTCGCCGTAGAGGCAGGCACCGACCAGCACGTCGTCCTTGATCACCAGCTTCTTGTACACGCCGCCGATGGGATCGGAGAGGGTGATGGTCTCGGTGCCTTCGCCGCCCATGAACTGGCCGGCGGAGAACAGGTCGATGCCGGTGACCTTGAGCTTGGTGGAGGTCACCGAGCCCTGGTAGCGGGCGAAGCCGAGCATGGCCAGGTGGTTGGCGCAGACCTTGGCCTGCTCGAACAGCGGGGCCACCAGGCCGTAGGCGATGCCGCGGTGGCTGGCGCATTCGCCTAGGGCGTAGATTCGCGGGTCATAGGTCTGCAGGGTGTCGTTGACCAGGATGCCGCGGTTGCAGGGCAGGCCGGTCTTCTCCGCCAGTTCGGTGTTGGGGCGGATGCCGGCGGCCATCACCACCAGGTCGGCGGCGATCGTTTCGCCGTCCTTGAAGCGGATGGCGCAGACGCGGCCGCTGCCGTCGTCGATCAGTTCTTCTGTGTGGGTGTTCAGGCGGAACTGGATGCCGCGCGATTCCAGCGCTTCCTGCAACAGCTTGCCGGCGGTGCGGTCCAGTTGGCGCTCCAGCAGCCAGTCGGAGAGGTGCACCACGGTGACGTCCATGCCGCGCTGCTTGAGGCCGTTGGCCGCTTCCAGGCCGAGCAGGCCGCCGCCGATGACCACCGCGTGGCTGTGGGTGCCGGCGGTGTCGATCATGGTCTGGGTGTCGGCGATATCGCGGTAGCCGATCACGCTCTGCAGGCGGCTGCCCGGCACCGGCAGGATGAAGGGATTGGAGCCGGTGGCAATCAGCAGTCGATCGTACTCGGCCTCGGTGCCGTCTTCGGCATAGACCTTGCGGCGATGACGGTCGATGCGGGTGACCTTGCGGTTGAGCAGCAGGCGGATGCCGTTCTCGCTGTACCAGTTGAGGTCATTGAGGACGATGTCCTCGAAGGCCTGCTCGCCGGCCAGTACGGGGGAGAGCAAGATGCGGTTGTAGTTGGGGTGGGGCTCGGCGCCGAACACGGTGATGTCGTAGAGGTCCGGTGCGATCTTCAGCAGTTCTTCCAGGGTCCGCACACCGGCCATGCCGTTGCCGATCAGTACGAGCTTGAGCTTTTTCATATCAGTGCTCCGTCACGCAATCGCGGAAAACAAAAAAGGCGTCCCGCCGGTTACCCAGCGAGGACGCCTTTGTCCAAGTCCCGATCGGTCGGGAAGTGCGAGCCTCTTCGTTGAGGGCCGCGCTTTTGTAGATTGTTGCCAGGGTCATTGCAGGGGCTGTGCCAACTTGCTCAGTGCCTGGCTTTCGCGGCTTTGGGAGGCTTCCTTCGGCATTCCGGCTTTGACTGTTGCACTGAGGTGATGCGCTGCGAACCGAACTGGTGCGACTTCAGCCCCCGTGTAGCAGCCAGAACAGCAGCCCCAGGTTGATCGCCAGCGAGGCCAGGGCGACGCCGCGCCAGACCCGCAGCGGCTCGCGTTCCAGCAGAGGACGCGGACGCGCCGGGGCCTGCCGTTCGCCTTGCTCCAGGGCAAGCAGGCATTCCTCGGCGGTTTCGAAGCGCTGCTGCGGCTGGGCGGCGATCAGTTTCGCCAGCCAGTCGTCGAGCCAGGCCGGTACGTCCGGGCGATAGCGGCTGGCCGGGGTGGCCGTGCCAAAGCGCGGATGCTGGAAGGCTTCGATCTCGCCGTAGGGGTAGTGCCCGCAGAGCAGTCGGTAGAGCGTGACGCCGGCCGCATAGAGGTCTTGGCGGGCCTCCGGCGCCGCGCCCTGGAAGGATTCCGGTGCGAGGTAGCTCGGGGTGCCGGGCAGGTCGTGCGGGTCTTCCTGGGACAAGCCGGGGCAGTAGGCCAGACCGAAGTCCAGCAGGCGCAGCTCGCCGTCGTCGGCCCAGTGCAGGTTTTCCGGCTTGATGTCGCGGTGCAGGATGTTACGCCGGTGCAGTTGGCCCAGGCCGCGCAGCAGGCGCTGGGCGAGGTCGAGCCAGTCGGGCAGGTTCAGCGGGCCGTCGAGTTTCAGGTGCTCGTCCAGGGTCTGCCCCGGATGCTCGCGCATCACGTAGTACAGGTGCTGCCGTTGCGGCAGGCTGTGCACTTCGGGGAAGTAGCGGCCCTGCACGCGGCGCAGGAACCACTCCTCCAGCAACAACGCCTGGGCGGCTTCCGCGGAGTCGCGCAGTGCCGGCGGCAGGGTCTTGAGCAGCCAGGGACGGTTCTGCCGGTCGCGCACGCGGTAGATCAGCGATTGGCGCGACTGCGCCAGT
The DNA here is from genome assembly GCF_044746165.1 of Pseudomonas sp. NPDC086581. Taxonomy (NCBI): domain Bacteria; kingdom Pseudomonadati; phylum Pseudomonadota; class Gammaproteobacteria; order Pseudomonadales; family Pseudomonadaceae; genus Pseudomonas; species Pseudomonas sp. NPDC086581. The sequence goes on along the minus strand of NZ_JBIVBR010000013.1, from coordinate 152,465 downwards.
CGTCCCTCCACCTGCCAGCCTTCGAACTCCTGGTCGTCCCGCAGTGCGGGCGGCGCGGGCCAGTGGTCGAGTTGGGCGAGGGCGTCGCCGAGGCTCGCGGGCGGCAGTTCGTCCACCTGCAGGAGCAGGGCGCTGGCGTTGTCCTGGCTGCCGGCGAGGTGGGCGGCGCTGACCAGTGCGTCGGCGCAGGCCTGCAGGCTCTGCGCATCCTCCAGCAGGCGCTGGATGGCGCTGTCGCCAAGGGCGGCCCAGATGCCGTCGCTGACCAGCAGGAAGCTCTGTCCGGCTTCCAGTTCGCCGTCGCAGTAGTCCACCACCAGATGCTGGTCGAGGCCCAGTGCGCGTTTGAGCACGTGCTGCATGCCGGGTTGTTCCCAGACGTGGTCCTGGGTCAGGCAATCCAGCTGGCCGGCGTGCCAGCGGTACAGGCGGCAGTCGCCGACATGGGCGAGGGTGAAGCGCCGGCCCCGCAGGATCAGCGCGGTGAGAGTGGTGAGCAGCGGCTGGCCACCACCGTTGGCCTGCAGCCAGCGGTTCTGCGAGATCAGCAGGCGGTCGAGGGCCTGGGCGACGGCCCAGGTCTCGGGGGTGGCGTAGTAGTCGGCGGCCAGCGTCTGCAGGCTCAGGCGCGCGGCCAGGCCGCCGTCGGCGCAGTGGCTGACGCCGTCGGCGATGGCGAACAGGTGCCCCTTGCTGGCGGCCAGCCCCGCGGGCGGGGTGACCACCCGCAGGGCATCCTGGTTCTCGTCGCGCGGGCCGGTGGCGCTGGCCTGGGCAAAGGATAACTGCAAGGTCATCGCCACCACCTGTAGGAGCGAGGGGGACGCCATCGTTGTTGCTCGCGAACTGATTTCCAGGCGACTTCGGTGTCAAGCGGTTCGCGAGCAAGCTCGCTCCTACAAAGGCGCATCGTTCAGACTCGCGCCGCGGTAACGGCCGCGCTACCCCAGGTGGTGCGCCAGCGGGCTTTCACTGCATGCAGGCCGAACCAGGCCAGTACGCCGAGGCTGGCGAACAGCCAGAGGCCGATCTGGTAGTCGCCGGTGGCCTGCTTGATTGCGCCCAGACCCGCCGTCAGGCAGAAGCCTCCAATGCCGCCGGCCATGCCGATGAGGCCGGTCATCACGCCGATGGTCTGGCGGAAGCGCTGCGGCACCAGCTGGAACACCGCGCCGTTGCCCGCGCCGAGGCTGAGCATGGCGACCACGAAGAGGCTCAGTGCTGCCACCGCGCTGGGCAGGTGGAAGCCCACGGCGGCGATGCAGATCGAGGCGACGGTGTACATCACCAGCAGGCTGCGGATACCGCCGATGCGGTCGGCCAGGGCCCCGCCCAGCGGACGCATCAGGCTGCCGGCGAAGACGCAGGCGGCGGTGTAGTAGCCGGCTTTCACCGGGTCGAGGCCGTACTGGTCGTGGAAGTAGCCGGGCAGGGTGCTGGCGAGGCCGAGGAAGCCGCCGAAGGTCACGCTGTAGAAGAACATGAACCACCAGCTGTCGCGGTCGCTCAGGGCCTTCAGGTAATCCGCCAGGGATTTGGCCGGCGGGCGTTCCGGGGCGTTCCGGGCGAGCAGGGCGAACACCACCAGGGTGGCCAGCAGCGGGATCAGCGCGAAGCCGAAGACATTCTGCCAGCCGAACGCGGCGGCGATAGCTGGGGCGAACAGCGCGGTGAGCACGGTGCCGGAGTTGCCGGCGCCGGCGATGCCCATGGCCTTGCCCTGGTGCTGCGGCGGGTACCACTGCGAGGCCAGCGGCAACGCCACGGCGAACGAGGCGCCAGCCATGCCCAGCAGCACGCCGAGGATCATCGCCTGCTCCAGGCTGTGGATACCCAGCCGCCAGGCGCCGAACAGCGCGCTGATGACGATCACTTGGCCGAGGATGCCGGCGGCCTTGGGCGACCAGCGATCGGCCAGCAGACCCATGAGGAAGCGCAGGATGGCGCCGGAGAGGATCGGCGTGGCGACCATCAGCGCGCGCTGCTGGGTGGTCAGTTGCAGGTCGGTGGCGATCTGCACCGCGAGCGGGCCGAGGACGTACCAGACCATGAAGCTCAGGTCGAAATACAGGAAGGCGGCAAACAGGGTCGGCGCATGGCCGGCTTTCCAGAAACTCGTGTTCATCGAACACCTCGTCAGCAACGGTAGAGGAGCCCGGTCATGCGCCGCGTGGCAGCCGCCGGGTTCAAGAGGATCCTGAGCCCCTGCGCCGGGGCAAACGAAAAAGGCGTCGCTCCACCCACCGCACTGCGCGGGTGTGGATGCGACGCCTTTGTCGAAGTCGGGTAATCGCCGTTGATTACCATCGCCTTGTGTAGAGCAAGGCGCGGGCCAGGATGAAAAATCCCAGTTGGATCAAGGGGATGGATAGTGAGGTCGGATCATGGATGATCCATCGAAGGGCGCGCCGTGCTGCGGCGTGCCCTGTGCTGGAGCGTCAGGCGATCCAGTTGACGTTGGGGAAGGTGTCGCGGAAGGCCTCGGGGATCGGTACGACCTTGCCGAGCTTGTAGTCGAAGAACACGAAGCCCGACTTGGCCATGGCCACCAGGGTGTCGTCGGCCGGGCGGGTGATGCGGAAGATGATGTCGCCGCCGTACTTGTTGAAGTCCATCACGCCGACTTCGAATAGCAGTTGGTCGCGGGCGTGGGCCTCGGCGCGATAGGTGGTGGCGAGATCGGTGACGATGATGCCGGTCTCGCGGATGCCGTAGTCGAACAGGAAGCGCGCACGGGCCTCGGAGATCATCGAGATCATCGAGTCGTTGCCCAGGTGGTTGGCGCCATTGATGTCGGTGACGCGGACGGTGAGCTTGGTTTCGTAGATGAAGAGTTCTTCGGGGAATTCCAGTTTCAGGCGGGCCATGGCGGTCTCGGTGACAAGGCAACGGGTGGTGCGGATGTGCTGCGCATTCTACGCGCAGTCCGCGCGCCCCGCGCCTCATCAGGCCAGTGAATGGCGAATCAGCGGTGCGCCGAGTTCAGGTGGAAGACGGTCACCCGCGCGCCCTCGCTGTTGTCGCCGTAGTTGTCGTTGATGTAGGCCCCGGCCTTGAAGTAGAGCAGTTGCTTGGACCAGGTAGTGCTGAGGATCTTGCGGTAGTAGTTGGCCCGGCCGTCGGAGGTTTCCACGCGAATCGCCAGGTTGCCCACCGAGGTGACGCGCAGGCTGTAGTTGAAGGTCTGGTCCAGGGCTATGTTGTCGATCAGCGGGACGTTGATGCTGGCGCTGTCGTCGGGGTGGTTGCGCACCAGTGCTTCCAGTCGTCCGCTCTCCAGGGTGGGCAGGTAGTGGTACTGCAGCTTGACCAGCGGCTCGCCGTCGCCGGTATAGGGCGAGCGGCTGTGGATCTGGCCGATGATGATCTTGTTCTTCGAGGGCACCTGCTGAACGCTCATGGTCACGCGCAGCTCGTTGTCGCCCTGGGTGTAATACCAGTTGGAGACCTCGCCGTTGGACAGGGTCTCGCGCAGCTCGCTGCGCGGGTAGACGCTGTCGGAGGTGTGCGAGCCGGTGACGGGCACCCAGAACACCACCTGGCTGCCGCCGCGCTGGAAGTAGCGGCTCTGGTAGCCGCGGGCAATCTGCTCGGTGGTGACTTCGGTGGGGCGAGGGTCGGTGGGAACGCTGAGGTTCCAGGTGGAGAGGTCGATCATGGGCTTGCCCTTGCTGAGCCGCGCAGGCGGCGAGGTCGGGTGGGCGCCGAGGTGCCTAGCCGGCGGCGGCCACTTCGATGCGCCATCGAACCCTGCCGATGACGCTCCTGGGGCCCGGCCAGAAGACCGGGCGGCCGCAGAATAGGGCGTTGCGGGCGGGGCGGGGGCCAGCTCGGCGACTGGCGAAATGATCGCGCCGTGCCGCCGCTGGCAGATGGCCGGCCCCTGCTGGCAGCCTCAGGGGCCGAGCATCTCGTGCATCGCGATGATCTGTTCCGCCACCTGCGCCAGCTTCTGCTGGCGGCCCATGGCCTGGCGGCGCATCAGGGTGTAGGCCTCTTCCTCGGTGCAGCCTTTCATCTTCATCAGCAGCCCCTTGGCCAACTCGATGCGCTTGCGCTCGGCCAGTTGCTGCTCACGGGCCTGCAGTTGCGCGCGCAAGGCCTGGTCGCTCTCGAAGCGGGCCATGGCGACATCGAGGATCGGCTGCAGGCGCTCGGCCTGGATACCCTCGACGATGTAGGCGCTGACCCCGGAGCGGATCGCCTGGCGCATCACCTGTGGGTCGTGCTCGTCTGTGAACATGACGATGGGGCGCGGCTGGTCGCGGCTGACCAGTACCACCTGCTCCAGCACGTCGCGGCCGGGGGATTCGGTGTCGATCAGGATCACGTCGGGTTGCAGCGCTTCCACGCGCTGCGCCAGGTCAACCGTGAGGCCGGATTCGTCGATGACCTCGAAGCCGCTTTCCATCAGGGCGGCCTTGAGGCGCCCGACCTTCTTCGGGGTGTCGTTGATCAGCAGGACGCGCAGCATGCTCAACCTCGCTCCGCCAGGGCATTCAGCTCGAAGCTGCGGGCGTAAGCGGCCGGGTCGCTGCCGTCCCAGAGCCGGCCGTCGATCAGGGTCGAGGCGCGCATCGGGGTATCCGGCACGCTGACGCCGATGGCGCTGGCGGCTTCTCGGTAGAGGTCGAGTTGCTGGACCTGGCGGACGATGCCCAGGTAATCGACGTCTTCGCGCAACAGGCCCCAGCGGCGGAACTGGGTCATGAACCACAGTCCGTCAGAGAGCCAGGGAAAGGTCGCGTGACCACCACTGAAGAAGCGCAACGAATGCGCGTCCTGCCAGGCATGGCCGAGCCCGTCCTGGTAGCGGCCGAGCAGGCGCGGCTCGATGCTGGCGAGCGGGGCGTCGACGTAGTCTTCGCTGCTGATCAGTTGGGCAGCGCTGCGCAGGTTGTCGGCGTTGGCTTCGATGAAGCGGCTGGCATCGAGCAGGCTCATGATCAGTGCGCGGGCGGTATTGGGATATTCCTCGACGAAGGCGCGGGTGGTGCCCAGGACCTTCTCCGGGTGGTCCGGCCAGATCTGCTGGCTGGTGGCGAGGGTGAAGCCCATCCCTTCGTCCACCGCCAGTGCGCCCCAGGGACCGCCGGCGCAGAAGCCGTCGATGCGCCCTGCTTTCAGGTGCTCGACCATCTGTGCCGGCGGCACCACCAGGCTGCGCACGTCATGCAGGGGATGGATGCCGTGGCTGGCCAGCCAGTAGTAGAGCCACATCGCATGGGTGCCGGTGGGAAAGGTGTGCGCCAGGGTGAGTTGCGCACCATTCTGGCGCACGTGGCTTTGCAGTGCCTCGGCAGAGGTCACGCCATCGCGCATCAAGGGGGCGGAGAGGTTGATCGACTGGCCATTCTGGCACAGGCCCATGAGCACGGCCATGTCGGTAGCTGGGGCGCCGCCCAGGCCAAGTTGTAGGTCGTAGATGAGCCCGTAGAGGCTTTGCGCGGCGTCCAGTTCGCCGCTGAGCAGCCGATCGCGCAGGGCGGCCCAGGAGTTTTGCCGCTGCAGGTTGAGTGTCAGGCCGTAGGGCTGGCCGAAGCCCTGGGTAGCAGCTACCACCAGAGAGGCGGAGTCAGTCAGGGCCATGAAGCCCAGGTTGAGCGCAGTCTTCTCCGGGGCATCGGAGCCGGCCACCCAGGCCAGGCTGTCGGGCAATGGGCTGGTGCTGTCGATCATCTCCACCTCTGAGCACGTGATCCATACAAAAAAGCGCCGCGCTGCCTGCCGTCAAAGGAAGGTAGCCGCGACGCCATTGTCGGGGGCGGTCCATCGTTGGGCCGCAGGTAGCAGGAGTCGAGCAAGTGCTGTGCCAGTGGCAGTGCGGAAAAAAAAGAAGCCCCGCCATGGAGGCGGGGCGCAGAGGAAGGGAGCGCACCTCTGGAGGGTTCCACAAGGGCACCTGAGCACGGATATCGGCAGGAGCCTGTCGTCCACCTTAGACCCGGTAGCCCGTGGCGCAACCGGTCAATAAGTATTAGGCCCATCGTTAGGAGAGGGCGTGAGCGCTCTATTCCGGGTCCTGGAAAAGAAAAGCCCCGCACGAGGCGGGGCTTTTCATCACGCTAGGAATCTCAGACCTGGACGGCCGGGATCTTCGCGTTGGCTGCAGCTTCGCGGAACTCGGCGATCTGGTCGAAGCTCAGGTAGCGGTAGATATCGGCAGACATGCTGTCGATGTCCTTCGCATAGGCCATGTACTCCTCGACGGTCGGCAGCTTGCCGATGATCGAAGCGACAGCGGCCAGCTCGGCGGATGCCAGGAACACGTCGGTGGCGTCGCCCAGACGGTTCGGGAAGTTACGGGTCGAAGTGGAGACCACGGTGGAACCGGTCTGTACGCGAGCCTGGTTACCCATGCACAGCGAGCAGCCCGGCATTTCCATGCGCGCGCCGGCCTTGCCGTAGATGCCGTAGTAGCCTTCTTCGGTCAGCTGGTGGGCGTCCATCTTGGTCGGCGGAGCCAGCCACAGACGGGTCGGAATGCCACCCTTGACCTTGTCCAGCAGTTTGCCGGCAGCGCGGAAGTGACCGATGTTGGTCATGCAGGAGCCGATGAAGACTTCATCGATCTTGCGGCCTTCGACACTGGACAGCAGACGGGCGTCGTCCGGGTCGTTCGGAGCGCAGAGTACCGGCTCCTTGACGTCGGCCAGGTCGATCTCGATGACCGCTGCGTACTCGGCGTCCTTGTCGGCTTCCAGCAGTTGCGGGTTGGCCAGCCAGGCTTCCATCGCTTGCGCGCGGCGCTCCAGGGTACGGGCGTCGCCGTAGCCTTCGCCGATCATCCAGCGCAGCAGGGTGATGTTGGACTTCAGGTACTCGGCGATGGCCTCTTCCGGCAGCTTGATGGTGCAACCGGCAGCCGAACGCTCGGCGGAGGCGTCGGACAGCTCGAAAGCTTGCTCGACGGTCAGGTCGTTCAGACCTTCGATCTCGAGGATGCGGCCGGAGAAGATGTTCTTCTTGCCCTTCTTCTCAACGGTCAGCAGGCCAGCCTGGATGGCGTAGTACGGGATCGCATGGACCAGGTCACGCAGGGTGATGCCCGGTTGCAGCTTGCCCTTGAAGCGCACCAGAACCGATTCCGGCATGTCCAGCGGCATGACGCCGGTGGCAGCGGCGAAGGCGACCAGGCCGGAACCGGCCGGGAAGCTGATGCCGATCGGGAAGCGGGTGTGCGAGTCGCCGCCGGTGCCGACAGTGTCAGGCAGCAGCATGCGGTTCAGCCAGCTGTGGATGATGCCGTCGCCCGGACGCAGGGAAACACCGCCGCGGGTCATGATGAAGTCCGGCAGGGTGTGGTGGGTCTTGACGTCGATCGGCTTCGGGTAAGCAGCGGTGTGGCAGAAGGACTGCATCACCAGGTCGGCGGAGAAGCCCAGGCAAGCCAGGTCTTTCAGCTCGTCGCGGGTCATCGGGCCGGTGGTGTCCTGGGAACCGACGGTGGTCATCTTCGGTTCGCAGTAGGTGCCCGGACGTACGCCCTGGCCTTCGGCCAGACCGCAGGCGCGGCCAACCATCTTCTGGGCGAGGGTGAAGCCCTTGCCGCTGTCGGCCGGCGCTTCCGGCTTCTTGAACAGGTCGGACGCAGGCAGACCCAGCTCGGCGCGGGCCTTCTCGGTCAGGCCACGGCCAACGATCAGCGGGATACGGCCGCCGGCGCGGACTTCGTCCAGCAGAACCGGGGTCTTCAGCTCGAAGGTGGTGACCACTTCGCCGCTGTCATGACGCACGACCTTGCCTTCGTACGGGTACACGTCGATGACGTCGCCCATGGCCAGGTTGGTGCAGTCGAATTCGATCGGCAGGGCGCCGGCGTCTTCCATGGTGTTGTAGAAGATCGGGGCGATCTTGGTGCCGAAGCAGAAGCCGCCAGCGCGCTTGTTCGGAACGTAGGGGATGTCGTCGCCGAAGAACCACAGCACCGAGTTGGTGGCGGATTTACGGGACGAACCGGTGCCGACCACGTCGCCGACGTAGGCAACCGGGAAGCCTTTGGCCTTGACGGCTTCGATCTGCTTCAGCGGGCCGACGGAGCCCGGCTGGACCGGCTCGATGCCGTCGCGAGCCATCTTCAGCATGGCCAGGGCGTGCAGCGGGATGTCAGGGCGCGACCAGGCGTCCGGAGCGGGGGACAGGTCGTCGGTGTTGGTTTCGCCGGGGACCTTGAACACGGTCAGGGTCAGCTTCTCGGCGACGGCCGGACGGGCCTTGAACCACTCGCCTTCGGCCCAGGATTGCAGCACGGCCTTGGCGGCGGCGTTGCCTTTCTTGGCGCGCTCGGCGACGTCGTGGAAGGCGTCGAACATCAGCAGGGTGTGCTTCAGTTGCGCGGCGGCGACTTCGGCCAGCTCGGCGTTGTCCAGCAGCTCCACCATGGTGGCGATGTTGTAGCCGCCCTGCATGGTACCCAGCAGCTCGAGGGCGCGGGTCTTGGAAATCAGCGGGGAAGTGGCCTCACCCTTGGCGACGGCGGACAGGAAACCGGCCTTGACGTAGGCAGCTTCGTCCACGCCCGGCGGTACGCGGTTGGTGATCAGGTCGAGGAGAAATTCTTCTTCGCCGGCCGGCGGGTTCTTCAGGAGTTCGACCAGACCAGCGGTCTGTTCGGCGTTCAGCGGCTGGGGCACGACGCCCTGGGCGGCACGCTCTTCTACGTGTTTGCGATAGGCTTCAAGCACAGTATTTCCCTCATCAGTGGTCCCGGAGGACGCGTATCCAGGAGACCCCTCCGATCCATTCGTCAGGCATGGTGGACGGTAATCCACTGACCTACGACGGCACCGGCGATCTCCGGGCAGAAGCTGTTTTCAAAGTTTTACGCCGGGTGGCCTGGGACTGATGGGTCTGGGCGCTTGAGGGAGGCGCCCAGACCGCGCGGCTGCCGGAATCTGTGCTTCGTGACGCTTTGAAAACAGCTTCTTTCGGACAATGACGCCAAAAAGGCGCAGCCATTCTAATGGAATTAATGGGGCTTGGTAAGCCGAATTGCGTGGCGCCAAAGGGTGATCTTGCCTAGACAAAGGGCTAACATGCCCGCTTTGCCAGCTATCTGCTCAGCCATGTCTTCGCAACGCATCAAAACCCCCTGTGTCGGGCTCTGCTCGACGGTCTATGGCGACCTGGTCTGCCGTGGCTGCAAGCGCTTCCACCACGAAGTGGTGAACTGGAACCGCTATGGCGACGAAGAGAAGCGGGCGGTCCTGAGCCGTCTCGAGATCCTGCTGACGCAGGTGATGATGGCCAAGCTGGAAGTCTTCGATGCGTCCCTGCTGCGGAGCCAGCTGGAGCAGCGGCAGATCCGCTTCGTGCCCGAGCAGTCGCCCTATTGCTGGGCCTACCAGCTGATTGCCCGGGGTTCGCGGATGATCAACCAGGTGGAGGCCTACGGCTTGGCGCTGCTGCCGGAGTTCCGCGAATGGCCGTTGCCGGATCTGCGCGACGCCATCGACAAGGAGTTCTTCATCCTCTCCGAGGCGCATTACGAGCGGTACATCGCGCCGAGCTTCCTGGCTGACGGGCTGGAAGCGCGGCTCTGAGCTTCACGTTGCGATAAAAAAGAAGCCGCCCGAGGGCGGCTTTTTTCGTCGCGGCGCTGGATCACGGCTTGGCGACCAGTTCCTCCAGGTGGGCAATGATGTCGTCCGGCTTGAGGACCAGGATGTCGCTCTCCAGCGAATCCAGCACCACTTCGGCGGTGTTGCCGATCAGCGCGCCAGATAATCCGGTGCGCGCCACGCTGCCGATTACTGTGACCGCTGCGTCGAGATTATGCGCTGCGCGGGGAATCAGTACGTCCGCCGGGCCTTCCTCGATATGCAGGTGCTGATCGTCGACGCCGTATTCGGCCTGGAACGCCTTGCACGCCTCGCGGTACTTGGCCTCGATGGTCTCGCTGAGCTGGAAGGTCGGGTCGGCGGCCGAGAGCATGGGCGAGGGGTGCGCGCTGATGACGTGCAGCTGGCCGTGGGCGAGGCCGGCGATGTCGTAGGCGTGGCTGACGATCCCCGCATGCAGGGTGCGGTGCTCGACATCATTGTTGCCCACATCCACGGCGGCGAGGATGTTGCGCCCGGCCCAGGGCAGGCTGGTCTTCACCAGCAGTACCGGGGCAGGGCAGAAGCGCAGCAGCTTCCAGTCGTCCGGGGTGAGCAGGGCTTTCTTCAGCGGGTTGTCCGGGCTGTGCTGCTTGATCACCAGCCCGCAGCCTTCGGCCTGCTGCTCGGCGATGATGGTCTGGTGCAGGTTGTCCTTCCAAGCCTGGCGGCTGGAGGCGCTGAAGCCCTCCTGGCGCAGCACCTCGGCGACTTCCTCGAGCTTGACGCTGTAGTCGGCGCGCCGCTCGCAGGCCAGCAGGTGCAGGTGCGACTGGGTCACGCTGGCGATCAGGCGGGCCCGTTTCAGCGCGAGACCTTCCGGCTGGTCCGGGTCTACGACTACGAGGATGCTACGGATGGCTTGCATGATCGTCTCCCTTCGTGCGCGTTGTTTATGTGGAACAACTGTAGTCGGGATATCTCGTTCATGACGTTGAGGCATATCAACGCCGGAAGCTGGTTCCGCGCGGTGGCATTCGTATAATGCTCCGCCTTTATGACACCGGCCAGCCGGTAGGTCGCGAGCTCGGAGTTTTGAAAATGCTGTCTGAAATCAGGGAATTCCTCGGTTGTGCCACGCCGGATGCGTGGGTGGAAGCCGCGCTGCGGGATCAGACGGTGATGCTGATCGACCACAAGAACAACGAATTCAAGGCCGCCAGCACGGCCCTTGCCCTGATCGCCAAGTACAGCGCCCACGAGGAGCTGGTGAACTTCATGTCGCGCCTGGCGCGCGAGGAGCTGCGTCACCACGAGCAGGTGCTGGCGATCCTGAAGAAGCGCGGCATCCCCCTGCGGCCGATCTCCGCCGGCCGCTACGCTTCCAGCCTGCGTACCGTGGTGCGCAACCACGAACCGCAGAAGCTGGTGGATACCCTGATCGTTGGCGCTTTCATCGAATGCCGCAGCTGCGAGCGTTTCGCTGCGCTGGTGGATCACCTGGACGCCGACCTGGCGAAGTTCTACGGCTCGCTGCTGAAATCTGAGGCGCGGCACTTCCAGGGCTACCTGAGCCTGGCGCGCCGCTATGGCGATGAGGCCGACATCGACCGCCGTGTGGCGGAGATCCGCGAAGTGGAGGCTGGCCTGATCCAGTCGCCGGACAGCGAGTTCCGTTTCCACAGCGGTGTGCCGGTCGAGCTGGCAGCCTGATCTTTCTGCCGAAATAAAAAAGCGCCCGACTGGGCGCTTTTTTATTTCGGCTCTTCGTAGGAGCGAGCTTGCTCGCGAACCAGCCCAGCGCCGGAGCTTCTGGGAAATCCATTCGCGAGCAAGCTCGCTCCTACAGATACCGACTCAGTCCTTCACCTTCAGATCCAGCGCCAGATCCCGCGCGGCCTTGGTCGCCAGGACGCCCATCAGCTGGCCGATTTCATCTTGGCGACTGCTGGCACTGTTCTGTCCGCCGGCCATCATCACGCTGGGGACGGGCGCCTGGGCGGCAGCTTCGGCCCAGACCTTGTTGATGGCAATCAGCGCGTCCAGCTTGGGCTGCAGCGCGCCGTCCGCCTTGATCACCGCTTCGCGGGCGTAGGCATCGGCGTCGGCGGTGATCTTGGTGGCTTGCGCCGTCACGGCAGCCTTGTCTCGCAGCAACTCAGCAGTTTGCTTCTCGATCTCGGCGCGCTGCCTCTCGCGCTCAGCGTTGATCACCGCCAGCTGTTTCTCGGTTTCCGCCTGGGTGGTGCGCTCGATCTGGTCGCGCAGGGTTTCCTGGCGCTTGGCTTCCACTTCCTTCTCGCCGCGGGCGGTAACCAGCAGCTTCTCTTCCTCTTCCTTCAGGCGGTTCTGACGAGCGACGGCCAGCTCGGCCAGCGCCTGCTGGACCTTGACCATGCGCTGCTTGTACTGCGGATTCGGGTCGACGTTGGTGATGCGCGCTTCCACCACTTCCACGCCAAACTTGCGGAACTGCTGTTGCTTGCGGACCGGGATGCCCTTGGCATCAGTGACTTTCTCGGTGACGAACTGGCTGGCGTTGTTGTCGCCGAAGCTGCCCTGTTCGGTGCCGGCCTGGAGGATGGCGGTCTGGTGCGGTACGGCACCACGCGGGCCACGGACCTCCTTGCGCTTGATCAGGTACAGGCCGTCGTTGAGCTGGTTCTCGAACTCCGCGGCGAATTCGCTGCGGGCGCCGGCATAGTAGTCGTCGGCGGTCATCAGCGAGGCGGTAGCCTGCAGGGTTTCCTTGATCGCCGGGACCAGCGCGGTACGGATGAAGTTGTCCGGGTTGCGGTATTCCTGGGCCATCTTCAGGAACTGGTCGCCGCCGGGGAGGCGGAAGCGCGCCGAGGATTCGACCTTGGCGTCTACGTTGCCGAGGAAGACGATGGGGAAGGCTTCGATGGTGGCACCCAGCCCATCGTTATCCGGGTTGTTGTCGTTCTCATCCATGATCAGCACGGACTGCACGCTGATGGCCTTCTTCCAGGTGGTGGCGCGGCCGAACCACTTGGTGGAGTAGCCCACGTCGTCGACGATCTTCTCGTCGCCGAAGATGGTCCGCACGTGGGTCATGAAGCCGGCTTCGTTATAGAAGAAGACGCCGTTGAACAGGATGAAGGCGGCGGCGACCAGTGCCAGGGGCAGGGCGCCGAACTTGATGAGGTTTCCCTTGCTGAACATGTTTCTTCCTTGAGTGAGCAAATCGCAAATGCTGCGCAAGGCGGTCGGTGCCGGTCAAGGAGAAATGTCTGACAGTGCGGCTGGGTTAACGCCAAAAGGCCACCATTGCGGTGGCCCGGAGCGTCACAGCGGGAAGGGTGCCTGCTGCAGGCCCTGCTCGTCGGCCTCCAGTGCCCAGCCCTGGCTGTCCCAGTCGCCGAGGACGATGCGCCGCGCGGGGCGGCCGTCGATTTCCAGTTCGTGGACGGCGGGGCGGTGGGTGTGGCCGTGGATCAGAATGCGTACGCCTTTGTCGCGCATGATCTTCTCCACTTCCGCCGGGGTGACGTCGACAATCTCGCTGGCCTTCATGCGGGTCTGCGTGCGGCTTTCCTTGCGCAGCTTGCGCGCCAGCTTGTGGCGGGTAGCCAGTGGCAGGTTGCGCAGGATGAACAGTGAGAGCGGATTGCGCAGCCAGCGGCGCAGCTTCATGTAGGCCGCGTCGAGGGTGCACAGGCTGTCGCCATGCATCAGCAGGATTTTCTCGCCGCCCAGGTCGATCAGGCTCGGGTCGCGCAGCAGGGTGCAGCCGGCTTCCCGGCAGAAGGCCTGGCCAATCAGGAAGTCGCGGTTGCCGTGCATCAGGAAGATGCGCGTGCCGCTGTCGGACAGTTCACGCAGGGCGCGGGCGATGGAGTGCTGGAACTCGTCCATGCCGTCGTCGCCGATCCAGGCTTCGAAAAAGTCGCCGAGGATATACAGCGCCTGCGCCCTGCGGGCTCGGGTGGAGAGGAAATGCAAGAACGCCCGGGTGATATCCGGGCGTTCTGCTTCGAGATGCAGGTCCGAGATGAACAGGACGCTCATCAACTCACTCGCCGATGACTTCTGCTTTCTCGATGATCACGTCGTCGGCCGGTACGTCCTGGTGGCCGGAGCGCATGGTGGTGGCGACAGTCTTGATCTTGTTGACCACGTCCATGCCGTCCTTCACTTCACCAAACACGCAGTAGCCCCAGCCCTGTACGGTCGGCGCGCTGTGGTTGAGGAAATCGTTGTCGGCGACGTTGATGAAGAACTGCGCGCTGGCCGAGTGCGGCTCCATGGTGCGGGCCATGGCGACGGTGCCGATCTTGTTGCCGACGCCGTTGTTGGCTTCGTTCTTGATCGACTTGCGGGTGGACTTCTGCTTCATGCCCGGCTCAAAACCGCCGCCCTGGATCATGAAGTTGTTGATCACGCGGTGGAAAACGGTGTTGTCGTAGTGGCCGGCCTTCACGTACTCCTTGAAGTTGGCCACGGTTTCCGGCGCCTTGTCGTCGAAGAGTTCAAGGGTGATGTCGCCGAAGTTGGTCTGCAGTTTGACGGTGGTAGGCATCAGGGAATTCCGCTCTTTGAAAAAATCGAAGGCCTGTCAGGGGGTTGACAGCTTCGGCTATGATAAGCGCTTTGGTTTGGCTGGCCTACCCTGGCCGAACACCAGCATGATCAAGGACACCATGAGCAAGCCTACCGCCGATACGAAAGAAGCCACTGTTGCCGCCAACTTCCTGCGCCCGATCGTTGCGGCCGACCTGGAAAGTGGCAAGCACCAGAAAATCGTCACCCGCTTCCCGCCGGAGCCCAACGGCTACCTGCATATCGGTCACGCCAAGTCCATCTGTCTGAACTTCGGCCTGGCCAAGGAGTTCGGCGGTGACTGCCACCTGCGCTTCGACGACACCAACCCGGCGAAGGAAGACCAGGAGTACATCGATGCCATCGAGGCCGATGTGAAATGGCTGGGCTTCGACTGGGCCGGCCAGGTGCGCTATGCGTCCAACTATTTCGATCAGTTGCATGATTGGGCGGTAGACCTGATCAAGGCCGGCAAGGCGTTCGTCTGTGATCTGAACGCTGAGGAAATGCGTGCCTACCGTGGCTCGCTCACCGAGCCGGGCAAGAACAGCCCGTTCCGCGAGCGCTCGGTGGAAGAGAACCTGGACCTGTTCGCCCGTATGAAAGCCGGCGAGTTCCCGGACGGCGCCCGCTCGCTGCGCGCGAAGATCGACATGGCCTCGCCGAACATCAACCTGCGCGACCCGATCCTCTACCGCATCCGCCACGCCCATCACCACCAGACCGGCGACAAGTGGTGCATCTACCCCAGCTACGACTTCACCCACGGTCAGTCGGACGCCATCGAGGGTATCACCCACTCCATCTGCACCCTGGAGTTCGAGGATCACCGCCCTCTGTACGAGTGGTTCCTGGCCAACCTGCCGGTCCCGGCCCAGCCGCGCCAGTACGAATTCGCGCGCCTGAACCTGAACTACACCATCACCAGCAAGCGCAAGCTCAAGCAGCTGGTCGATGAAAACCACGTGCATGGCTGGGACGACCCGCGCATGTCGACCCTCTCCGGCTACCGCCGCCGCGGCTACACCCCGGCGTCGATCCGTGCCTTCTGCGACATGATCGGCGTGAACCGCGCTGGCGGCGTGGTGGACATCGGCATGCTGGAGTTCGCCATTCGTGACGATCTGGATGCCAACGCCGGCCGCGCCATGTGCGTGCTCAAGCCGCTGAAAGTGGTCATCACCAACTACCCCGAAGGCCAGGTCGAGAACCTCGAGCTGCCGCGCCATCCGAAGCAGGACATGGGTGTTCGCGTGCTGCCGTTCAGTCGCGAGATCTACATCGACGCCAGTGACTTCGAGGAAGTCCCGCCGGCCGGCTACAAGCGCCTGATCCCAGGTGGCGAAGTGCGCCTGCGTGGCAGCTACGTGATCCGTGCCGACGAAGCCATCAAGGATGCCGCCGGCAACATCGTCGAGCTGCGCTGCAGCTACGACGAGAACACCCTGGGCAAGAACCCCGAGGGTCGCAAGGTCAAGGGCGTGATCCACTGGGTGCCGGCTGCCGAGAGCGTCGAATGCGAAGTGCGCCTGTACGATCGCCTGTTCCGCTCCGCCAACCCGGAGAAGTCGGAAGAGGGCGGTAGCTTCCTCGACAACATCAACCCCGATTCCCTGGTGGTGCTCAAGGGCTGCCGAGCAGAGCCGTCGCTGGCCAGCGCCACGGCCGAGGATCGCTTCCAGTTTGAGCGCGAGGGTTACTTCTGCGTCGATGCCAAGGACTCCAGGGCCGACGCCCTGGTCTTCAACCGCACCGTAACCCTGCGCGACTCCTGGGGGCAGTAAGGGATGGCTGACTTGCAGATCTACAGCACGCTGTCCAAGACCAAGGACAGCTTCAAGCCGCTGGTGGGCAACCAGGTGCGCATGTACGTGTGCGGCATGACCGTGTACGACTTCTGCCACATCGGCCATGCCCGCGTGATGGTGGCGTTCGACGTCATCGCCCGCTGGCTGCGCCATCGCGGCTATGACCTGACCTATGTGCGCAACATCACCGACATCGACGACAAGATCATCCGCCGCGCCCAGGAGAACGGTGAATCGTTCGAAGACCTGACCGCCCGCATGATCGCCGCGATGCATGAAGACGAGGCGCGCCTGTCGGTCCTGCGTCCGGACATCGAGCCGCGCGCCACCGGCCATATCGCCGGCATGCACGAGATGATCCAGACCCTGATCGACAAGGGTTACGCCTACGTGCCGGGCAATGGCGACGTCTACTACCGGGTCGGCAAGTTCGCCGGCTACGGCAAGCTGTCGCGCAAGAAGATCGAGGACCTGCGCATCGGTGCGCGGATCGAGGTCGACGAATCCAAGGAAGACCCGCTGGACTTCGTGCTCTGGAAGGGCGCCAAGTCCGGCGAACCGAGCTGGGAGTCGCCCTGGGGGGCCGGGCGTCCGGGCTGGCACATCGAGTGCTCGGTGATGTCCACCTGCTGCCTGGGCGAGACGTTCGATATCCACGGCGGCGGCCCGGACCTGGTGTTTCCGCACCACGAGAACGAGATCGCCCAGAGCGAGGCGGCCACTGGCAAGCTCTATGCGGCCAGTTGGATGCACGCCGGCGCGGTGCGCGTGGATGGCGAGAAGATGTCCAAGTCCCTGGGTAACTTCTTCACCATCCGCGAGGTGCTGGAGAAGTACCACCCGGAAGTCGTGCGCTTCCTACTGGTGTCCAGCCACTACCGTAGCCCGATCAACTATTCCGAAGACAACCTGAAGGAAGCCAAGGGCGCGCTGGAGCGTTTCTACACCGCGCTGCGTGGCCTGCCGCAGGCGGCTGCCGCGGGTGGCGAGGAGTTCGTCGAGCGCTTCGGTGCCGCTATGGACGACGACTTCGGTACGCCGGAAGCGGTTGCTGTGCTGTTCGAGATGGTCCGCGAGGTCAACCGCTTGCGCGAAAGCGATCCGGCGGCAGCGACTGCATTGGCGGCGCGCGTGCGTGAGCTGGGTGCTCTGCTGGGTGTTCTGCAGCTGGATGCCGACGAGTTTCTCCAGGCTGGCGCAGCTGGCAAGGTCGATGCGGCGCAGGTCGAGGCGCTGATCCAGGCTCGCCTGGATGCCCGCGCGTCAAAGAACTGGGCCGAGTCCGATCGCATTCGTGACGAGCTGACCGCTCTGGGCGTGGTGCTGGAAGACGGCAAGGGCGGCACTACCTGGCGTCTTGCTGAGTAATAGCTTCCCGGGAATGAAAAAGGCCGCTGATCAGCGGCCTTTTTCTTGCTCGTCGAAAACCTGTCAGCCGTGCAGGTGCTCTGCGGCGTACAGGGTGTTTTCAAGCAGGCAGGCGCGAGTCATCGGGCCGACGCCGCCCGGAACCGGGGTGATCCAGCTGGCGCGCTCGGCAGCCACGTCGTACTCCACGTCGCCCACCAGCTTGCCGTCTTCCTGGCGATTGATGCCCACGTCGATGACGATGGCGCCTTCCTTGATCCATTCGCCCTTCACCAGGCCTGGTTTGCCAGCGGCAACCACGACCAGGTCGGCGCGACCGACGTGTTCGGCCAGATCACGGGTGAAACGGTGAGTGACGGTGACGGTGCAGCCGGCCAGCAGCAGCTCCAGTGCCATCGGTCGGCCGACGATGTTGGAAGCACCTACTACGACCGCGTCCAGGCCGTACAGGTCGACACCGGTGCTCTGCAGTAGGGTCATGATGCCCTTAGGCGTACAGGGGCGCAGCAACGGGATGCGTTGAGCCAGGCGGCCGACGTTGAAGGGATGAAAGCCGTCCACGTCCTTGTCCGGGCTGATGCGCTCCAGTAGTTGGGATGCATCGAGGTGGGCGGGGAGGGGCAGTTGGACGAGGATGCCGTCAATGGCCGGATCGGCGTTCAGGCGGTCGATCAGCGCCAGCAGCTCTTCCTGGGTGGTGCTGGCGGGGAGGTCGTACGCCTGGGAGAGGAAGCCGACCTCTTCACAGTCCTTGCGCTTGTGCGCGACATAGACCTGAGAGGCGGGGTCGCTGCCGACCAGGATCACAGCCAGGCCGGGGATGCGCAGTCCTTGCTGGCGGCGCTCATTGACGCGTTGGCCAATCTGCTGGCGGAGGCTGGCGGCGATCGCTTTGCCGTCGATCAGTTTTGCAGTCATGTCGGGGGGATAACCATTAAGGCGGGTGAAAAGAAGGCGCGCATTTTCGCATGCTGCCTCCATAAGGCAAAGGCGGGAGCCCCTGATTTGGCGTAACTCCTTTATCTCTTTGAATTTTTTTTAAAAAAGTTGTTGACGGGGTATGGTCTCATCGATAACATGCGCCCCGCTTGCCGAGCACAGCCTGAAACACGAAAGAGGCAGTGCCAACCGATTCGGTGGTTTCCACTGAGTCTGCTTAGCAAGGGTTGCCGCCACTAAAGCGCCCGTAGCTCAGCTGGATAGAGCATCCGCCTTCTAAGCGGATGGTCGCAGGTTCGAGTCCTGCCGGGTGCGCCAAGTGGCGTTCGGTACAAGCAAGTGTAATATGGTGGGCGTAGCTCAGTTGGTAGAGCACAGGATTGTGGCTCCTGGTGTCGTGGGTTCGATTCCCATCGTCCACCCCATATTCCGAAGCGCCAGGCCCAGAGCCTGGCGTTTTCGTTTCTGCGGTACCCTGCGGACGTGGTGAAATTGGTAGACACGCCGGATTTAGGTTCCGGTGGCGCAAGCTGTGAGAGTTCGAGTCTCTCCGTCCGCACCATCTTCTTTCCATAAGCTCTCGCATCCGTGAATTTCCGCAGCTTCCGCTCGGGGTGACTTCTGCATTTCTAGCTACTAGAATGCTTGCCCTTGATTCTGGGAGCCGGAAGGACCGGCTTACGTCTGTGCCACGAGGAATATCCATGCAAGTTTCCGTTGAAAGCACCTCCGCTCTTGAGCGCCGCATGACCGTTGGCGTGCCGGCCGAGCGCATCGAGACCGAAGTCAGCAAGCGTCTGCAGCAGACCGCTCGTCGCGCCAAGGTTCCTGGCTTCCGTCCCGGCAAGGTGCCGATGAGCGTGATCCGTCAGCGCTACGAAGCCGCCGCTCGTCAGGAAGCCCTCGGTGACCTGATCCAGGAAACCTTCTACGAAGCCGTGGTCGAGCAGAAGCTGAACCCGGCCGGTGCTCCCTCCGTCGAGCCGAAAGTGTTCGAGAAAGAGAAGGGCCTCGAGTACATCGCTACCTTCGAAGTCTTCCCCGAGTTCCAGGTTGCCGGTTTCGACGGCATCAAGGTCGAGCGCCTGCAGGCTGACGTGGCTGACGCTGATCTCGACAACATGCTGGAAATCCTGCGCAAGCAGAATACCCGCTTCGAAGCTGTTGACCGTGCCGCTCAGAACGACGATCAGGTGAACATCGATTTCGTTGGCAAGATCGACGGCGAGGCCTTCGCTGGCGGTTCCGCCAAGGGCACCCTGCTGGTGCTGGGCTCCGGCCGCATGATTCCGGGCTTCGAAGAAGGTCTGGTTGGCGCCAAGGCCGGTGAAGAGCGTGTTCTGAACGTGACCTTCCCCGAGGACTACCAGAACCTGGATCTGGCCGGCAAAGCCGCCGAGTTCACTGCTACCGTCAACAGCGTCGCCGAGCCGAAGCTGCCGGAACTGAACGAAGAGTTCTTCGCTCTGTTCGGCGTGAAGGAAAGCACTCTGGAAGGCTTCCGCACCGAAGTTCGCAAAAACATGGAGCGTGAGCTGCGTCAGGCCATCAAGTCCAAGGTGAAGAACCAGGTGATGGAAGGTCTGGTCGAGACCAACCCGATCGAAGTTCCGAAAGCCCTGATCGGCAACGAAGTCAATCGTCTGCGCGTCCAGGCTGTCCAGCAGTTCGGTGGCAACATCAAGCCCGACCAACTGCCGGCCGAGCTGTTCGAAGAGCAGGCCAAGCGCCGCGTAGTGCTGGGCCTGATCGTCGCTGAGCTGGTCAAGCAGCACGAGCTGAAGGCTGACGAAGCCCGCGTTCGCGAAATGATCGAAGAGATGGCTTCCGCTTATCAGGAGCCGGAACAAGTTGTTTCCTGGTACTACAAGAACGACCAGCAGCTGAACGAAGTTCGTTCGGTTGTACTGGAAGAGCAAGTTGTAGATACTGTCCTGCAGAAGGCCAATGTGACCGACAAGCAGGTATCCTACGAAGAAGCGGTCAAGCCTGCAGAAGCTCCGCAAGCGGCCTGATCCAACGCTTCGTTCGATTGTCACAAGCCAGCCTTCGGGCTGGCTTGTGCGTCTATAGAGACATGAATTTTTATTAGGGAGTGATCGTCGGACATGCATAATCCTTATATGCCGCAAGTTCCGAACATTCAGGCCGCTGGTGGTCTGGTGCCGATGGTGGTGGAGCAGTCCGCCCGCGGTGAGCGTTCCTACGACATCTATTCGCGCCTGCTGAAGGAGCGGATCATCTTTCTGGTCGGCCAGGTTGAGGACTACATGGCCAACCTCGTGGTTGCCCAATTGCTATTCCTCGAAGCCGAGAACCCGGACAAGGACATCCATCTCTACATCAACTCGCCGGGTGGTTCCGTGACCGCTGGTATGTCGATCTACGACACCATGCAGTTCATCAAGCCCGACGTATCCACCATCTGTGTGGGGCAGGCGTGCAGCATGGGTGCGCTGCTGCTGGCTGGCGGCGCCGCTGGCAAGCGCTACTGCCTGCCGCATTCGCGCATGATGATCCACCAGCCGTTGGGCGGCTTCCAGGGACAGGCTTCGGACATTGAGATCCACGCCAAGGAAATCCTCTTCATCAAGGAGCGTCTGAACCAGGTGCTGGCACACCACACCGGCCAGCCGCTGGACGTTATTGCACGCGATACCGACCGTGACCGCTTCATGAGTGGCGAGGAAGCCGTCAAGTACGGTCTGATCGATCAGCTCTTCACCCAGCGTCCTGCTGCCAGCTGAGTCTCTCCGCACTGCCGCGGCCGGTAATCCGGCCGCTCGCGGGCTTGAAAATGCCTGCGAATGCCTTCATCTTGTCCTTCACGTATATCCCCGATTGGAACGATCGAATGACTGACACCCGCAACGGCGAGGACAACGGCAAGCTGCTGTATTGCTCCTTCTGCGGCAAGAGCCAGCACGAAGTGCGCAAGTTGATTGCCGGCCCCTCGGTCTTTATCTGCGACGAGTGCGTCGACCTGTGCAATGACATCATCCGTGAGGAGGTGCAGGAAGCACAGGCGGAGAGCAGTGCGCATAAGCTACCGGCGCCGAAAGAGATCCGCACCATCCTCGATCAGTACGTGATCGGCCAGGAACGTGCCAAGAAAACCCTGGCAGTAGCGGTTTATAACCACTACAAGCGCCTGAATCAGCGTGAGCGCAAGGACGATGTCGAGCTAGGCAAGAGCAACATCCTGCTGATCGGGCCGACCGGCTCGGGCAAGACCCTGCTTGCCGAGACATTGGCCCGTCTGCTTAATGTTCCCTTCACCATCGCCGATGCCACCACCCTCACCGAGGCTGGCTACGTGGGCGAGGACGTCGAGAACATCATCCAGAAGCTTCTGCAGAAGTGCGACTACGATGTCGAGAAGGCCCAGATGGGTATCGTCTACATCGACGAAATCGACAAGATCTCGCGCAAGTCCGACAACCCGTCGATCACCCGCGACGTGTCCGGCGAAGGCGTTCAGCAGGCTCTGCTGAAGCTGATCGAAGGTACCGTGGCTTCCGTGCCGCCCCAGGGCGGCCGCAAGCACCCGCAGCAGGAGTTCCTGCAGGTCGACACCCGTAACATCCTGTTTATCTGCGGTGGCGCGTTCGCTGGCTTGGAAAAGGTCATCCAGAACCGTTCTACCAAAGGCGGCATCGGATTCAACGCCGAGGTTCGCAGCCAGGAAGCGGGTAAAAAGGTGGGGGATGCGCTTCGCGAAGTCGAGCCGGAAGATCTGGTGAAGTTTGGCCTGATTCCGGAGTTTGTCGGTCGTTTGCCGATCATCGCGACGCTCGAAGAGCTGGACGAAGCTGCGCTGATGCAGATTCTGACCGAGCCGAAGAACGCGTTGACCAAGCAGTACGCCAAGCTCTTCGAAATGGAAGGTGTGGACCTTGAGTTCCGCCCGGACGCACTCAAGGCCGTTTCCCGTCGCGCGCTGGAGCGCAAGACCGGCGCCCGTGGCTTGCGTTCGATCCTCGAAGGCATCCTGCTCGACACCATGTACGAAATCCCCTCGCAGAACGACGTCAGCAAGGTGGTGATCGACGAGAGTGTCATCGAGGGCTCCTCCCAGCCGCTGCTGATCTACGAGAACAGCGAGCAGCCGGCCAAGGCTGCACCTGACGCCTGAAACCAGAAGGGGCCCTAGGGCCCCTTTTTTCTTCCCATCTACCGCGCTTGTTTTTTCCTAGCCCTAACCCCATCTTAGGCCGAAGGGTCCAATCCCATCGTTTTGGCCAAGTGCCGCTGTAGAGCCGAATAT
Organism: Pseudomonas sp. NPDC086581; assembly: GCF_044746165.1. Taxonomy (NCBI): domain Bacteria; kingdom Pseudomonadati; phylum Pseudomonadota; class Gammaproteobacteria; order Pseudomonadales; family Pseudomonadaceae; genus Pseudomonas; species Pseudomonas sp. NPDC086581. The sequence continues at coordinate 129,981 of NZ_JBIVBR010000013.1, read as the reverse complement.
CATGAAAACACTCGTCGAGTTGCCCCTGCTCCCCCTGCGTGACGTAGTGGTGTATCCGCACATGGTCATCCCGCTTTTCGTGGGGCGAGAGAAATCAATCGAGGCCCTCGAGGCCGCCATGACCAGCGACAAGCAAATCCTGTTGCTGGCGCAGAAGAATCCGGCCGACGATGATCCGGGCGCCGATGGGCTGTACCGCATGGGTACCGTCGCCACCGTTCTGCAGCTGCTAAAGCTACCCGATGGCACCGTCAAGGTACTGGTCGAGGGCGAGCAGCGCGGCCAAGTAGAGCGCTTTATCGACGAGGATGCCTATTGCCGTGCGGAGGTTTCGATCATTGACGAGGCGACCGTCGGCGAGCGCGAATCCGAAGTCTTCACCCGCAGCCTGCTCAGCCAGTTCGAGCAATATGTGCAGCTGGGCAAGAAGGTCCCGGCGGAAGTCCTGTCCTCGCTCAACAGCATCGACGAGCCTGGCCGCTTGGTGGACACCATGGCTGCCCATATGGCGCTGAAGATCGAGCAGAAGCAGGAAATCCTCGAAATCACCGAGCTTTCGGCCCGCGTCGAGCACGTGCTGGCCATGCTGGATGCCGAAATCGACCTGCTGCAGGTCGAGAAGCGCATCCGTGGCCGCGTGAAGAAGCAGATGGAGCGCAGCCAGCGCGAGTACTACCTCAACGAGCAGATGAAGGCCATCCAGAAAGAACTGGGTGACATCGACGAAGGCCACAACGAAGTCGAGGAGTTGAAGAAGCGCATCGACGCCGCCGGCCTGACCAAGGAAGCCATGGCCAAGGCCACTGCCGAATTGAACAAGCTCAAGCAGATGTCGCCGATGTCCGCCGAGGCGACCGTGGTACGTTCCTACATCGACTGGCTGGTGAATGTGCCTTGGAAGGCCGAGAGCAAGGTGCGCCATGACCTGGACAAGGCCGAGGACATCCTTGACGCTGACCACTATGGCCTGGAAGAGGTCAAGGAGCGCATCCTTGAGTACCTCGCTGTCCAGAAGCGCGTGAAGAAGCTCAAGGGGCCGGTGCTCTGCCTGGTTGGCCCGCCCGGCGTAGGCAAGACCTCACTGGCCGAGTCCATTGCCCGCGCGACCAACCGCAAGTTCGTGCGCATGGCCCTGGGCGGTGTTCGCGACGAGGCCGAGATTCGCGGTCACCGTCGTACCTACATCGGTTCCATGCCCGGTCGTCTGATTCAGAAAATGACCAAGGTGGGCGTACGCAACCCGCTGTTCCTGCTCGACGAAATCGACAAGATGGGCAGCGACATGCGCGGGGACCCCGCGTCGGCGCTGCTGGAAGTGCTCGATCCTGAGCAGAACCATAACTTCAACGACCACTACCTCGAAGTCGATTACGACCTCTCCGATGTGATGTTCCTCTGCACGGCGAACTCCATGAACATTCCGGCAGCGCTGCTGGACCGCATGGAAGTCATCCGCCTGCCGGGTTACACCGAAGACGAGAAGATCAACATCGCCGCGAAATATCTTGTACCGAAACAGACTGCGGCCAATGGTCTCAAGAAGGGCGAGATTGTCTTCGAAGAAGCGGCTACCCGTGACATCATTCGCTATTACACCCGCGAAGCCGGTGTGCGCAGCCTTGAGCGCCAGATCGCCAAAGTATGCCGCAAGGCGGTCAAGGATGGGGGTAAGGCCAAGCGCATCGAAGCCGTAGTGACTCCGGATTCGCTGGAAAACTACTTGGGTGTGCGCAAGTTCCGCTACGGCCTGGCCGAGCAGCAGGACCAGATTGGCCAAGTCACCGGCCTCGCCTGGACCCAGGTGGGCGGCGAATTGCTGACCATCGAATCGGCCATGGTTCCCGGCAAGGGCGCACTGACCAAGACCGGCTCGCTGGGCGACGTCATGGCGGAATCCATCACCGCTGCGCTGACTGTTGTTCGTAGTCGTTCGAAGAGCCTGGGCATCGCACCAGACTTCCACGAGAAACACGATATCCACATCCACGTGCCGGAAGGTGCGACGCCGAAGGACGGCCCTAGCGCGGGCATCGGCATGTGCACCGCACTGGTTTCGGCGATCACTCAGATCCCGGTCCGTGCGGACGTTGCCATGACCGGCGAAATCACCCTTCGGGGTCAGGTGCTGGCCATTGGCGGTCTGAAGGAAAAACTTCTGGCCGCGCACCGGGGTGGAATCAAGACAGTCATCATTCCCGAGGAAAACGTACGAGACCTTAGGGAGATTCCGGATAATATTAAGGCCGATCTCGTTATTAAACCGGTTAAATGGATTGACGAAGTCCTGCAAATTGCGCTGCAATACGCCCCGGAGCCCTTGCCCGATGCGGCTCCCGAGATGGTTGCAAAGGATGAGAAGCGCGAGTCTGATTCCAAGGAGCGAATCAGCACGCATTAGTTGGGGGGCTTTCTTGACACTGTTTTTGAGCCCTTGTTATAAAGCGGCACTTGCTTTGTCAGTTGGCAAACCAGCACCTGCTTTTGCTTACACCTAACACATAGAAACATACTCAACAGAAATAAGGGGACTTAGAGTGAACAAGTCGGAACTGATCGATGCTATCGCCGCATCTGCTGATATCCCGAAAGCTGTTGCCGGTCGCGCTCTGGACGCGGTGATCGAGTCTGTAACTGGCGCCCTGAAGGCTGGTGACTCCGTCGTACTGGTAGGCTTCGGCACCTTCGCTGTCAAAGAGCGCGCTGCTCGCACCGGTCGCAACCCGCAAACCGGCAAGCCGATCAAGATCGCTGCTGCTAAGATCCCGGGCTTCAAGGCCGGTAAAGCCCTCAAGGACGCTGTCAACTAAGCGTCTTTTTGGACTTGACCTGGATCGGTTCAACTTCGGTTGGGCCGGTCACGGAGCGATGACCCGGCTGGCGTAGGTCGGTTGGAATCATCAGGGGTCACGGGCTAAATGCCCGCAAGCTCCACCAGTTACGAGAAGGCGCATCCTCGGATGCGCCTTTCTTATATCCGCTTTTTTTCCACGCCGCGCCGCCATTGACGGTGGGTCGTGGCCGCGTCGGGGGCCGCATGCTGCAAAACATCAGGGACAATTCCCAAGGCTGGATCACCAAGACCATCCTGGGCGTGATCGTTGTCCTCATGGCTTTGACCGGGTTCGATCAGATCATTCGCGCAACCCATCACGAGAACGTCGCTGCTCAGGTCAACGGTGATGACATTAGTCTGCCGGAACTGCAGCAGGCTGCGGACATGCAGCGTCGCCAGCTGATGCAGCGTCTGGGCAAGGACTTCGATTCGTCCATGCTCGACGACAAGCTGCTCAAGGACTCCGCGCTGAAGTCGCTCATCGAGCGCAAGCTGATCCTGCAGGCTGCCCAGAACGACAAGTTCGCCTTCTCCCAGCAGGCGCTGGATCAACTGATCCTGTCGACCCCTGAGTTCCAGGTGGACGGCAAGTTCAGTGCCGAGCGTTTCGACCAGGTCATTCGCCAGATGGGCTATGACCGAATGCAGTTCCGTCGCATGTTCGGCGAGGAAATGCTCATCGGTCAGCTGCGCGCCGGCATCGCCGGTACCGGCTTCGTCACCGATGACGAGCTGAATGCCTTCGCTCGCCTGGAGAAGCAGACCCGCGACTTCGCCACCCTGACCCTCAAGGCCGACCCGGCCAAGAGCAAGGTCGAGGAAAGCGAGATCAAGGCGTACTACGACGCTCATAGCTCCGAGTTCATGACGCCCGAGCAGGTCACCATCGATTATGTCGAGCTGAAGAAGTCCGCCTTCTTCGACCAGGTGGAGGTGAAGAAGGAAGACCTCGATGCCCTCTATCAGAAGGAGATCGCCGGTCTGGCCGAGCAGCGCGACGCCGCGCATATCCTGATCGAGGTGAACGACAAGCAGAACGACCAGCAGGCCAAGGCCAAGATCGACGAGATCAAAGCACGCCTGGACAAGGGTGAAGACTTCGCCAAGCTGGCCAAGGAGCTGTCCAACGACACCGGTTCCGCCGCCAACGGTGGTGACCTGGGCTTCGCCGGTCGTGGCGTGTATGACCCGGCCTTCGAAGAGTCGCTGTATGCACTGAAGAAGGGCGAAGTCTCCGCCCCGGTGAAGACCTCCTACGGCTGGCACCTGATCAAGCTGCTAGGCGTCGAAGCACCGGAGGTTCCGACCTTCGACAGCCTCAAGGCCAAGCTGGAGCACGAAGCCAAGACCCAACTGGTCGAGCAGCGCTTCGTCGATGCGACCAAGCAGCTGGAAAGCTCCGCCTATGAAGCCTCCGATCTGGGCCAGCCGGCTCAGGACCTGGGTCTGAAGGTGCAGACCAGCAAGCCGTTCGGCAAGGAAGGTGGTGAGGGCGTGACTGCCAACCGCCAGGTCATCCAGACCGCTTTCAGCGCTGAAGTGCTGGAAGAGGGCGCCAATAGCGGCGCCATCGAACTCGACCCGGATACCGTGGTCGTGTTGCGCGTGAAGGAGCACCACAAGCCTGAGAAGGAAACCCTGGAACAGGTGAGTGCCGATATCCTCAAGCGTCTGCAGGTCGAGCACGCCGCCACCGATGCCAAGGCTCGTGGCGAAGCGCTGCTGGCTGGTCTGCGCGACGGCAAGATCCCGCTGACCCAGGCTCAGGAAGGTCAGGACTGGAAAGTCGTGGAAGCGGCAGCCCGTGGTCAGGAAGGTGTCGACCCGGTGGTGCTGCAGAGCGTGTTCCGCATGGCTCGTCCGGAAGGTGCCGGCAAGCCCAGCCTGGGTGGCGTCGCACTGCAGAGCGGCGACTTCGTGCTGGTCAAGCTCAGCGGTGTGAACGAGCCTACCGCCAAGCCGACCGAAGAAGAGAAAGCGATGTACCAGCGCTTCCTTGCCTCGCGTAGCGGCCAGGACGATTTCGCTGCGTTCCGTCGCTACCTGCAGGATCAGGCGAAGATCGAGAAGTTCGACGACGCCAAGAAGTAAGAAACAGGGGCCGCGCAAGCGGTCCTGGTTTTCAGTAGAAAGAAAAAGGCCGCTGATGCGGCCTTTTTCTTTGCCCGGTTGAAAGCCTCAATCGTCGCTCAGCGGACCCATCGCCGTGGTGTTGAAGCCGCCATCGACATAAAGAATTTCGCCGCTGATACCGCTGGCCAGGTCCGAGCAGAGGAAGGCGCCGGCGTTGCCGACCTCCTCGATGGTGACGTTGCGCCGCAGTGGGGTCTGGCGCTCGTTGGCGGCGAGCATCTTGCGGAAGCTCTTGATGCCTGACGCTGCCAGGGTGCGGATCGGGCCGGCGGAGATGGCGTTGACGCGGGTGCCTTCCGGGCCGAGGCTGGCGGCCAGGTAGCGCACGCCGGCTTCCAGGCTGGCCTTGGCCATGCCCATGACGTTGTAGTTGGGCATCGTGCGCTCGGCGCCCAGGTAGGAGAGTGTCAGCAGGCAGCCGTTGCGGCCCTGCATCAGTTCGCGGCCGGCCTTGGCCAGGGCGACGAAGCTGTAGGCACTGATGTCGTGGGCGATGCGGAAGCCGTCGCGGGTGGTGACTTCGGTGAAGTCGCCGTCGAGCTGCTCGCCCGGTGCGAACCCCACCGAGTGGACGATGCAGTCCAGGCCGTCCCACTGCTTTGCCAGTGCGGCGAACACGGCTTCGATGTCTGCATCGCTGGCCACGTCGCAGGGGAAGCACAGCTCGGCGCTGGAGCCCCAGCCGGCGGCGAACTCCTCGACGCGGCCCTTGAGCTTGTCGTTCTGGTAGGTGAAGGCGAGCTCGGCGCCTTCGCGGTGCATCGCCGCGGCGATGCCGGAGGCGATGGACAGCTTGCTGGCGACACCGACGATCAGTACGCGTTTACCGGCGAGAAACCCCATGTCATTGCTTCCTTGTCTGCAGCTGGTTCAGCCTTGCGTGGGCACCAAGAAGGCTGCCTCCAGTAGTTGCTGTGTGTAGGCATGCTGTGGCGCGGCAAAGACGTCTTCGGCCATGCCCTGTTCGACCACCTTGCCGTGGCGGATCACCATCAGCTGGTGACTGAGGGCTTTCACTACAGCCAGGTCGTGGCTGATGAACAGGTAGGTCAGGTTGTACTTGGCCTGCAGTCCGCGCAGCAGTTCGACGACCTGGCGCTGCACGGTGCGGTCCAGTGCCGAAGTCGGTTCGTCCAGCAGGATCAGCGCCGGCTTGAGCACCAACGCGCGGGCGATGGCGATGCGCTGCCGCTGGCCCCCGGAAAACTCGTGGGGGTAGCGGTGGCGGGTGTCCGGGTCGAGTCCGACTTCCTTGAGCGCCTCGATGATCGCTTGCTCGCGTTCCTCTTGCGTGCCCATGCCGTGGATCTCCAGACCTTCACCCACGATCTGGCCCACCGACATGCGCGGGCTGAGGCTGCCGAACGGGTCCTGGAAGACTACCTGCATCTCGCGGCGCAGTGGCCTGACTTCCGCCTGGTTCATGTCTTCGATGGCCTGGCCCTCGAAACGGATGCCGCCCTGGCTGTTGATCAGTCGAAGGATAGCCAGGCCGAGCGTCGACTTGCCCGAGCCGCTTTCGCCGACAATGCCCAGGGTCTGGCCACGTGGCAGGCTGAAGTCGATGCCGTCGACCGCCTTGACGTGGTCGACGGTCTTGCGGAAGACGCCTTTCTTGATCGGGAACCACACGCGCAGGTCGTCGACCTCCAGCAGCGGCGTTCCAGGCTCGTTCTGCGCGGGGGTGCCACTGGGCTCGGCACCGAGCAATTCGCGCGTGTAGGGGTGCTGTGGGGCCGCGAAGAGGGTATCGCAATCGGCCTGCTCGACGATGCAGCCGCGTTTCATCACGCAAACGCGATGGGCGATGCGCCGGACGAGGTTGAGGTCGTGGGTGATCAGCAGCATCGCCATGCCCAGGCGCTGTTGCAGGTCGCGCAGCAGGTCGAGGATTTTCAGCTGTACCGTGACGTCCAGCGCCGTGGTCGGTTCGTCGGCGATCAGCAGCTCCGGCTCGCAGGCCAGCGCCATGGCGATCATCACCCGCTGCCGCTGGCCGCCGGACAGTTCGTGCGGGTAGGCCTTGAGTCGGCTGGCGGGGTTGGGAATGCCGACCAGATCGAGCAGCTCCAGCGTGCGTGCGCGGGCCTGGTTGCCGCTCATGCCCTTGTGCAGTGCGAGCACTTCGCCGATCTGCTTCTCGATGGTGTGCAGCGGGTTCAGCGAGGTCATGGGTTCCTGGAACACCATGGCGATGCGGTTGCCGCGGATGCCGCGCAACTTGCGCTCGGGCAGCTTGAGCAGGTCCTTGCCGGCGTAGTGGATGCTGCCGGAGGGATGGCTGGCGGTGGGGTAGGGCAGCAGGCGCAGGATGGAGTGCGCGGTGACTGACTTGCCGGAGCCGCTTTCGCCTACCAGCGCGAGGGTCTCGCCCTTGCGGATGTCGAAGCTGATGTGTTCCACCGCGCGGACCTGTTCGTCGCCGCAGAGGAAGTCGACGGAGAGGTCGCGGACTTCGATGAGGTTCTCGTTCTGGCTCATGTCACTTCCTCGGGTCGAAGGCATCGCGGGCGGCTTCGCCGATGAACACCAGCAGGCTCAGCATCACGGCCAGCACCACGAAGGCGGTGATGCCCAGCCAGGGCGCCTGCAGGTTGGACTTGCCCTGGGCAACCAGCTCGCCCAGCGACGGCGCGCCGGCGGGCAGGCCGAAGCCGAGGAAGTCCAGGGAGGTCAGGGTGCCGATCGCGCCGGTGAGGATGAAGGGCATGAAGGTCAGGGTGGAGATCATCGCGTTGGGCAGGATGTGGCGGAACATGATCGCCCCGTTGCGCATTCCCAGGGCGCGGGCGGCGCGTACGTACTCGAGGTTGCGGCCACGGAGGAACTCGGCGCGCACCACGTCCACCAGGCTCATCCAGGAAAACAGCAGCATGATGCCCAGCAGCCACCAGAAACCCGGCTGTACGAAGCTGGCGAGGATGATCAGCAGGTAGAGCACCGGCAGGCCCGACCAGATTTCGAGGAAGCGCTGGCCGAGCAGGTCGATCCAGCCGCCGTAGAAGCCTTGCAGCGCGCCCACGGCGACGCCGACGATGGAGCTGAGCACGGTGAGGATCAGGGCGAACAGCACCGACACGCGGAAGCCGTAGATTACTCGCGCCATGACGTCGCGCGCCTGGTCGTCGGTGCCCAGCCAGTTCTCCGCGCTGGGCGCTGAGGGAGCCGGTACTCGCAGGTCGTAGTTGATGGTGTCGTAGCTGTAGGCGATCGGCGGCCAGAGAATCCAGCCGTTCTTCTGCGCGATCTGCTCACGCATGTACGGGCTCTTGTAGTTCGCCTCCATGGGGAACTCGCCGCCGAAGGCAGTTTCCGGGTAGCGCTTGGCCACCGGGAAGTACCACTCGCCGTCGTAACGGATCGCCAGTGGCTTGTCGTTGGCGATCAGCTCGGCGCCTAGGCTCAGGATGAACAGCGTGAGGAACAGCCAGAGTGACCACCAGCCGCGCTTGTTGGCCTTGAAGCGCGCCCAGCGGCGCTGATTGATGGGAGACAGGCGCATCGGATTACTCCCGGTTCTCGAAGTCGATGCGCGGATCGACCAGCGTATAGAGGACGTCGCTGACCAGCTTCATGATCAGGCCGAACAGGGTGAAGATGAACAGCGTGCCGAACACCACCGGATAGTCGCGGTTCAGCGCCGCCTCGAAGCTGAGCAGACCCAGGCCGTCGAGGGAGAAGATCACCTCGATCAGCAGCGAGCCGGTGAAGAAGATGCCCAGCAGGGCCGAAGGCAGGCCGGCGATGATCAGCAGCATGGCGTTGCGGAATACGTGGCCGTAAAGCACGCGACGCTCGGTCAGGCCCTTGGCGCGGGCGGTGACCACGTACTGCTTGCCGATCTCGTCGAGGAAACTGTTCTTGGTCAGCAGGGTGATGGTGGCGAAGTTGCCGATCACCAGCGCGGTGATGGGCAGCGCGAGGTGCCAGAAATAGTCGCGGACCTTGCCGCCCCAGGTCAGCTCGTCGAAGTTGTTGGAAGTCAGCCCGCGCAAGGGGAACCAGTCCCAGTAGCTGCCGCCGGCGAACAGCACCACCAGCAGGATGGCGAAGAGGAAGGCGGGGATGGCGTAACCGACGATGATCGCCGAGCTGGTCCAGACGTCGAAGTGGCTGCCGTGGCGCACTGCCTTGGCGATGCCCAGCGGGATCGACACCAGGTACATGATCAGCGTGCTCCACAACCCGAGGGAGATGGACACGGGGAGTTTCTCGACGATCAGGTCGGTGACCTTGGCATCGCGGAAGAAGCTCTGGCCGAAGTCCAGGTGCACGTAGTTCTTGAGCATGATCCAGAAGCGCTCGGGTGCCGGCTTGTCGAAGCCGTACATGCGCTCGATTTCCTTCACCAGCTCCGGGTCCAGGCCCTGGGCGCCGCGGTAGTGCGTGCCGGCGGAGGCGACTTCACCGCCGCCGCCGGAAATGCGCCCGGTGGCGCCGCCGCTGGCGGCATCGAAGCCTTCCAGCTTGGCGATCATCTGTTCCACCGGGCCGCCGGGGGCGGCCTGGATGATGATGAAGTTGATCAGCAGGATGCCGAACAGGGTGGGGATGATCAGCAGCAGGCGCCGCAGGATGTAGGCCAGCATCAGTGGGTCCCTTGGGCGACGGCGCCGTCTGCCGGCGTTTCGCTCGCGGCATTGGTATCCGTCTTGGTCGGTACGGCCTTGTCGCGGGCTTGCCACCAAGTCTGCAGCGCGTAGCTGTAGGGCGGCAGTTTTTCCGGGTGGGCGATGCGGTTCCAGTAGGCGATGCGCCAGTTGCCCAGGTACCAGTTGGGCACCACGTAGTGGCCCCAGAGCAGCGCGCGATCGAGGGCGCGGGCGTGGCGCACCAGGCTTTCGCGGGAGCCGGCGTTGATCAGGCCTTCCACCAGGGCATCGATGCCCGGATCGCGCAGGCCGATGAAGTTGCGGCTGCCGGGCTTGTCGGCGCTGCTGGAGTGCCAGAACTCACGCTGTTCGTTACCGGGCGAGCTGGACTGCGGCCAGCTGCTGACGATCATGTCGTAGTCGCGCGAGCGCAGGCGGTTGATGTATTGCGAGACGTCGACGCGGCGCAGCTGCATGTCGATGCCCAGCTCCGCGAGGTTGCGCTTGAAGGGCAGCAGCACGCGCTCGAAGTCGGCCTGGGCGAGCATGAACTCGAAGCTCAGCTGCTTGCCGTCGGGGCCGACCATCTTGTCGTTCTCGATCTTGTAGCCGGCATCCAGCAGCAGCTGGTAGGCCTTGCGCTTCTGCTCGCGGATGATGCCGCTGCCATCGCTGGTGGGCGGCACGTAGACCCGGGTGAAGACTTCCGGCGGCAGCTTGTCGCGCAGCGGCTCGAGAATCTTCAGCTCCTCGGCGTCGGGCAGCTCCTTGGCGGCCATCTCGGAGTTCTCGAAGTAGCTGCCGTCGCGCAGATAGGAGCCGAAGAACAGCTGCTTGTTGGTCCACTCGAAGTCGAACAGGTTTGTGATCGCTTCACGCACGTGCGGGTCCTGGAACACCGGGCGGCGGATGTTGAAGGCATACGCCTGCATGCCCCACGGGTTGCCGTTCACCGGCTCCTCGCGGACGATGCGGCCGTCGCGCACGGCGGGCGAGTCGTAGGCGGTTGCCCAGTTTTTCGCGATGCGCTCGTCGTTGAAGTCGAACTGCCCGGCCTTGAAGGCTTCCAGGGCGACGGTGAGGTCGCGGTAGGACTCCACCACCACGGCGTCGAAGTTGTTGAAGCCACGATTCACCGGCAGTTTCTCTCCCCACCAGTCCTTGACCTTCTCGTAGCGGATCGAACGGCCCGCCTCGACCTTGGCGATGCGGTACGGGCCGCTGCCCAGTGGCGGTTCCATGTTGGTCTTGTTGAAGTCGCGGCTGGCCCACCAGTGCTTGGGCAGGATCGACAGCTGGCCGAGGATGAGCGGCAGCTCGCGGTTGTCGCCGTGCTTGAAGTCGAAGCGCACGCGCAGCTTGTCCTCGGCCACCACCTTGTCGACATCCGCGTAATAGTTGCGGTACATCGGGTCGCCGTCCTTCATCAGCGTCTCGAAGGTGAACACGACGTCTTCGGCGGTGACCGGTGTGCCGTCCTGGAACTTCGCCTCGGGGCGCAGGTAGTAGCGGACGAAGCGGTGCTCCGGGTCCTTCTCGATCTTCTCGGCGAGCAGGCCGTATTCGGTGAAGGGTTCGTCGAGGGAGTGGAAGGTCAGGGTGTCGTAGATCAGGTTGATCTGCGGAGCGGAGTTGCCCTTGGCGATAAAGGGATTGAGGCTGTCGAAGCCGCCGAAGTCGGAGAGGCGCAGCGTGCCGCCCTTGGGTGCATCGGCATTGACGAAGTCGAAGTGCTTGAAGTTTGCCGGGTACTTCGGCGCCTCGTCATACAGGGTGATGGCGTGCTGCGGCGCGGCCTGCGCACTGCCCAGCAGTCCCAGCAACAGGCCGGCGCAGAGCGCGGCGCGGCGGGGGCTTTTCATAGGGTTTTCTCCTGGTCTTTTTGCCACCAGGCTCGCAGGCCCAGCGTATAGGGCGGCGTGGTGACGAAAGCGAAGCGGTTGCGGTACGCCAGTCGGTGCTTGTTCAGGTACCAGTTGGGAATGCTGTAGTGCTGCCACAGCAGCACGCGGTCCAGGGCGCGTGCAGCGGCTTCCTGCTGGTCGCGGTCGCTGGCGCCAAGCAGTTTCTCGAGCATCGCGTCCACCACGGGGTTGGCAATGCCTGCGTAGTTCTTGCTGCCCTTGACTGCCACCTGGCTGGAGTGGAAGTACTGCCATTGTTCAAGGCCGGGGCTCAGGGTCTGGGGCAGGGTCATCAGAATCATGTCGTAGTCGAACTGGTCCAGACGCTGTTTGTACTGGGCGCGGTCCACGGTGCGCAAGCTCGCATCGATACCAATGCTGGCGAGGTTCTCGCGATACGGCTGGAGAATGCGTTCCAGGCTGGGGTTGACCAACAGGATCTCGAAGCGCAGTTGCTTGCCGTTGGCGTCCAGCAGGCGGTCGCCGGAGAGCTTCCAGCCGGCTTCGCCCAATAGACCCAAAGCGTGGCGCAGGGTTTCCCGCGGGATGCCGGCACCCTTGGTCACCGGCACGGTGAAGGGGCGCTTGAACAGCGCTTCGGGCAGTTGCGAGCGGTACGGCGAGAGCAGCAGCCACTCCTGGCCCTGAGGTACGCCGGTGGCCGCGAGCGTGCTGTTGGGGTAGTAGCTGCTGGCGCGCACGTACGCATCGTTGAACAGCGCGCGGTTGGTCCATTCGAAGTCGAACATCATCCCCAGAGCCTCGCGCAGGCGGCGGTCGGAGAACGTCGCGCGGCGAGTATTGAGGAACAGTGCCTGGGTCTGGGTGGGAATCTGGTGGGGGATTTCCGCCTTCACCACGTCGCCCCGGCGCACCGCCGGGAAGCGGTAGTTGCTGCGCCAGTTCTTCGCCTGGTGTTCGATGTAGACGTCGAACTCGCCGGCCTTGAAGGCTTCGAAGGCGATGCCGGCGTCACGGTAGAAGTCCACCTCGACGCGGTCAAAGTTGTACTTGCCACGATTCACTGGCAGATCCTTGCCCCACCAGTCCTTGACCCGCTCGAACACCAGGCGGCGTCCCGGCTCCACCTCGGTGATCTTGTACGGCCCGCTGCCTAGCGGTGGTTCGAAGGTGGTGGCCTGAAAGTCGCGGCCCTTCCAATAATGCTGCGGGAGTACCGGCATCTCGCCCAGGCGCAGGATCAACAGCGGGTTGTCGTGACGCTTGAAGACGAAGCGGATGCTCTGCGGCGAGAGGATATCGACCCGCTGCACTTCCTGCAGATTGGTGCGGTACATCGGGTGGCCGTGGTGCAGCAGCGTGCGATAGGAGAACGCCACGTCGTAGGCGGTGATTGGCTTGCCGTCGTGGAAACGGGCTTCCGGTCGCAGGTTGAACACCACCCAACTGCGGTCCTCGGCGTATTCCACGCTGCGCGCGATGAGGCCGTAGCTGGAGGCCGGCTCGTCGCCGGACGGGTCGTATAGGCCGGTGCCGACCATCAGCGGCTCGTTCAGCTCGCTGACGCCGTACTGCGGGAAATCCGCGGTGCTGACCGGCGGACTGCCCTTGAAGGTGTAGGGATTGAGTGTGTCGAAGGTGCCCAGGCCCATCAGCCGCAGCAGGCCGCCCTTGGGCGCCCTGGGGTTTACCCAGTCGAAATGGTCGAAGCTGGCCGGGTACTTGAGGTCGCCGAACTGGGCGTAGCCGTGGCTCTCGGTGATCTGGGCGGAGGCAGGGTGGCCCAGGAAGAGTCCCAGGAGCAGGAGAGACAAGCGACGCATCAGGCGTAGGATCCGATCCCGGCTGGCTGAAGGAGGTTAGCGTCGTACAGTAGCAGCTTGTCCTTGCTGCCAGAAGACATGCGGCCGGGGCTGTGCGCCCCGGCGCAAGGTGGAACTCAGCGGCTGGCGGTATCGAGGTACAGCGTGATGGTCTGGCCCGGCTTCAGGGCCTGGCCGCTGCGCGGGTTCCAGCGCTTGATGTGCTGCATCTCGACGTTGAAGCGCTTGGCGATCAGGTACATCGAATCGCCCTGCTTGACCTTGTAGTAGGTTGCGGTGTCCTGCTCGGCCTTGCTCTTGCTGCTGGAAGCCAGCTGGGTGGCGGCGGCGCTTTGCATCTTGAGGGTCTGGCCCGGCTTGACGCCATGGCTGTCCAGGCCGTTCCAGCGCTTGAGGTCCGCAACCTCGACGCCATTCTTCTTGGCGATGTTCCACAGGGTGTCGCCATTCTTCACGGTGTAGCTGCGAGTAGCTACACGGGCGCTGGCGATGGTCTTCGAGCTTTCGACCTGGGCCAGTTGGCGCGGGCTCTCCGGCTCGATGGTCGGACGGCCGGGCTGTCCGGGGATGACCAGGGTCTGGCCATTGCGCAGGCGGTTGGCGCTCAGGCGGTTGGCGGCCTTGAGCTCGGCGACGCTAAGACGGTAACGCTGGGCGATGCTGTGCAGGCTGTCGCCTTTGCGCACGCGGTAATGGCCGTTGTTCGAAGCCACCAGCGGTTTGACCTGCACCGGCTCCAGGTTGGCGACGCCGGCCTTGAGCGAATCCGCCTTGGCCAGCGGCACCAGCAGGTGATGCGGGCCATCCAGGGTCACGCCGCGTTTGAAGGCGGGGTTGAGCTGCTGCAGTTCGTCCTGGTCCAGATCGCCTGCGGCGGCGACCTGGGAGAGGTCCAGGCCCGGCTTGACGCGGATCGAGGTGAAGTAAGGCTGGTTGGCGATCGGGCTGAGGTTGATGCCGTAGATGGTCGGGGCATTCACCAGCTGCGACAGGGCCAGCAGCTTGGGCACGTAGTCCTGGGTTTCCTGCGGCAGCGGCAGGTTCCAGTAGTCGGTGGGCAGGCCGAGGCGCTCGTTGCGCTCGATCGCGCGGCTGACGGTACCTTCGCCGGCGTTGTAGGCGGCCAGCGCGAGCAGCCAGTCGCCGTTGAACATGTCGTGCAGGCGGTTCAGGTAGGTCAGCGCAGCGTTGGTCGACGCGGTGATGTCGCGGCGGCCGTCATAGAAGTTGGTCTGGCGCAGGTTGAAGTGCGTACCGGTGCTTGGGATGAACTGCCACAGGCCCACGGCCTGGGCGCGCGACACGGCCATCGGGTTGTACGAGCTCTCGATCATCGGCAACAGCGCCAGTTCCAGCGGCATGTCGCGCTCTTCCAGGCGCTCGACGACGTAGTGCATGTACGGCGCGCCGCGCTCGCTGGCGTTTTCCAGGAACGACTGGTTGCTCATGAACCACAGGCGCTGACGCTCGATACGCGGGTTGGTATTGAGCTGGTCCTGCAGTTGGAAGCCGCCGCGCATGCGTTCCCAGATATCGTTCTGGGCCTGGTTCCAGGCGGGGTTGAACTGCACGTCGACGGCGCGGGAGGCGCTGCGGGCCTGGTTGTTGCTGGCGGTCTGCTGGGTCGACTGGCAGCCCGCCAGGCCCGCCGCGAGGAGGACAATAGAGACTCGGATGGCGCGTGCCAATGCGTCTAGATCGGAGGTTTTTCTGGTCTTTGGCGGCATTGGCTGATGACTATGTCCGGGGCAAAAATTTCGGCGATTCTAGAAACCGAGCCGGCCCTGGTCAAGATTTCGCCAGCCTTCAGAACTGGTCCTTCCAGCGGCGAATGGTCGCAAAGACCTCTTCCGGCGTGCGGATTTGCTGGCCGCTCCGCTCGTCGGCGACTTTCTTAACGGATGTTTCCGACACGCGAAGGAAAGGATTCGTCGCGCGCTCCAGGGCAATGGAAGAAGGAAGACTGATCTTCCCTTGTTCGCGCCAGCGGCTGACTTCTTCGAAACGTGCGAGGACTTCGGGATTCTCCGGTTCGACTGCACAGGCGAAGCGCAGGTTGCTCAGCGTGTATTCGTGGGCGCAGTACACGGCGGTGCGACCGGGCAGGGCGGCCAGCCGGCTCAGCGATGCATGCATCTGCGCCGGCGTGCCTTCGAACAGGCGGCCGCAACCGGCGGCGAACAGCGTGTCGCCGCAGAACAGCAGCGGCTGCTGTTCGTCACCATGGCTATCCGTTGCATGGAAATAGGCGATGTGCCCCAACGTATGGCCGGGCACGTGGATGACTTCGAAGCCCAGGCCGAGCACTTCGACCCGGTCGCCGCCCTCCAGCGCCACGTCGCGTCCCGGAATCTTTTCCCCGGCCGGGCCCAGCACACGGGCGCCGGTTTCCGCCTTGAGGCGGGCGACGCCGCCGACGTGGTCGGCATGGTGGTGGGTGATGATGATGTCGGTCAGTTTCCAGCCGGGATGGACCTGCAGCCATTGCTCGACCGGCGCGGCGTCGCCCGGATCGACTACGGCACATTCGCGGCGGGTCACATCCTGCAACAGCCAGAGGTAGTTGTCAGAAAAGGCGGGCAGAGCATCTATCTGTATCATGGGTGGAAAGTCGCCAAGTGGTGGGCATTGGCGCATAGTAGTGCGGATACACACTTTTGTGTCGCGCTGTCCCACAGGGGGTAGTGATGATCGAAGAACCCTTCGCCCAGGCCGATGCCGACTGGCTCGAACTGATCGACCAGGCACGCCACTGGCTGTCGGGACCGATCGGCGGAATGATGCTCGCCGAAGAGCAGCAATTGCTGATCGACGAACTGGAGCGCTATTTCGGCGGCTATCTGGTGCATTACGGGCCGCATGCCGAGCTGCCGGCCAGTGTCGGCAACATCCAGCGCGGCGTGCGCCTCGGGCCACCTTTGCCCGGGGTGGAAATCGCCTGCGACGAGGCGGCCTGGCCGCTGGGCGAGCATGCCGCCGACGTGGTGCTGCTGCAGCATGGTCTGGATTTCTGCCTGTCGCCGCACCGCCTGTTGCGCGAAGCCGCGCGCAGCGTGCGTCCGGGAGGGCACCTGCTGGTGGTCGGGGTGAATCCCTGGAGCGCCTGGGGCATCCGCCATTACTTCGCCCGCGATGCCTTGCGCCGCGCGCGCTGTATCGCGCCGAGCCGGGTCTGCGACTGGCTCAATCTGCTGGGCTTCGCGCTGGAGAAACGCCGCTTCGGGTGTTATCGTCCGCCGCTTGCATCGGTGAAATGGCAGGGCCGTCTGGCCCGCATGGAGACCTGGGGCCCCGTCCTGCAGGGTTCCGGCGCCGGCTTCTATCTATTGGTGGCGCGCAAGCTGGTGGTCGGTCTGCGGCCCCTGCGTCAGCCCCGTCGCGAGCAGCGCGGCCAACTGGTGCCGCTGCCGGTGGCCAAGGTCAGCCGCCGCGATTCCGAGTCCTGAAAGCGAGCCAAATGAGCGAAGAGAAAGTCGAGATCTACACCGACGGCGCCTGCAAGGGTAACCCGGGCCCGGGTGGCTGGGGCGCCGTGCTGTTCTACAAGGGCGCCGAGCGCGAACTGTGGGGCGGCGAGCCCGAAACCACCAACAACCGCATGGAACTGATGGCCGCCATCATGGCCCTCGCGGCGCTCAAGCGGCATTGCGACGTGCGCATCGTCACCGACTCGCAGTACGTCATGCAGGGCATTACCGAGTGGATGGTCAACTGGAAGAAGCGTGGCTGGAAGACCGCCGCCAAGCAGCCGGTGAAGAATGCCGACCTGTGGCAGGCGCTGGACGAACAGGTGAACCGGCATAATGTCGAGTGGCGCTGGGTGCGCGGCCACACCGGCCACCCCGGCAACGAGCGCGCCGATATGCTCGCCAACCGTGGTGTGAGCGAACTGCCGCGCTAAGCGTCCGACTCTCAGAATCAAGGTCGCCCGAAGCCATCCGGGCGAATCAATTGCAAGAAGGTTTCACACAGAATGCGCAGCGTCGTACTCGATACTGAAACGACCGGTATGCCGGTCACCGACGGCCACCGGATCATCGAGATTGGTTGCGTCGAACTCGACGGCCGCCGCCTCACCGGCCGGCATTTCCATGTCTACCTGCAGCCTGATCGCGAGATCGACGAAGGTGCGATCGCGGTCCACGGCATCACCAATGAATACGTCAAGGACATGCCGCGCTTCCGCGAAGTGGCGGATGACTTCTTCGAGTTCATCAAGGGCGCCCAGCTGATCATCCACAACGCGGCGTTCGACGTTGGTTTCATCAACAACGAGTTCGCCCTGCTGGGGCAGACCGAGCGCGCCGACGTCGCCGACTACTGCGGCATTCTCGACACTCTGCTGATGGCCCGTGAGCGCCATCCGGGCCAGCGCAATAACCTCGACGCCCTGTGCAAGCGCTATGGCGTCGACAACTCCGGCCGTGACCTGCACGGCGCACTGCTCGATGCCGAGATTCTCGCCGACGTCTACCTGGCGATGACCGGTGGCCAGACCAGCCTGTCGCTGGCTGGCAATGGTGCCGAAGGGGATGGCAGCGGTCGTGCCACGGCCTCGGCGATTCGTCGCCTGGCGGCAGATCGTGGGCTGACCCGTGTGATTCGTGCGAGTGATGCGGAGATCGAGGCGCATCTGGCGCGCCTGGCAGTGATCGAGAAGTCCGCCGGTGGTCCGTCGCTGTGGGCGCAGATGGAAGCCCCGAAGGAGTGATCCTCCTCGCTACCTGAGAAAAGGCCCCTGAACAGGGGCCTTTTTGTTTTTCATAGGAGCGCGCAGCTTCGCTGTGGCCTGTCAGCCACGCGACGTTTTATTACAGCCGTCAGCCGGCTACATTCCCCTACATTCCGTGAGTCCATACTCTGAAAGGGATCGACGCAGTCGTACGTCATTCAGGGGTTCACAATGTACAAAGACTTGAAATTCCCCATTCTCATCGTTCACCGCGACATCAAGGCCGATACCGTGGCCGGCGACCGGGTGAGGGATATCGCGCGGGAGCTGGAGCAGGACGGCTTCAGCATCCTTTCCACCGCCAGCTCCGCCGAGGGGCGCATCGTCGCCTCGACCCACCACGGTCTCGCCTGCATTCTGGTCGCCGCCGAGGGGGCGGGGGAGAACCAGCGTCTTCTGCAGGATGTGGTGGAACTGATCCGCATGGCGCGGGTGCGTGCGCCGAAGTTGCCGATCTTCGCCCTCGGTGAGCAGATGACCATCGAGAACGCGCCGGCTGAGTCCATGGCTGACCTGCACCAGCTGCGTGGCATCCTCTACCTGTTCGAAGACACCGTGCCCTTCCTCGCCCGCCAGGTCAGCCGCGCCGCACGCAAGTACCTGGAAGGCCTGCTGCCGCCGTTCTTCCGCGCGCTGGTGGAGCACACCGCGCAGTCCAACTATTCCTGGCACACGCCCGGCCATGGCGGCGGCGTGGCCTATCGCAAGAGTCCGGTGGGGCAGGCGTTCCACCAGTTCTTCGGGGAGAATACCCTGCGCTCGGATCTCTCCGTCTCGGTGCCCGAACTGGGCTCGCTGCTCGATCACACCGGTCCGCTGGCGGAGGCGGAAGCCCGCGCGGCGCGCAATTTCGGCGCCGATCACACCTACTTCGTGATCAACGGCACCTCCACGGCGAACAAGATCGTCTGGCACTCCATGGTCTGCCGCGACGACCTGGTGCTGGTGGATCGAAACTGCCACAAGTCGATCCTCCATTCGATCATCATGACTGGCGCCATCCCGCTGTACCTGACGCCGGAGCGCAACGAGCTGGGCATCATCGGGCCGATCCCGCTGTCCGAATTCAGTCGTGAATCCATCGCCGCGAAGATCGAGGCCAGCCCGCTGGCGCGCGGCCGCGAGCCCAAGGTGCGGCTGGCGGTGGTGACCAATTCCACCTACGACGGCCTTTGCTACAACGCACAGATGATCAAGCAGGCCCTGGGCGACAGCGTCGAGGTGCTGCATTTCGACGAAGCCTGGTACGCCTATGCGGCCTTCCACGAGTTCTACGCCGGACGCTACGGCATGGGCACCAGCCGTGACGACAGCGGCCCACTGGTGTTCACCACCCACTCCACGCATAAGATGCTCGCGGCTTTCAGCCAGGCCTCGATGATCCACGTGCAGGATGCCGGCGCGCGGCGCTTCGAGCAGGCGCGCTTCAACGAAGCCTTCATGATGCACATCTCCACTTCGCCGCAGTACGGCATCATCGCCTCGCTGGACGTGGCCTCGGCAATGATGGAAGGCCCGGCGGGGCGTTCGCTGATTCAGGAGACCTTCGACGAGGCCCTGAGCTTCCGCCGCGCCCTGGCCAACGTGCAGCAGAATCTTGTCGAGGACGACTGGTGGTTCTGCGTCTGGCAGCCGCCGGGCGTGGAGGGTACCGACGAGGTGAAGACCCGCGACTGGGTGCTGGAGCCGAATGCCGACTGGCACGGCTTCGGCGATGCAGTGGAAGACTACGTGCTGCTCGATCCGATCAAGGTCACCCTGGCCACGCCGGGGCTCACCGCCGGCGGGCGCCTGGATTCGCGCGGAATTCCGGCCGCGGTGGTCAGCCGCTTCCTCTGGGAACGCGGGCTGGTGGTGGAGAAGACTGGGCTGTACTCCTTCCTCGTACTGTTCTCCATGGGGGTGACCAAGGGCAAGTGGAGCACCCTGGTCACTGAGCTGCTGGAGTTCAAGCGCAGTTACGACGCCAACCAGCCGCTGGCGGACGCACTGCCCAGCGTCGCCCAGGCCGGCGGCGCGCGTTATGCGGGCATGGGCCTGCGCGACCTCTGCGACGAGCTGCACCGCTGCTACCGCGACCACGCCACCGCCAAGGCGATGAAACGCATGTACACGGTGCTGCCGGAGATCGCCATGCGCCCGGCGGACGCTTACGCGCAACTGGTGCGCGGCGAGGTCGAAGCGGTGCCCATCGATCGGTTGGAAGGGCGCATCGCCGCGGTGATGCTGGTGCCCTATCCGCCAGGCATTCCGCTGATCATGCCGGGCGAGCGGTTCACCGAATCCACCCGCTCCATACTCGATTACCTGGCCTTCGCGCAGAGTTTCGAGCGCAACTTCCCCGGCTTCGATTCAGACGTCCATGGCCTGCAAGTGCGCGAGGTAGACGGCGAGAAGCGCTACACCGTGGAGTGCTGCAAGTGACCGTCCGGCTACTGACGACAGCGACATACATCACTGTATGAAAAGTGGAACTATCCTTGTGCGCATCGGTAAAGGGAGAAATTGAGGAAAAAGGGAGGTTTCCCCCATGCGCTGTCCCGTGACGTTGCCGAATGAGAGCGAGCGCCTGAGTGCGCTCTCCGATTACGGATTCGACGACGAAAGCCTGCTGCCCAGCCTTGACCCGGTGGTGCAGATCGCTGTCCGCATGTTTGGCATGCCGGTCGCAGCGGTGAACATGATCGGCAGTGACCACGTGTTCTTCGCCGCCGCCACTGGCATCGGCGAAGTCGACATGGGGCGCGACGTATCCTTCTGCGCCCATGCCATCGCCCAGGACGGCGTGATGGTGGTGGGCGACGCCAGCCGCGATGAGCGCTTCCACGACAACCCGCTGGTGACGGCGCCCAATGGCGTGCGCTTCTACGCGGGCGTGCCGTTGCTCTCGGTCGAGGGACAGGCGCTGGGCGCGCTGTGCATCATCGACAGCCAGCCCCACGAAGACTTTTCCGGCGAGGACCGCGAGCGCCTGGTCGAGCTGGCGCGCATGGCGTCGGACCGGCTCGAATTGCGCCGCATCGAAGTGGCCTCCTCGCGTACCCGGCCGCTGTTCGAGGAATACGCAGGCACTTCGCCAACGCCCGTGGTGTGGTTCGACTGCTGGGGCGAGATCGTCGCCTGGAACGAGGCGGCGGCCAACCTGTTTGGCTACGACTTGATCGAAGGCAGCGGTCAGTCCTTCGAATTGCTGCTGCCCGAGCGCAGCCGCCAGTCCTTCCGCGCCCTGATCAGCGGGGCCAGCGATGCCACGTCCCTCGACGGCATGGCTGTGCCCGGGGAAATCTCCGGCCTGCGTAAGGACGGTTCCGAACTCTCGCTGGGCCTGACGCTGTTCAGTTGGTCGGAAAGGGGCAAGCTCAAGTTCGAAGCGGTGCTCAAGGACCTCACTGCCCGCCATCTGGAGGAAGAGGCGCTGCGTCAGTTGGCCAGCGTCGACGTGCTCACCGGTCTGGCCAACCGCGGCCAGTTCTACCGGCGCACCGAGGAAGTCCTGGTGCAGTCGCGCCCGGCGGCCGTGCTGATGATTGACCTGGACGGCTTCAAGGACGTCAATGACTCCCTCGGCCATGCCGTCGGCGACGGCATTCTGCGGCAGGTTGCCGCGCGACTGGCCCGGCTGGCCAGCGCTGGCGCCACTGTTGCGCGCATCGGTGGCGACGAGTTCGCCATCCTCGAGCCGAACCTGCTTTCACCCGAGCACGCCATGCGCCTTGCCCAGGCGGTGATCGCCAGCATTGCCGAGCCCATCGTCATCGACGCTCATGAGGTGCGGGTCGCTGCCAGTTGCGGCGTGGCTCTGGCGCCTCTGCACGCGCAGGAAGCGCTGGAGCTGGTGGGTGACGCCGACCTGGCGCTGTTCAAGGCCAAGAGCAGCGGTCGCAGCCACGCGTTCGTGTTCCTTCCGGCGCTGAAGATGGAAGCGGCGGCGCGGCACCTGTATGGCATGGAGTTGCATCGCGCCGTCGCCAACGGCGAGTTCCTGTTGTTCTACCAGCCCCAGGTCAGCCTGCGCGACGGCTCCCTGCGCGGGGCCGAGGCGCTGATCCGCTGGCAGCATCCACAGCGCGGCCTGCTGTCGCCGGCGGCCTTCCTGCCGTCGCTGGAGGGCGGGCCCCTGGCGGCCATCGTCGGCGCCTGGATACTGGATGAGGCCTGCGCCCAGGCTGCCTACTGGCGGCGCAACGGTGCGCCCGACCTGCGCATGGGGGTGAATCTGTTCGGAGCGCAGTTCCGCATGGGCAACCTGGTCACCCAGGTGCTGGAGGCGCTGGAACGGCACGGCCTGCCGGCGGAGGCGCTGGAGCTGGAGATTACCGAGAACATCGTGCTCAATCACGACGACACCGTTCTCAGTACCCTGCAGAGCCTGCGCTCCTATGGGGTCGGGATCGCTTTCGACGACTTCGGCACCGGCTACGCCTCCCTCAGCCTGCTCAAGACCTATCCGCTGAGCCGCATCAAGATCGACCGCACCTTCGTCATCGGCATGCTGGAGACCCAGCAGGACCTCTCGGTGATCCGCGCGATCCTCGACATGGCCCGCAGCTTCGACCTGGAGACCATCGCCGAAGGCATCGAAACCTCCGCCCAGCGCGACCGCCTGCGCGCCGAACGCTGCACCGAAGGGCAGGGCTACCTGTTCGCCAAGCCGATGCCGTCGATGCAGTTCGAGCAGCTCTACGAGATCGGCACGCGGCGGGTCGGCTCCGCCTGAGCGGCGGAATTTCTGCAGCGGCATTGACCGCGCGGGGCGAAATCGCTCGAAACGGGCGGTCTCGTCCTGCAAAACGGTTTCCTCCTTTGCCCGGCGCTGTCTACCCTGTAGGACAGATCGCCGCTCTGGGACTTTTCCACGGGCGGGGCGATAACACGAAAATACAGATCGCGGGCTTCTAAGGAGCGCAGATGGCGGAAGCGAAAAAGGGCAGCATGGGTTTCTGGAGCTGCACCGCGCTGGTGGTTGGCAACATGGTGGGGTCGGGGGTGTTTCTGCTGCCGTCGAGCCTGGCTGCGTTCGGTGGGCTCAGCCTATTCGGCTGGCTGGTGTCGAGTACCGGGGCGGTGATCCTGGCCTTCACTTTCGCTCGGCTGGCGCGGCTCAATCCTGGCGCTGGCGGGCCTTACGCCTATACCCGCGACGGTTTCGGCAGCTTTGCCGGCTATCTCTGTGCCTGGACGTACTGGAAGGCTGCGTGGATCGGCAACGCAGCCATCGCCGTCACGCTGGTGGGCTACCTGCGGGTGTTCATCCCGGCGCTGGCCGACCCACTGTTGATGGTCGCCACAGCCATCGGCGCCATCTGGCTGTGCACCCTGATCAACCTGCGCGGCATCACTGCCTTCGCTGTCGTGCAGAACTGCCTGACCGCGCTCAAGCTGATCCCGCTGCTGCTGGTGGGCATCCTCGGCTGGTTCCACTTCAACCCCGACTACCTGACTATCCCGGCGCCCAGCGAGCTGCCGAACATGGGCTACGCCCAGGCGATCGCCACCACGGCGGCGTTGACGCTCTGGTCGTTTATCGGCCTGGAGTCGGCCACCGTGCCGGCGGACGATGTGCGCGACCCGAAGAAGACCATCCCCCGCGCCACGCTGTTCGGCACCCTGGCCGCCGCTGCGGTGTACATCCTGTCGATCACGGCCGTGCAGGGCCTGATGCCACCGGATGTGCTGGCCAAGTCCACCTCGCCGTTCGCCGATGCCGCGCGCATCCTGCTGGGCACCTGGGGCTATTACCTGGTGGCTGGCGGCGCGGTGATCGCCTGCCTGGGCGCGCTCAACGGCTGGGTGCTGCTGCAGGGCCAGATTCCGGTGGCGCCGGCCCGCGACGGGCTGTTCCCCGAGTCCCTGGGCAAGCTCAACAAGAACGGTGCGCCGGCCAACGGCCTTCTGTCATCAGGGTTGCTGGTCACCGCGCTGGTGATGGTCGATGGTCATGGCGAGCTGGTGGAGGTGTTTAACGTCATCATCCTGCTCGGCACCATGACCGGCGTCGTGCCCTATGCCTTCTGCACTGCCGCGTTGATCCAGATGCTGGCGGTGAAGCCCGAGTCCTTCTCTCCGCGCTCGCGTCCGCAGGTGCTGGCGATTGGTTGCCTGGGCTTCCTCTACTCGCTGTGGGCGCTCTATGGCACGGGTCAGCAGGCGATCTTCTGGGGCTTCCTGGTGTTCATGGCGGGCATCCCGATGTACACCTGGCGCCAGTACCGCAACCGCGCACAGGGGCTGCCGATGGCCGCTGGCGACTGATTGCCGCGGCGACCGCCTTCCTGCCAGATCAAGCAGTTGCTGAGCGAATGGCGAGCGGATTCACGACCGATGCCGTGGCCTGTGTCACAGACCGCGGCATCGACTTTTAGTCTTGCCTTGTTATAGTGGCGCGATGCCAAAAATCTGTATCCAGCACCCATAAGAACTGTCGGCCCGGGCTCCAGCGGCAGCGCGCCGCACCCAGACGAGAAGCAGGGCATTCCCGAGGACATCTCCCGTGACCGAATACAAAGCCTTCCGCGTTGAACTGGCGGACAAGATCGCCCATGTGCAGATCAACCGCCCGGAAAAACTCAACGCGATGAACGCCGATTTCTGGAAGGAAATCATCGATATCTTCCAGTGGGCCGATGAAACGGATGAAGTCCGCGTCGTCGTCCTCAGCGGCGCCGGCAAGCACTTCTCCGCCGGTATCGACCTTGCCCTGCTGGCCCAGGCCGCCAGCCACCTGGGCAAGGACGTCGGCCGCAACGCCCGCGCCCTGCGCAAGACCATCCTGCAACTGCAGGGCTCCTTCAATGCCGTGGACAAGTGCAGCAAGCCAGTCCTCGCGGCGGTCCAGGGCTACTGCATCGGCGGCGGCATCGACCTGATCTCCGCTTGCGACATGCGCTACTGCAGCGCGGACGCGCAGTTCTCCATCAAGGAAATCGACATGGGCATGGCGGCCGATGTCGGCACCCTGCAACGCCTGCCGAGGCTGATCGGCGATGGCATCATGCGGGAGCTGGCCTACACCGGGCGCAACGTCAGCGCCGAGGAAGCGCAGCGCATTGGCCTGGTCAACAGCGTGTACGCCGACCATTCCGCGCTGCAGGACGGCGTGATGGAGCTGGCCCGGCAGATCGCCGCCAAATCGCCGATCGCGATCCGCGGCACCAAGGAAATGATCGGCTATGCCCGCGACCACCGCGTCGAGGATGGCCTCGAATACATCGCCACCTGGAACGCCGCGATGCTGCAGTCCGCTGACCTGCAGGCCGCCATGATGGCGCACATGAGCAAGAAGACCCCCGAGTTCGCCGATTGATGTCCGTCCACTCTTCTCGCGCGCAGGAGGCGCACTAGGCCGATGGTTACTGGAGCCACGTCCCTCAGTCTGGTCCGCGACGAGCTGTTCGCAACGATGGAGGAGGCCGAGCAGAATCTCGAGCACTTCATCGCCGAGCGTCAGAACGGCAGCCTGCTGCAACATTCCGTCGATTGCCTTAGCCAGATTCGCGGCACGCTGAATCTCATCGAACTGGCCGGCGCTGAGCTGCTGGCGCAGGAAGCGCTGGACCTGGCCACCGACATTCCGACCGGGGTCAGTGAAGACCGCGACGGTCAGCTGGCAGCGCTCGGCAATGCGCTCTACGTGCTGCGCCGTTACCTGGAAAATCTCGAAGCGCACCGCCAGGAAATCCCTGAGCTGCTGCTGCCGGCGATCAACGATGTGCGCCAGGCCGCTGGCCAGCCCGCGCTGCCGGAGAGCTTCTTCTTCAGCGCGCGCCTGGACCTGCCGCGCCCGCTGCGCGCCGTCACCGCGCCGCAGGTGGAAGACCCGGCCCGCGAAGTCCGCCGCCTGCGGCAGATGTACCAGGTCGGCCTGGTGGGACTGATCCGCGAGCAGAATCTCTACCCCAGTCTCAAGCTCATGGGCCGCGCGCTGGGCAAGCTCGACGTGCTGCTGGGCAGCGCCGCGCGCACCCGTCTGTGCTGGGTTGGAGCAGGTGCGCTGGAGTCGCTGGTGGACGCGCAGATGCTGCCGCGCAAGACGCGCAAGCAGGTGTTCGCGCGCCTGGATCGCGAGCTGAAGCAACTGATCGCCAACCCGCAATACGAAGCGCCGCGCCAGTTGCTCAAGGAGCTGCTGTATCTCACCGCGCTGGCAGACACCAGCGGCGTGCGAGCTACCGAACTGCGCCAGGTGTTCGGCCTGGCGCCGCTGCCGTTCACCGATCACTTGCTCGAAGATGAGTCGCAGCGCCTGTCCGGCCCGGGCAAGTCGGTGATGCGTTCGCTGTCGGTGGCGATCCGCGAGGAACTCACGGCGGTGAAGGACCAGCTCGACCTGATCGAGCGCGGCGTGTCCCAGGCCGATGCGCTGGGCATCCTGCACACCCAGCTGGGCAAGCTGGCCAAGACCCTGGGCATGGTCGGCTTGAACTCCGCCGCCACCTCGCTGCAGCACCAGCATGGCGTGGTCGCCGGCTGGGTTGCCAAGGGCTCGGTGGACGAACCGGCCGCACTCAACGCCCTGGCCGATGCGCTGCTGTACGTCGAGAGCATGGTCGGCAATCTGGAGCGGGGCGAGCGCATGAGCGCGCGTCCGGCGCCGGTGGGCGAGGACGATTCTTTCGCCGTGCACCAACTCGCCGAAGCGCGCATCGTGGTAATCGACGAGGCCCAGGCGGGCCTGGCGCTGGCCAAGCGCGCGATCACCGCGTACCTGGAATCCAACGGTGACAAGCTGCACCTGGCCAACGTACCGATCAGCCTGCAAGCGGTGCGCGGTGGTCTGTGGTTCCTCGGCCAAGAGCGCGCGGCATTGCTCGTGGGCGCCTGTGCCGATTACATTCAGGGGCAGATGATCGAGACGACCCAGATGCCGTCCGAGCAGATGCTGGAAACCCTGGCGGATGCGCTGACCGGCCTGGAGTACTACCTGGAGGGTGGAGCCATGATGCGGCCTGAAGGTCAACCCGACGTCCTCGACGTCGCGAGCGAGAGCGTCAAGGCCCTGGGCCTGACGGTGGCAGCCTGATGCGTACCGGACGCTGGGAATCCTCGATGTTCGAGGTCGCTGCCAACGGCGGCTGGGCGCTCGCCCACTGCCAGCAGCAGTTCCTCGGCGACAGCAATGGCGTGCTGTTCCCCCGGGACTGGCTCAAGCGCCAGGACCTTGCGGTGCTTTCCGAGCACGCCGTTGGCCAGTTCGACGGCGAGCCGGTCTACCTGCTGGAAATCGACCGTACCGACCCGCTGGAAGGCGCCAGCTGGATCGGCCTGCGCCAGTTCATGATGCAGGCCGAGGAAGACATCTTCGCCATGCTCGGCTTCGCCAGCCAGATCGGGGTCTGGTGGCGGCAGAACCGCTTCTGCGGCAGCTGTGGCCAACCCAGCCTGCGCATGCCCCGCGACCGCGCCATGCATTGCGAAAGCTGCGGCATCCAGCGCTACCCGCTGTTGTCGCCGAGCATGATCGTGCTGGTAACCCGTGGCGATGAAGTGCTGCTGGCGCGTTCTCCGCGCTTCGTGCCGGGGATGTACAGCACCCTGGCCGGCTTCGTCGAGCCGGGTGAGTCGGTGGAGCACTGCGTTGCGCGGGAGGTGCGCGAAGAGGTGGGCGTCGAGATCGGCAATATCCGCTACATGGGCAGCCAGCCCTGGCCGTTCCCGCATTCGTTGATGTTCGGCTACCACGCCGAGTACGTCAGCGGCGAGATCGTCATGCAGCCGGACGAGATCGAGGATGCCCGCTGGTTCCATGTCGACGAGCTGCCGCGCCTGCCGGCCGAGCGCTCCATCGCCCGCTACCTGATCGAGGTCTACCTGGCGCGCCGCGCCGGTCGTCCCGATCCTGTCCTGCCCGGCGGCGCCTGATTCCAGGCGCCGTTCCGGCCTGTCTCAGAACCTGGTTACGATCTCGCGAGCTAGCGCAGAACAAGGCAAAAACAGGCGAGGATGCGGAGTTTACGTGCTGTAAATGAGCAGTCCGAGCCTGTTTTTAACGCCGTCCTGCCGACGCGCAGCAGATCGTAACCGGGTTCTCAGGCTGCGGCGGTAAACCAGTGCTGCCAGGCCAGGCGCACGGTCAGGGCGAGTACAACCAGGATGAACACCGGGCGGATGAACTTGGCACCGCCACCAATAGCCGTGCGCGCGCCGAAGTAGGCGCCGATCATCAGCGAACTGCCCATGCACAGGCCCATCAGCCAGACCACCTGACCCGAGGCGATGAACACCGCCAGCGCCACGATGTTGCTGACGAAGTTCATGCTGCGCGCCACGCCGCTGGCGCGGACCAGGTCGAGCGGGTACATCAGCAGGGTGCTGACGGTCCAGAATGCACCGGTGCCGGGGCCGGCCACTCCGTCGTAGAAGCCCAGACCGAGGCCCTGCGGCCACTGACGGCGCTGGGCGATGCGCGGGTTGGCGTCCAGCGGCGCTTCGGGCGTCTTGCCGAACAGCAGGTACAGGCCGCAGCCGAATACCACCACGGGCAGCATGCGGTTGAGCCATTCCGCCGGCATCAGGTGTGCGGCCCAGGCGCCGAGCGCTGCGCCGATGGCTGTGGCGATCAGGCCGTTGCGCCACTGGCGCGGCTGGAACAGTTTGCGCCGATAGAAGGTGTAGCTGGCCACGGCGGCGCCAAAAGTCGAGCTCAGCTTGTTGGTGCCCAAAGCAAGATGCGGCGGCACGCCGGCGGTGAGCAGGGCGGGGATGGTCAGCAGGCCGCCACCGCCGGCGATGGCGTCGATGAAACCGGCAAGGAAGGCGACGCCGGCGAGGATGACAAGAGTGGTCGGGTCTACGACGAGTTCGAAGGGCATGGGTCCGCCTTGATCGGGGGCCCGTGGCGCCACTCTCTCGTAAAGAGTGGTGCGCGGGAAACGTTAACGGGCCCGAAAGCTGCGACGGTCTGGCTGGCCGTGCAGGTACGCGGTGCGCATAATGCCGGCAATTCTACGAGGAAGGAAATCATTCGATGCAGTACGACGGTCTGGCTTGGGTCGTTGCCTTCTTGGCGCTGTTGGCGCTGGTGGTAGCCGCCCGCATTCTCATCGACCGTCACTGGTTCCTCGGCTGGCTGCGGGGCACGGCAGGAATGTTGTTCGTGGTCGTGGCCGCGCTTGTGGCGTTGGTAGCCTGGGACCTGCGCAGCTACGACCCGCTGCCGGCAGAGCGCCCGCTGGCGACGCTGAGCTTTCACAAAGTGGGCGAGCAGCGCTATGACGTCACGCTGTTGGAGGGTAATGACGAGCGCCGCGTGGAGCTGGCAGGTGACCTCTGGCAGCTGGACGCGCGGGTACTGGAGTGGAAAGGCCTGGCGCGGCTGATAGGGATGGCGCCGGGTTATCGCCTGCAGGACCTCAGCGGCCGCTTCCTGGCTGTGGAACAACAGAGCCTGGGGCGCAAGGTGGCGCTGGCGGATGATGTGCTGGGTATCGACCTGTGGCGCTGGCTGCGCGACGGCCAGCATGATCTGCTGACCTTCGTGCCCAAGGCGGGCCGGGTGACCTACCTGCCGATGGCCGATCAGGCTGTTTTTGCAGTGCGCTACGGAGCCGGCGGGCTGACAGCCGAGCCGATGAATGCGGCGGCGAACCAGGCGCTCAAGAATTGGCAGTGACTTTGTAGGAGCGAGCTTGCTCGCGAACCCGCTTCACGCTGGAGACTCAAGGTGCGATTCGTTTCGCGAGCAAGCTCGCTCCTACGAAAAGCCCAATCTCCGCCCATGAAAAAGGGAGCCGACCGGCTCCCTTTTTCGTTTCCGCGACCACGCTTAGGCGAGGAACCCGCCGTCAACGTTCAGCGTTACGCCAGTGGTGTAGCTGGAGGCGTCGCTGGCGAGGTACAGCACGGCGCCGGCCATTTCGCTTGGGTCTGCCACACGCTTGAGCGGGATGCGCTGCAGGGCGACGTTGCGAATCGCGTCGTTGCTTACCAGCGCCGAGGCGAACTTGGTGTCGGTCAGGCCCGGCAGCAAGGCGTTGCAGCGGATGTTGAACTGCGCGCATTCCTTGGCGAAGACCTTGGTCATGCTGATCACCGCAGCCTTGGTCACCGAGTAGATGCCCTGGAACTCGCCCGGGGTGACGCCGTTGACCGAGGCGACGTTGATGATGCTGCCGCCGCCATTGGCCTTCATCAGCTTGCCGCCCTCGATGGACATGAAGTAGTAGCCGCGGATGTTCACGTCGACGGTCTTCTGGAAGGCCGACAGGTCGGTGTCCAGCACGTTGCAGAACTGCGGGTTGGTGGCGGCGTTGTTGACCAGGATGTCCAGGCGACCAAACTGCTCGCGGATCTGCGCGAAGACGGCCTGAATCTGCTCCATCTCGCCGATGTGGCAGGCAATCGCGGTGGCCTTGCCGCCGGCGGCGACGATTTCGTCAGCCACGGCCTGGCAGCCGTCGATCTTGCGGCTGGAAACGATCACGTGGGCGCCCTGTTGGGCCAGCAGTTTGGCAATGGCCTCGCCGATGCCGCGGCTGGCGCCGGAGACGAAGGCGATCTTGCCGTCGAGGTCGAACAGTTGGGTCTTGGACATGGAAATTCTCCTTGTTTTTGGGCCGCGAGAGTCGCCTGGCGACCGGCTGCGCGTCGGCCGTACTGCGTTGGAAGCCGGACTCAGATGCTCATTTACAATCGGTAAACTCCGCTCTTCGTCCGGCTTCCGCCTTGTACGGCTCTAGCTCGCCAGGTCGACAGTCGACTCTCACAGGCGGGACTTGCCGATGACCTGCAGGCTCACCTGTTCCAGCAGCTTGTTGGCGTGGATGAAGGTGGCGAAGCGCTTGTCCTGGGTCTGGCCGTGGAAGAAGCGGTAGTAGATCTGCTGCATGATGCCGGCCAGGCGGAACAGGCCGTAGGTGTAGTAGTAATCGAGGTTGTCGATCTGGATGCCGGCGCGCTCTGCGTAGTAGTCGGCGAACTGCTGGCGGGTCAGCATGCCCGGCTCGTGGCTGGGTTGGCGGCGCAGCATCTGCATCGGCTGCGGGTCGTCGGCCTGGATCCAGTAGGCGAGGGTATTGCCCAGGTCCATCAGCGGGTCGCCGATGGTCGTCATCTCCCAGTCGAGCACGCCAATGATCTGCATCGGGTTGTTCGGGTCGAGGATGACGTTGTCGAAGCGGTAGTCGTTGTGGACGATGCCAGGTTTGTGGTGGTCGGCCGGCATCTTCTCGCGCAGCCACACCTTCACCTGTTCCCAGGCCGGCGCGTCGGGGGTCAGGGACTTCTCGTAGCGATCGATCCAGCCACCGATCTGACGCTGCACATAGCCCTCGGGCTTGCCCAGGTCGCCCAGGCCGCAGGCGTTGTAGTCGACGTTGTGCAGGTCGACGAACTTGTCGATGAAGCTCTTGCACAAGGCGGTGGTCTTCCCGGCATCGAGGTTCAGTTCCTTGGGCAGATCGCTGCGCAGGATGATGCCGTTGACCCGCTCCATGACGTAGAACTCGGCGCCGATCACCGACTCGTCGGTGCAGTAGGCGTACGCCTTGGGGCAGTAAGGGAAACCGTCCTTGAGCTGATTCAGGATGCGGTATTCGCGGCCCATGTCATGGGCAGACTTGGCCTTCTTGCCGAACGGCGGGCGGCGCAGGACCAGTTCCTGGTTATCGTACTGGATCAGATAGGTCAGGTTCGAGGCGCCACCGGGGAACTGGCTGATGCGCGGCTGACCCTGCAGGCCGGGAATGTGGTCCTTGAGATAGCCGTCGATCACGGCGGCATCGAGTTCTTCGCCTTCGCGGGAGCGGATGGTCTGGTCGGTCAACGACATGCTGGTCCCTTTTTATCTAGGAGCTCGTCTTGTACTGGCTCGTACTGATCTCCTCGCGAGGGCCCAGGGCTCCTGGCGAGGTGCGCGCAGGCCGGCGTCTTTGTCTAGCCCGATGGGGTGCGGCAGGATCAGGCAAAGCAATGATGGCGCCGGGTGATCATTGGCTAATCTAATGTCCGGCCCTGTCCGTCACAAGCACACAAAGCCCTTATTGGCGTTCGTGTTGCACCCCGATCAGGCTGCCTGATCCGGGCCTTGCAGCGGGGCGCGGGCATAAAAAAACCGGAGCCATGGACTCCGGTTCTTCGTGCTGCGCGGGCAGGTTTTCCTCGGATCAGACCGGGAACAGTTCGCCCAGCTTCATCGCCAGCATCATGTCGCCTTCGGCGCGCAGCTTGCCAGCCATGAAGGCCTGCATGCCGTCGGTTTCGCCGCTGGTGATGCCCTTGAGGGTTTCGCTGTCCATGATCAGGGTGACGTTGGGGGACTCGGCGTCGCCCTGTACGACCTGGCAGGTACCGTCCTTGACGACCAGGTAGTGGTTGTCGCCGTCTTCGATGTTGAACTGGAACACCAGATCCAGGCCGGCGGCCGCGCTGGCGTTGAACTTGCTCTGCATGGTGGAAACGATGTCAGCAACACTCATGGTTCTATTCCTTTTCTAGGTTTTCTCGCGCGACGCTCGCGTCGCAATGGGCCGGTACTCAACGATAGGTGATGAGTTCCGGCGCCCTCAACAGTTCCAGATGCACGTGACTGTTGAAGGAAGCCAGGGCCACTTCGCTGCCGCGGAACTTCAGGCGGTTGAGCGAGGTGTTGACGATCTGCCAGTTGAGTTCGAAGGCGTTCAGCGCCGGAATCCCGGTCACGTGCTGGAGGACCGCAGTGATGGTGCCGCCGGAGGTGAACACGCCGATGTTGTCCTTGCCGCTGGCCGACTCCAGCAGACGTTGGAGGCCGCCGTGCACGGTGTCGAGGAATTCTGCCCAGCTGACCAGACCGTCCTTGTCGTGGTCGCCGGAAACCCAGCGGGCGATCACGGTGGAGAACAGGCGCTGGAACTCGGCGCGGTGGTCGGCGGCATTGCGCATGATGTGCAGCGCCTGCGGCTCGATTTCCAGCAGGTCCGGCAGGTGCGCGCGGATCACGGCATCGGCTTCGAATTCGTTGAAGGCGGAGTCGATTTCCAGGGCGGGGGTTTCGATCCCGGCTTCGTTCAGCCGGCCCATCACCGCTTCGGCGGTGTGGCGTTGGCGGCGCAGGTCGCCGGCTACGCAGCGATCGAAGCGCAGGCCCAGGCCAGCCAAGTGCTCGCCGAGGATTTGGGCCTGGCGTACGCCGGTGGCCGAGAGCACATCGTAGTCGTCGGCGCCGAACGAAGCCTGGCCATGTCGAATCAGGTAGATGCTTCCCACGCGCAGTATCCCGGCAGGGCTGAAAGTTCCGGCGAGGTTATGAGGATCACCTGGGGCTGTCAACGAAAAAACATACGCTTGTTTGAATGGCATTCGCTGGACTGATGCAGCGGTTTGCCAGCGCTGGTGGCGGGCCTGCGGCGTGGGTATGCTTGCGGGATTCGCTGCGCTCGCCTGGCGGGCTCGACCAGAATTGTAAAAGGGGATGTGAGTGGAGTTTCTAGCGGATTACGCGGGTTTCCTGGCCAAGACCTTCACCGTGGTGGTGGCCATCGTCATCGTCCTGGTGGTGATCGCCGCACTGCGCGGCCGCGGCCGTCGCGGCGGGAGCGGGCATCTCGAGGTGCACAAGCTCAACGACTTCTACAAGGAGCTGCGCGAGCGCCTGCAACATAGCGTATTGGAAAAGACCAAGCTCAAGGCGCTGCGCAAGTCCGAGGCGAAAAACCTGAAGGAAGCGAAAAAGAAGAAGGGCGGCGAGAAGAATCGCGTCTATGTGCTCGACTTCGACGGCGACATCAAGGCTTCGGCCACCGAGCAGCTGCGCCATGAAGTGACCGCGCTGCTGACCCTGGCCACCCCGCGCGACGAAGTGGTTCTGCGCCTGGAGAGTGGCGGCGGCATGGTCCACGGCTATGGCCTTGCTGCTTCCCAGCTGGCGCGCATCCGCCAGGCCGGCGTACCGCTGACCGTCTGCGTCGACAAGGTTGCAGCCAGTGGCGGCTACATGATGGCCTGTATCGGCGAGCGCATCCTTTCCGCGCCCTTCGCCATCCTCGGCTCCATCGGCGTGGTGGCTCAGTTGCCCAACATCCATCGCCTGCTGAAGAAGCACGACGTCGATTTCGAGGTGCTCACTGCTGGCGAGTACAAGCGCACCCTGACCGTGTTCGGCGAGAACACCGACAAGGGCCGGGAGAAGTTCCAGGAAGACCTGGAAACCACCCACGAGCTGTTCAAGCGCTTTGTCGTCCACTACCGCCCGCAACTGGCCATCGACGAGATCGCCACCGGCGAGGTCTGGCTGGGCCAGGCGGCGCTGGGCAAGAAGCTGGTCGACGAGCTCAAGACCAGTGACGAGTACCTGGCCGAACGCGCCCGCGAGGCGGATGTCTACCAGCTCAGTTATGTACAGAAGAAGTCCATCCAGGAGCGCTTTGGCGTGGGCGTCAGCGGCGTGGTCGATCGCGTACTGGTGACCTGGTGGGACCGCCTGGGCCGCAGCCGCTTCTGGCAGTGACTCGTCTGGCAAAGATCGGGTGTCGGGCGCCGGGATTGCGCCCGTTTTAGCGAATTCGAAAGAGGAGGGTCGAGATGAGTGCATTCAAGGCGTTGTGGGTCACGGAGAGCGCGCATGGCGTGTATGACCTGCAGGTGGTCGAGCGGCAGGTTGCCGATCTGCCCGCGGGTGAAGTGCTGGTGCGGGTGAAGTATTCCTCGCTGAACTACAAGGATGCGCTGTCCGCCAGTGGCAACCGTGGCGTCACCCGCAAGTACCCGCACACTCCCGGTATTGATGCGGCCGGCGTGGTGGAAGAGTCTTCGGTGGGCGAATTCTCTGCCGGCGACGAAGTCATTGTCACCGGCTACGACCTGGGCATGAATACGCCCGGTGGCTTCGGCCAGTACATCCGCGTGCCTGCGGCCTGGCTGATCAAGCGCCCACAGGGCCTTTCGCTGCGCGAGTCGATGATCCTCGGTACCGCCGGCCTGACCGCCGCGCTGTGCGTCGACAAGTTGGAGCGTGCTGGCGTCACGCCGTCCGCGGGCCCGATCCTGGTCACGGGCGCTACCGGCGGCGTGGGTAGCATCGCGGTGATGCTGCTGGCGCAACTGGGCTACACCGTGGCCGCCGCCACCGGCAAGCTGGAGCAGGCCGAACTGCTGAACCGCCTCGGCGCCCGGCAGATTCTCGACCGCGCCACCGTCTCCGATGGCGTCGACAAGCCGCTGCTGCGCGAGCAGTGGGCCGGCGCGGTGGACACCGTGGGCGGTGACATCCTGTTCAACGTGGTCAAGTCGCTGCAATACGGCGGCAGCGTCGCCTGCTGCGGCCTGACCGCCGGCGCCGCCTTCAAGGCCACCGTACTGCCCTTCATCCTGCGCGGCGTGAACCTGCTGGGCGTGGACTCGGTGGAGCTGCCGCTGGTGGTCAAGGCTTCCATGTGGGACAAGCTGTCCCTGCAGTGGAAGCTCGACAACCTCGAAGCGGCAGTGCGCGAGGTCAAACTCGACGACCTGCCGGCTGCCATCCACCAGATCCTCGCCGGCAAGCTGGTCGGCCGGGTGCTGGTGACGCTGGACTGATTCTTCGTTCGATGCCTCTGCCGGGCTTGGGTGTCAGTCCAGGTCCGGCAACAGGTAACCCGTCCACAGCGAATCGGCGAATTGGCTGCGGAAGAAGCCGAAGTGGCCGATGCGCTTCACGCCGATGTCCTGCGGGGCAATTCTCTTCACGGTCTTGGGTGAGCCACGGTAGAAACCGTGCAGCGACTCGGTGTTGCGGCCGGACATCATCTCGTCGTCGGTGAAGGAGATGGAGGTGATGGGCGTGCGCACCGATGAATACGCCTCGCGCACCGCACCGCCTTCCGCGCCCACCGAGTACTCGGGATTCAGGCACCAGCGCCGCCATTGTTCGATCACGCCGCGCGGCAGGTCGCCGACCACGCCCAGGCGTTTGCCCGGGAAGTAGCCCAGCAGCGGCGTAATGGTCGGTGCCAGGCAGTACCAGAGCAGCCAGGCCTTGTGTCTCAGGCCCTTGGTGTTCTCGCGCCAGTAGCCGCTGCCGGTGGCGATGGTAAAGGCGCGGTGGATTCGCTCGGTGCCGCGCACGAAGGGCAGGATCTGCCCGCCGAGGCTGTGGCCGATCCAGTACACGGGCAGCTCGCTGGCGGCCTCGACCACCGCGTCGAGCATGGCGCTGCAATCGTGGTTTCCCCAGGCCAGTATGTTGATATCCAGGTCGCGCAGATGGCCGGCGCGGGACTTGCCCATGCCGGTGTAGTCGAAGGTCACGGCGAGGAAGCCGCGCTCGGCCAGCCAGTGTGCGAAGGCTGCGTAGAAGCGCTGTTCGACGCCCATGGCGGGGACGATCAGCACCGCTCCGCGAGCCTCGCCGGGCGGGTAGTACCAGTGGCTGGAGAGGCTGTGGCCGTTTCCGTTGTCCAGTGGGCGGGGGAGCGGGGTGATCATGGCGGGGACCCTCAGGCCTGGCTGATGTACATGGTGATGTCGGCGCGGAAGACCTTCTTGTCACCGACGTAGGCGAGCACCGGGACGATGACGTCGCCTTCCTGGTTCCAGTCGATCGCTTGACCGTCGGCCACGGCGCGCACATCGCCCTCGGCCTTGGCCAGGTATTCCACGGTCATGCCGCGGGGAATCCAGCGCCGGCCTTTGGGGATCGACACGTCGGTCATGGTTCCTGCGGCCAGCTCGGCCGCATTGCACAGGGCAATGGCGTGCACGGTGCCGATGTGATTGAGCACTTCGCGGCGTTTGGGGAAGGTGACTTCTGCATAGCCCGGACGCAGCTCGACGAACAGCGGCGCGATGCTGGCGAAGTAGGGGGCTACCTGGCCGATCATGGCGCTGAACTGCGCGGGGCCGGCCTGCTGGTACATTTGCATCATCTGACTCATGGCAACTCCGGGATAAAGCGGATTGAAGAAGGATGCGCGCCCAGGCAGTATACGAAGATTAGAAAGTAATTCTAGAAAAATATTCTAGAATTACTTTCTGGACCCAATTCCCGAATCAGGACCCCCATGGCCCGACCTTCCCGTAAAGACGACATCCTCCAGGCCGCGCTCGCCTGCTTCAGTGAATCCGGCGTAGACGCCACCACCATCGAGATGATCCGCGACCGCTCCGGCGCCAGCATCGGCAGCCTCTATCACCATTACGGCAACAAGGAGCGGATCATCGGCGCGCTGTACCTCACGGGCGTTGGCCAGTACGCGGCGCTGCTGGACGCTGGAGTCGAGGAGGGGATGAGCGCGGAGGCCTGCGTGAAGCTGTTCGTCACCAGCTACGTCGACTGGGTGGCGGCCAATCCGAACTGGGCGCGTTTCATTCTGCACAGCCGCGGCCGTGTCGAGGCGGGAGAGGTGGGCGAGGCGTTGCGCGAGGCCAACCGCGAGCAGGGGCGGCGCATTGCCGGGCTGCTTTCCGAGCACCGCAAGGCCGGCGCATTCAAGGAGCTCGCGCCGGAATTGTTCAATTCGGTGGTGATCGGTCCGAGCCAGGACTACGCGCGCAACTGGCTGGCCGGGCGCACGCGGGTGGATCTGATCGAGTGCCGCGAGCAACTGGCTCAGATCGCGTGGGAGAGCGTGCGAGCTTGAAGGTCACTACGTGATCGTAGGGCGAATAACGTGGAACAGGTTATCCGCCGTCCTACTAGTTAATGGCGGATAACGCTGGCGCGTTATGCGCCCTACGAGAAACGTGCCGAGCAGAAATGAAAAAGCCCCGCAGTGCGGGGCTTTTTCCTGTCGCTTAATCAGGCGAGCTGACGGCGACGGAACAGCGGTTGCGGCTGGGTCACCGAGGTCTGGTAGACCTCGGAGAAGTCGTCCAGGCCGGCCAGCGCCGCTTGCGGGTCGCGGTCGGCGCGGATGGCATAGGCGTCGAAACCGCAGCTTTGCATGAAGAACAGCTGATCACGCAGCACGTCGCCGATGGCGCGCACTTCGCCCTTGTAGCCGAAGCGCTCGCGCAGCAGGCGCGCGGTGCTGAAGCCGCGACCGTCGGTGAAGGCGGGGAAGTTCACGGCGATGACCCTGAAGTTGTCCAGGTCGCCGGCGATGGCCTCGGGCTCTTCGTCCGCGTCCAGCCATACGCCCAAGCCGCCGTCACGGCCGCGCAGGGCTGGGCCGTGTTCCAGCCACAGGTTCAGCGGGATGATCACGTCGTCGCAGTTGGGCACGGTCTCGAGGGTCGCGTCCTTGGGCAGCATGTGCCAGCGATCGTCGACGACCTCGCGGTTCTTAATGATTCGCTGCATATACGCGCTCCTTGAAGGGATCGATGCCGATGCGACGGTAGGTATCGAGGAAGCGTTCCTCTTCGGTG
The DNA here is from genome assembly GCF_044746165.1 of Pseudomonas sp. NPDC086581. Classification (NCBI taxonomy): domain Bacteria; kingdom Pseudomonadati; phylum Pseudomonadota; class Gammaproteobacteria; order Pseudomonadales; family Pseudomonadaceae; genus Pseudomonas; species Pseudomonas sp. NPDC086581. Next base: position 91,744 of record NZ_JBIVBR010000013.1, on the reverse strand, counting down.
CGCTGTTCCACGTAGACGTTGATGATCTTCTCGATCACGTCGGCCATCTGGTCCTGGGCGAACGACGGGCCGAGGATCTGTGCGAGGCTCGCCTCACGGCTGGCGCTGCCGCCGAGGGAGACCTGGTAGAACTCCTCGCCCTTCTTGTCCACGCCGAGGATGCCGATGTGGCCAACGTGGTGGTGGCCGCAGGCGTTCATGCAGCCGGAGATGTTGAGGTCGAGGTCGCCGATGTCGAACAGGTAGTCAAGGTCATCGAAGCGACGTTGGATGGCTTCGGCTACCGGCAGCGACTTGGCGTTGGCCAGGGAGCAGAAATCACCGCCCGGGCAGCAGATGAGGTCGGTGAGCAGGCCCACGTTCGGGGTGGCGAAACCGTTCTCGCGCAGTTCGCCCCAGAGGGTGAAGAGCTGCGCCTGCTCGACGTCGGCGAGGATGATGTTCTGGTTATGGCTGTTGCGCACTTCGCCGAAGCTGTAGCGGTCGGCGAGGTCGGCGACTGCGTCCAGCTGCTTGTCGGTGATGTCGCCAGGCGCCACGCCGGTGGGCTTGAGCGACAGGGTCACGGCGACGTAGCCGGGTTTCTTGTGGGCGAAGGTGTTGCGGGTGCGCCAGCGGGCGAAGCCGGGGTTCTCGGCGTCCAGCTGGGCGAGGGCGGCGTCCTGGTCTTCCAGGGCCTGGTAGGCCGGATCGACGAAGTGAGCAGCCACGCGCTGCAGTTCGGCGTCGGTCAGGGTGCTCGGGCCGTCCTTCAGGTTCGCCCATTCTGCGTCGACCTTCTGGGCGAAGACTTCCGGCGTCAGCGCCTTGACCAGGATCTTGATGCGCGCCTTGTACTTGTTGTCCCGACGGCCATAGCGGTTGTACACGCGCAGGATGGCGTCCAGGTAGGACAGCAGGTGCTGCCAGGGCAGGAATTCATTGATGAAGCTGCCGACGATCGGAGTACGGCCCAGGCCGCCACCGACGGAGACGCGGAAGCCCAGCTCGCCGGCTTCGTTCTGCACCGCTTCCAGGCCGATGTCGTGCACCTCGATGGCCGCGCGGTCACTCACGGCGCCGTTGACGGCGATCTTGAACTTGCGCGGCAGGTGGGCGAATTCGGGGTGGAAGGTCGACCACTGGCGGATGATCTCGCACCAGGGGCGCGGGTCCACGAGTTCATCGCGGGCGACGCCGGCGAACTGGTCGGTGGTGGTGTTGCGGATGCAGTTGCCGCTGGTCTGGATCGCATGCATCTGCACGGTGGCCAGCTCCGCGAGGATTTCCGGCACATCTTCCAGTTCCGGCCAGTTGTACTGGACGTTCTGGCGGGTGCTGATGTGCGCGTAGCCCTTGTCGTAGTCGCGGGCGATCTGCGCCAGCTTGCGAACCTGCCGGGAGGACAGCAGGCCGTAAGGCACAGCCACTCGGAGCATGGGCGCGTAGCGCTGGATGTACAGGCCATTCTGCAGACGCAGCGGGCGGAATTCCTCGCCGGTCAGTTCGCCCGCCAGGTAACGGTGGGTCTGATCGCGGAACTGCTTGACGCGATCTTCTACGATCCTCTGATCGTATTCGTCATATACGTACATGAATCATCCTGCTGTCAGGCTATAGCGCTCAGGGCGTATTGCGTATCCCAGCGCGCACGGCAACGCGCTCCACGCGGAGTGGGGCGCACGATACCAGTTCGGGAATATGCGCAAAAGTGATGTTTGAGTATATGGCGAGAACTTTCGGGTATAAGTCGCGCCAGGCCTGAAACTCAAGCGGGACGGGGACTTGAAGCAGGGCGTCAGTTCCTCGGTTGCGCTGCCTGGCTATCGACGGCGGCGCAACGGGAGTCGATCAGGCATCGCGGCCGTGGGCGGCGTCACGCAACTGCGAGGTGTCGACGCGGACGAAGATCGAGTCGCCGACGCAAGTCAGCACATCCCCGGCGTAGACCTCGCAGATAATCCGGCTCTTGCGCCCGACTTCACCTTCTACATAAGCCTTCAGGGTCAGCGGCACGCCCATGGGCGTCGGTTTGATGTATTTGACGCCCAGGTTGCCGGTCACGCAGTCGATGCGCGGCAGACTGCCCGGCTCTCGGCCTTCGGCGCGGTAGTGGTGGGCCATGGCAGTCCAGTTCGAGTGGCAGTCCACCAGCATGGCGATCAGGCCGCCGTAGACCAGTTCCGGCCAGCCGCAGTACTTGGCTTCGGGCAGGTGCTCGGCAACGACGTGGATGCCGTCCTCGTGCCAGCGGCTCTTGATGTGCAGTCCGTGCGGGTTGCTGCCTCCGCAGCCATAGCAGACGCCTTCCGGCGCGACAGTGTCTTGCAGTGATTCCACGTGCTTCATCCACTCGCTTGTTCTTATGGAGCCAGCAGCCTAACGGCATTTGCGCAGCGGCGGAAAGGGGCAGTTCCTTGAGCAGCGGGCCGGGCTGGTCTTAACTCTTGCCTGTGGTCCTTCAGCCAATAACGAGAAGATGGGGGAAGCATGAGCGAAGAAACGTCCAACAAGACCAGCGACAGCGTCGTCGATGCCCGCGCCGCATTCATTCTGATCCTGCTGGTGGTCGCGACCGCCGTGTTCTGGGTCAGCCACCAGTGACAGCGGTGCCGGCGGGTCGTCCTGCGGCCCGCCCGGTACCTCATCTTTCAGCCGGCTTTCCTACAGCCCGGCGAAATGCAGCACCAACTGCACCAGCCCGTAGAGCAGCAGCACGAAGACCAGCGTGAAGAGAATGCCCATGGCGATGAAATGACTGGGCTTGCCGTGGGTGAAATCGCGCGCGCGATTGCGCCCGCTCTGTACGCCGAAGGCCGCGGCCAGCACGCTGTGGAGCATCTGCCAGAAGCTTGGCGGCTTATTCTGTTGCTCGTCCATCGGTGGTCCTCCTTTTTGCCTGCAAGCCTAGCTCCTGACGGAGCGAACGCTAGAGTTCGATCTGCGTCCACTGGCGTTTCTGCCACATCACCGCGAAGATCGCCGAGGCCAGCCCGCGCTGCAGTATCTGCATGCTCCAGATCGCCAGCAGCCCGCCGCCCAGCACCGGGCCGACCAGGTAGGCCAGCGGCAGGAAGAACAGCCATTGATTACCCAGGCTGACCGCCATCACCGTGCGCACGGCGCCCGCGCCCAGCAGCGCCTGGGTCAGCACCAGCGCGGTGGCATCGATCACCATGCCCATGCCGGTCAGCATCAGTGGCACGCGGCCCAGTTCGATCAGCGCGTGGTCGCTTACGAACAGCCGCAGGATGGTTTCGGGGAAAATCCAGAACGGGGCGCCCAGCAGCGCTAGGCCGCAGGCCGCCACCTTCACCACGTCCCAGCCCCAGCGGTGCGCGCTGTCGAAGTCGCGCTCGCCCATGCTCTGGCTGACCAGCGTGGTCGCCGCCATCCCCAGGCCGACGCCAGGCAGGATCAGGAATAGCGCGAGGTTGATCAGCACGTGGGCCACCGCCAACTCGCGAGTGCCGACCTGGGCGATGATCCAGAACAGCAGGGTGATGCCCGCGGCGAAGAAGAACTGCTGCAACGAGTTTGGCAGCGACAGGCGCAGCAGAGTGCGGATGTCCCTTTCGCTTGGTGGGTGCGGGTGAAAGCCCTGGGCTCGGGCGTCGCGCCAGGTGATCCAGGTGTATATCAGCGAGCCGAGGTACAGCGCCAGCGTGGTGCCCAGGCCGCTGCCCACCGCGCCCATCCGGGGCAGGCCGAACAGACCATGGATCAGGCTGTAGCTGATAGCCGCGTTAGCCAGGTGCATCACCACCAGGGTGCGCATGTACATGCCCGAGCGGCGAGTGCCGTTCCAGTAGCCGCGGAATGAGAAATTGAGGCCGACGGCAAGCACCGACAAGGCACGCCATTCGAAGTACGGGATACCAACCGCGAGCACTTCGGGATCGTTGGACAGCGCGCGGACGATTGGCTCGGCGAACAACAGGCAGATCAGCGTTATCGGCAGCGATAGGCCCAGCGCCACCAGCAGCCCGCAGTTCAACGGAGCGGCGAGCTCGGCGTTGCGGCCTTCACCCCGCCGGCGCGCCACCAGTGCCTGCACGCCTGCGCCCAGGCCCATCACCAGCGAGATGGCGACGAAGTTGGCGTAGCTGCCGATACCGACCCCGGCGAGGGACTTTTCCCCGAGGTGGCCGACCATGGCCGCATCCACCAGGTTAAGCAGGCTCTGACTGAGCATCCCGCCGATGATCGGCAAGCCCAGGCTGAGAATATTCTGGAACCGCTGGCGCTCTAGCATGGCGTCTCTGGGCAGTGAGCTCCGGCCTGTTCTGGACATCCGGCGGGCCCGTGCCGGTGGGACTCCGCTGTAGGAAATCCTAGCCGAAGGGGGCGTTTCATGCCCCCTTTTAGAACGGAATATGCCTACGAATATTGCGAAGTTGTTCCGGCGATATTTCCGATATTTGTGTGAGGTGTATCACGATTTTTCGCCTTGGCGAACGAAATCGGCGTACTACGCTGAGATTCAATTGACCAGGGCAAACCTGTGCGAAAGCCAGGGACGCAAAGCCACCGATCTACAGCCCGGAAGGGCCATGACCGCGGGGTTGCCAAGCAGGCCGGATGTTCGTCCGCGCCTTCTGCGAGCTTGCGCTCGGCATCTTCCAACGTCCCGGTGAGCCTCCTGATCAACCCGTGCAGGTTGATGGTGTTTGTTGGCCAAAGGGAGCGCGCCGATGAATCAGCCGTATCAGGTTCAATATACCTACGGGTTCGCCCGGATGTCGTTGCGGGATCAGGTGGTGTTCAAGTCCATCGTCGGGCTGCTCAGCGGCCGCACGCTGGCCAACTGGGCCTATGTCGACGGTCCGGCCGACCTGCTGGTGGAGGGTGAGGAAGGCGAGCCACGGGTGCAGTTGCGCATCGCGGAGGGTGAACCCTTCTGGGTGCACTGGCCGTTACGCGCCAGTGAAGTCTTCGACTGCCTGGAGCGAGCCGCTCGCGCCATTGGCCACCGGCCGGTGGAGACTCCCGGCGGAGCGTTGCGCCTGAAGCATTGGCCGGCGGCCTCCCTGCTCAAGGGAGATCATCGTTATGTGCGCCTGGCCACGCTGCTCTGCGCGCGGGCCATGAGCCTGGATGAGTTGTGCGAGCGCTCGGGCGTGTCGCGCCAGGTGGCGGAGAGCTTCGTTCGCCTGATGGGCGCCCGGGAGCTGCTTCAGCACACCGAGGCCATGCCTGTTGCACCTGCGCAGCAAACCACTGCGCCCATCGGCCTGCTGGCGCGCATCCGTCGTCATCTTGGCCTGGGTGGTGCTATGGAGGATGGCCGATGAGGGAATACAAGATCCTTTTCACCGGCACGATGGGCGCCGGCAAGACCACAGCCATCGCCGCGATCAGCGATATCGAGCCGGTCAGCACCGATGTGCAGAACAACGACCCGAGCCTGGACAAGGCGCGCACCACCGTCGGCCTGGACTACGGCGAAGTGGTGCTTGGCACGGACGAGCGCCTGCGCCTGTACGGCACTCCCGGCCAGGCCCGCTTCGCCTTCATGTGGGGAATCCTCGCCCGAGGTGCGCTCGGGCTGGTAATCCTGATCGACAACTCAAGGCCCGACCCGCTGGGCGACCTGCGCGTCTACCTCGATGGTTTCGCCGATTGCATCGGCCGCGCGCCCTGTGTGATCGGTGTGGGCCGCCTGCCGGGCAATCCCCATCCGGGCTTGGACGACTATGCGGCCGCCCTGGCGCAGGCCGGATACAGCTTCCCGGTGATCGAGGTGGACGTACGCGAAGCCGAGCAGGTGCGGCTGCTGCTTGACCTGCTCCTGCTGCAACTGGAATGCACGGCGGCCTGAGGCCTGATGTTCGCCACCGACTGGAGTCAATCATGGAACAAGCCCTGATGAGCCTGCCGGAAAGACTGCGCCACGACGCCGAGCGGGCGCTGGATGAACTGGGCGCCAGCCTGGGCCGGCTGAGCGCGGCGGTGATTGCCACCACCGATGGTTTCGAAGTGGCCTCCCGCGCCGGCAAGGGGCTGGAGGTTTCCAAGCTGGCGGCAATGGCCTGCTCGATCTCCGCCCTCGGCGCGATGGTCGGCCAGGAGAGCGAAGTCGGGCCGCACCAGAACGTGATCGTCGAGGCGAGCGAAGGCTACATCGTCATCGTCGATATCCCGCACCCGAGCCACCCGATGATCCTCAACCTGGTCGCCGACCGCGAGGAGATGCTCGGCCAGGTGCTCTACCAGGCAAAACGTATGGCAACACGGCTGGCGGATCTGTCGCTGGCCGGCTGAGACAAAAGGCGTCGCGGCGCGCGCGGCTGCGGGGCCCCTACAACAGGACGCGCACTCGAGGAGTTATCGCTATGGCAGCACTGCAACAATCGCTGGACGAACTGCTGAACCTGGATGGTGCCCTGGCGTCGGCCGTGGTGGATGCCAAGAGCGGCATGCTGCTCGGGCAGGCGGGTGGTGGCGTGGACCTGGAACTGGCGGCGGCCGGCAACACCGAAGTGGTCCGCGCCAAGCTCAAGACCATGAAGTCGCTGGCGCTCAATGATGTGATCGAGGACATCCTCATCACCCTCGGCCGCCAGTACCACATCATCCGCCCAATGGCGAAGCACGAAGGCGTGTTCATGTACTACGTGCTGGACAAGGTGAAAGCCAACCTCGCCCTGGCTCGGCGCAAGCTGCAGGAGGTGGAGGGGCAGATGGCGATCTGAGCCTCGCGTGATCGACAGGCGGACGGGGAGGTCTGCCCGTCTTCGTCGTACCCGACTGGCCCTTTGCGGGCCAGTCGCGTTTCAGGCCAGCAGCAACTCGGCTAGGCGCGCCGCGTAGTTGCGCAACTCAGGTACGGCGGTTGCTTCCCAGTGGCTGGCGCGCAGCATAGGGCTGAGCAGGTAAAGGTTCGGGTTGGCCGTGCCTTCGGCGTCCAGCAGGCGAAAGCCGCTGTCGGTATCCAACCCCAGCCCTTGCTTGTCCTGGCGGATCACGCCGTGCTCCAGCAGTCCATTGAGCATTGGTTCGTTCACGGTGCGCAGGTTGGTGCAGGGTCCGGTGCAGTTGATCAGGTAATCGAAGCGTTGCCGCTGCGACTGATCCGCCCCGCGTTGGCGAATTTCCAGCTCGATGCCTCCTTGCGCCGCGCTCGCTGCCAATACCCGGCCTGCCCGAACGCTCAGTTGACCGCTGTCGCGCAGGTCATTGATGCGCTGGGCCACGGGCGGCGCGGCGCGGTGACGGTGAACATCCCAGTACGGCTGCAGATGCCGCAGGAAGCGGCTGCGCTCGCGGTCATCCAGTACCTGCCAGAGTTGTGACGTGACCGGGCGCAGTGCGGCGATCACGTCGCGCCAATCGTGGCCGTCTGCGGCTGCCTGACGGATCAGAACGCGCAGGCTGCGAAGTCGCTGGTTCAACCCCATTTCACGCAGGAATGCCTCCGGCAGCTCCGGCAGTTGCGGATGGCTCGCGTTGTCACGGTGCGCCTGGGGCAGCAGTGCGCGGCGGGAGAGAGCCTGCAGCGGGCCGCGATGGCCCTGGTCCTGCAGCGCCAGCGCCATGTCGTACATGGTCAGGCCCGCCCCCAGCAGCAGTATCTCGGCATCGGCCGGAATGCTTTCCAGGGCGCCTGGCGTCCATGGATCACGTAGGTAGCGTGGATCGTCTTCCAGCACCTTGAGCGGGCCGGGAGTGGCCGGGGCGAAGTTGCCGGTAGCGATGACGACTTTCGCGCTGTCCAGCGGCTGGCCGTCATCAAGCAGCAGGCGCAGGTGATCGCCTTGATCGGACAGTTCCAGCACTTGCTGGCAGTGGCTGCTGAAACGGACGCCGGGAGCGGCTTCGGCGATGGCGTGGCCGAGACGGTCCTGCAGATAGTCGCCGTAGAAGCGGCGCGGCAGGAAGTCGCTTGGTTTCGCCTCGGGCATTTGTTTTCGAGCGAATTCGAGGAAGTCCGATGGCCGATCGGGGAACAGGCTCATGCGTTCGGCCGGCACATTGAGGATGTGGCTGGCGGAGCGGGTACCGTAGGCCAGGCCGCGGGCAAGACGCCCGGAACGGTTGATCAGGCTGAGGCGCAGTGGGCCCCTGGCATTTCGCAGCAACTGGATGGCCAGTGCTGTACCGCAGAATCCGCTGCCGATGATGGCGATGTGTTCCATGCAACCCGCTCCCTGTTCGGATCGGGGCAGGTTCGCAGAGCGGGGAATGACTGACAACCGTATGACAAAAGGAATCTTTGATCGGATCGTGCGATTCCATCGATTGTCGCGCCGGACGGAAAGCCCCGGCATGCAAAACAACAAGGCGACCCGTGGGTCGCCTTGTAGTCGCACTTATTCGAACAGGCCGTGCCAGCAGTCGCTCAGCTCGCCCAGTTCGAAGGACTTTGCCCAGGACTGTTTTTCCAGCCACAGGCGGGTGGTCTCGCGGTCGGCTTCGGTCAGGCTACCAACGGCGTTCAGGCACAGGTAGCCGGTGAACTCGCCGTCTTCGGTGGCGCCGCCGACGAAGACCCAGCCCTCGGACTCGACGAAGGCGATCCACTGGTCGAGCACGTCATCCAGGTCGCCGCTGTAGTTCACTTCCAGGCTGAAGCCGAATTCCTGGAACTCGGCCAGGCGCAGTTTCTTCAGCAGGCGGCGCTTGCGCGGTTTGGCCATCTGTTCGGGGGTGAGGTATTTCATTCGTATTGCTCTCGTCAGCGGAAGCCTGGCGGGTGGCCGGCTTCGATCCGTTGTGGCCCAGGGGTACCCAGGATGGCGGGATTATCCCGCATCTGCGGCGCAAGTGCAGCGAAGGTTTTGCCCGGGCAGTGGAAAGCCCTGACGAGGATGTCGCGCCGGGTGGGCCCGGTCGCGACATGGGTTGCTCAGTTGTCGTAGCCCAGATTCGGCGAGAGCCAGCGCTCGCTAGTGGTGATTTCCTGGTCCTTGCGCGCGCTGTAGCGTTCGATCTGGTCCTTGTCGACCTTGCCCACGGCGAAGTATTGCGCTTGCGGGTGGGCGAAGTACCAGCCGCTGACGGCGGCGGCGGGGAACATGGCGTAGTGCTCGGTCAGGGTCACGCCGGAGATGCCCTTCGGATCGAGCAGCTTGAACAGTGTGCCTTTCTCGGTGTGGTCCGGGCAGGCCGGGTAGCCGGGCGCCGGGCGGATACCGACGTACTGCTCCTTGATCAGCGCCTCGTTGTCCAGGTGCTCCTCGGGCTGGTAGCCCCAGTATTCCTTGCGCACGCGCTGGTGCAGCCACTCGGCGCAGGCTTCGGCGAGGCGGTCGGCCAGGGCCTTGACCATGATCGCGTTATAGTCGTCGCCCTTGGCCTCGTAGGCCTTGGCCACTTCCTCGGCGCCGATGCCGGCGGTGGTGATGAAGCCGCCGACGTAGTCCTTCACGCCGCTTTCCCTGGGCGCGACGAAGTCGGCCAGGCTGAAGTTCGGCTTGCCGTCGGGCTTGATGGTCTGCTGGCGCAGGTGGTGCAGGGTGGCCAGCTTGTGGCCGTCGTCGCCGTAGACCTCCAGGTCGTCGTGGTGCACCTGGTTGGCCGGCCAGAAGCCGAAGACGGCCTTGGCGCGAATGAGCTTCTCGCCGATCAGCTTCTTGAGCATCGCCTGGGCGTCGTTGAACAGGCTGGTCGCCGCTTCGCCCACGACTTCGTCGGTGAGGATGCGCGGGTATTTGCCGGCCAGGTCCCAGGAGATGAAGAAGGGCGTCCAGTCGATGTACTCGGCCAGCACGTTGAGGTCGATGTCATCCAGCACCTTGACGCCGGTGAAGCTCGGCACCGGCGGCTGGTAGCCGGCCCAGTCGAACTTCGGCTTGGCGGCGATGGCCTGTTCGTAGCTCAGGCGCTCGGTGCGTGCGCTGCGGTTGGCGGTGCGCTCGCGGACTTCCGCGTACTCCTCGCGCAGCTTGCGGGTGTACTCGGGCTTCATTTCCTTCGACAGCAGGGTGGTCGCCACGCCCACTGCGCGGGAGGCGTCGGTCACGTAGACCACGGCGTCGTTGCTGTACTGCGGGTCGATCTTCACCGCGGTGTGCGCCTTGGAGGTGGTGGCGCCGCCGATCAGCAGGGGCAGGTGGAAGTTCTGCCGCTGCATTTCCTTGGCGACGTGAACCATCTCGTCCAGCGACGGGGTAATCAGGCCGGAGAGCCCAATGATGTCGCACTTCTGCTCGCGGGCGGTCTGCAGGATCTTCTCGGCCGGGACCATCACGCCCAGGTCGACGATGTCGTAGCCGTTGCAGCCCAGCACCACGCCGACGATGTTCTTGCCGATGTCGTGCACGTCGCCCTTCACCGTGGCCATGAGGATCTTGCCCTTGGCCTCGGGCTTGTCGCCTTTCTCGGCTTCGATGAAGGGGATCAGGTGGGCCACCGCCTGCTTCATCACGCGGGCGGACTTCACCACCTGCGGGAGGAACATCTTGCCGGCGCCGAACAGGTCGCCGACCACGTTCATGCCGTTCATCAGCGGGCCTTCGATGACCTCGATGGGGCGCGCGCACTTCTGCCGGCACTCCTCGGTGTCCTCGACGATGAAGGTGGTGATGCCCTTGACCAGTGCATGCTCCAGGCGTTTCTCGACGCTGTGGCTGCGCCACTCTTCGTCTTCCACTTCCTTGACCGCGCCGCCGCCCTTGTAATTGTCGGCGATTGCCAACAGCGCCTCGGTGGCGTCCGGGCTGCGGTTGAGCACCACATCCTCGACCTTGTCGCGCAGTTCCTGCGGGATCTCGTCGTAGATCTCCAGCTGGCCGGCGTTGACGATGCCCATCGTCAGGCCGTTCTGGATGGCGTAGTAGAGGAATACCGAGTGGATCGCTTCGCGCACCGGGTTGTTGCCGCGGAACGAGAACGACACGTTGGACACCCCGCCCGAAGTCAGGGCGTAGGGGAGGTTGTCGCGGATGTAGGCGCAGGCCTCGATGAAGTCGACCGCGTAGTTGTTGTGTTCCTCGATGCCGGTGGCGACCGCGAAGATGTTCGGGTCGAAGATGATGTCTTCCGGCGGGAAGCCCACTTCGTTGACCAGGATGTCGTAGGAGCGCTGGCAGATTTCTTCCTTGCGCGCCTGGGTGTCGGCCTGGCCGGCTTCGTCGAAGGCCATTACCACCACCGCAGCGCCATAACGCTTGCACAGGCGGGCGTGGTGCTTGAACTGCTCGACGCCTTCCTTCATGGAGATCGAGTTGACGATGCCCTTGCCCTGGATGCACTTCAGGCCTGCCTCGATCACGTCCCACTTCGAGGAGTCGATCATGATCGGCACGCGGGAAATGTCCGGCTCGGAGGCGATCAGGTTGAGGAATCGGACCATGGCGGCCTTCGAATCCAGCATGCCCTCGTCCATGTTGATGTCGATCACCTGGGCGCCCGCTTCCACCTGCTGCTGCGCCACTTCCAGCGCTTCGGCGTAGTTCTCCTCGCGAATGAGGCGAGCGAACTTGGCCGAACCGGTGATGTTGGTGCGCTCGCCGACGTTCACGAACAGCGAGCTGCGGTCGATGGTGAACGGCTCAAGGCCGGACAGGCGGCAGGCGCGGGGGATTTCCGGAATGGCGCGCGGGGTGTACTTGGCTACGGCCTTGGCGATGGCTTCGATGTGCCCAGGCGTGGTGCCGCAGCAACCGCCGATAATGTTGAGGAAGCCCGACGCGGCGAACTCTTCCACGACCACGGCCATTTCCGCCGGGGACTCGTCGTATTCGCCGAAGGCGTTGGGCAGGCCGGCGTTGGGGTGCGCGGAGACGTGGGTGCCGGCCTTGGTGGCCAGCTCTTCCAGGTAGGGGCGCAGCTCTTTGGCGCCGAGGGCGCAGTTCAGGCCGACGGAGATCGGCTTGGCGTGGCTCACCGAGTTCCAGAAGGCTTCGGTAGTCTGGCCCGACAGGGTACGGCCGGAGGCGTCGGTGATGGTGCCGGAAATCATGATCGGCAACTCGACGCCCAGTTCCTCATAGACGCCCTGTACGGCGAAGATCGCGGCCTTGGCATTGAGGGTGTCGAAGATGGTCTCGATCAGGATCAGGTCCGCGCCGCCCTCGATCAGGCCGCGAGTGGATTCGCTGTAGTTCTCCACCAGTTCGTCGAAGGTGACGTTGCGGAAACCGGGGTCGTTGACGTCCGGGGAGATCGAGCAGGTACGGCTGGTCGGGCCGAGGACGCCGGCGACGAAGCGCGGGCGGTCCGGGGTTTCGGCGGTCTTGGCGTCGGCCACTTCACGGGCCAGGCGCGCGCCCTCGACGTTCATCTCGTAGGCCAGTTCCTGCATGTCGTAGTCGGCCTGGGACACGCGGGTGGCGTTGAAGGTGTTGGTTTCGAGGATGTCGGCGCCAGCGTCGAGATAAGCCTTCTCGATGGCCTGGATGACGTCCGGGCGGCTGAGCAGCAGCAGGTCGTTGTTGCCCTTCACGTCGCTCGGCCAGTCGGCGAAGCGCGCGCCACGGTAGTCCTCTTCCTGCAGCTTATAGCTCTGGATCATGGTGCCCATGCCGCCATCGAGGATCAGGATGCGCTCCTTGAGGGCTTGCTGGAGGGCTTGCAGGCGTGCGGCACGGTCGATCATTGGAGTTCTCGGAAAAAGGCGTGACGAAAGGTCGCTGATGATAACAAAGCTGCAGGAAATTTGACCGCGCGCGGTTTTACATGAAAATTCCTCATGTTCAGTCTTTGGTTGGAGCGCATTGCGCCGGCACTCCCGCTAGAATCCGCTCCATCCTGATGTCCGGAGTCCTTCATGTCCCTGCGAGCCCGCTTCACGTTGCTCATCGCGTCCCTTGTGTTTTCGATGCAGGCCCTGGCGGGAGGGCTGTCCTACACCAAGGACATCCAGCCGATCTTCACCGAGAAATGCGTGGCCTGCCACGCCTGCTACGACTCGCCTTGCCAGCTCAACCTGACGGCCGCTGAAGGTGCGCAGCGCGGAGCGAACAAGCTGCCGGTCTACGACGGTGGACGCAGCAAGGCGCAGGATCCGACGAGGCTGTTCCTCGATGCCCACGGCGCGGATGCCTGGCGGCGCAAGGACTTCTGGTCGGTGCTCGACGGCCGCGGCAGCCAGGCGGCGCTGATGGCACGGATGATCGACTTGGGACGTGAGCACCCCCTGGTGCCCAACGCGAAGATTCCCGACGGGCTGGACCTGTCGATCAACCGCACCAACCAGTGCCCGACGCCCGAGTCCATCGACGACTTCGTGGCCAAGAACCCGCGCAGCGGCATGCCTTTCGCCGTTACCGGCCTGAGCGACAAGCAGCTGTCGACCATCAAGACCTGGCTGGCCCGGGGCGCGCCGGTGGACGAAAAGGCCTGGCAGCCGGGCGCCGGCGAGGCCGCGCAGATCGCCGACTGGGAAGCCTTCCTCAACCAGCCCGGAGCGCGCCAGAGCCTGGTGCAGCGCTGGATCTACGAGCACCTGTTCCTCGCCCACCTGTACTTCACCGAGCGCGGCGAGCCGGGGCATTTCTTTCAGCTGGTGCGTTCGCGCACGCCCAGTGGCCAGCCCATCGACCCGATCGCCACGCGCCGGCCGAACGACGATCCGGGCAATACCTTCTATTACCGCTTGTGGCCCATCCAGGGCGTGATCGTGCACAAGACGCACATCACCTATCCCCTCAATGACTCGCGCCTCAAGCGCAACCAGGAGTTGTTCTACGGTACCAACTGGAACACCGACAAGGTTCCCGGCTACGGCCTGCAGCACCGCGCAAACCCCTTCGTGACCTTCGAGGCGATCCCGGCGCGGGCGCGCTACCAGTTCATGCTGGACAACGCCGAGTACTTCGTCCGCACCTTCATACGCGGGCCGGTGTGCCGCGGGCAGATCGCCACCGACGTGATCCGCGACAACTTCTGGGCGCTGTTCCAGGATCCGGACCACGACCTCTACGTCACCGACCCGAAATTCCAGCGCCAGGCCTCGCCGCTGCTGGCGTTGCCAGGGCAGATCGATGACATGGGCGCCATGCTGTCGCAGTGGCGTTCCTACCGCGACAAGCGCAACAAGTACGAAGAACTGCGCCAGGACGTCTATGACGATGCGCCGCCGCCGACCTGGGCCGACATCTGGGCCGGCAACGACAACGCGGTGCTGAGCATCTTCCGCCAGTACGACAGCGCGTCGGTGCGCAAGGGCCTGATCGGCGGCGTGCCGCAGACCATCTGGTGGCTGGACTATCCGCTGCTGGAGCGCACCTACTACGGGCTGGTGGTGAACTTCGATGTGTTCGGCAACGTTGCCCACCAGGCGCAGACACGACTGTACTTCGACCTGATCCGCAACGGCGCCGAGCAGAACTTCCTGCGCCTGATGCCCGTCGGTGCACGCAGGAAGCTGCTCGACGACTGGTACCAGAGCAGCGGCAAGCTGAAGATGTGGGCCGACTACTACAACAACGACAGTGATGAGCCGACCGGGCTGTTCCTGCCGGAGAAGGGCGCCAAGCTGGCCTTCGCCAGGCAGTTGCTGAAGAACTACGTGGCGCTCAATGCGCGGCCCGACCCGATCAACCTGTGCGAGAACGGCGCCTGCTACCGCAACACCGTCGCCGCGCCGCTGCAGGATGCCGAGCAGGCCTTCAGCCGGCTGGTCAGCCGTCCTGCCGCGGGGCTTCCGGTGATCGACCAGTTCCCGGAGGCAACGATCCTGCGTGTGGAACTGCCGGACGGGCGGCGTGAGATCTACACCGTGCTGCGCAACCGTGCGCACAGCAACGTCGCTTTCATCATGGGTGAATCCCTGCGCTACCAGCCGGGGCTGGACACGCTGACCATCTACCCCGGCGTGCTGTCGAGCTACCCGAACTTCATGTTCAACCTGAAAGCCGCCCAGGTGAGCGATTTCGTCGCTGCGCTGGAGCAGGTGAAGAGCGCTGCGGACTTCGAGAAAGTCGCCGACCGCTGGGGCATACGCCGCAGCCACCCGCAGTTCTGGTTCTACTTCCACGACCTGGACGCCTATCTGCGCGAAACCGAGCCCGTGGAAGCGGGCGTGCTGGACATGAATCGCTACGAGAACCTCTGACCCGCTCGCCCCCTGCAGGAGCGCCCAATGAATGTCCAGAATGGGGCCGTTCCTGCAGGGAGTCCTGCGAAATACAAAGCTGCGAATTATTCCTACTAAAACGGTAGGGCTTTATCCCGTCCCCCCGAATGGCGTAAACTGGCGCCACGTTTGCGAGGAGTTGCCATGAGCGCTATCACCATTACCGAAGCCGCACAGGATTACCTGGCCGAGCTGCTGTCCAAGCAGGACACTCCCGGCATCGGCATTCGCATCTTCATCACCCAGCCGGGCACCCAGTACGCCGAAACCTGCATCGCCTACTGCAAGCCGGGCGAGCAGAAGCCGGAAGACACTCCGGTCGGCCTGAAAGCCTTCACCGCGTACATCGATGCCATCAGCGAGCCGTTCCTGGATGACGCCGTGGTCGATTACGCCACTGATCGCATGGGTGGCCAGCTGACCATCAAGGCGCCCAACGCCAAGGTGCCGATGGTCAACGAAGACAGCCCGCTCACCGAGCGCATCAACTACTACCTGCAGACCGAGATCAACCCGGGGCTTGCCAGTCACGGCGGCCAGGTGAGCCTGGTGGACGTGGTCGAGGACAACATCGCCGTGCTGCGTTTCGGCGGTGGTTGCCAGGGCTGCGGCGCGGTCGAGATGACCCTGAAGGATGGTGTCGAAAAGACCCTGATCGAGCGCATCCCGGAGCTTAAGGGCGTGCGTGACGTCACCGACCACAGCAACCGCGAGAACGCCTACTACTAAAGCAGGCGATCGAGCAGCAGAAAGGCGACCTTCGGGTCGCCTTTTTCATTGGCGGATTTCGACGCAGTCGCAGGGCGAATCACGCCCCAGACGTCTTTCGCCGTTGCGGCGGATAACCCATGCCGGGTTACTCGCCCTACGTGAACCGCTTCGGCACAGGAGCTGTCATGCCTGCGCCATTTCCCTGCGCCCCGTCCAGAGCATCACCAGTGCGACCAGCAGTACCGGCCATACCAGCAAGTTTACCGCGCTCCAGCCGACGCTGGTGATCAGTGCGCCGGAGCTGAAGGACATCAGCGCCGCCAGGCTGCCATTGCCCAGCTCCATCAGGCCCTGCGCATGGCCGCGCTCCTGTGGCGTGTGCCCGAAGGCAAGCAGTGTGGTGCCCGCCACCAGCATGAGGTTCCAGCCCATGCCTAGCAGCAGCGAGCTGACCAGGAACTGCGCCACCGACTGACGGCTCAGCGCCACTGCCGCACTCACCGCCAGCAACGCCATGCCGACCCAGGCCACGCGGCGCCCGCCGAGGCGATCCACCAGCGGACCGGCGGCAAACGCGGGCAGGAACATCCCCAGCACATGCCACTGGATCACGCTCACCGAGCTTTCCAGCGGCAGCCCGCAGAAGCTCATGGCCAGGGGCGTTGCGTTCATGATCAGGATCATCAGCCCGTGGCCAGCGGCGGTGCAGGCCATGGCGGCGCGGATGGTTGGGCGCGCGAGCAATTCGCCCATCACCTTCCAGCCTCCGGTGGGCGGCACGGGTGCCGCACCCTCAGGCAGACGGCTCAGTACAGCGATGGCGATCAGTGCCAGCGCGGCAATCGCCAGATAGGAACCCACGAAGGGGGCGGGCAGGGCGTTGCGCGACCACAGTGCCAGGCTAGGTGCGAGCAGGGCGGCCAGCACGCCGCCGCCGATCACGTAGGCCGTGGCGCGGCCCTTGTGGGCTTCATCCACCGCTTCCAGCGCAGCGAAGCGGTAGTACATCGCTGACGCCTGGTAGGCACCGATAGGCAGCGCGCCAAGGCAAAACAGCAGGAAGTCCGCCAGCCACACGCCCAGCGCGCAAAGCAGCCCGCCGAGCACGCCGCAGGCCGCGCCCAGCAACAGGCCGCGTCGCCGCCCGTGGTGCTGCATGAACAGCGACAACGGCTGCACCGCCAGCAGGTTGCCCAGCACCAGGATCGCCAGCGGCAGCGTCGCCAGGCTGTTGATCGCGGTGAGCTGGGCGCCTACCAGCGAAGTGAGGGTGATGCCGATCAGCGAGCAGGACCAGTACAGCGCCTGGCTGGTGAACAGCAGGCGGATCGCCGGGGTGCGCAGCAGCATGGTGCCCCCTCAGCCCTGGCAGCCGGCGGACTTGAGTATCCGCTGGGTGGAGGCGGGGCTGGTTGTGAGCTTCGCCAGTGGACGACGCGGGCGTGCTACCAGTTCACCGCCGCAGTTCGGGCAGTGGCCGTGCAGCACCTGCTCGGCGCAGTCGGTGCAGAAGGTGCATTCGAAGCTGCAGATGCGGGCGTCGGCGCTGTCGCCGGGCAGGTCGCGGTCGCAGCATTCGCAACCGGGGCGGAGTTCGAGCATGGCAAGGTCCTTGGGAGTTGTTGTCGTTGTCAGTGCAACTGACCGAAGCGCTCGGCGTATTCCTGGGGGCTGATCGCCAGGTGCTTGTGGAAGGTGCGGCGCAGGTTCTCCGGGTGGCCGAAGCCGCACAAACGCGACACCGTGCTGATCGACGCCTGGGCGTCCTGCAGCAGCGCGCGCGCCGCTTCCAGGCGCACCCGTTCGACGTAGCGGCCGGGCCCCATGCCCAGTTCGTTGATGAAGACTCGCGAGAGCGTGCGCGGGCTCATGCAGGCCTGCTCGGCCAGGGCCTCCAGTGACAGGTCGTTGCCCAGGTGCGCCGGGATCCATTCCAGCAGTGCAGCCAGGCGCGGCGTGCGGGTCGGCTCGGGGGTCAGCCAGTGACTGAACTGTGCTTGCCCGCCCGGACGCTTGAGGAACATCACCAGGCGCCTCGCCACAGCCAGAGCCAGCGCGCGGCCGAGGTCAGCCTCCACCAGCGCCAGGGCGAGGTCGATCCCGGCAGTGACGCCTGCCGAGGTGAACACGTGGTCATCGCCGTCGCGGCGCTGCGGATCGTAAGTATGCAGGCGGTCGCCCTGGACGAGGACTTCAGGGAAGCCCGCGCAAAGCTCGTCGACGTCCGCCCAGTGCGTGGTAGCCGGCCGGCCATTCAATACGCCGGCAGCAGCCAGGATCAGCGCGCCGGAGCACACCGAGCCGAGCCGGCGCACCTGAGGTTCGGCGGCCGCCAGCCAATGCAGCAGCTCGCCGTTCTTGCATTGTGCCGGTACACCCAGCCCGCCGGGCACCAACAAGGTATCCAGGCTCGAGGGATCGGCTTCCCGCCACGCCCGGTCGGCGCAGATGCGGATGCCCGCCGAGGTCGCCACCGGCCCGGCCTGTTCGCCCAGCACCAGCAGCTCGTAGAGCGGCGCCAGGCCTTGGCGCTGGCGCTCGACGTTGGCGGAGGCGAACACCTGCAGCGGCCCGGTGATGTCCAGGCTCATGACCTCGGGGTAGAGGAGGCAGGCAATTTGGCGGGGCGATTCCATGGCAAGACTCGTTCATTGGATGCAACGAGTGTGGCGGTGGCCGACGCTGGCGGCAATGTCAGTCGCCCCACAAATCTTGCCAGGTTACCCGCCGCGTGCCGTCAAACCTTCAACACACCGCGGAAGCCCCGAGCAGCGTAATAGGACTGCACGCCGTTGTGATAGGTGAATACCCGACCGTAGCGGCAGTCGCCGAACAGCGCGCCGTCCAGCTTGCGCATGGAACCGGGGGTACGCAGCCAACTGGAAGTCTTCTGATCGAAGCTGCCCAGCTCTTGCAACTGGCGGTACTGCGCCTCGTCCAGCAGCTCGATGCCGATCTGCGCGGCCAGCTCAGTGGCGCAGCCGGCGGGCTTGTCCTTCTTGCGTGCGTCCAGCGCCTCGCGGTCGTAGCAGAGGCTGCGGCGGCCGGCCGGGGTCTCGGCGGAGCAGTCGAAGAACAGGATGGCGCCGCTGGCGCTCTCGCGGCCGACCACGTCGGGCTCGCCGCCGGTGGCTTCCATCTGCTCCAGGGCCTTGAGTTTGGCTGGGGCCTCCTTCAGGCGCGCCTGGACGTCCGCCCAGTGGATGCCCTGGTGGCGCTCGGGGTGCTGTTCGAAGCGGGCCTGCAGTGTCGCCAGCAGGGTGTCGTGCTGTTTCGCATTCATCTTGCTTACTCTCGGCAGGGAGTTGAAGGTCTGAGAGTAAAGCAGGCTTTGCGCGAGCCGAGGTTCAGCCAGCGTCGGCCCAGCGCTCGCGCACGGCGAGAACGTCGGGCAGGCAGCCAAGGAACAGCTCCACCAGCTCGGGATCGAACTGGTTGCCTTTCTCCCGGCGCAGCAGCTCCACCGCCTCGTCGATGCTCCACGCCGGCTTGTAGGGGCGCACGCTGGTCAGCGCGTCGAACACGTCGGCGATGGCGACGATGCGCCCCTCGATGGGAATCTCCTCGCCGCGCAGACCTTTCGGGTAGCCGGTGCCGTCCCAGCGCTCGTGGTGGGTGAGGGCGATGCTGCGGGCCAGGCGCAGCAGATTGGAGTCATGTTCGCCGATGATCCGTGCGCCGATCTCCGGGTGCTGGCGCATCACCTTCCATTCGCGCTCGTCGAGCCGGCCAGGCTTCTGCAGGATGGCGTCGGGGATGCCGATCTTGCCCACGTCGTGCATGGGCGCGGCGTTGAGCAGGTCGTCGGCGGCCTTCTCCGAGTAGCCGGCAGCCAGTGCCAGGAGGTGCGCGTAGTGGCTCATGCGAATGACGTGCAGGCCGGTCTCGTTATCCTTGTACTCGGATGCCTTGCCCAGGCGCTGGACGATCTGCAGGCGCGTCTCGCGCAGCTCCTCCACGCTCACCAGCGAAAGGTGCGTGCGCACGCGGGCCTTGACGATAGGCGGGCTGACCGGCTTGGTGATGTAGTCCACCGCGCCTACTGCGAAGCCCTTGGCCTCGTCCGGCACATCCGCCAGGGCGGTGACGAAGATCACCGGGATAGCACTGGTGGCCTGCTCGGCCTTGAGCCGCTGGCAGACCTCGAAGCCGGTCATGCCGGGCATCATCACGTCCAGCAGGACCAGGTCGGGGCGCTCTCGGTTGGCCAGTTCCAGGGCCTTGTCGCCGTCCTTGGCGAACAGCAGACGGTAATCGTCCTGCAGGATGTGGCGCAGCACCTGGAGGTTGGTGGCTTCGTCGTCCACCAGCAGCAGACAGGGCCGATGATCGTGGGCGGTCAGGGTCATGCTTGCTCCAGGCGGGTGCCGAGGGTCCGGACCCATTCCAGGGCCTGGTCGAAGTCGAAATCGTCGATGGCGTAGCGCAGGGCTTCGAAGGCCTCGCGGTGTTCGCCCTGTGCGGTACCCAGGCGCAGGCGTTCCAGTGCCTGGTCGTCCAGGCCGCCACGAGAGAGGGCCAGTTGCAGAGCTTGCAGCGCGTCGCGCAGGTCCTGCGAGGCGGCTTCGCCCACGGCCTGGCCTACGGCTTCGGCAACCGCTTCCGGCACCAATGGCACCGATTCGCGGACGGTGGCGAACTCCCCGCGGACCCGCTCCAATGCCGTTCCCAGCTGCTCGGCTGTACCGTGGTCGGCGGCGTCCTCCAGCGCGCCGATGGCGCCGGCCAGACGCGGCAGTGCGAGGTTGGCAGCGGCACCGCGCAGGCGGTGGGCGAGGGCGGTGACGGCAGCGCGGTCGCTATCGTTCACGGCGTTTTCCAAAGTGATCAGGCTGGCTTCTTGTTCATCGAGGAAACGTGCGATGGCCCGAGCCATGGGCAGCGGGCCGCCCCACAGGCGCGCGCCGACGTTCCAGTCCAGGGTCGCCAGCGGTGCGGGCTGGCTGGCTAGTGCGCTGCGAACCGCCGGCGCGGTGCCGAGCAGGCGGGCCATTTCATCCAGCAGGCCGGCCAGCTCCAGCGGTTTGCTGGCGAAACCGTTCATCCCGGCGTCCAGGGCGTTCTGCCGGTCGCGGTCGAGCACGCTGGCGGTGAGGGCGATGATTGGCACGGCTTCCACGCCGCGTTCCTGTTCGATGCTGCGGATGCGCCGGGTCGCTTCCAGGCCGTCCATGCCGGGCATCTGAACATCCATCAGGATCAGATCGAAGCCCTGTGCGCTGTAGGCTTCCACGGCGGCGTGGCCATCACCGACGCTGTGCGGGAGGTGGCCCAGGCGACGCAGGTTGAGCTCCAGCAGCTCTACGTTCTGCGGTACGTCGTCGGCTACCAGAATGCGCAGCGGTGGCAGGCTCGGCGCGTGGCTGCGGGCCGTCGGTTGCACGCTGCGCCCGGCCGGCAACGGCAGGTCGACGGTGAACACGCTGCCGCGGCCGACTTCGCTTTCCACGGTGATGCGACCGCCCATCAGCTCCACCAGCTGGCGCGAGATGGTGGTGCCCAGCCCGGTGCCGCCGAAGCGCCGGCTCATGGAGGCGTCGGCCTGGGCGAAGGGGTCGAAGATGCGTTCCAGGCGGTCGGCGGCGATGCCGATGCCGGTGTCGCGGATGGCCAGGCGCAGGGCGCCGGGTTCGCCGCTGATGACCAGTCGCACTTCGCCGCGCTCGGTGAATTTCACCGCGTTGCCCAGCAGGTTGGTCAGCACCTGCTGCAGGCGCAGCGGGTCGCCCTGGAAGTACTCGCCGGCCCGCTGGCCGTAGTCGATCTGCAGGCTCAGGCCCTTGCGTTCGGCGGACAGTCGCAGCGCCGCGCAGACCTGCTCGCACAGCTCAGGCAGGGAGAAGTCGAGGGCTTCCAGTTCGATGGCGCCACGGTCGAGCTTAGCGGTGTCGAGGATGTCGTTGAGCAGGCCCAGCAGCGAGCGCGAGGCGTTCTGCACGGTGGTCAGGTAGCGCCGCTGGTTTTCTTCCAGCGGCGAATCCAGCAGCAGTTCGGTGAAGCCCATGATGGCGTTCATCGGCGTGCGGATTTCGTGGCTCATGTTGGCGAGGAAGCTGCTGCGTGCGGCGGCGGCCTGTTCGGCGCGGTCGCGGGCGCTGCGCAGTTCCTGCTCCATGACGCGGCGCGGGGTGAGGTCGGTGGCCAGTTTCACCACCTTCACCGGCTTGCCATCGAAGTCGAGGATCGGATTGTAGGTGGCGTGGATCCACACTTCGCGCCCGTCCTTGGCCAGGCGGCGGTATTCGCCGGCACTGTACTCGCCGTCGCGCAGTCCCTGCCAGAACGTCTGGTAGCGGGCGCTGGCGGCGATGTCCGGCGGGCAGAACAGGCTGTGGTGCTGGCCCAGCACCTCGGCTTCGGTGTAGCCGAAGAGTTCGAGGATGTTCTCGTTGGCGGCGAGCACGCGGCCGTCCAGGTCGAACTCGATCAGCGCCATGGCGCGCCCGATGGCGGTGACTTTGCCTTCGTACTCGTTGCTCAGCAGCTTGGTTTCGGTCTGGTCGAGCAGTACGCCGTCGATCCACTGCGGCTTGCCGGCTTCGTCGTAGCAGGCGCTGCCGCCTTCCCAGATCCAATGCTCCGCGCCGCTGCGATCGAACAGGCGGTATTCGACGACATAGCTGCGGTGTTCAGCGATGGCGCGACGGACTTCTTCGTTCACCGCCGGTTGGTCATCGGGGTGATATAGCTCGCCGAAGGTGATGCGCCGGTCGATAAAGTCCTGTGCCGACCAACCGGTGACGGCCTCGACCGCGTCGCTGACGAACAGGATGCTCCAGACGTCGTCCGGCAGGACTCGGAAGGCGATGCCGGGCATGTTGCGGATCAGCGAGCGGTACTGTTCCTCGCTGGTGCGCAGGGCCTGTTCCATCACGCGGCGCTCGCTGATGTCGGCGACGAACACGACGAACCAGGGTTTGCCGTCGTGGTCGGTGACGCCAAGACTGACCCGCGCGGGGAATTCACGGCCGTCGCGGGTCAGGCCTTCCAACTCCAGTTCGGAGTTATGGAACTGGCGCTCGCCGCTGCGCTTGTAGTTCTCCAGCGCGATGCGGAATTGTTGCCCGTAGGCCTCGTTCATCAGCACCTGCATGCTCTGGCCGACCAGTTCGTGGGGGTGCCAGCCGAACAGGCGCAGCACGGCGTGGTTGACCGAGCGGATCACGCCGCTGTGGTCGATGGTGAGAATGGCCTCGACGGCGGCGTCGAGCAGCGAATCCAGGTGCTTGCGCCGTCGCTGCAGTTCCTGGAACAGCTGGCGGTAGCGCAGCAGGCCGTTCACCGCGGCGACGCAGATGCTCAGGCTGATGGTGGCCATGGAAACCGCCATCGCCAGGTAGAAGCTGCCCTGCACGCCCTGCGGCACACCGAATTCCTCCCGCCCGACGAAGCGCGCTGCAGCCATCCCGGTGTAGTGCATGCCGGCGATCGCCAGGCCCATCACCATGCCGCTGACCAGGATCGTCAGGTTCGGCCGCATCCGCCCGTGCAGGCCGAAGCGCACCCACAGCGCGATTACTGCAAGGACCACGGCGACGAGGATCGACAGGGCGAACATCCACGGGTTGTAGCGCAGCAGCGGGGCCATTTGCATCGCCGCCATACCGCTGTAATGCATGGCGCCGATGCCGGCGCCTACCAGAATGCCGCCGCCGATCAGCTGTAGGCGGCTGACGTTGCGCCGAGCCAGAAGGTTCAGGGCGATCCACGAGGCGAAGAGGCTCGGCAGGCCGGAGAGAAGGGTAATCAGCGGGTCATAACGCACCGCCGCGCAGAGCTGGAAGGACAGCATGCCGATGAAGTGCATCGCCCAAACGCCGCCGCCCAACGCCACCGCGCCGGTGCCGATGGCCAACTGACGGTAGAACGGGCTGCGCGCCAGCCGCGCTACGCCCGACAGTTGCAGAGCCATGGCCGAAGTGAAGATGGCGATGAGGATGGATAGCGCTACCAGCGCCGGGTTGTGCTCGCCGAAAACCAGCAGCGAAGGGGTGTCGCCGCTGTAGAAATATCGCTGCAGATCGAGCATTGAACGAAGACCGTACTGCGTGCCGAAGGCCCGGTGGAAGACGAGACTGGGGAGTCAGTGCGAAGCAAATCACAGGATGGCTGCAAATTGCCATCATTGTCGGTCATGGCGCCCGCGAAACCCGCGCCACTAGAGCGGATTCTGACGAGCGGAAAGCCAGGGTTCGGATTCGAAGCTGAAACGATGGAGCCCGGACGACAACCGATAATCTGCTATCGGCGTGGGAGGCGGGAAATTGAGCGGGGGCCGACGGCTGGCGTCGGAAACGAAGAAGCCCGGCGCGGGCCGGGCTTCAACGGGGTACCTGTCGGTCGCTCAGGCGGGCATATGCCATTCCTGCAGGCGGTAGCCTTCGCGGTTCAGTTCGTCGCGTGCCTGGTTCAGCAGGCCTTCGAGCTGCTCCGGGTCGGAGTAGGCGGAGCTGGGAATGCGGGTGAGGCCCAGCAGACGGGCACCGGTACGATCCAGGACGGACAGGTCGAGGCTGCCGTCGCCCCCTTGGTCAACCCAGGTCACGCAGTGGAAGGGTTGGAAGGCTCGTCCGGTGATCAGCAGAGCCTCGTTGAAACGAAGAGTCGCATGCATGGTTGTGATCTCTCTGCGGTAATCCATTGCGAAGATGGCGAAAGCGGTTCATCCACTTTCGTGTTCGTTCACGCAATTGATGGTTTCAGAGTCGAAGAAAGTCACAGCCTATGTCGCGTTTGTACACAAAGTAGTCGCAAATTAATCCATGTTAAACGCTGCAGGCCCCGTCTGCCGTGGTCTGCAGCGCTAGGATGGGTGCGCTGTCGCGCCGCACCTACCGCTCGTCAGAGGCGACGGGCGGTCAGGCCTGCATGGCCCAGCCGTCCACATTCATCGCTGCCTGGCGCAATGCCTCGGAGCGGGTCGGATGCGGGTGACAGGTGCGTGCGATGTCCTCGGCGGCTCCGCGGAATTCCATCGCCACGCAGTACTCCGCGATCATGTCGCCGACGTTCGGCCCGATCATGTGCACGCCGAGGATCTCGTCGCTGCGCTCGTCCGCCAGCACTTTTACGAAGCCCTCGGTTTCGTGGTTGATCTTCGCCCGACTGTTGGCGGTGAAGGGGAACTTGCCCACCTTGTAGGTGCGGCCCTCGGCCTTGAGTTGTTCCTCGGTCTTGCCCACGGTCGCGACTTCCGGGTGGGTGTAGATCACGCTGGGGATCACGTCGTAGTTCACTTCCCCTGCCTTGCCGGCGATCAGCTCGACGCAGGCGATGGCTTCGTCCTCGGCCTTGTGCGCGAGCATCGGGCCGGAGGTGACGTCGCCGATCACCCAGATGCCCGGCACGCTGCTGCGGTGCTCGTGGTTCTCCAGCATGCCGCGCTGGTCGGTGGTCAGCCCCACGCTCTCCAGCCCGAGCCCCTGGGTATAGGGGCGGCGGCCGATGGCGAGCAATACATAATCGGCCTCGATCGACTCCGCCGCGCCGCCGGCGGCCGGCTCTACGCTCAGGGTCACCTGCTTGCCGCTGACTTTGGCCTGGGTGACCTTCGAGCCGAGCTTGAAGCTCATGCCCTGCTTGGTGAGCGCACGCTGGAAGGTCTTGGCGGTTTCCAGGTCCATGCCGGGGCAGATGCGGTCGAGGTACTCGATGACTGTGACCTCCGCGCCCAGGCGGCGCCATACCGAGCCCAGCTCCAGGCCGATGACGCCGGCGCCGATCACCACCAGGTGCTTGGGCACCTCGGGGATGGACAGCGCGCCGGTGGAATCGAGGATGCGCTGGTTGTCCACCTCGACGCCCGGCAGCGGGGAGGGCTCCGAGCCGGTGGCGATGATGATGTCCTTGGCGGTCAGCGTGGTCTTGCTGCCTTCAGCGCCGGTCACTTCGACCTTGCCCGGCCCGTCGATGCGGCCCCAGCCCTTCACCCAGTCCACCTTGTTCTTGCGGAACAGGAACTCCACACCCTTGGTCAGCGCGGTCACGCTTTCGGCCTTCTGCTTCATCATCTGCGCCAGGTCCAGCTTGGGCTTGACCTGAATGCCGAGGTTGGCGAACTCGCCGCCGGCTGCCGCCTCATACAACTCGGACGCATGCAGCAGCGCCTTGGACGGCATGCAGCCGACGTTCAGGCAGGTGCCGCCCAGGGTCTCCCGGCCCTCTACGCAGGCGACTTTCAGACCTAGCTGGCCCGCGCGAATCGCAGCGTTGTAGCCACCGGGGCCGCCGCCAATGACGATCACATCGTATGCGCTCATGCAGTGTTCTCCGCAGTTGGAAAAGGGGTGACTCGAGGTTAGTCCGTGCCCGCCGGATCACCAGCACAGGGCCTGGGAATAGCGTTACCTGATTTATATTACGAACATAATGTATGTGGCGGCACAAGTCACGCGAACATGACAGGAGCGGCGGGGAGGGCGAAAATGTGGGGCTTTGGCGCCTCAGGTTCGTGCGCCTACGGAGAATTCATGAAGATCGACTGCGATTTCGACAGTGGCAACATCCAGGTCATCGACGACAGCGACCCGCGCCACGTGCGTCTGGCACTGCGGCCGGACACCAAAAGCCCGCACTTCCAGTGGTTCCACTTCAAGGCCGAGGGCCTCGAACCCGGCCAGCAGTACCAGTTCAGCCTGACCAACACGCCCGGTTCCAGCTACACCGGCGGTTGGCCGGGCTACAACGCCGTGGCTTCGTTTGATCAGCGTGACTGGTTCCGTGTGCCCAGCACCTACGACTCCAACGGCCTGCACTTCAGCCTCGATGCCGAGCAGCCCCAGGTCTGGTTCGCCTACTTCGAGCCCTACAGCCGTGAACGCCACGCTGAACTGGTGAAGCGCGCCCAGGACAATGGCGCCGAACTGCTCGCCACCGGCCACAGCCTCGAAGGCCGCGAACTGCCCCTGCTGCGCATCGGTAAAGGCGCGGCAGGCGCGCGCAAGATCTGGCTGATCGCCCAGCAGCACCCCGGCGAGCACATGGCCGAGTGGTTCATGGAAGGGTTGATCGAGCGCCTGCAATCCAGCGACGTCGAAGTCCAGCGTCTCCTGGAACGCGCCGACTTCTACCTGGTGCCGAACATGAATCCGGATGGCGCCTTCCACGGCCATCTGCGCACCAACGCCGCCGGCAAGGACCTCAACCGCGCCTGGGCCGCGCCCAGCGCCGAGGAAAGCCCCGAAGTGCTCTTCGTCCAGCAGCAGATGGCCAAATACGGCGTGGACCTATTCCTCGACGTACACGGCGACGAGGAAATCCCCTTCGTGTTCGCCGCCGGCTGCGAAGGCAACCCGGAGTTCACGCCCCGGCTGGAGCGCCTGGAAAGCCTGTTCCGTGAGCGTCTGGAAGCCAACGGCGAATTCCAGAGCGTGCACGGTTACCCGAAGGACGCTCCCGGCCAGGCCAACCTGACCCTGGCCTGCAACCACGTCGGCCGTACCTACGACTGCCTGTCGCTGACTCTGGAGATGCCGTTCAAGGACCACAACCTGTCGCCCAATGCGCGCACCGGGTGGAGCGGGACGCGTTCGAAGGCGCTGGCGGAAGCCTTGCTGGTGACGGTGGCGGACCTGATCGACGAATTGCGTTGATTCGTAAGGCGTACAAGCGTTCGTGGTTGTACGCCGTGGTACAGGCTCTTTGTAGGGGCGAGCTTGCTCGCGAACAGCTCAACGTTGGCGCTGCAGGGGAACTCGTTCGCGAGCAATAACAATGGCGTCCCCTCGCTCCTACAGGTTGTTCGTCAGCCATGTCACTTTCGCGTGGTGTTCCTACACCTCGCCCGCCTGACCGTTTGGTCAATCCGTCCCGCCTGGATGTTGAATCTTCGTACCCGCGTGCTAGTCCAATTAATGAGCATCAGCACGCAGGAGGTGCGTATGACTCGACATCGCAAGCTGTTGACCCCGCAGGTCATCGAAGACCTGCAGGAACGCATGGACGCCCTGGAAGAACTGGATTTCAGAGAGCGCCGGGAAGTGCGCAAGAACCGCTCGGGCGAACACAGGCCCCGCATTTTTGCTGGCGTGGCCTGAGCAAGCGGGCCCCAGGGCCCGGCCTCACTGGCGCCTGCGCCAGCCAAGGAGACACGGCAAGGTCGATTCGGCATGGCGCCGGAGCGGCCTTGCGTGACGACGAGCCCTCTCATTCATTTCGTCGGACCGTATTCGGTATTCCGTAGCTACCGCGGCACTTCCTTCAGCTCATTCAGGCAGCAGAGTCGCATTCCAGAGCGGCTCGCTTCTGTAACGTCACGCATACTCAATAGCGGTTGTCTTACAAAAATCCGACTGAAAACTTGAACTGCTTCACATAAAATCGAGTCTTCCGATAGTGCATTTCGCTCTACCCCTGCAGTCAGAAGTAGCCCCATGGAAAACCACAGCACCCCCCTGGGTCCGGTTCCCGCTCATCTGGTCCGTGAAGCCGTGGCCAAGAAGACCGGTCTGGGCTGGGTGGTCGAGTTCAACGTCGCCACCTGGCTCAACCTGGCTGTGCGCGACGACACCGCCATCGCCCTCAAGGTCAGCTACCTGGACGGCGAAAAACCTCGTGAAGTTCTGGTCGACAAGGGCAGCATCTTCGGCGCCCAGCGCATCCTGCTGTGCGGCATCGCCCGCCTCGGCGTTAACCAGAAGTTGGAATCGATGAGCCTGTCGTTGGAAACCCGCGCGCCCATCCAGTCCCTGCTGGTCGAGGAACTCTTCGTCCAGGCCGTCGAGCGCCAGAGCGAAAAGAAGAACGGCACCCGCCGGTCACGTTGACCACCCGGGGCGAGTGGTGTCGATTGTTCGCCTGAGTGCTGCAATTGGCGAGCATTCCTGTCATGCATGAAGCTACTTCGGGCTTGCGATCCGCCGGCCGGAGCGGGGAACATCGCCTGGCCTCACTCGTGCACCAGGAAGCCCCATGTCCCTCGATATCGACCAGCTCAAGCTCTACACCGCCCACCGTGGCATCGCCATTCCCATGCTCGATTTCCTGCAGTTCCGCCACGCTCCGGCGGAAGACGGAAACGGGCCGGGCCGCCTGGTCATACGCGTCGAACCGCAGCACGTGAACGGCTGGGCCAACGCGCACGGAGGTCTGATCATGACCCTGCTCGACGTCGCCATGGCCCTGAGCGCCAGCGATGCCGACGAAGCCCATCGCGGCGTGGTGACCGTGGAGATGAAGACCAGCTTCCTGCGCCCCGGCGGCGAAGTCGGTGAAGTACTCGAAGCCCACGGCAAGGTGCAGCACCACACCCGCTCCATCGCCTTCTGCGAGGGCGAGCTGCGCAACAGCCAGGGCGTGGTCGTCGCCACCGCATCCGGCACCTTCAAGTACGTCAACAAGCCGCGCCCGCTGGCCGACGCCTAGCACCGTTGCCGGTCGGAAATCCCCCTGTAGGGCGAATAACCGCGTAGCGGTTATCCGCCGTCTCGCTTCCACGGCGCATCACCTTGCACCACCGCCGCGCAGCGCCCATGCGCGATATTGAAAGATGGCACTGCTGAGATGCCCGCCGCCCTCAACCCAGGCAGGACACCCCGCCATGAGCCTTGAACCCTCGACTCTGCTGTGGAGCGCACCGCTGGTGATGCTGCTCGGCGGCTACCTGCTGATCCGCTGCATCGGCGGGCTGCGCCGGGTGATCGCACCCGACCTCTGCTACCGCTGGGCCGACCCCGCCCACGCGGAGGTGGTGACGCTGCCGCAACCGGGGCGCTACGTGGTCAATATCGTCTTCCCGCCCTTTACCGTCGTCACCGGTACCGCGCACTTCGACGCAGATTTCGCCGTCACTGCCTGCGCCACCGGCAACCCCGTGCCCTACGAGGCGTGCAGCCGCTTCAACGTCTTCACCGTGCGCCGCAGCGACATGGGCGGCAACGCCAGCAATCCCCTCGGCGAATTCCACTGCAGCGACCCCGGCGATTACCGGATCACCTGCCTGACCCCGTATCACATCCGCTCCGGCTTCCTGCTGGAAGTGACACCCTACGTCTCGCCGGGCGGCGTCGTCCCGCTGATCCTCGGCACGCTGCTAGCGTCCTTCATGACCATCGGCGGGCTCATAATGACCCTGCTGAAGCTGGGCGGGCAGCTCTGACGCGACCGCGACGTGACGCACCAGCAGGATGGGTGAAGCGTAGCGATATCCATGCTGTCGGCGCCCAGGCATTGATGGGTATCGCTGCGCTCCACGCCATCCTACGAACGGCATTTCCCGGTGAGCCCGCAGGGCGAATAACCGCGAAGCGGTTATCCGCCGCCACAGCGTCACGGCGGATAACGCGTACCGCGTTATGCGCCCTACGTCCGCAGCCGCTTCGACCAACCTCGCCAGCCGCTACGCCCGGCAATCGGCGAGCGCCCGCCGAGCACGCGCGGCAGGTCGCCGAAGCTCACCCACAGGTCATCCTGCCAATCCAGCACCCGCAGGCATTGCCGTTCGAATTGCAGCTGCACATGGCGCGGGCCGGCGGAGTTGAACTGGCTGCGCACCTGCGGCACCACCGTGCCGCTGATCCAGCGCCGCAGCGAACCGAAGTCCGGCACGTTGAACAGCACCAGCGCCTGGTACACGGCGGATTCGCTCAGCAGCACGAAATCGAGTTCCAGGCCGTCCTCGGTCAGCAGCCGCTCCTGGCGAATCTGGTCGTCTGCCAGGCGCATGGCCATGCGCTCTTCATATTGGTAGCCGGCCACGCGGCAGAAATCGGAGAGGATGAACCAGACCTGATCGTCGATCAGCAGGGCGCGCAGCGTGCGGCGATTGCGGAGGAAGGGGAGAGGGGTGGGCAGGGATGAATCGTCCATTTCAGTCGCATCTCTTACTACGAGCAGGCCACCTACGGACGATGTTGGATCAGCAGCCACACGAACCAACACGCCGCGTTCCGGTGGACGGCCCAAATGGTTGGGCCGCCGATACAGATCGGCGATTGTCTCTAGGGTTTCGGGCTGCTAATCCCGGCCCCGTCGTTTTCACGGGGCGGAGGGAGAGTAAGTAAAGGCATTCATGACAGTCAAGTATTGCCAAGTTCTTTCGCAGAGTTTTTGTAAGTGAAATATCTTAACTTTCTTACAGGTTCTGAGTCTGAATTCTCTGTTTTATTTGGGATCAGGCCTACAGTAATGGCTCCAATCCTTGGTTACGTTCACTGCTTGACTCCTATCTCTAAGGAAGTGATATGGCGATTGGGCATTATATCCGTCGAGGTGATCAGACAACCTGCGGCGGGGTGGTACTAGAGGGGCACCCTGCGTATTCCATGTACGGGGAGCCTGTGGCGCGAGATGGCGACGCCGTATCCTGTGGAAAAGACGGCAAGCACTACGTGATCGCTGGCGGGATTAAGAACTACGTAGCTGGCTGTCGTGTCGCCGGTACTTTAGACAGCGTCAGCACTTGTCCTTGTAATGCGCGATTAATTTACTCGTTGCCAAACGCTACGTACCAGTGTGATCGAGACTCCATCAATTCTGTAAATAGTGTGGAAAGCGTCGTTCCCTCATCTCCCTTGGCTGTGGCTCCGAAAAGGAGCAATCAAGTGTTTTCGAGGTCATTTGCCATTACCGAGAGTAATACTGGGCAGCCGCTGGTTGGCCGGAAATTCATTGCGCTAATTGATGGGCTCCGAATGACAGGCCTGACAGACGCCAATGGCGTAGCGACTGTCGACGCAGTTGCGGAGGACGCAGTGATTGAGATTCATGTCCTGTTCCGGTCCCCATTTCGTGAGTTGACAGAGTTCTCGGAGGCGATTACATGAACGGGAAAAAATTCACGACTAAAGAAAAAGCACAGGAAGTCAAGGTTGGTCTGCCCGCGAGTATTGTTGCCATTACGGTGAATGATCGTGCCGCGACTCGGGAGGCGC
Source organism: Pseudomonas sp. NPDC086581 (assembly GCF_044746165.1). Classification (NCBI taxonomy): domain Bacteria; kingdom Pseudomonadati; phylum Pseudomonadota; class Gammaproteobacteria; order Pseudomonadales; family Pseudomonadaceae; genus Pseudomonas; species Pseudomonas sp. NPDC086581. The sequence continues at coordinate 60,163 of NZ_JBIVBR010000013.1, read as the reverse complement.
TTATCAGGAAAGTTCGTCAGCTTGGTGGTAAGTTTGTTGAACGATCCGAGTGGGGAGCTGTAAAAGGTAATGCCACGGCAGCTGACTGGGATTACTCTATGATTGCCCTTCACCACGCCGGACGAAGCTATTCTTGCGGCGTTGGGGCGGAACAAATGCGAGAAACCCAAGAGGAACAGATTGATAAGTTCGAAGATTTTTCGTATCACTTTGGTGTCAGCTGCGATGGTGTTATTTATGAAGGGCGCGATATTCGCCTGAAAGGTTCACATGTTAGGCAGTACAATACAGGAGTCGTTGGTATTGTTTTGCTAAATAACCTCAGTACCGCCGGCGAAGGTGGAGATATTGTTGCTTTGGGGCGTCAAGGGTTGGAGTTTCTGGGCGTGAATACGACAAATTCCATTCCGGAAGCGCAAATCGATTCGGTGTTAACCTTGATCTCTGCGTTGAAGAGTGTGTTCTTCATTAAGCATTTTGGCGGCCACCGGGAATACCCTAATCAACTCTCTGAAGGAAAGATCTGCCCAGGAAATGTTGGAATGGAGCTTGTGAAAAATATTCGCAAGAGAATGGATCTACTTCCGCCGCCCACATCATGAAAAAATTTTTCGCCCTCGTTTTAATGCTATGCGTAGCTCACCTTTATGTCGGGTTTTATGAGACTCGTTGGGCCGAGGACAACAAGAGAGTTTTCTTCATAAAGAAATATCCCTCGTTACAAATTGAGTTTGTGAACCTCTTTGCCAGTGATGCGGATGACAAGTCCCTTGATCAGTTGAGCCCATTGGAGCGGGCTACGGTACGTGATTACTGTAAATACCGTCTGGGTATCGAGGCTGAGCTGAAAACGCAGGCCGAATTGAACGCCTGTAAAGAACGCTGAGAAGATTGTCAAAAGTCAACAAGCCCATATGTTAGCGGGCTTGTTGTCATCTCCCCCGTGTTGATTTTTCGCTCCAAGCGGTTTGTTGCATCAGGGGATGCTCCTTGCAGCCTTACTCCCCACCCACCCCATTCCTCTGATGTCGATAAACACTCACCGCCTCATAAACCGCCTTCCGCAACCGGTTGATCCCGCCAATCGGCCGGTGCTCCGGCAGGGCGTGCCAGGGGTTGTAGGAGAGGTTGTCGCAGGCGAGGTTCTGTTCGCGGCTGTCGAAGTCCTGGGGCGGGATGCTGACGGTGGCGACGGTCTGGAAGGGGGAGTCCTTCTCGCTCCATTCGACGCTGACGTCTTCGATGGGCATGTATTTGCTTGGGTCCTGTTTCTGCACTTGCAGGGCGAAGCAGGCGGGGATGCGGTCGACCGAGAGTTGCTGGTACATGGCGGTACGCAGGAAGTTGGGCAGCTTCTCGTTGAGCTTGGGTAGCTGGTAGGCCGGGCAGCCTTCGCTCAGCGGGATGACGCGGTACTTGATGTTGTTGGCCTCGCCCAGCTTGTAGGGGGCGATGCCGTTGTAGCCGGCCTGCAGGGGGCTGTCCGGGGCGGGGGCGAGGGTCTGCAGGGCGATGACCAGGTGGCGGATTTCCCAGGTATTGGGCTTCCAGCTGGGGAAGAAGGCGGCGACCTTCTGGCCGCTGGCTTGCGCTGCAAAGTTCTGCCGGTATTCGGCGACGTCGCGGACGAAGAACACCGGGTGGTTGAACATGACGAAGTCCTGTTCGGTGTCGTGGCCCTTGCCGGGCATCAGCTTGGCGCCGGGCACGTCGAGCAGCTTGATGGCCATGCCGCGGGCATCGCGGGCGCTGTCGAACTGCGGGTAGGCGTTGCCGTTGGAGAAGCGGACCATCGCTTGCCATTTGTGGCCGGGTTCGGCGAACACACCCTGGCGCAGGCCGGGGGCGAGGTCGCTGCTGACGGTGACTTCGGCCTTCACGCAGCCGTGGGCCTTGGCGTGGGCGTCGCGCAGTACGCGGGTGTTGTCGCGGTGCTGTTCGACGATGCGCACGGCGTCTTCGATGATGGCTTGGGTGAGCTGGGCCTCGCCCGGCGGGATTTCTTCCTGGGCGGAGACGGGGCCGGAGAATTTCCACGCGTAGTAGAGGCTGCCGATGCCCCAGCCGAGCAGGCCGATGGCGGCGACGGCGAGCAGCAGACGGCCGAGCCATTTGCCGAGGAAGAGCCAGATTCGGGTGAGCAGGGAGCGCATGGCACGGGGTCCTTTCGTGTTCTTTTTATGGAGGGGATTCCGTTCCCTGGCCCTTGCGGGTGCAGCGAGGTGGGCCTGGTGCCGGGCGTTTCCCTCTCCCTAGCCCTCTCCCTGAAGGGAGAGGGGATGGGTTCGGTGTTTCGGTGGTGGTTAGGAGTTGGCCTTCACTTGTAGGAGCGAGCTTGCTCGCGAACCCGCCCGGCGCCGGAGCTGCCGGGGAATCTATTCGCGAGCAAGCTCGCTCCTATGAAGATCAATCCGGCGCAGGTCATTCGCACTTCGGCCCCGGCGTCCACGGTGGGGTGGGGACGTTCGGATCGAGGCGGTTTTCGTATTCGGCGTTGCCCAGCACCTTCAGGTATTCCACCAGCGCCCAGCGTTCTTCCGGCGAGAGGGCGCGGCCGATGACACCGTCCTTGCGGCAGCCGTCGCGGAATTCGTGGCCGCCGTTGCTGTTGCCGGTGACGCTGGTCTTGTAGAGGAAGCCGCCGGGGAAGCGCTCGGTGCGGTAGCCGGCGTACTTCGGGTCGTACTCGAAGCTGCCGACCCAGAACTGGCTGTCGCGCTCGGCCACCGGGGAGAGCATCTGGAACAGATTGGGCACCGAGCCGTTGTGCAGGAAGGGCGGGGTGGCCCAGATGCCGTCCAACGGGCGGGCCTTGTAGGCACGCAGTTCGCGCACGCCGATGTCGAGGCCGTAGCCGTTCATCTCCTTCTGCTGCTCGGGGCTGATGTGGGCGTCACGGTAGGCGCGCTGCTCGACGTAAGCGGTGACGAAGGCCAGGCCCTTGGCGGCGGAGATCTTCGACAGGTCCGGCTGCTCTTTACTCTCGGGGTAGAGCTGCACGTTCATGTTCTTCAGCTCTTCCAGGTTCCACTTCAGCGAGCGCACGTCGAAGGTGTGGTCGGCGATGTTGTCGGCGGTGGTGGGGTCGGTGCCTATCTCGCTGGTGGGGACCATCTTCATGCGCCACTCGGGCACGCGCGCCGGGGCGATGTAGTCCTTGGCTCCGGGTTCCTTCACGTGGGGGCCGTGGCAGTACACGCAGTTGGCCTGGAACAGGGCGCGGCCCTGGGAGGCTTTCTTCAGGTCGATCTCGCCGAAGACCTCCTTCGGCCAGGTCGGCGGCTTGAGCTGCTTGAGAGTCTCTTCCAGGGTGTAGAGGTCGCGCAGGCGCACGCTGGAGGCATAGCGCTCATCGCCCATCACCGGTTTGCCGTCGCTCTCGAATAGGCGCAGGGTGGCGCCGACGCCGAGGGCTTCGCCGATGTTGCGTGCCATGGGCTGCATGGCCGAGCCGTTCCACTGCACCCAGTCGAACTTCCAGATGTCCCACACCTGCGGATAGTTCACCGGGGCGTTGGCGACGCGGTAGTTGGAGGCTTCGATACCGTCGCCGAACACGCTGTTGGCGATGCGACCGAAGGCGTCGGCGCGGCCGGGGCCCTCCAGGGTCGGGTAGAGGCCGCGGTGGGTGTCGTTCCAGGCGGTGGAGACGAGGGTGCCGAGCACGTTGCGCACGTCGCGCTTGAGCGCAGCCTTGCCCTTGGGATAGCGGTCGCCCAGCACGCCCTTGGCGAAGCGGTCGAACTTCCACGGCACGTAGTAGGTGGAGGCGAGGCTGGCGCCCAGTGCCTGACCGAACGCGCCGCCGCGCAGGGTCGGCACGGTGGAGGCGATGGAGTGCATGGCGGCGCCGCCGTCGATGCGCACGGCGGTGCCTTTGTAGCGCAGCTCGCCGGTGTGGCAGGCGGAGCAGGTGATGTCCAGATACCAGGTGCCGGTCTCGCCGTCCTGGTGGCGGGCGAAGCCGACCGGCAGGTTGCCAGGGTTCTTGGAGGTGGCCGCCAGGGTGTCGTCGGCGTCGCGGCCGATCTGCTCGGGCTCGATCAGGAAGCCGAAGCGTGCGAGGTTCTCGGGGCTGGCGAACTTGTCTTTGTTGAAGGGCTGCTCGAGGTGGGTGAACCAGTCATAGCGCAGGCCTTTCACCTGGGTGCCCTGGGGCGTGTAGTAGTAGGTTTCGCGGTCCGCCGGGCTCCACTGGTCGAGGTGGACCATCTTCTCCGGCTTGGAATACTCGGGAAGATTGGGGTGCGCGGTGTACCAGGCGACGAGGCCCACGATGAGCAAAAGCAGCAGCAGGACTGCAAGTAGGACGCGGCCGATAATGCGCATCGAAACTTCCTTGTTATGTGTGCGAAATAGAATCGGACGTTTATGCCAAGTACGCGGCGGCTTGGCAAGGTGATGCCGTACGGAATTCAGGGTTTTTATGGCGGGTTACGGGGCCTAGATGGGGGTGTTTGCGGTTTCGCGGGGAATTTAGGTGTGGCGGCAGCGATACCCATCGCCTTTCAGATGAATGCCTAGGACGCGGGCCGCAGTTCCAACAGCAGGCTGAGGCAGATCGCCGCGCCGATCAGTACGCCGACCACGCTGGCTATGATCAGCGGCCAGCGCAGGCCGGGGCTGTCGGCCTCGTCATTGGGAATGCGCGCGTGGATGGCGGGCCAGAGTTCGTCCGGTGGTGGCAGTTCTGGCCAGGGTTCGTCGCTGGGTGGCGGGGAAGGGTGGTCGGCGAGCTGGTAGAGCAGGGCGATCATCCAGTCCAGCGCAGAGATGCGCGTGGGGTGGTAGCGGTCGGCGTCGGTCCAGATGTGGAGGAAGGTGTCGACCAGCAGGGCATCGGCTTCTGCCTGGTCGGTCTTCAGCTTCAGCGCCAGTGGGTAGAGACGCGACGCCGTGTTGCGGTACAGCGTGGCAAAGGCGCGCGCGTCGCCGTCGCCGCTTTCGGCAAGCAGGTAGCTGAGGAAGTTCGCTTCGTCCGGGTCGATGACGGCCTCCGGCGGTGTCGCGGCGAGCGGCGTGGCTGGAGAGGTAAGGATAGTTGGTGGGGCTTTTCGTAGGAGCGAGCTTGCTCGCGAAGGGGGCGGTTCGCTGCGGCGGCCGTATGTGGACGTTGGGTAAATTCGTAGGGCGAATAACCTGGAACAGGTTATCCGCCGGCTATTGAACGGCGGATAACGCTGGCGCGTTATGCGCCCTACGGGGCTTACGACCCGGAAGGGGGTTCAGATCACTTCCTCGAACGGAAGGCCGACATAGTTTTCCGCGATGGTCGTGCGGCCGGCCTCGGAGCCAAGGAAGTAGTCCAGCTCGGTCTCCAGCATGCGTCGGGTAAAGGCGTCGCTGTCGGGGAACTGGTGGAGCATCGAGGTCATCCACCAGGAGAAGCGCTCGGCCTTCCAGATGCGCCGCAGGGCGATGGGCGAATACTGTTCCAGCAGGTCGATGCGCCCTTCGCCGTAGACCTTCACCAGGATGCGGTGCAGCGCGTCGACGTCGCTGGCGGCGAGGTTCAAGCCCTTGGCGCCGGTGGGCGGGACGATGTGCCCGGCGTCGCCGACGAGGAACAGTCGGCCGTATTGCAGTGGCTCCACCACGAAGCTGCGCAGCGGGGCGATGCTCTTTTCCAGCGACGGGCCGGTGACCAGCTGGCCCGCGGCGTCTTCGGGAATGCGGCGTTTGAGTTCTTCCCAGAAACGCTCGTCGGACCAGTCCTCGACCTTCTCTTCCAGCCCCACCTGCAGGTAATAGCGGCTGCGGCTGGCGCTGCGCTGGCTGCACAGGCTGAAGCCGCGCTCGCTGCTGGCGTAGATGAGTTCGTGGTTGACCGGCGGGGTATCGCTGAGCAGACCGAGCCAGCCGAAGGGGTAGACGCGCTCGAAGACGCTCAGGCGCTCGGCGGGGATGCTGCGCCGGGCCACGCCGTGGAAGCCGTCGCAGCCGGCGATGTAGTCGCAGTCCAGGCGCACGCGTTCGCTCTCGTGAGTGAAAGTGACGTAGGGCTTTTCGCTGGTGACGTCATGCAGCTCCACGTCGGCTGCTTCGTACACGCTCAGGGCGCCGCTGGCGGTGCGAGCCTGCATCAGGTCGCGGGTGACTTCGGTCTGGCCGTAGACCATCACCTGCTTGCCGCCGGTGAGGGCCTTGAGGTCGATGCGCTCGCGGCGGCCGTTGAGCACCAGTTCGAAGCCGTCATGCAGCAGGCCTTCGGCGTCCATCCGGGCGCTGGCGCCGGCTTCGCGCAGCAGGTCGGCGGTGCCTTGTTCCAGCACGCCGGCGCGGATGCGGCCGAGTACGTAGTCAGGTGCCTGGCGTTCGAGGATCACGGTGTCGATGCCAGCCTTGTGCAGCAGTTGGCCAAGCAGAAGGCCGGCGGGGCCGGCGCCGATGATGGCGACTTGAGTCTTCATGGGTGGCTCCTTGGAGAGCGCTGTTGTTTTTGTCTCCTGCATTTTTTGTGGATGGGATCGGCCTTTGAAGGTAATTTCCAACAGTATTCTTGGATTTTTCATGGATGTGGGCGGTGATCGAACAACGCACTGACACGCCGGTCCCGGTGTTCCGTCTTTATGGCGAGACGACGGTGTGGCCGACGCCGGACCTGATTCACTGCGAATCCATCGCCTCGCGCAGCCGCCTGCACGACTGGGAAATCCGCCCGCACCGGCACGTGGACCTGGTGCAACTGCTCTATGTGCAATCGGGCGCGGCGGAGCTGGAAGTGGAGGGGCGGGTGACGCTGGTCCGCGAGGCTTCGCTGCAGGTCACGCCGGCGCTCGCGGTGCACGGCTTCCGCTTTGCCGAGGACGTGCAGGGCTGGGTGCTGAGCATGGGCCTGCCGCTGGCCGAGCAGCTTGGCGGACTGCTGCAGAGCCCGGTGCTGGAGCAGCCGGCGTGCTTTAGCGTGGGCGATGGCAAGCGCCAGCTGGATGCGCTGTTCGAGTCCATCGACGTTGAGTACGCCCGGCAGGCGCCGGGTCGCGACCTGATGCTGCAGTCGCTGCTCAATATGCTGCTGGTCTGGCTCAGCCGCCAGGCACTGGAACAGGCCCGCGCGAAGGCGAGCCAGCAGGATCGCGGCGTCGAGCATATGCATGCGTTCTCCCGCCTGCTGGAACAGGATTTCCGCGAACACCGTCCCATCGAGCACTACGCGGCGGCGCTGGGTATCAGCGCCGCGCACCTCAATGCGCTGTGCCGGCGGTTGGCCGGGCAGTCCGCCCTACAGATGGTCCATCAGCGCCTGCTGCTGGAGGCCAAGCGCAACCTGGTGTACACAGCCATGACCATCCAGCAGGTGTCGGACAGCCTGGGCTTCTCCGAACCCGCTTACTTCTCCCGATTCTTCAAGCGCTACGCCGGGGTTTCACCCCGCGCGTTCCGCGAGCCGCGTTGAGCTGCCATGAATATCGATTCGCGTATCAAGTTCCGCCACCTGGTGTGTTTCCTCGAAGTGGCCCGCCAAGGCAGCCTGGCCCGCGCGGCGGACGCCCTCGCGGTGAGCCAGCCGGCCATCTCGAAGACGCTCAAGGAGTTGGAGAACCTGCTCGAAGCCAGTCTGTTCGAGCGCGGCAAGAGCGGCGCCAGCCTGACCGAGGCCGGCGTGGCCTTCCTGCGCTACGCCGGCCCCTGCGTGCAGGCGCTGCGCGACGGCGTGAACAGCCTGCGCGGCGGTGAGTACGCCTCCAGCACGGTGCGCCTGGGCGTGCTCTCTACCGTGGAAAGCCTGCTGATGCCGGAGACGGTGCGGCGCCTGCACGAGCGCCACCCGGCGCTGGTGGTCAGCGTGGTGACCGGGCCGAGCGCGCATCTGCTCTCGCAACTGCGGGTGGGCGAGTTGGACCTGGTGGTCGGCCGAATGACTGAAAGCCCGCAGATCCAGGGCCTCGCCTTCGAGCATCTGTACAGCGAATCCATGACCCTGGTGGCCCGCGCCGGCCATCCGCTGCTGGGCCGTCCACTGCCGCCCTCGGCGCTCGACGACTGGCCGCTGGTGATGCCACTGGCCGGCACCACCATTCGCAAGTCCGCCGACAGCCTGCTGGTGCAAAGTGGCCTCGGCCAGCCCCGTCGCCGGCTGGAAACCCTGTCCACGGTGCTCAGCCGCCGTTATGTATTGACCAGCGACGCGCTGTGGATCGCCCCGCTGGATTCGGTGCGCCTGGACCTGCGCTCCGGCGAGATGCTCGAACTGCCTCTGGACGTACAGGAGCCGGGCGGTTCGGTAGGGGTGTGCAGCAACTCGACGTTGCCGCTTTCGCTGGGTGCGCACTGGTGCCTGGAGGTGCTGCGTGAGGTCGGCGAAGCGTACCGCGAGGGTGCTTATCCATAACTAAATGGTTATGGATTGTGAGCATCTTTTCAGTTTTCGGCACCGGGCATGCGGGCGACACTCCGCCGCACTGCCTGATGCAACAGGCTCCGATAAATCCAACAAGAGGAGACCGACATGTCCGACGCGGAAAACAGCCGCTTCGTCATTCGTGACCGAAACTGGCACCCCAAAGCCCTCACGCCCGACTACAAAACCTCCATCGCCCGGTCCCCGCGCCAGGCCCTGGTGAGCATTCCGCAATCGGTCTCCGAAACCAGCGGCCCGGACTTCTCGCACCTGAAGATGGGTGAGCACGACAACGACCTGCTGCTCAACTTCAACAACGGTGGCCTGCCCATCGGCGAGCGCATCATCGTCTCCGGCCGGGTCATGGACCAGTACGGCAAACCGGTGCCACATACCCTGGTGGAGATGTGGCAGGCCAACGCCGGCGGCCGCTATCGCCACAAGAACGACCGCTATCTTGCGCCGCTGGATCCGAACTTCGGTGGCGTCGGCCGGGCGTTGACCGACAGCGAAGGGCGCTACATCTTCCGCACCATCAAGCCCGGTCCGTACCCGTGGCGCAACGGCCCGAACGACTGGCGTCCGGCGCACATCCACTTCTCCATCAGCGGCCCGTCGATCTCCACGCGCCTGATCACCCAGTTGTACTTCGAGGGTGACCCGCTGATCCCGATGTGCCCCATCGTCAAGTCCATCGCCAACCCGGACGCGGTGGAGTCATTGATCGCGAAGCTCGACATGAGTAACGCCAACCCCATGGACTGCCTGGCCTACCGCTTCGACATCGTGCTGCGCGGCCAACGCAAGACCCATTTCGAGAACAAGTGAGGAGGACCGACCATGCCTATCGAACTGCTGCCGGAAACCCCCTCGCAGACTGCCGGCCCTTATGTGCACATCGGCCTGGCGCTGTCTGCCGCCGGCAACCCCGCCCGTGATCAGGAAATCTGGAGCGAGATGGCCAAGCCCGGCACGCCCGGCGAACACATCCTGCTGATCGGTCACGTCTATGACGGCAACGGCCACCTGATCCGCGATTCTTTCCTGGAGCTGTGGCAGGCGAATCACGAGGGTGTGTACGACACGGCCTACGATCTGGAAAAGCCTTTCAATGGCTTCGGACGCACGGCAACGACCTTCGATGCCGGCGAGTGGCAGGTGCAGACCATTAAGCCCGGCGTGGTGAAAAACGCCGCCGGCGTGCCCATGGCGCCGCACATCAACGTCTCGCTGTTTGCCCGTGGCATCAACATCCACCTGCAGACCCGCCTGTACTTCGAAGATGAGGCGCAGGCCAACGCCGTGGACCCGGTCCTGAACCTCATCGAGCAGCCCGAACGTCGGCAAACCCTCATTGCAAAGCGTTGCGAGGTGGACGGGAGGCTCGCTTACCGGTTTGATATCCGCGTCCAGGGAAATGCGGAAACGGTGTTCTTTGACTTCTGATACGCGACTTCACGAGACATCCGCCGAACCGGTCGCCGACCGTGTCCGGCGGCACTTCGCTGCCGCGCTCGACGAGCGCGGCTATCGGGCGGACGAGGCACAGACTGCGGCGGTGGACCACCTCGCCAATTGGCTTGACGACTTCCTCGCCGGCCGCCACGGCTTCCTGCGCAAGCCGGTGGCTGGCGTCTACCTGTGGGGAGGCGTAGGGCGCGGCAAGAGCTTCGTCATGGACCAGTTCTTCGCCGCCGCGCCGACCCAGGCCAAGCGCCGGGTGCACTTCCATGCCTTCCTGCAGGAACTGCAGGTGAGCATGCTGGCGATCTCCGGGCAGTCCGATCCGCTGGTGCGCGTCGCCCGCGCCATCGCTGAAGAAACCAGGCTGCTGTGCTTCGACGAATTCCACGTGCACGACATCGGCGATGCCATGCTCCTGGGGCGAATGCTGAAGGTACTGGTGGATGAGGGCGTAGGCGTGGTCTGTACGTCCAACTACGAGCCGGAAAACCTCTGTCCGAATCCGCTGTACCGCGAGCGCTTCCGCCCGGCCATCGAGCTGATCGAAAAACGCTTCGAGGTGATCTCGGTGGATGCCGGGCAGGATTACCGCGAGCACAGCACTTCGCTGGAAGAGTGGGGCAGCTTCCTCTGGCCGGCTCGTGCCGATGACCTGGAGCTGATCGGCTCACGCCTGGGGCTGGCGGTGGACGCCAAGTTCGACGAGGTGCTCAGTGTCAATCACCACCCGCTGAAGGTGCACGCCCACGACGATCACTGCGCGTGGATGGATTTCAGCGAGATGTTCGAACGCCCGCGCTCGGCTAGCGACTATCTGTGGCTGATCGAACACTACCCGCGCATGGCGGTGAGCGGTCTCGGCCCGCTGGCGGATTATCCGCCGGACGTGAGCATGCGTTTCCTCAATTTCATCGACATCGCCTATGACCGGCAGCTGAAGCTGCAGCTGTTCGCCACGGTGTCGCTGGAGGAGCTGGCGGCGGGCGGGGCGGCGCTGGACTTCTCGCGCACACTGAGCCGGTTGCGGCAGTTGAAGCTGGAGCCGCTGTAGAGGCTGCGAGCGGGCTTGGCAAGGTATGTTCGCGAGCAAGGGCTAGGCGCTCCCCTCGGTCCTACAGGTCCGTGCCGCCGCGCTTTTCGTAGGAGCGAGCTTGCTCGCGAACCAACCCCTACACCAAGTGCCAGTGGGAAGCCATCGCGGATGGAGTCCGCTCCTACGCTCAGGCGAAGGAGGGGCATTTCCGGGTGGGGAGAAGCTCTGTTCGATAATCGGTCAGTCGTGTTGCGATAATCGCCCGCGCGTGTCGATAATCGCCCGAAATTCGCCTGCCAGGACAACAACAATGACCGACGCTCCCCGTGCCAGCCTGCCGCCCCTCGCGCCGCCAATCATCGCTTCGCCCGCCAAGCGCATCGAAGCCTTCACCGGCGACCCGAATTTCATGACTTCGCTGGCCCGTGGCCTGGCGGTGATCCATGCGTTCCAGGAGCGCAAGCGCCACCTGACCATCGCGCAGATCAGTCACCGTACCGAGATTCCGCGCGCCGCCGTGCGCCGCTGCCTGCACACGCTGATGAAGCTCGGCTACGTGACCTCCGACGGTCGCACCTATTCGCTGCTGCCCAAGGTGCTGACCCTCGGTCACGCCTATCTGTCCTCGACGCCCCTGGCGGTCACCGCCCAGCCGATCCTCGACCGCTTGAGCGAGCAACTGCACGAGGCCTGTTCCATGGCAACGCTGGAAGGCGACGAGATTCTCTACATCGCCCGCTCGGCCACGCCGCAGCGCTTGATCTCGGTCGACCTGAGCGTCGGCAGCCGCCTGCCGGCCTATTGCACGTCCATGGGTCGCATCCTGCTCGCCGGGCTGAACGACGACGCGCTAGAGGATTACCTCGCCCACGCCGACCTGCAGGTGAAGACCAGCCGCACCGTGCACACCCCGGAAATGCTCCGCGCGAGCATCGCCGAGATCCGCCAGCAGGGCTGGGTGATCATCGATCAGGAACTGGAGGTCGGCCTGCGTTCCATCGCCGTGCCGCTGAAGGATTCCGCCGGCCAGGTGCTGGCCGCGCTGAACGTTGGCACCCACGCCGGCCGCGTGTCGCGCCAGGAGCTGGAAACGCGCTTCCTGCCGGTGCTGTTGGAGGCCAGTCGCGAGCTGGGTACGCGGCTTTTCCATTGAGTCTGGGGAGGCTGGCCTGTCTTTCGCCGGCCTCTGGCATTCCCTGTTCGCTAACCGCCCACTGTGGCGATTATCGAATTGAACGGCTCTACGTCTCTTCGTACTGTTGCTCGACCCGTCCAGCCGGACGGGCAATAACAACAATGAGCGTCAGCCATGGCCCCTGTATGCCTGTCCGATCTGCCGGTTCGTGCGTCCATCGGCTCGCGCCTCATTCCTGTCCAGCTTGCGGGAGTGCAGGGCGATAAAGCCGGCCTTCCCGCGACGACGCCTTCGCAGGAAGTCTTCGCATGACCAGTTCCGCCCACGTGCCCGCTGCCGGCACTCTTGACGTCCAGTCGTTCATCAACGCCCAGCCGCTGTCGCTGTACCAGTGCCGTATCGTGCTGCTGTGCTTCCTCATCGTCTTCCTCGACGGGCTGGATACCGCTGCAATGGGCTTCATTGCCCCGGCGCTGACCCAGGACTGGGGCATCGATCGCGCCAGCCTCGGCCCGGTGATGAGCGCCGCGCTGATCGGCATGGTGTTCGGCGCCCTGGGCTCCGGCCCGCTGGCCGACCGCTTCGGGCGCAAGGGCGTGCTGGTGGTGGCGGTGTTCCTCTTCGGCCTGTTCAGCCTGATCTCGGCCTACAGCAGCAACCTCGAGCAATTGATGGCGCTGCGTCTGCTGACCGGCATTGGTTTGGGCGCGGCGATGCCCAACGCCACCACGCTGCTCTCGGAGTACACCCCCGAGCGCCTCAAGTCGCTGCTGGTGACCAGCATGTTCTGCGGCTTCAACCTGGGTATGGCGTCGGGCGGCTTCGTCTCCGCCAAGCTGATCCCGGCCTACGGCTGGCACAGCCTGCTGCTGCTCGGCGGCGTGCTTCCGCTGCTGCTGGCGGTGGTGTTGCTGGTGTGGCTGCCGGAGTCGGCGCGCTTCCTGGTGGTGCGGAATCGCGGGGCGGACAAGGTTAAGCGCGTGCTGGCGCCCATAGCTCCGGCCGAGGTGGTCGCGGCCCGTGACTTCAGCGTGCCCGAGCAGAAAACGGTGCAGAGCCGCAATGTGTTCAAGGTGATCTTCTCCGGTACCTACAGCGCAGGAACCCTGCTGCTCTGGCTGACCTACTTCATGGGTTTGGTGATCGTCTACCTGCTCACCAGCTGGTTGCCGACGCTGATGCGCGATGCCGGCGCGAGCATGGAGCAGGCCGCGTTCATCGGCGCGCTGTTCCAGCTTGGCGGGGTGCTCAGTTCGGTGGCGGTGGGTTGGGCCATGGACCGCTTCAACCCGCACAAGGTCATCGGCATCTTCTACTGCCTGGCCGGCGTGTTCGCCTACTTCGTCGGACAGAGCCTGGGTACCGTCACGCTGCTGGCGACCCTGGTGCTGGCTGCTGGCATGTGCGTGAACGGCGCGCAGTCAGCCATGCCGTCGCTGGCGGCGCGCTTCTACCCCACCCAGGGACGCGCCACCGGGGTGTCCTGGATGCTTGGCATCGGCCGCTTTGGTGCCATCCTCGGTGCCTGGATAGGCGCGACACTGCTGGGCCTGGGCTGGAACTTCGAGCAGGTGCTGACCGCGCTGATGGTGCCTGCCGCCATCGCCACCGCGGCGGTGCTGATCAAGGGGCTGGTGAGCCACGCTGACGCCACCTGACAGGCGCTTCTGACAGGGCCGCGATGCAAGGTCGCGGCCTTCCTGTTCGCCGGCGCCCAAGGCGCCCGTCGGGCTCGACGCGATGTCGGCTGCCCTGGCGCCAGGAGGATGAACGGTCGCCCAGTAGGAGTGAACGGTCGAAAAAATTCCCCTGTTTCGCTTAATCGGATTCAACTCCCTGAAGAAATTGCTGTCGGACCAGTAGCCAATCTTTGTCTTGGCACCCGCAAGGGGGCTCCTGTTTGAGCCAGCCACCTGACCATCGTTGGAAAAGTTCATGGTTCTTCATGCAGTGGGATGCTCGATTTTCCGCCCGATAGTGCGGCGCGGCCCCGGACGCCAGGAAGGCTTCTCCCTGGTGGAGCTGATGGTGGCGGTCGCATTGCTGGCGATCTTCGCCGGCGTGGCCCTGCCAGGCTTCCGCTACCTGATCGAATCCAGCCGGGTGCAGAGTGGCGCCTCGACGCTTTACCGGCTGCTCCAGGCGTCCCGCGCCGACGCCGTGAATTCCCGCCAGACCCTCACGCTTTGCCCCAGCAGTGGAAACCTGCAGTGGGTGGTGGTGCGCGCGAGCACCTGTGGCTCCATCACCGCCACCTCGGTGGGCCAGCGCCTGGACCTGCCGAGCAGCCTCAGTATCAGTAGCAGCGTCAACAACCTCTCGTTCAAGCCCGATGGCAGCGCCGCAGCGGCTGATCTGGGCATATCCAGCGATGGCACCAACAAGGCGTTCAGCATCAAGGTGGCTGCTTCGGGTTACATCAGCCTGCAGAGTGCGACCGGCCAATGAGACGGAGCATGGCGAGACACAGCGTGGCCGGTTTCAGTCTGGTGGAGGTGATGGTGGCTCTGCTGGTCACCTGCTTCGGCGTGCTCGGCATGCTGGCGATGCAGGGGCGAACCATCGCCTACGCCCAGGACACCATCCTGCGTAGTAGTGCGGCGGAACTGGCGGACGAACTGATGGAGATGATGCGCACCGATATCTATTCCACCCAGGACGGCAGCGTGGCGCAGGTGGTGCCACCGTCGAGCTGGGGCTACTACAAGGCCGCCAGCGCGTCATTTCCCATCGCTCCCGGCAGTTGCGCGTCACTGGCGAAATTGACTGCCAGCCAGCGCCTGGCCTGCTGGGCGCAGCGGGTGAACCAGGCGCTGCCGGGTGCTTCGGACCTGGCTGGCGAGTTCCATGTCTGCCGCACCAATGGCAGCAGCACGTGCAGCAACAGCGGGTCGGCCATCGAGATCCAGCTGGCCTGGCGGGTGAAGGCCGGTGAGTGCCTGGACGCCAACGCCACCGGCGATAACACCATCTGCCGTTACGTACTGCGGGAGGAACCCTAGGATGCGCGGGCCGGGTGTGCGTGCGCAGGCTGGGGTGACGCTCATCGAGCTGATGATCGCCATGGGCCTGAGCCTGTTCCTGATCCTGGGCATCACCCAGATGTTCCTCGATGGACAGGACCGTTCGCGCTACTTCGATGGCCAGGCGCAGAACCAGGACAACGCGCGCTACGCCCAGCAGATGCTCGACGCACGCCTGTCGAAAGCCGGTTACCGGCGCCTGCCGTCCTCGCGGATGACCGCCGCGTTTCCCGCGCAGACCAGCAACGGCTGCGTCTTCGCAGCCGGTCAGGCACTGGTGCGGGTAGATGCCAATACCGTCTGCCTGCGCTACCAGCCGCGCGACACTACCGATGTCGATTGCACCGGTGCTTCACTGGCCAGCCGCGCCGGGGTGAACAAGCCCTACAGCAACTACAGCCCGAGCAACAACGTGGTCGAGAAATTCACCCTGGGCAACGGTCAACTGACCTGTAACGGCAGCGCCCTGGTGGAGAACGTGGTGGCGCTGCGCTTCGATTTCGGAGTGGACAGCGAGAGCGACGAATTCAATCGCCAGGTGACGCAGTACGTCGCCACGCCGGCCACTGGCCAAACAGTGCGCAGCCTGCGTTACGCGCTACTGCTGGCCAGCAGCGGCTCGGTGAGCAGCAGGTTGGCTGCCACCACCTGTCAGCGCTGGCAGGACCTGTACGGCAGCAAGGCTTGCACCGATGGCGATGGGCCCGTGCGGCGCATCGTCAGCGGGACCAGCATGTTGAGGAACCTGATGCCATGACCCGACTGTCTTCCCGCCGGCAGCGCGGCGCGGTTTTATTCGTCGCACTGGTGATGCTGTTGCTGATCACCCTCGCCGCCGTCGGTGGCATGCGCGGCATGCAGCTGGAAGGGCGGATGACCGGCAATCGCCTGGAGCAGCAGCGGCTGATGAGTGCGGCCGAATCCGCGCTGCGCGAAGGGGAAGGGCGCCTGCGCAAGAGCCCCCGCGCGTTGGACAACTGCACGGCGGGCACCTCACCTTGCTTCACCGCGGCGGCGATCAGCTACAGCACCGACTTCAGCAAGTCCAATCTCTACTCCGGCATGGACGGCGGCACCAGCCTGCTGCGCAGTGCGCGCTGGTACCTGCGCTACATCTCGAACAACTGCAAGGGTGGCGCGGGTGGCAGCGCCAACTCCTACCTGTCGAAAGGGCAGGTGGGGTGCACCTACTACTACGAGGTCAACTCGCAGGCCTACAAGGGCACCGCCACGAGCAAGGCTTGCGGGGCCGATGCGCTGTGCCTGCGTTCGACCTTCGGGCTGGTGATCCCGTGAATCGTTGTGCTCGAAGGATGCCGACGCCATGGCTTGCTCAATGAGCATGCTGCGCACGACGCTGTTCCTGCTGCTGGTGTGCCTGGCGGGCGCGCCGGCGTGGGGGGCGTCCCTGGCGCAGACGCCGCTGTTCGTCAGCAACATCGCCCCACCGATGAACATGCTGGTCGTCGGACGTGACCAGAAGTTGTACTTCCCGGCCTACAACGACGCTTCCGACATCGACGGTGACGGCCAGCTGGACACCTACTACAAGCCCGGCATCGACTACACCGGCTACTTTGATTCCTACAAGTGCTACGTCTACGACGTGCTCAGCGGCACCTTCGCGCCCTCCAGCACCACGAGCACCAAGAAGTGCACCAGCGCCGTGGGACGTTGGAGCGGCGATTACCTCAACTACCTGACCATGTCGCGCCAGGACGTGCTGCGCAAGGTGCTCTACGGTGGCTATCGCTCCACCGACAGCACCCTTTCCACGGTACTCGAGCGGGCTTTCATCCCTAACGACGCGCACAGTTGGGGCAAGGAGTATCTGAGCGTCGCCCGCGACGGCTACAGCCTCTCCGACTACACCCCGATCCCGCTTCCCACCAACGGCAAGTACGTGCTCTTCGCCAACACCTCGATCGGCAGCGGCACACTGGGCGCCTACAACAGCGCAGCAGTGCCCCGCTTGCGCGTCATCACCAGCACCCAGCAGACACTGGGCACCTACCGCATCTGGGGCTGGGTCTCGCGGGAGTCGGCCCAGGGCACCAATACCCTCACCAGCACCACCAACAGCGACGCCACCATCGTCCCCGCCTACGATCTCAACGTCCGGGTGCAGGTCTGCGTAGCCGGCCTGCGGGAAAGCAACTGCGCGCAGTACGGCAGCCTCTACAAGCCCACGGGCGTGCTGCACGACTATGGCGCCTCGGACAAGATGTACTTCGGCCTGGTCACCGGCACCTACGCCAACAACCTGCGCGGCGGCGTAGTGCGCAAGGCGGCGGCGTCCTTCAGCAACGAGTACAACAGCTCCACCGGGCGCTTTCTGACCGACTCCACCACCGGCACCGGCTGCCTCAACGGTCGCTGCTACGTAAACAACAGCGGCATTGTCGCCAACCTCGACCGGCTGGTGTTCTCCGCCGGCTGCACCGACTCCAGCGGCTACAACCTCAATCCGCTGACCAACGGCAAGTGCGTCGACTGGGGCAACCCGCTGGGCGAGATGGCCTACGAGACCCTGCGCTACTACGCCGGCAAGGCGCCGACCGCGGCTTACGCGGCCGGCACGGCCGACACCAACGTGGGCCTTTCCAGCCTGACCAGCTGGGCCAACCCCTACAGCACCTATCCGTCCTGCACCCGGCCGTTCATGACGCTGATGAGCGACGTCAACCCGAGCTACGACTCGGATGTGCCGGGCAGCCCCCTGGGCACCGACAGCCAGCCGACCAACGACATCAGCTTCAACTTCGCCAGCGTCGGCGCCACCCTGTGGAGCCGCGAAGTGGGCGGCAGCGCCTCGGTGAACGTCGGCCAGTCCGGCGGCACCAATGACTCGGCACCCACCGCCAAGACTGCCAGCAGCTTCGCCACCATTCGCGGACTGGCCGAGGAGCCCACGCGCCAGGGCAGCTACGCGACCTCGGCTGTGTCCTTCTTCGGCAGCCAGAACGCGCTGACCACCGCGGGCTCGAACAAGGTGCAGAGCTTCTCCATCGCCCAGTCCTCGACCCTGCCCAACATCCGTATCAAGACCAGCAAGGGCATGCTGCGCCTGGTGCCGTTCAGCATGAACGTCAGCCAGGGCGTGGTCAGCCAGATCACCGGCTTCTACATCGACACCCTGACTCGCGACGGCGCCGGCAACCTCACCTCCATCACTTTCCGCGTGGTCTACGACGACTCCGCCCAGGGCCGCGACTACGACATGGACGCCATCGTGCTATATACCGTGACGGCCAGGAGCGATGGCTCCGTGGACGTGACCAGCCAGACCGAATACTCGGTGGCCGGTGACGAGTCGCACATGGGCTACACCATGGCCGGCACCACCAAGGACGGCGTGTACCTGGAGGTCACCGGCGGCGGCAACGGCTCGGTACGTAACAGGCTCGACACCCCCGACGGCAAGTTTCCCGGCGATTGCGCGGCGACCGGCATCAGCTGCGCTCTGCTGCCCGGCCTGAGCGGCAGCAGCGGGGCGCTCAGCGGCAACCGCCTGGCCTACCACACGCGCAATTTCACGCCCTCGGCCACCACCGCGGTGACCAACCTGCAGGACCCCCTGTGGTACGCCGCCAAGTACGGCAAGACCGACCTCATCAACTGGGATCGCGACGGCGACGGCGTGCCGGACAACTACTTCCTGGTCAGCAACCCCGGCAAACTGGCCTCCCAGCTCAAGTCGGCATTCGACGACATACTCCAACTCAATACCTCGGTCGCCGCCGTGGCGGTGGACTCGCAGTCGCTGGACAGTGGCAGCTACACCTACGGCACCAGCTTCGTCACTGGCGACTGGACCGGCGACCTGCTGAAGAAGCAGCGAAGCATGACCACCAGCAGCACCGGGGCGATCACCACGACCACCACCACCCTGTGGCGGGCATCGGCGCAACTGGGCACGCCCAGTGCGCGCAACATCCTGTTCGCCAAGAGCGGCGCACTCACTCCATTCAACTGGAGCAACCTGACTGCCGCCCAGCAGACCCAACTCAACCGCACCGTTGCCGGCGTGGTGGACAGCCAAGGGCAGGCACGGGTCGGTTTTCTGCGCGGTGAGAACAACACCTTCCGCACCCGAACCACATTGCTCGGCGACATGATCAATTCGGCGCCCGTGCTGGTCAGTGGCTCCGACTACTTGGCTTCGCGCGCCGACGCCCTGGAGGGCAGCGCCACCTATGCGGCGTTCGCCACCGCGCTGGCGGCGAAGCCCTCGGTGGTTTACGTCGGCGCCAACGACGGCATGCTGCACGCCTTCAACGCGACCACCGGCGCCGAGATCTTCGCCTTCATCCCCAGCGCGGTGATCCCCAACCTCAACGCCCTTACCGCGCCGGACTACGGCAAGCAGCAAGGCACCGAGCACCGTTATTTCGTCGACGGCACGCCGGTGGTGTCCGACGTCTACTACGGCTCGGCCTGGCACAAGGTCCTGCTGGGCAGTCTCGGCGCCGGCGGCCGCGAGGTATTTGCCCTCGATGTCACCGACCCCACCGCACCCAGACTGCTCTGGGAGTTCACCAGCGACAACGACAGCAGCCTCGGCTACACGGCGGCGCGGCCTTCCATTGCGCGCCTGCACAGCGGCAAGTGGGTAGCCCTGGTGCCCAACGGCTACGACACCGGCAGCAGTACCGCCTCACTGCTGATCATCGACATCCAGACCGGCGCGCTGCTGAAGAAGATCACCGCTATCCCGAGCCTGACCGCGGCCGAAACCGCTTCGCTGGACGCCCTCAACAACGGCCTGTCGCGACTATTCGTGGCGGATGCCAACAGTGACGGCATCGCCGACTACGCCTACGGCGGCGACCTGCTGGGCAACCTCTGGCGTTTCGACCTGATCGACACCAGCGTGGGCGACCCGCTCAACAGCACCGCCTCGGAGGCGCGCTACGCCGTGTCCTTCGGCGGCAGCCCGCTGTACGTCGCGCGCAACGCCAGCGGTACGCGCCAGCCGATCACCAGCGCGCCGTCCCTGGTCGACCATCCTGGCGGCATCGGCTACATCGTTGCCTTTGGCACCGGCCGCTACCTGCTCACTGCCGACAAGACCTCCACCGCGCCGCAGAGCGTCTACGGCATCTGGGACCGCAAGGTCGCCGGCGAAGCCACCACCTCCTCGCTGACGTCGGCGCGCACGCGCAGCAACCTGCAGGCGCAGACGCTCACGGCAGGCACTTTAAGCGGCACTTCGATCTACACCCTGAGCAACAACGAGGTGGCCTGGTACGACACCTCCGGCAACACCGCTGACGGCAACGTCAACAAGTGGGGCTGGTACTTCGATTTTCCGGTGGCCGGCGAGCGGCAGATCTATGACATGACGCTCTATGGCTCCAGCCTCATCTTCAGCAGTTCCACGCCACAAACCGGCACCTGCGCCGCCGGGCTCTCCGGAACCCGCTACGCGATCGATCCCGAGCGCGGCGGGCTGACGCCGTACAACGTCTTCGACCTGACCAACGATGGCACCTTCGATGCGCTCTCGGCGTTCATAACCGGCGGTGGCGATATCACCGTTTCCGGTGGCTACACCTACACCGGCGCCGAGGGCGGCGGCAGCCTGCTGCCGGATGCCATCCACACCAACACCGGCGCGGTCAGCGGCCGGCGCACCTGGCAGATCCAGCCAGCCAACTGACAGGAATAACGCATGAAGCAAACGCGGCGCGAGAGTGGCTTCACCCTGATCGAACTGATGATCGCGGTGGTGATCGTGGCGATCCTCGCCGGTATCGCCTTCCCCAGCTACCAGCGCTACGTGCTGCGCAGCCATCGGGTCGAGGCCCAGGCGCTGCTCAGCGAGGCGGCTGCCCGGCAGGAGCGCTACTACTCGCAGAACAACGCCTACGCCAGCACCGCCGCCGCGCTGAACATGACCAGCAACGTCAGCGCACTGCAGTACTACAGCCTGGCCATTTCCAACGTCACGGCCACCACCTACACCCTGACTGCCACTGGCAAGGGAACTCAGGCCAAGGATGCCCAGTGCCTGAGCCTGAGCCTCGACCAGGCCGGCACTCGCAGCAACACTGGCACGGGAACCGGCACCACCTGCTGGCAATGAGCAGGCGCCGAAAGCGTGCGATTGGCGAACACTGCGCCCCAGGTCGAATTGCGCCAGTGGCTGCCGGTCCCTAGGGTGAAGCGGATTCGCGGGCCTGCCTTGCATCTGGATTGCCCGCACGACCGTCCATCCCGGCCGATGCCCGCATTCCGGGCCACGGCATAGACTGGGCGCACGAGCCGCGACGAAGAGCGCGGCCAACCACAAGAGTGAGTGCCTGTATGCAAAGCCTGCTGAGCGAGCGCAGCCGCGTGTTCGAACGTGCCGACCCTTACGCGGTATCCGGCTACGTCAACCAGCATGTGGGCACCCACGACCTGTGTTTGCCAGCCCACGGTCATCCCCAGGCCAGCCTCAACCACCGCCGCTTCGCCAGCCTCGACCTGTGCCGCATCAGCTACGGCGGTGCGGTGCGCGTTACCTCGCCTGCACTGGAGAGCATCTTCCACTTGCAGATACTGCTCAGCGGCCATTGCCTGTGGCGTGGCCAGCGCCAGGAACACTACCTGGCGCCGGGCGAACTGCTGCTGATCAACCCGGACGACCCGGTCGACCTGACCTACTCGGACGACTGCGAGAAATTCATCCTGAAGATTCCGGTGACCCTGCTCGAAGCCATCTGCGCCGAGCAGCGCTGGAGCCATCCGCGCGCCGGTGTGCGCTTCACCGAGAACCGCTACCAGTTGGGCGAACTGGAAGGCTTCGTCAACCTGCTGTCGATGGTCTGCCAGGAATCCGAAGCCGGCGAGCGGCTGGCGCGGGTCGACGAGCACTACCAGCAGATAGTTGCCAGCAAGCTGCTGACCCTGCTCAAGACCAACGTCAGCCGCGAACCCATCGCCGGTGCGAGCGCTTCCTTCGAACGCATCGAGGCTTACATCGAAGGCCACCTGCGCGAGGACATCGACGTCGAAGCCCTGGCGCGCCAGGCCTCCATGAGCCTGCGTTCGCTCTACGCGTTGTTCGAGCGGCACGCCGGTGCCACGCCGCGCCAGTACATCCGCCGCCTCAAGCTGGAGCGCATCCGCGCTTGCCTGAGCGATCCGGCCTGCCCGGTGCGCAACGTCACCGAGCTGGCGCTGGACTATGGCTTCCTGCACCTCGGGCGCTTTGCCGAAGGCTACCGCCAGCAGTTCGGCGAGCTGCCATCGGAGACACTCAAGCGCCGCAGCTGATCTCCGCCCCCTGAAGGAGCGGACCATGCCGGTGATCCGCCGGCAGGCCGGCGTTTCAGACGGTTTGCGAAGTGGCCGGAAGTAGCGATGCCACCTTGCCGTTCCTCCGATTCCCCGCTTCGCTTGCGCGGATGGGGCTGTACTTGGGATACACGTACCAATGCGTGCGCAACCCCAGGGAGGTCGCGTCCATGAATCCCACCCCGTTCATCCTCTCGCCGGGAGAGCGCAGCCCGGCCCTCAATGTTGTCGGCATCCGCATCAACGTGCTGGTGGCCGACACCGACTCGGCGGCGCAGCGGATCACCTTCCAGGCAGGCGAGGAGGGCGCCGGGCCGCCGCCGCATACCCATGACTGGGACGAGTCCTTCTATGTGCTCCACGGCGCGGTCGTCTTCACGGTCGCCGAGCGCACGGCCGCCTGCCTGGCCGGCACGTTGATTCATATTCCCGCCGGCACCTTGCATGGCTTCAGCTTCGGCCCCGGCGGTGGCGAGATGCTCGAAATCACCGGCGCCCAGAGCCAGGCCATCGAGATGTTCCGCGCCCTGGATCGCGAGCTTGTGCCTGGCCCCGTGGACGTGCCGAAGACCGTTGAAGTGGCCGCTGAATACGGCGTCATCTTCCACCTCTGAATCCCCGGCGGCCTGCTCGCGCGGGCCGTCATTGCGGCTTCACGGCAAACCTGCAGAAAACGGATAGCACTCTGCACAAAGCGGATATTGCCCCGCCGAACCCAGCCCTAACCTGAGCCTGCCTGAACAAAAACAACGGAGGCCCCGGCCATGTCCCTGGGTATCGACTACTTGCGTTCGCTGCTTGAGGAAGACCCTGCCAAAGGCGTCTATCGCTGCCGGCGGGAGATGTTCACCGACCCGCGCCTGTTCGACCTGGAGATGAAACACATCTTCGAAGGCAACTGGGTCTACCTCGCCCATGAAAGCCAGATCCCCGAGAAGAACGACTTCCTGACCGCCATGATCGGCTGCCAGTCGATCTTCATCGCGCGCAGCAAGGACGGCGTGCTCAACGCCTTCCTCAACGCCTGCAGCCACAAGGGCGCCATGCTCTGTCGGCACAAGTCCGGCAACCGCGCAAGCTACACCTGCCCGTTCCACGGCTGGACCTTCAACAACTCCGGCAAGCTGCTCAAGGTGAAGGACCCTGCGGCGGCCGGCTACCCGGAAGGCTTCAACTGCGAAGGCTCCCATGACCTGACCAGAGTGGCGCGCTTCGAGTCCTATCGCGGCTTCCTCTTCGGTAGTCTCAAGGCCGACGTCAAGCCGCTGGTGGAGCACCTGGGCGAGTCGGCGAAGATCATCGACATGATCGTTGACCAGTCTCCCGAGGGCCTGGAGGTACTGCGCGGGTCCTCCAGCTACATCTACGAAGGCAACTGGAAACTCACTGCCGAGAATGGCGCCGATGGCTACCACGTAAGCTCCGTGCACTGGAACTACGCCGCCACCCAGAACCAGCGCCAGCAGCGCGAAGCCGGCGAAGAAGTGAAGACCATGAGCGCCGGTGGCTGGGCCAAGCAGGGCGGGGGGTTCTATTCCTTCGACCATGGCCACCTGCTGCTTTGGACCCGCTGGGCCAACCCCGAAGCGCGCCCGGCCTTCGAGCGCCGCGACGAACTGGCCCGCGACCATGGCCGCGCCCGCGCCGACTGGATGATCGAGAACTCGCGCAACCTCTGCCTGTACCCCAACGTCTACCTGATGGACCAGTTCAGCTCGCAGATCCGCATCGCCCGGCCCATCGACGTCAACCGCACCGAGATCACCATCTACTGCATCGCGCCCAGGGGCGAGAGCAGCGAGGCTCGTGCCCAGCGCATCCGCCAGTACGAGGACTTCTTCAACGTCAGCGGCATGGCCACGCCGGACGACCTGGAAGAATTCCGTTCCTGCCAGCAGGCCTACCAGGGCAGCGCGGGCGGCTGGAATGACATGTCGCGCGGGGCGAAGCACTGGATCGACGGCGCCGACGACGCAGCGCGTGAGATCGACCTGGCGCCGGCTTTGTCCGGCGTGCGCACCGAGGACGAAGGCCTGTTCGTGCTGCAGCATCAGTACTGGCAGCAGACCATGATCGACGCGCTGGCGGCCGAGCAGGCCAATCGCATCGCTGTTACAGAGGAGGGCGTGTGATGAGCCGCTACGAGACCGTCCGCGACTTCCTCTACCGCGAAGCGCGCTACCTCGACGACAAGGACTGGGATGCGTGGCTGGAGCTGTACGCCGCCGACGCCACCTTCTGGATGCCCTCCTGGGACGACCGCGACCAGCTCACCGAAGACCCGCAGCGGGAAATCTCGCTGATCTGGTACGGCAGCCGTGGCGGCCTGGAAGACCGCGTGTTCCGCATCAAGACCGAGCGCTCCAGCGCGACCCTGCCGGACACGCGCACCTCGCACAACCTGAGCAACATCGAGGTGCTCGGCGAGGCCAACGGGCAGTGCCAGGTGCGCTTCAACTGGCACACCCTGAGCTTCCGCTACAAGACCGTCGACAGCTACTTCGGCACCAGCTTCTACACGCTCGATGTGCATGGCGAGCAGCCGCTGGTAAAGGCGAAGAAGGTCGTGCTGAAGAACGACTACGTCAGGCAAGTCATCGACATCTACCACATCTGAAAAACACGGCGTGAAGCTGCTGCGCTTGCCCGTGCTGCGTTGGAGAACGGTCCGTAATGCTCATTCACTAGAGTGAACTGCGCTTCCGAACCGTCCTCCGCCTTGCCCGGCCTGCGCTCGCGACGCTTCAAGCCGCGTTTTTGAGGCGAATGACATGAACAAGATCGCGCTCAACTTCGAAGACGGCGTTACCCGTTTCATCGACGCCAGCCCCAGCGAGACCGTGGCCGATGCGGCCTACCGCCAGGGCATCAACATTCCGCTGGATTGCCGCGACGGCGCCTGCGGCACCTGCAAGTGCTTCGCCGAAGCCGGCCGCTATGACCTGGGCCAGGAATACATCGAGGACGCGCTCACCGAGGACGAAGCCGAGCAGGGCTACGTGCTCACCTGCCAGATGCGCGCGCAGAGCGATTGCGTGGTGCGCGTGCCGGCCTCCTCGCAAGTCTGCAAGACCGCCCAGGCCAGTTTCGAGGCCAGCATCAGCGCGGTGCGCCAGCTCTCCGAAAGCACCATCGCGCTATCGATCAAGGGCGAGTCGCTGAGCAGGCTGGCCTTCCTGCCGGGGCAGTACGTCAACCTGCAGGTGCCGGGCAGCGAACAGAGCCGCGCCTACTCCTTCAGCTCGCTGCAGAAGGACGGCGAGGTCAGCTTCCTGATCCGCAACGTACCGGGCGGCCTGATGAGCAGCTTCCTCACCGGCCTGGCCAAGGCCGGTGACGCGCTGTTCCTGGCCGGCCCGCTGGGCAGCTTCTACCTGCGCGAGATCAAACGGCCGTTGTTGCTGCTGGCCGGCGGCACGGGGTTGGCGCCCTTCACTGCGATGCTGGAGCAGATCGCCGAGCGCGGCAGCGAATATCCGCTGCATCTGATCTACGGCGTCACCCACGACTTCGACCTGGTGGAGGTGGACCGCCTGGAAGCCTTCGCCGCGCGCATCTCGAACTTCACATGGAGCGCCTGCGTGGCCAGCCCGGAGAGCCGCTACCCGCAAAAGGGCTACGTCACCCAGCACATCGAACCGGCGCACCTGCACGACGGCGAGGTGGACATCTACCTCTGCGGCCCGCCGCCGATGGTCGAGGCGGTCAGCCTGTACATCCGCGAGCAGGGCATCACGCCGGCGAATTTCTATTACGAGAAGTTTGCCGCCAGCGCCGCCTGAGCCCGGAATATGCCTGCATACCCAGTGGGTATGCAGGCATGCCGACAAAGTATTATTCCTCGGTGCCACCGCGCCCTAGCCTCCGGGCTGGGCCCCTGGCAGGGCCTGCATAACAACAATCAGCGAGGCATTGCCCCCGCAGCGGAGACCCACATGAGCCAGACTTGCAACATACCTGACGTGATAGATCACGCCGCCTTGAGTACCTTCCAGTGGCGCGTGTTCGTCCTGTGTTTCCTGGTCGCCATCTTCGATGGCTTCGATACCCAGGCCATTGCCTACACGGGCCCGGCGATCATCGAGACCCTGCAGCTTTCCACCGGCGGCCTGGCGCCGATCCTCAGCGCCGGCATCGTCGGCATGGCCCTGGGTGCCATGGCGCTTGGACTGTTCGGTGACCGCTTTGGCCGCCGCCCGACGGTGATGGGCGCGGTCGCTCTGTTCGCCCTCGCGACCTTGGCCACGGCCTTCGCCAGCAACGCCGAGCAGATCCTGGTGCTGCGCTTCCTCGCCGGCCTCGGCATGGGCGGCGCCACGCCGGTGCTGCTGGCATTGGCCTCCGAGTACGGTCCGGCGCGCCTGCGTGGCGCCATCGTCACCGGCATCCTGCTGGGCCTTCCGGCGGGCGCCATGCTCGGCGGGCTGCTCGCCGCCCAGCTCATGCCGCTGATCGGCTGGCAGGGCATCTTCCTCGCAGGCGGGCTGCTGCCGCTGGCGCTGCTGGTCGGCCTGTACTTCGCGCTGCCGGAGTCGCTGCAGTTCCTGGCCACCCGCTCGGGCGCGACGGCACAGGTGCGCCGCATTCTCGCGCGGATCAGTTCGCGGACGCTCGCCGATGACGTACGCTTCAGCGTGCCGGAAGCCGCCACCCGTACCAGCGTACGCGCCCTGTTCGGGCCGGGGCTGGCGCGCAATACCCTCGCCGTGTGGCTGACCTACCTGTTCAACTGGGTGGCCTGGTTCATGTTCCTCTCCTGGCTGCCCACCGTGCTGAAGACCGCCGGCCTGCCGGTAGAGCAGGCGCCGTTGGGTACCGTCACGGTCAATGCGGTGTTCATCCTCTGCGCCATCCCGCTGTCGATCCTGCTGCCGCGCCTGAACACCCGCAACGTGCTGCTCGGCCTGTTCGCCCTCGGCGTACTGGTCAGCCTTGGCCTGTCCCTGAGCGGCGACAACTGGGCGCTGGTGTTCCTGCTGGTCGGCGCTGCGGGCCTGGGCATTGGCGGGCAGCAGATCGCCCTCAACTACCTGGTGGTTTCCGCCTACCCGACCAGCCTGCGCGCCACCGCCACCGGCTGGGCCATCGGCCTTGGCCGGGTGGGCGCCATCATCGGTTCCGCCCTGGGCGGAACCTTCCTCGAATGGGGCGGCGTCGCCGGTTTCTACCTGGCGCTGGCCATTCCCCTGCTGCTGGCGCTGGTCGCCGTGGCCCTTATCCGCGGC
Source organism: Pseudomonas sp. NPDC086581 (assembly GCF_044746165.1). Classification (NCBI taxonomy): domain Bacteria; kingdom Pseudomonadati; phylum Pseudomonadota; class Gammaproteobacteria; order Pseudomonadales; family Pseudomonadaceae; genus Pseudomonas; species Pseudomonas sp. NPDC086581. Next base: position 32,658 of record NZ_JBIVBR010000013.1, on the reverse strand, counting down.
AGCGAGAAGCCCTCGGGCGGGCTCGTGGCCGCACACTGACAGGAGAACGTCATGTCCCGTTTCGACAACAAGGTTGCCCTCGTCACCGGCGCCGCCCAGGGTATCGGCCGGCGCGTCGCCGAGCGGCTGGTGGAAGAGGGCGCCAAGGTTATTGCCGTGGACCGCTCCGAGATCGTCCATGAACTGCAGGACGCCCTCGGCCAGCACGGCGAAGTGCTCACCCAGACCGCCGACCTGGAACGCTTCGCCGACTGCCGGCACGTGGTCGATGAGGCAGTAAAGCGCTTCGGCCGTCTCGACATCCTGGTCAACAACGTCGGCGGCACCATCTGGGCGAAGCCCTTCGAGCACTACGCCGAAGACGAGATCGAATCCGAGGTACGCCGCTCGCTATTCCCCACCCTGTGGTGCTGCCGCGCGGCGCTGGTGCCGATGCTGGAACAGGGCGCGGGCGCCATCGTCAACGTCTCGTCCATCGCCACCCGTGGCGTTAACCGCGTTCCCTACGGTGCGGCAAAGGGCGGGGTGAACGCGCTGACCGCCTGCCTGGCCTTCGAGACCGCCGAGCGCGGCGTGCGGGTCAACGCCACCGCGCCCGGCGGCACCGAAGCGCCGCCGCGGCGCATCCCGCGTAACGCGGCGCAGCAGAGCGAGGAGGAGAAAGCCTGGTACCAGCAGATCGTCGACCAGACCGTGGGCAGCAGCCTGATGAAGCGCTACGGCAGCATCGACGAGCAGGTCGGCGCGATTCTCTTCCTCGCCTCCGACGAAGCCAGCTACATCACAGGCGTGACCCTGCCGGTGGGTGGCGGCGACCTCGGCTGAGTCGCCGCCATGATGCGCTCAGGGCAGGTTTGCGCCGATCAGCTGCAGGCAGCGTTGCAGCGGCGCACTGACGTCGCCGCGGCGCTGGCTGAGGATGATCGGCGAGACCGCCTCGGCGTCGGTCAGCGTCGCGTAGCCGATGTCGGCGCGGTGCTGCTGTTGCACCGACGCCGGAACCAACGCTACGCCGAGGCCGGCGGCGACCAGGCCGATGGCGGTCTGCAGCTCGTTGGTCCATTGCGTGACGCGCACGCTCAGGCCGTGAGTGGCGAACAGCGCCAGCACATGGTCGGCGTAGCTGGGGCGCGGGTTGGCGGGGTAGAGCACAAAGTCCTCGCCGGCCAGCTGCGCAAGGCTCAGCGGCGGGCCGAGCAGGCGATGCCCCGCCGGCAGTACGGCGACCATCGGCTCCTCGCGCAATACCTGCTGGACGATGGCCGGATCGTCGATGCGGATGCGCCCGAAGCCGATGTCGATGCGCCCGCTCTTCAGCGCCTCGACCTGCTGCACTGTGGTCATTTCCTGCAGCCCGAGCTCCAGCCCGGCGTCGCCGCGCAGCTCGCGGATCAGCCCGGGCAAGCCGTCGTACAGCGTCGAGGGCGCGAAGCCGATGCCGAACCACTGGCGCTCGCCGTGGCCGATGCGCCGGGTGCTCTCGCAGATGCTTTCCAGCTGCGCCAGCAGGGTGCTGGTCTGCTCGTGGAAGTAGCGTCCGGCGTCGGTCAGGCGCAGCGGCCGGCCACGCTCCAGCAGCGCCACGCCAAGCAGTTCCTCGAGCTGCTGGATCTGCCGGCTCAGTGGCGGCTGGGCGATGTGCAGGCGCTCGGCGGCGCGGGTGAAGTTGAGGGTGCCGGCCACTTCGCGGAAGTAGCGCAGATGTCGCAGCTCCATCATACCTCCAGGGTATGCAACAAGATGGCAACGATATTGGACTGCCTGCAGGCCCCGGCGCAATCCTTCGTCAATCGTGAAAAGACCTGTCGGGTATCGCCGCAATGCAGCCCGGCCCATCCAGAAATCCCAGACCGGAACGCCGTCCATGAGTAGCCCCGTCATCGAACGCATCGAGTCGATCATCGTCGACCTGCCGACCATCCGCCCGCACAAGCTGGCCATGCACACCATGCAGCAGCAGACGCTGGTGATCATCCGCCTGCGCTGCTCTGACGGTGTCGAGGGCATCGGCGAAGCCACCACCATCGGTGGCCTGGCCTACGGCAACGAGAGCCCGGAAAGCATCAAGGCCAACATCGACGCGCACTTCGCGCCGCTGCTCAAGAGCCAGGACGCCAGCAACATCAACGCCTGCATGCAGCGCCTGGACAAGTCGATCAAGGGCAACACCTTTGCCCGCTCGGGTATCGAGAGCGCACTGCTGGACGCCCAGGGCAAGCGCCTCGGCCTGCCGGTCAGCGAGCTGCTCGGTGGCCGGGTGCGCGACAGTCTCGAAGTGGCCTGGACGCTGGCCTCCGGCGACACCGCCCGCGACATTGCCGAAGCCGAGCAGATGCTGGACATCCGCCGCCACCGCATCTTCAAACTGAAGATCGGCGCCAACCCGCTGGAGCAGGACCTCAAGCATGTGGTGGCGATCAAGAAGGCGTTGGGCGAGCGTGCCAGCGTGCGGGTGGACGTCAACCAGGGCTGGGACGAATCCCAGGCCATCCGCGGCTGCCAGGTGCTCGGCGAGAACGGCATCGACCTCATCGAACAGCCCATCTCGCGCATCAACCGCAGCGGCCAGGTGCGCCTGAACCAGCGCAGCCCGGCGCCGATCATGGCCGACGAATCCATCGAGAGCGTGGCCGACGCTTTTAGCCTCGCCGCTGACGGCGCCGCCAGCATCTTCGCCCTGAAGATCGCCAAGAACGGTGGCCCGCGCGCCGTGCTGCGCACTGCGCAGATCGCCGAAGCCGCCGGCATCGCGCTGTACGGCGGGACCATGCTCGAAGGCGCGGTCGGCACCTTGGCCTCGGCCCACGCCTTCCTCACCCTGGAGAAGCTGACCTGGGCCACCGAGCTGTTCGGCCCGCTGCTGCTCACCGAGGAAATCGTCACCGAGGCACCGGTCTACCGCGACTTCCACCTGCACGTTCCGCGCACGCCCGGCCTGGGCCTGACCCTCGACGAGGAGCGCCTGTCGCGCTTCCGCCGTACCTGATTCGCAACCCTTTTTCCGACTGCCCTATAGAGGAGAAGACCCGATGCTGTTCCACGTGAAGATGACCGTGAAATTGCCCGTCGATATGGACCCGGCCAAGGCCGCCCAGCTCAAGGCCGACGAGAAGGAACTGGCCCAGCGCCTGCAGCGCGAGGGCAAGTGGCGCCACCTGTGGCGCATCGCCGGGCACTACGCCAACTACAGCGTATTCGACCTCGCCAGCGTCGAGGAACTGCACGACACCCTGATGCAGCTGCCGCTGTTCCCCTACATGGACATCGAGGTCGATGGGCTCTGCCGCCATCCGTCCTCGATCCATACCGACGACCGCTGATTTACATCCCGGACGAATCAACAAGAACAAGACTTGAGGATCGCATCATGACCGTGAAGATTTCCCAGACTGCCGACATCCAGAAGTTCTTCGAAGAAGCCAGCGGCGCCCTGAATGACCAGGGCAACCCGCGCGTGAAGAACCTCGTCCTGCGCATCCTGCAGGACACCGCGAAACTCATCGAAGACATGAACGTCACCCCCGACGAATTCTGGAAGGCGGTGGACTACCTCAACCGCCTCGGCGCCCGCCAGGAAGCCGGCCTGGTCGTTGCCGGCCTGGGCATCGAGCATTACCTCGACCTGTTGCTGGACGCCCAGGATGAAGCGGCCGGTATCGGCGGCGGTACCCCGCGCACCATCGAAGGCCCGCTGTACGTGGCCGGCGCGCCGCTGTCCGAAGGCGAAGCGCGGATGGATGACGGCAAGGACGCGGGCACCGTGATGTTCCTTTCCGGCCGGGTGTTCGACCCGCAGGGCAAGCCGCTGGCTGGCGCCGTGGTCGACCTCTGGCACGCCAACACCAAGGGCACTTACTCGTACTTCGACAGCACCCAGTCCGAGTTCAACCTGCGCCGACGCATCGTCACCGACGCTGAAGGGCGCTACAAAGCCCGTAGCATCGTGCCCAGCGGCTACGGTTGCCCGCCGGACGGCCCGACGCAGGAACTGCTGAACCAGCTCGGCCGCCACGGCCAGCGCCCGGCGCACATCCACTTCTTCATCTCCGCGCCGGGGCATCGCCACCTGACCACGCAGATCAACCTCGCCGGTGACCAGTACCTGTGGGACGACTTCGCCTATGCCACCCGTGACGGGCTGATCGGCGAGGTGCGTTTTGTCGAGGACGCGGCGGCTGCCAAGGCGCGCGGTGTGGACGGGCGCTTCGCCGAGATCGAGTTCGACTTTCAGTTGCAGCAGGCGGTTTCCGCCGACGCCGAGGATCGCAGCAACCGCCCTCGCGCGTTGCAGGAAGCCTGATTCCCAGACGGTGCTGACCCTGTAGCAGCGCGGGGGACGCCATCGTTATTGCTCGCGAACCCGCCCAGCACCGGAGTGGTCGGGTAACCCGGTTCGCGAGCAAGCTCGCTCCTACGAAAAGCACTTAGCTGTCTTGCGTCGCGATGATCCGGCGCTGCGGCTGTCGCAGGCATGGCCAGCTCCCACAAGGGCAATCCCGCGCGCTCCTTGCAGGAGCGAGCCATGCTCGCGATCGCGGACAAGGTCCGCGCCCGCCCGAACGACTTTCCACGCCGCAAGAACCAGCCGTTAGCCCCCTAAGAGAAGTGTTCGATATTCGCACCAATAGTCGATTATCGCATTGTTCGTCCATCCCCCCGACGGTACTGTTTTCCCATCGGCACCCCTACACAACGAGACCGACCATGGCTGAACTCCTGACTCTCCGCGAAGCGGTCGAGCGCTTCGTCAACGACGGCGATACCGTCGCGCTCGAAGGCTTCACCCACCTGATCCCGACCGCCGCCTCCCACGAGCTGATCCGCCAGGGCAAGAAAGACCTGCACCTGGTGCGCATGACCCCCGACCTGGTCTACGACCTGCTGATCGGTGCCGGCTGCGTGCGCAAGCTGACTTTCTCCTGGGGCGGCAACCCCGGTGTCGGTTCGCTGCATCGCCTGCGTGACGCGGTGGAGAAGGGCTGGCCGCGCCCGCTTGAGATCGACGAGCACAGCCACGCCGACCTCGCCAACTCCTATGTCGCTGGCGCCTCGGGCCTGCCGTTCGCCGTGCTGCGCGCCTACGCCGGCTCCGACCTGCCGAAGGTCAACCCGAACATCAAGTTCATCAATTGCCCGTTCACCGGCGAGCAACTGGCCGCCGTGCCTTCGGTGCGTCCGGACGTCACCGTGATCCACGCGCAGAAGGCCGACCGCAAAGGCAACGTGCTGCTGTGGGGCATCCTCGGCGTGCAGAAGGAAGCCGCCCTGGCTGCCAAGCGCTGCATCGTCACCGTGGAAGAAATCGTCGACGACCTGAACGCACCGATGAACTCCTGCGTACTGCCGACCTGGGCGCTGTCCGCCGTCTGCCTGGTGCCCGGCGGCTCGCATCCGTCCTACGCCCACGGCTACTCCGAGCGTGACAACCGCTTCTACCAGGCCTGGGACCCGATCGCCCGCGACCGCGACACCTTCAACGCCTGGATCGATACCTACATCCGCGGCACCAAGGATTTTGCTGAGTTCCGTACCAAACTCGCGGAGGCCAAGTAATGAGCGCCTACAGCACCAATGAAATGATGACCGTGGCCGCCGCCCGCCGCCTGAAGAACGGTGCCGTCTGCTTCGTCGGCATCGGCCTGCCGTCCAAGGCCGCCAATCTCGCGCGCCTGACGGCATCGCCGGACGTGGTCCTGATCTACGAATCCGGCCCCATCGGCGCCAAGCCCAGCGTGCTGCCGCTGTCCATCGGTGACGGCGAGCTGGCCGAAACCGCCGACACCGTGGTGCCCACCGGCGAGATCTTCCGCTACTGGCTGCAGGGCGGTCGCATCGACGTCGGCTTCCTCGGCGCGGCCCAGGTCGACCGCTTCGGCAACATCAACACCACCGTCATCGGCGACTACAACAAGCCGAAGGTGCGCCTGCCCGGCGCCGGTGGCGCGCCGGAGATCGCCGGTTCCGCCAAGGAAGTGCTGATCATCCTCAAGCAGTCCCACCGCACCTTCGTCGACAAGCTGGCCTTCATTACCTCGGTCGGCTTCGGCGAGGGCGGTGATCACCGCCAGCAGCTCGGCCTGCCCGGCAAGGGCCCGGTGGCGATCATCACCGACCTGTGCATCATGGAGCCGGAAGCCGGCAGCAACGAATTCATCGTCACCACCCTGCACCCGGGTGTGACCCGCGAGCAGGTGGTCGAGAACACCGGCTGGGCGATCCGCTTCGCCGAACAGGTGACCGAGACCGTCGCGCCGACCGACGTAGAGCTGGAAGCCCTGCGTGCCCTCGAAGCCCGCACCGCCGCCGCCCACGGCCAGCTGGGAGGTGAGGAATGAGCCGAGAGGTCTTCATCTGCGATGCCGTGCGCACGCCCATCGGCCGCTTCGGCGGCTCGCTCTCCGGCGTGCGCGCTGACGACCTCGCCGCCGTGCCGGTGAAGGCGCTGGTCGACCGCAATCCGCAGGTCGACTGGGCCGCGCTGGACGAGGTCTACCTCGGCTGCGCCAACCAGGCCGGCGAGGACAACCGCAACGTGGCGCGCATGGCGCTGCTGCTGGCCGGCCTGCCGGAAAGCGTGCCGGGCGTGACCCTCAACCGTCTCTGCGCCTCGGGCCTGGACGCGGTGGGCACCGGCTTCCGCGCCATCGCCAGCGGCGAGGCCGAGCTGGTCATCGCTGGCGGCGTCGAGTCGATGTCCCGCGCGCCTTACGTGATGGGCAAGGCCGACAGCGCCTTCGGCCGCGGGCAGAAAATCGAAGACACCACCATCGGCTGGCGTTTCATCAATCCGCTGATGAAGGCGCAGTACGGCGTGGACGCCATGCCGCAGACCGCGGACAACGTGGCCGACGACTACAACGTCAACCGCGCTGACCAGGACGCCTTTTCCCTGCGCAGCCAGCAGCGTGCCGGCGTCGCCCAGGCCAACGGCTACTTCGCCGAGGAAATCGTCCCGGTGGTGATCAAGGGTCGCAAGGGCGAGACCGTCGTCGACACCGACGAACACCCGCGCCCGGACACCACCCTGGAAGCGCTGGCCAAGCTCAAGCCGGTCAACGGCGAAGGCAAGACTGTCACCGCCGGCAACGCTTCCGGTGTGAACGACGGCGCGGTAGCGCTGATCCTCGCCAGCGCCGAGGCGGTGAAGAAACACGGCCTGACGCCGCGGGCGAAAGTGCTCGGCATGGCCAGTGCCGGCGTCGCTCCGCGCGTAATGGGCATCGGCCCGGTGCCGGCGGTGCGCAAGCTGCTGGAGCGCCTGAACCTGTCGGTGGACCAGTTCGACGTCATTGAACTGAACGAAGCCTTTGCCGCGCAGGGCCTGGCGGTGACCCGTGATCTCGGCATCGCCGATGATGACGTACGGGTGAACCCCAACGGCGGCGCGATTGCCCTTGGACACCCGCTGGGTGCCAGCGGCGCGCGCCTGGTGCTGACGGCGGTACACCAGCTGCAGAAGTCCGGCGGCAAGCTCGGCCTGTGCACCATGTGCGTGGGCGTGGGGCAGGGCGTGGCGCTGGTTGTCGAGCGCGTATAGCTCTTTGCTCTTCGTAGGAGCGAGCTTGCTCGCGAACCCGGCCCTCGCAGCGGGGGGCGTTCGCGAGCAAGCTCGCTCCTACAGGGGCCTTCTCTCCGGTCATACTGTCCGACAACGCCCGCCGATCTCCGGAGCCACCTCGTGAGCACCAACCTTCTGTTCGACGCTTACTTCACCCAGCCCGCCATGCGCGCGATCTTCAGTGACCACGGCCGGGTGCAGGGCATGCTCGACTTCGAGGCCGCGCTGGCCCGTGCCGAAGCCCGCGTGGGCGTGATCCCGGCGAGCGCCGTGGCACCCATCGCCGCCGCCTGCCGCGCCGAACTCTACGATTTTGCTGCACTGGCCCAGGCCATCTGCAGCGCCGGCAACTCCGCGATCCCGCTGGTGAAGGCGCTGGGCAAGCGCATCGCCGCCGAGGACGCCGAAGCCGAGCGCTACGTGCATCTGGGCGCCACCAGCCAGGATGCCATGGACTCCGGGCTGGTCCTGCAACTGCGCGCTGCCATCGAGCTGCTCGAAGGCGACCTCGCCCAACTGGCCGACGCACTCGCCGTACAAGCACAAGCCCACGCCGGCACGCCCATGGTCGGCCGCACCTGGCTGCAGCACGCAACGCCCGTCACCCTCGGCATGAAGATCGCCGGCTGGCTGGGCGCGATCACCCGTCATCGCCAGCGTCTGAATGAACTCAAGCCGCGCCTGCTGTGCCTGCAGTTCGGCGGGGCATCCGGCAGTCTCGCCGCGCTGGGCGAGCAGGGCTTTGCCGTGGCCGAGGCGCTGGCGGAAGAACTGAACCTGCAAGTGCCCGAGCAACCCTGGCACACCCAGCGTGACCGCCTGGTGGAGTTCGCCAGCCTGTTCGGCCTGATCGCCGGCAGCCTCGGCAAGCTGGGCCGCGACCTCAGCCTGCTGATGCAGACCGAGGCCGGCGAAGTCTTCGAACCTTCCGCGCCGGGCAAGGGCGGTTCCTCCACCATGCCGCACAAACGCAACCCGGTGGGCGCCGCCGTGCTGATCGGCGCGGCTACCCGCGCGCCGGGTCTGGTCTCGACCCTGTTCGCCGCCATGCCCCAGGAACACGAGCGCAGCCTCGGCCTGTGGCACGCCGAATGGGAAAGCCTGCCGGAGCTGTGCTGCCTCGTCTCCGGCGCACTGCAACAGGCACTGAGCCTGGTGCCGGGCCTGGAAGTCGATGCCGAGCGAATGCTCGCCAACCTCGATCTGACCCGTGGCCTGGTGCTCGCCGAAGCCGTGAGCATCGCCCTGGCCCAGCGCATCGGCCGCGACGCCGCGCACCACCTGGTGGAGCAATGCTGCAAGCAGGCGGTGAAGGAGGGCGCGCATCTGCGCACGGTGCTCGGTGCCAACGCCGAAGTCGCCGCACAACTGAATGCCGGGGAGCTGGATCGCCTGCTCGATCCCGCCCATTACCTGGGCCAGGCGCGCCGCTGGGTCGAGCGCGCGCTGGCCGAACACCAAGTACTTTCCTTGCGCAAAGAATCCCGATAGGAGCCTTGCATGCCTGCCGTACATCTCGCCGATGGCGACCTGAATTACCTTCTTGAAGGGTCCGCCGGCGCCCCCGTGCTGGTGCTGTCCAACTCGCTGGGTACCGACCTGCACATGTGGGACGCGCAGGTCGCCGCCTTCGCCGAACACTTCCGCGTGCTGCGCTATGACACCCGTGGCCACGGCGCTTCGCTGGTAACTCCCGGCCCGTACAGCATCGAACAGAACGGCCGCGACGTGCTGGCCCTGCTGGATGCGCTGGAGATTCCCCGCGCGCATTTCTGTGGCCTGTCCATGGGCGGCCTGATCGGCCAGTGGCTCGGCATCCACGCGCCGGAGCGCATCGAGCGCCTGGTGCTGTGCAACACCGCCGCCAAGATTGGCACCCCGGAAATCTGGAATCCGCGCATCGAGACCGTGCTCAGCGGCGGCGCCGAGGCTATGCGCAACTTGCGTGATGCTTCGATCTCGCGCTGGTTCACTGCCGACTTCGCCGAGGCCGAGCCGGGCAAGGTCGAGCCGATCGTCGGCATGCTGGCGCAGACCTCGCCGGAAGGTTACGCAGCCAACTGCGCGGCCGTGCGCGACGCCGATTTCCGTGGCGAGATCGGTGCTATCACCGCGCCGACCCTGGTGGTCTGTGGCGCCGCCGACCCGGTGACCACCACCGAGGACGGCCGCTTCCTGCAGGCGCGCATTCCCGGCGCCGAGCTGGTGGAATTCCGCGTCGCGCACCTGTCCAACGTGCAGGCCGGCGATGCCTTCAGCCTGCGCGTGCTGGACTTCCTGCGCGCATAGCTGCTTCTCGTAGGAGCGAGCTTGCTCGCGAACCTCAGCCCCCGCAGCGGGGGTTGTTCGCGAGCAAGGGCTAGGCGCCCCCTCGGTCCTACAGGTTGAATTTGGAGTTAGAGATGGACGAGAAAGAACGCTACGAAGCCGGCATGCAGGTGCGCCGCGCGGTGCTGGGCGACGCCCACGTCGACCGCAGCCTGCAGAAGCGCAATGCCTTCAACGAAGAGTTCCAGGAAATGATCACCCGCCACGCCTGGGGTGACATCTGGACCCGCCCCGGCCTGCCGCGCCACACCCGCAGCCTGATCACCATCGCCATGCTGATTGGCATGAACCGCGAGGGCGAGCTGACGCTGCACCTGCGCGCCGCGCGCAACAACGGCGTGACCCGCGAAGAGATCAAGGAAGTCCTGCTGCAGAGTGCGATCTACTGCGGCATCCCGGCCGCCAACGCCACCTTCCACCTCGCCGAGGCGGTGTGGGACGAGCTGGGCACCGAGTCGCTGGGCGACGCCTGATCAGCGCCGCCCGGACCACGCATCCGGGCGATGGCTGATTGGCGAGAGCGCCGATCGCAGGTAGGGCTGCTCTTGTAGGGCGCATAACGCGCCAGCGTTATCCGCCGCAGGATTGCCGGCGGATAACCTGTTCCAGGTTATGCGCCCTACGACCCTGCATCGGCGCGCTCTTCGTAGGAGCGAGCTTGCTTGCGAACCAGGGCCTGCACGCAGGCCTAGCCGGGAAGAGATCGCGGAGAAGCTCCGCTCCTACGAGAGCAAGAGCCCTCACCTTGGCTGGGGAGAGGGTATGCATAGGCGCGACGTCGCCTATGTCCCTCAGCTCTCCAGCTCCTTCCGATCCCTGAACAACTCCAGCGCCTGCGGGTTGGCCAGCGCGTCGGTGTTCTTCACCGGCTGGCCGTGCACCACGTTGCGCACCGCCAGTTCGACGATCTTGCCGCTGATGGTGCGCGGGATGTCGCTGACCGCGAGGATCTTCGCCGGTACGTGGCGAGGGGTGGTGTTGCTGCGGATGGTCTGGCGGATGCGCTCCTGCAACGTGTCGTCCAGTTCCACGCCGTCGCGCAGGCGTACGAACAGCACCACGCGAACATCGCCCTGCCAGTCCTGGCCGATGGCGATGGATTCCAGCACCTGCTCGATCTTCTCCACCTGGCGGTAGATTTCCGCGGTGCCGATGCGCACGCCGCCGGGGTTGAGCACGGCATCCGAGCGGCCATGGATCACCAGGCCGCCGTGTTCGGTTTCCTCGGCGTAGTCGCCGTGGGCCCAAACGCCGGGGAAGGTGGCGAAGTAGGCGTCGAGGAACTTCTCGTCGTTCGCGTCGTTCCAGAAGCCCACGGGGATCGACGGGAAGTGCCGTACGCAGACCAGCTCGCCTTTCTCGCCATGCACCGGTCTGCCGGCTTCGTCCCAGACCTCCACCGCCATGCCCAGCGCCTTGCACTGGATTTCCCCGCGCCACACCGGCGCGGTGGGGTTGCCGATGGCGAAGCAGGAAACGATGTCGGTGCCACCGGAGATCGACGACAGGCAGAGATCGGGTTTCACGTCACGGTAAACGTAATCGAAGCTCTCGTGGGCCAGCGGCGATCCGGTGGAAAGCAGTGTCTTCAGGCGCTCCAGCGAATGGGTCTGGCGCGGTCGCACGTTGGCCTTTTCCAACGCGGCGATGTACTTGGCGCTGGTGCCGAAGACGCTGATGTTCTCCGCGTCGATCAGGTCCATCAGGCGCTCGGGGCCGGGGTGGAAGGGCGAGCCATCGTAGAGCACCAGCGTCGCGCCGACCGCGAGGCCCGAGACCAGCCAGTTCCACATCATCCAGCCGCAGGTGGTGTAGTAGAACAGCGTGTCGTCCGGCCCCAGGTCGACGTGCAGGCCGTGTTCCTTGAGGTGCTGCAGCAGCACGCCACCGGCGCCGTGGACGATGCACTTGGGCACGCCGGTGGTGCCGGAGGAGTAGAGGATGTACAGCGGGTGGTCGAAGGGCACCGGGGTGAACACCGGGTCGCCGCCGCTGTGGAAAAAGTCCTGCCAGAGGCTGACCCGCGCCGGCGTCTGGAAGTCGCTGCGGCGCGCGTGGCCGTTGGCGTAGGGGACGATCACCAGCTGCTCCAGGCTGGGCAGCTGGGCGAGGATTTCGTTGAGCTTGGCGCTGAGGTCCAGCACCTTGCCGGCGTAGCGGTAGCCGGCGCAGGCGATCAGCACCTTGGGTTCGATCTGGCCGAAGCGGTCGATCACCCCATGGGTGCCGAAGTCCGGCGAGCAGCTCGACCAGGTGGCGCCCAGGCTGGTGGTGGCGAGCATGCCGACCACGGTCTGCCAGGTGTTGGGCATGAAGGCCGCGACGCGGTCGCCGACGCCCACGCCGGCTTCGCGCAGGGCGCGCTGCAAACCTGCGACCTGGGCAGCCAGCTCGGCATGGCTGATCACCTCGCGCTGTTCGTCCTCGCTGATGGCGATCAGCGCCGGCTTGCTGTCGCGGCGGCGCAGCAGGTGTTCGGCGAAGTTCAGGGTGGCGCCGGGGAACCAGCGCGCATCGGGCATTTCCGGGCCTTCCTCGAGGACCGCCGTGGGCGCCTCGTGGAACTGCACGCCGAAGGTGTCGACGATGGCGAGCCAGAAGGCTTCGCGCTCGGCGATGCTCCAGGCGTGCAGCGCGGCGTAGTCGGGCAGGTCGACGCCGTGCTGTTGCGCCACCTTGCGGCGGAAGGCGTCCATCCGGGTGGCGGCGGTGCGTTCGGGTGAGGGGGTCCAGAGCAGTGGGTTCATTGACGACGACTCCAGCGAAGGATCGGTGGGCACCGCCGACAAGCGGTACCCATCATCTTGACACGAAGCTTCGCCACAAGTGCTTCGCCGCTGCGGGTGAATCACTGCGCGACCCAGCCGCCGTCCATGTTCCAGGCGGCGCCGCGGACCTGGGCGGCGGCTTCTGAACACAAGAATAGCGCCAGCTCGCCGAGCTGTTCGGCGGTGACGAAATCGAGCGACGGCTGCTTCTCCGCCAGCAGGTCGTGGCGCGCCTGCTCCGGAGTGGCGCCGGCCTGCACCCGCGCATCGATCTGCTGCTGCACCAGCGGCGTCAGCACCCAGCCGGGGCAGATGGCGTTGCAGGTGATGGCGCTGGTGGCGGTTTCCAGGGCGGTGGTCCTGGTCAGGCCGATCACCCCGTGCTTGGCGGCCACGTAGGCGCTCTTGCCGGCGGAGGCGACCAGGCCGTGGGTGGAGGCGATGTTGAGGATGCGTCCCCAGCCGCGCTGGCGCATGCCCGGCAATGCCAGGCGGGTGGTGTGGAATACCGAGGAGAGGTTGATGGCGATGATCGCGTTCCAGCGCTCCACGGGGAACTCCTCCAGCGCCGCGACGTGCTGGATGCCGGCGTTGTTGACCAGGATGTCGAGGCCGCCGAACTCGCGCTCGACGTAGGTGACCATGTCGGCGATCTGCTCGGGTTGCGCCATGTCCGCACCGTGGTGGCCGATGCGCGTGCCGTGTACCGACAGCTCGCGCACGGCCGCGTCGATGTCGCCGAAGCCGTTGACCACCACGTTGGCGCCCGCCTGCGCGAGGCGCGCGGCGATGCCCAGGCCGATGCCGCTGGTGGAGCCGGTGACCAGTGCGGTCTTGCCTTTGAGAGTCATGTAAATCTCCTCTGGAACGGGTTGGTCGCATCGCTGCGACTATCAAAACATTGGATTACCCAGAATTCGTTTGTGGCCTTGCGAGCTAGAGCAGAACAAGGAAAAAGCAGGCGAGGACGCGGAGTTGACGTGTAGTCAATGAGCAGGTCATCGCCTGCTTTTGACGCAGTTATGCCGACGCGCAGCTAGCCACAAGCGGATTCTCAGACGATGCCGGTGGCGTAGAAGGTGCCTATCACCACGAACACCGCGAGGGTCTTGATCAAGGTGATGGCGAAGATGTCCTTGTAGGCCTCGCGGTGGGTCAGGCCGGTGACCGCGAGCAGGGTGATGACCGCGCCGTTGTGCGGCAGGGTGTCCATGCCGCCGGAGGCCATGGCCGCGACCCGGTGCAGCACCTCCAGCGGAATGTTGGCGGCGTGGGCGGCGGCGATGAACTGCTCGGACATGGCCGCCAGGGCGATGCTCATGCCGCCCGACGCCGAGCCGGTGATGCCGGCCAGGGTGGTGACGGTGATGGCCTCGTTGACCAGCGGATCGGGGATCTTCTTCAGCGCATCGGCCAGTACCAGGAAGCCCGGCAGCGAGGCGATCACCGCACCGAAGCCGTATTCCGAGGCAGTGTTCATGGCCGCCAGCAGCGCGCCGCCCACGGCGGTCTTGCTGCCCTCGGCAAGCTTGCTGCGGATCACCGTGAAGCTGGTCACCAGCACCAGCAGGATGCCCAGCAGCAGGGCCGCCTGCACCGCCCAGATGCCGGTCAGCTTGGCCACGTCGCTGGCCACCGGCGCGGCCATGCCGGCCAGTTGCAGGCTGTGGGTCTTGCCGTAGATCTGGGGAATCCAGTGGGTGAACAGCAGATTGGCAACACCCACCAGCACCAGCGGTGAGAGCGCCAGCAGCGGGTTGGGCAGTTTGATGTCGTCGGCGGTTTCCGGCTCGTTGCGCAGCTGCGTGCCGTAGCCTTCACCGGCAGCGCGCGCCTTGCCGGCCTGGCGGCGCAGGAACAGCATGCCCACGGCGAAGACGAACAGGCTGCCGATCAGCCCCAGCCAGGGCGCGGCCCAGCCGGTGGTGTTGAAGAAGGCGGTGGGGATGATGTTCTGGATCTGCGGGGTGCCGGGCAGGGCGTCCATGGTGAAGCTGAACGCGCCCAGGGCGATGGTCGCCGGGATCAGCCGCTTGGGAATGTTGCTCTGGCGGAACATCTCGGCGGCGAAGGGGTAGACCGCGAACACCACCACGAACAGCGACACGCCGCCGTAGGTGAGCAGGGCGCAGACCAGCACGATCACCAGCATCGCCTGGCTCGTGCCGAGCAGGCGGATGGCGGCGGCGACGATGGAGCGCGAGAAGCCCGACAGCTCGATCAGCTTGCCGAACACCGCGCCGAGCAGGAACACCGGGAAGTAGAGTTTGACGAAGCCGACCATCTTCTCCATGAACACCCCGGTGAAGGCCGGGGCGACGGCGGCAGGGTCCGTCAGCAGCACCGCGAGCAGCGCCGCGATGGGGGCGAAAAGGATCACGCTGTAGCCGCGGTAGGCGGCGAGCATCAGCAGGGCGAGGGCCGCAAGGGCGATGACCACGCTCATCGAAGTATCTCCAGTTGTCGCGCGGCCAGGAGCCGCGCGTCGTTCTTGTTGTAGTGGGCTTGCTTGACGATCAGGAGTCAGGCGCTCAGGCGGTTACCAGAGCGGCAGCACGTAGCTGAGGATCAGGCGGTTCTCGTCCAGGTCGTTGCCGAAGTGGCTGGAGCGCACCGTCGCGTTGCGCCACTTCACGCCGACGTTTTTCAGCGGGCCGCTCTGCACCACGTAGCCGATGTCGGTGTCGCGTTCCCACTCCTTGCCTTCGGGTTTGCCGGCGCCCAGCTCGATGTTGTCGCCGGACAGGTAGCGCGTCATGAAGGTCAGGCCGGGAACCCCGAGGGCGCCGAAGTCGTAGTCGTAGCGGGCCTGCCAGGATTTCTCGTCGCGGTTGGCGAAGTCGCCGATCTGCACGAAGTTGACCAGGAAGGCGTCGGTGCCGCCGATGTAGGCGAAGCCGGTGTCGCCGCTCATCGATTGGTAGCCGGCGCCGAAGCCGTGGCCGCCCAGGGTGTAGGTGAGCATGGCGCCGAAGGCACGGTTGTCGACGTTGCTGTGGCCATCGTTGTCGGAGCGCGCGTAGCGCAGGTCGGTCTTCAGCGCCTGGCCGGCGGCAATCGGCAGCATGTGCACCAGATTGACGATGTGCTGGTCGTAGAGCCCGTCGAGCTTGGCGTAGCTGTAGCCGGTGGTGAGTTGCGGCGTCCACTTGTAGCTCAGGCCGGCGAAGTCGAACTGGTCGCTGGTGTTGGTGGCGACGATGCCGCGGGCGCTGCCGCTGGTGACGGTCATGTCCTCGCGGTTGGAGGAGTCGCGCTGGCTCACCTGGCGCAGGCGGCCACCGTCGAAGGTCAGGCCGGCGAACTCGGCGGAGTTCAGGTGCGCGCCTTCGAAGGTCTGCGGCAGCAGGCGCGAATCGTTGGCCAGCACGGTGGGCAGCTTGGGCAGCAGGGTGCCGACTTTCAACACGCTTTTCGAAGCGCGCAGTTTGGCGGTAAGGCCCAGTTCGCTGTAGTCGTCGGGCGCGCCATGGACCTTCTGCTTGTCGCGCGGCAGCAGGCCGGAGCCGGCGCGGTCGGGGCTGGAATCCAGCTTCACGCCGAGCAGGCCGAGGGCATCCACGCCCACGCCGATGGTGCCTTCGGTGTAGCCGGACTCGTAGCGCAGGATGAAGCCCTGGGCCCATTCTTCCTGCTTGGACTGCGCGGCGTTGTCATGGCGGAAGTCGCGGTTGAAGTAGAAGTTGCGCAGTTCGACGCTGGCCTTGCTGTCGGCAAGAAATTCGGCGAAGGCCTGGGGCGAAAGGGCGAGGGTGGAGCCGAGGGCGGTCAGAACGGCGGCATGATTGAGCGTGGAGCGGCTCATCGGTGATCTCCTGGCGCGGCGCCGTGTGCGAAGCGGGACTGGCCGTGGTGTCCGCTGGGTCTGTTCGCGTTCGGGCAGCGTTGATTGTTGTTATGTCGGCTGTGCGGCGCGATGGCCGCGAGAGGCGACATAGCCAGGACCGTGCCAGGATTGTAACTATCTGATTTTTAAGTCTTATTTTGAGAAAATCGACTGCTGATGGATGCCGTTTGTCTCTGAATGGAGACGGATTTCCGCAAGGCTATGCCAGGGGCAGTGATTTGTGGAGAAACTGGCTTGTCTCATTTTTGAGACTTGTCTCTTTTTCGGGATTGGCGGGTCAGGGTTGCAGACCCAGTGCCGCCATCTTCTTGTACAGGGTGGAACGGCCCAGTCCGAGGCGCTGCGCGGCGGCGTCGACGTTGCCGGCCTGCTCGGCCAGGGTGTTGGCGATCAGCTCGCGCTCGAAGGCATCCCGTGCCGCATAGAAATCCTGCCCTTCGCCCAGCCTGGCTGACGGCGCTGCTGGGCCGACCGGCAACGGTTGCAGCTCACCCAGCGCAGAGCGCAGGGCAGCGGCATCGATCTGCGGGCGGTCGCCCAGCAGCACGGTGCGCTCCAGCAGGTTGCGCAGTTCGCGCACGTTGCCCGGCCAGGCGTGCCGGGCAAGCAGGGCGAGGCCGCCGGCATCCAGCTCGAAGAGGGTCTGACGGTCGTCGCGCAGGCCGTCGAGGATGGCTTCGCACAGCGCCGGCAGGTCTTCCAGGCGCGCGCGCAGTGGCGGAATCTCGATGGGCAGGACGTTGATGCGGTAGAACAGGTCTGCGCGGAAACGCCCCTCGCGCACGGCGGCGTCGAGGTCGATGGAGGTGGCCGCGATCAGGCGGACGTCGCTGCGCAGCATCTCATTGGAGCCCACCGGCTCGAATTCCTTTTCCTGCAGCACGCGCAGCAGCT
Source organism: Pseudomonas sp. NPDC086581 (assembly GCF_044746165.1). NCBI lineage: Bacteria > Pseudomonadati > Pseudomonadota > Gammaproteobacteria > Pseudomonadales > Pseudomonadaceae > Pseudomonas > Pseudomonas sp. NPDC086581. The sequence continues at coordinate 15,263 of NZ_JBIVBR010000013.1, read as the reverse complement.
TGCTCTGCAGGGTCAGCGGCATGTCGCCGATCTCGTCGAGGAACAGTGTGCCGCCCTGGGCGATCTGCAGCTTGCCGGCGCGGCCCTTGCGGTCGGCGCCGGTGAAGGCGCCCGGCGCGGTGCCGAAGAACTCGGCTTCCAGCAGGGTCTCCGGGATGGCGGCGGCGTTGAGGCTGACGAAGGGTTTGTCCGCGCGCGGCGACGATGCGTGGATGGCATGGGCGAGCAGCTCCTTGCCGGTGCCGGTCTCGCCCAGCAGCAGGATCGGCGCCTCGCTGGCGGCCCCCCGGCGGGCGCGCCGCTTCACTTCCAGGCTGGCCGGGCTGGTGCCGATGAAGTGCGCGAAGCTGTACTTGGCCTGGCGCGCCTGCAGCAGCGAGCGGGTCGAGGCCAGCTCGGCCTGCATGCGCTGGTAGCGGGTGAGCAGCGGTGAGAGCGCGCGCAGCTCGTCGAACAGGGCGAAGCCGATGCCGCCGATGACCTCGCCCGCGTCGTCTCGGATCGGCACGCGCATGACCACCAGCGGGTCCTTGGCCATGTCGAGGATGTCCAGCAGCATCGGCCGGCCGCTGCTGACCACTTCGCGCATCAGGCTGCCAGGGATCACCTGTTCCACCGGGCGGCCGATGGCCTGTTCGGCGTTGTCCAGGCCGAAGCGTTGGGCGTAGCGCTGGTTGATCCAGACGATGCGCGCCTCGCGGTCGACTATCACCGTGCCTTCGCTGAACTGCTCGAAGATCTCGAACAGCGAGCGGATCGCCAGTTGGCGGACGCTGGGGTAGTCCTTGAGGCTGTCGTTATCGGTCATCGGTGGGCCGTGCGCGAGGAGGGCAGAGGGCGCACTGTACCGGGATGTGGAGAGCAGGTCAGCCGGGTAGGGCGTTATCCGCCGATCCCTCGGCGGCGGATAAAGTGTTCCGCTTTATGTGTCCTGCGGTCTGCGTCGAGTGTCGTGGCTCCCTGGAGCAACTGTCTTCTTTCTGGCAAGTCTGTGCCGATGTTTCCCCCTCACCCCAACCCTCTCCCGGAGGGAGAGGGAGCAGATTGTGCCGGCTGACGCTGTAGTTTCATCCTGCGCCGAACGGTCCCCTCTCCCTCTGAGCGGGGCGCGCAGCCAGGGTTAGGGTGAGGGCAGATCCGAGCGCAGAAGCTCAGGGTAGGAACGGGCCATGCCTGCGATCGCGCGCATGGCGCGCTCCTACAGGTCGAATCCGGTGTCAGCGCTTGGACAGCTGCGCCTTGGCTACGCGCGAGCCGTTGGGCTTGTCGAGCACGGCGCAGATGCGCTGGCCGGCGTCGATCAGTTGGTCCAGGTCGATGCCGGTATCGATGCCCAGGCCGTTGAGCAGGTAGAGCACGTCCTCGGTGGCAACGTTGCCGGTGGCGCCCTTGGCGTAGGGGCAACCGCCCAGGCCCGCGACCGAGCTGTCGAACACCGCGATGCCTTCCAGCAGGCTCGCGTAGACGTTCGCAGTGGCCTGGCCGTAGGTATCGTGGAAGTGTCCGGCCAGTTGTTCGCGCGGCACGCGCTGGCCGACGACTTCGAACATGTGCCGGGTGGCGCCGGCGGTGCCGACGCCGATGGTATCGCCCAGGGAGACTTCGTAGCAGCCCATGGCGTGCAGCTCCGCGGCGACGGCGGCGACCTGTTCCGCGTCCACCTCACCCTGGTAAGGGCAACCGAGGACGCAGGAGACATAGCCGCGCACGCGCACACCGTGCTGGCGCGCTGCTTCCATGATCGGCACGAAGCGCTCCAGGCTCTCCTTGATCGAGCAGTTGATGTTCTTCTGCGAGAAGGCCTCGGAGGCGGCGGCGAATACCGCGACTTCCTTCACCTGCGATTCCAGCGCGGCCTCGAAGCCCTTCAGGTTCGGCGCCAACGCGGCGTAGGTGACGCCGGCCTTCTGCTGGATGCCGGCGAAGACTTCGGCCGAGCCGGCCATCTGCGGCACCCACTTGGGTGACACGAAGCTGCCGACCTCGATGTAGCTCAGGCCGGCGGCGGTGAGGTCGTCCACCAGGCGCACCTTGTCGGCGACGGCGATGGGCTGTTTCTCGTTCTGCAGGCCGTCGCGCGGGCCGACTTCGACCAGGCGGACGGATGGGGGCAGGGTCATGGTTTGTCCTCGTTGGGTTCTCGCGAAGGCTGGCTTTGGCTCTTTGTAAGGAGCGAGGGGGACGCCTAGTCCTTGCTCGCGAACGCATTGCACCCTGAGTTACTGGAGTGAAGCGGGTTCGCGAGCAAGCTCGCTCCTACAAAAAAGCGGCATCGGTATCGGGCGGAAGTCAGGTAGGGCGCATAAAGCGGAACGCTTTATCCGCCGTTGCTGCGTGGCGGATAACGCTGGCACGTTATGCGCCCTACGAAAGCCGGCGTCAGGCCGGTGCTTCTTCCAGCTCGACGAGCGCCGTTCCTTCCGACACCAGTTCGCCTTCGCTGCAATACAGCGATTTCACCACGCCAGCGTGCGGCGCGCGAATGCTGTGTTCCATCTTCATGGCTTCGAGCACCACCAGCGCGGCGCCGGCTTCGACGCTCTGGCCGGGTTCGACCAGGATGCGCACGATGCTGCCGTTCATCGGCGCGCCCAGGCCACCCTGGTGCGAGTGAGCGGCTTCGGCCTCGGCGATCGGGTCGAAGCGCTGCACGCTGACCAGCTCGCCGTTCCATTCCAGATAGAGGCTGTCGCCACGGCGGATAACCTGGTGACGGCGGCGAACTTCACCATCCTTTACATCCAGCCATTGCCCGTCGAGCTTCGCGATACGCTGGCCGTCGGCGTGGCGTAGACGTACGACATGCGACTCGCCCTTGGCCAGCAGGTGCAGGTCGGTTTCCCCCGGCAGGCCACTGCGCCAGCCGCTCTGGGCGGACCACGGCGAATGGGCGTCGTCGCCACGCACGCGGGCGGTTTCGCTCTGCACCCAGGCTTCGGCGGCAAGCTGCCAGAAACGCTCAGGCAGGGCGGTGGCCGCGGGCAGCAGGTCATCCTGGTAGCGGCCGATGAAGCCGGTATCCAGCTCACCCTCGGCGAAGGCCGGGTGGGCCAGCACGCGGCGCAGGAAGGCCAGGTTGGTCTTGAAGCCGCCGACGGCGGTTTCGCCGAGCATCGACAGCAGGCGCTGGCGGGCTTCCTCGCGGTTCTCGCCCCAGGCGATCAGCTTCGCCAGCATCGGGTCGTAGAACGGCGAGATGTCGTCGCCCTCGCGGATGCCGCTGTCCACCCGGCGGCCGGGGCCGGCGGCGGGTTCGCGGTACAGCGCGAGGTGGCCGCTGGCGGGCAGGAAGCCGCCTTCGGGGTCTTCGGCGTAGAGGCGTACTTCGATGGCGTGGCCAATCAGCGGCACCTGTGCCTGGGTGATCGGCAGCGGTTCGCCACGGGCAACGCGAATCTGCAGGGCGACCAGGTCGAGGCCGGTGATGGCTTCGGTGACCGGGTGCTCTACCTGCAGGCGGGTGTTCATTTCCATGAAGAAGAACTGGCCGCTGCCTTCGTCGTAGAGGAACTCCACGGTGCCGGCGCCGACGTAGCTGATGGCCTGGGCGGCGCGCACGGCGGCCTCGCCCATGCCCTGGCGCAGTTCCAGCGAGAGGCCCGGAGCCGGCGCTTCTTCCACCACTTTCTGGTGGCGGCGCTGGATCGAGCAGTCGCGCTCATTGAGGTACAGGCAGTTGCCGTGCTGGTCAGCGAACACCTGGATTTCCACGTGGCGCGGCTTGGTCAGGTACTTCTCTACCAGCATGCGCGAGTCGCCGAAACCGGACTGCGCTTCACGCTGGGCGGATTCCAGCGCCTCGGCCAGTTCGGCCTCGCGCTCCACCACCTTCATGCCCTTGCCACCGCCACCAGCGGCGGCTTTCAGCAGTACCGGGTAGCCGATGCGCTGCGCTTCGCGCTGGAAGGTCGCGTAGTCCTGCGCCTCGCCGTGGTAGCCGGGCACCAGCGGCACGCCGGCGGTTTCCATCAGCGCCTTGGCGGCGGACTTGCTGCCCATGGCGTCGATGGCGCTGGCCGGCGGGCCGAGGAACACCAGCCCGGCCTCTTCACAGGCGCGGGCGAAGCCGGCGTTCTCCGAGAGGAAGCCATAGCCGGGGTGGATGGCCTGGGCGCCGGCGGCTTTCGCGGCGGCGAGCACGGCGTCCGCGCGCAGGTAGCTTTCAGCCGGTTTGGCGCCGCCCAGGTCGATGGCGATGTCCGCCTCTTCGACGTGGCGGGCGTTGCGGTCGGTGGCGCTGTGCACGGCCACGGTGGTCAGGCCCAGGGCCTTGGCGGTGCGCATCACGCGGCAGGCGATCTCGCCGCGGTTGGCCACCAGCAGGGTATCGATCTTCTTCATCAGACTTGCTCCTGCCAGGCCGGTTTGCGTTTCTCCAGGAAGGCGCGCAGGCCTTCCTGCCCCTGGGGGCTGGTGCGGATACGGGCGATGGCGGCTTCGGTATACCGGCGGCGCTCAGGCGTGAGTTCGCCCGCGCCGATTTCGTGGAACAGCGCCTTGCACGCGACCAGGGCGGCAGGGCTGTTGTTCATGAGGTTGGCGATCCAGGCGTCGGCTTCGTCATCCAGGTCGGCGGCCGGGTAGTGCTCGTCCACCAGGCCCAGTTCGCGGGCTCGGATGCCGCTGAAGCGTTCTGCAGTCATGGCGTAGCGGGTGGCGGCGCGCTGGCCGATGGCTTTTGTGACGAACGGGCCGATGGTCGCGGGGATCAGGCCGATGCGCACTTCGGACAGGCAGAACTGCGCGTCCTCGGCGGCCAGGGCCATGTCGCAGCAGGCCACCAGTCCGACGCCGCCGCCGAAGGCCGCGCCCTGCACGATGGCGAGAGTCGGCTTGTTCAGCTGGTGCAGGTTGTAGAGCAGTTCGGCGAGCTGCTGGGCGTCGTTGAGGTTGCCCTGATAGTCCAGCTGCACGGATTCCTGCATCCACGCCAGGTCCGCGCCACCGCAGAAGTGCCGGCCGCGGCCGCGCAGCACGACCAGGCGTACGCGCTCGTCGCTGACCACGGCAGCCAGCGCCTGGATCAGCTCGGCGATGGTCTGGGCGTTGAAGGCGTTGTTCTTCTCCGGGCGGTTCAGCCAGAGAGTGGCGACGCCGCGCGGGTCGATATCAAGCTCAATGTTCTGATAGTCGGTCATGGCTGCGGCCTTACATGCGGAAGACGCCGAAGCGCGTGGCTTCGACAGGCGCGTTGAGCGAGGCGGAAATGGCCAGGCCTAGCACATCGCGGGTCTGTGCCGGGTCGATGACGCCGTCATCCCACAGACGCGCGCTGGAGTAGTAGGGGTGGCCCTGGCGCTCGTACTGTTCGAGGATCGGCGCCTTGATCTTCGCCTCGTCCTCGGCCGACAGCGCGTTACCGGCGCGTTCGGCCTGCTCGCGCTTGACCTGGGCCAGCACGCCGGCGGCCTGCTCGCCGCCCATCACGCCGATCCGCGCGTTGGGCCACATCCACAGGAAGCGCGGGTCGTAGGCGCGACCGCACATGCCGTAGTTACCGGCGCCGAAGCTGCCGCCGATGATCACGGTGAACTTCGGCACCTGCGCGCAGGCCACCGCGGTGACCAGCTTGGCGCCATGCTTGGCGATGCCACCGGCTTCGTACTTCTGGCCGACCATGAAGCCGGTGATGTTCTGCAGGAATACCAGCGGGATGCCGCGCTGGCAGGCCAGTTCGATGAAGTGCGCGCCTTTCTGCGCGGCTTCGGCGAAGAGAATGCCGTTGTTGGCGAGGATCGCCACCGGGTAGCCGTGCAGGTGGGCGAAGCCGCACACCAGGGTGGTGCCGAACAGCGCCTTGAACTCGTCGAATTCGCTGCCGTCGACCAGGCGGGCGATGATCTCGCGCACGTCGAAGGGCTGCTTGCTGTCCACCGGGATCACCCCGTACAGCTCCTCGCTGGCGTACAGCGGCGCGCGCGGGGCGCGGGTGTTGAGCTGGCCCTGCTTTGTCCAGTTGAGGTTGGCGATGCAGCGGCGGGCGATGGCCAGCGCGTGCTCGTCGTCCTCGGCGTAATGGTCGGCCACGCCGGAGGTCTTGCAGTGCACGTCGGCGCCGCCGAGGTCCTCGGCGCTCACTACCTCGCCGGTGGCTGCCTTCACCAGCGGCGGGCCGGCGAGGAAGATGGTGGCCTGGTTGCGCACCATGATGGTCTCGTCGCTCATCGCCGGCACGTAGGCGCCGCCGGCGGTGCAGGAGCCCATCACCACGGCGATTTGCGGGATGCCCTGGGCGCTCATGTTGGCCTGGTTGAAGAAGATGCGGCCGAAGTGCTCTCGGTCGGGGAAGACCTCGTCCTGGCGCGGCAGGTTGGCCCCCCCGGAGTCCACCAGGTAGATGCAGGGCAGGCGGTTCTGTTGGGCGATGGTCTGGGCGCGCAGGTGCTTCTTCACGGTCAGCGGGTAGTAGCTGCCGCCCTTCACCGTGGCGTCGTTGCCGACGATCATGCATTCCACGCCTTCCACGCGGCCGATGCCGGCGACCACGCCGGCGGCGGCGACGTCTTCGCCGTACACCTCATGGGCGGCGAGGGCGGAGACTTCGAGGAAGGGGGAGCCGGCGTCGAGCAGGCGGTTGATGCGTTCGCGCACCAGCAGCTTGCCGCGTGCGGTGTGCTTGGCCTGGGCGGCGGCGCCGCCGCCTTCGTGGACGCGGCCGAGGACGGTGCGCAGGTCCTGGACGTTCTCCAGCATGGTCGCGGCGTTGGCGGCGTATTCCGGGGAACGGGTGTTGAGTTGGGTGCCGAGGATGGTCATAGGGTCTCCACGAGCGGGAAAAGACCTGTAGGAGCGAGGGGGCGCCTAGCCCTTGCTCGCGAAGCTCTGCATGAGGCGGTTCGCGAGCAAGCTCGCTCCTACAAAGGCAAGGGGGTCAGTGTTCAGCGGGTCTCGTTGAACAGCTCGCGGCCGATCAGCATGCGGCGGATTTCACTGGTGCCGGCGCCGATCTCGTAGAGCTTGGCGTCGCGCAGCAGGCGGCCGGTGGGGAATTCGTTGATGTAGCCGTTGCCGCCGAGGATCTGGATCGCGTCCAGGGCCATCTGGGTGGCGCGCTCGGCGGTGTAGAGGATCACCCCGGCGGCGTCCTTGCGGGTGGTCTCGCCACGGTCGCAGGCCTGGGCGACAGCATAGAGGTAGGCGCGGCTGGCGTTGAGCTGGGTGTACATGTCGGCGACCTTGCCCTGGATCAGCTGGAACTCGCCGATGCTCTGACCGAACTGCTTGCGGTCGTGGATGTAGGGGACGATCACGTCCATGCAGGCCTGCATGATGCCGATCGGGCCGCCGGCGAGGACGACGCGCTCGTAGTCCAGGCCGCTCATCAGCACCTTCACGCCGCCGTTGACCGCGCCCAGCACGTTCTCTTCCGGCACTTCCACGTCATCGAAGAACAGCTCGCAGGTGTTCGAGCCGCGCATGCCCAGCTTGTCGAACTTGCTGCCACGGCTGAAGCCTTTCCAGTCGCGCTCGACGATGAACGCGGTGATGCCGTGGGCGCCTTTCTCTGGCTCGGTCTTGGCGTAGATCACGTAGGTGTTGGCGTCCGGGCCGTTGGTGATCCAGGTCTTGCTGCCATTGATGACGAAGCGGTCGCCGCGCTTCTCGGCGCGCAGCTTCATCGACACCACGTCGGAGCCGGCGTTGGGCTCGCTCATGGCCAGGGCGCCGATGTGCTCGCCGCTGATAAGCTTGGGCAGGTACTTGGCCTTCTGCTCGGCGTTGCCGTTGCGCTTGATCTGGTTGACGCACAGGTTGGAGTGCGCGCCGTAGGACAGGCCGACCGAAGCCGAGCCACGGCTGATCTCCTCGATGGCGATGACGTGGGCCAGGTAACCCATGTTGGCGCCGCCGTATTCCTCCGCGACGGTGATGCCGAGCAGGCCCATGTCACCGAACTTCTTCCACATGTCCATGGGGAACAGGTTGTCGGCGTCGATCTGCGCGGCGCGCGGGGCCAGTTCGCTGGCGACGAAGCCCTGCACCTGCTCGCGCAGCATGTCGATGGTTTCGCCGAGGCCGAAGTTGAGGGAGGGGTAGCTCATGGAATCACCTGTACTTGTATTTGTAATCTGATGAGAGAGCGGAGCAGGGCGTCGAGGTCAGCTCGGCACGCGCTGCTTGCGGGGTTTGTCGGTCTCGGCCATGGCCGCCAGGCAGCGCTCCTCGGCCGTGTCCAGTTCCAGTTTCATCTGCTCGATGTCGAGCAACTGCTGTTCCAGCTGCGCGCGGCGCGCGGTGATCTTGTCGAGGAAGGTCTGCAACTGCTTGGTGTTGCCGCTGCTGGGGTCGTAGAGGTCGATCAGCTCCTTGCACTCGGCCAGCGAGAAGCCGATGCGCTTGCCGCGCAGGATCAGCTTCAGAGCCACCAGGTCCTTGGCGCTGTAGATGCGCTCCTGGCCGCGGCGCTCGGGGCTGAGCATGCCTTGTTCCTCGTAGAAACGAATGGCGCGGGTGGTGACGTCCAGTTCGCGGGCAAGCTCGGAGATGGTGTAGGTCGTGGCCATGGGAATGCTCTTGCTAGGTCGTTTACCTTTACGTTAACGTAAACCTGCCTTGAGTCAGTGTCAATACAACTCGAAGGCGGCGAAGGACGGGGGAGTGGCGCGGGAATTGCCTGCTGCTTCCTACTAGACTTTCCTACTTGGGGCTTCCCCTTTACTGACGCCGTCTGCGGGTGTACACAGCCCTGACCAGCCTGCGAGTTCCGCGCCCTGACATCCCTGAAATGGGGCACGGAACCTACCGGAGCGATGCATGACTACAAGAACAATAAGCAGCGACCTGCTGCGCGAAGCCCATTTGGCCCGTGAACGCCTGCAACAGGAAGGCGAAGTCCCCAGCGGCGTGCTCCGCGAGGAAATCGACGCCTCCTGGCGGCGCAGCGTCGGCCATGGCCTGGACTGCGCGAGCGGCACCGAGCACGGCCTCGATACGCGGGTGAAGCCCGACGTGCTGCTGGCCGGCAATCGCGTTTTGCTCGACGCCGCCACCCCCGAACTCGACTACCTGCAACAGCGCCAGGGCCATGACGGCGTGATCATCCTGGCCAATGCCGACGCCACCATCCTGTCCGTCGAAGGCGCCCGCGAGCGCATGCAGAGCAAGGGCTTGGCCGACATCGTCCAGGGCGCCTGCTGGAGCGAAGCCTCGCGCGGCACCAATGCCCTGGGCACCGCGCTGGTAGAGAAGCGCGCCACGCAAATCGATTGCGGCGAGCACTTCCTCGACCGCCTGAGCCGCTTCTCCTGCACCTCGGTGCCCATCGAAGGGCCGCAGGGCACGCTGCTCGGCGTGCTCGACATGACCCGTGAAGGGCCGCTCTCCGGCCCGCGCGAAAGCCTCTCGCTGCTCAGCCTCGCGGTGTTCCAGATCGAAGCGCGGCTGTTCGCCGTCAGCCATCCGGGGCAGGTGGTGATCGCCTTCCATTACCGCCGCCAGTACCTGGATTCCGCCTGGCAGGGCCTGCTGGCGCTGGGGCTGGACGGCAAGGTGCTGGCCGTCAGCGGCCAGGCCTGCCAGTTGCTCGGCGCCAACCGAGAAGCCCTCGTCGGCCGGCGCAGTGAAGATTTCCTCGGCGTGCGCGGTGAGCAGCTCATCGCGCGGCTATACCAGGGCGGCGTGGGCAGCCTGCAGACGCCCAAGGGCGAGCTGTTCTACAAGACCCTGCAAGCGCCGCTGCGCAGCCATGCGGTGCCGGTCAGTACGCGTGCGCCGCGCCCGGCGGCCGGTCCCGAACTCGAAGCTCTGGCCGGCAATCACCCCCGCTACGCCCGTGCCCTGCGCATGGCGCGCCAGGGGTTGGTGAACGAACTGCCCGTGCTGCTGCTGGGCGAAACCGGCAGCGGCAAGGAAGTGGTGGCCCGTGCCCTGCACCAGGCCAGCGCGCGCAGCGACAAGCCCTTCGTCGCGGTGAACTGCGCGGCGATTCCCGAGGGCCTGATCGAGTCCGAACTCTTTGGCTACCGCGACGGCGCCTTTACCGGCTCTCGGCGCGGCGGCATGGTCGGACGGCTGCTGCAGGCCCACGGCGGCACGCTGTTCCTCGATGAAATCGGCGATATGCCCCTGGCCCTGCAGGCGCGGCTGTTGCGCGTACTGCAGGAGCGCAAGGTGGCGCCGCTGGGCGCTGGCGAAGAGCAGGACATCGACGTCGCGCTGATCTGCGCCACCCACCGCGACCTCAAGCGCCTGGTGGAGGAAAAGCACTTCCGCGAGGACCTCTACTACCGCGTCAACGGCATCAGCGTGAAGCTGCCGGCGCTGCGCGAACGCGACGACCTCGCCGAACTCGCCAGAGGTCTACTGGCACGCCTGGGCGCGCCGAAGGTGAAACTCTCCGCCGAACTGCTCGGCCTGCTGCGCGAATACCATTGGCCGGGCAACATCCGCCAGCTGGAGATGGTCCTGCGCACCGCGCTGGCCATGCGCGAGGAGGGCGAGGAGGAACTTGGCCTCGACCATCTGCCCGACAGCACTCTCGACGAACTCGCCGCCGGCGAGCGGCCGCAGAGCGGCAGCATCCGCGAGAACGAACTGGAGTTGATCCGCCAGGCGCTGGAGCGCCACCAGGGCAACGTTTCCGCCGCTGCCGATGCGCTGGGCATCAGCCGCGCCACGCTGTACCGCAAGCTCAAGCAACTCAAGGTGGGCTGATGTTCTTCACCCGCCTGATCGAGAGCGACGATCCCCAGGCGCTCAAGGCTTCGCTGCGTTGGCTGTACGGCTTCGTGAGGCCGCACAAGGCGGCCATCGCCGGCCTGCTCGGGTTGTCGTTCTGCGCATCCCTGCTGGTGCTGGCGCAGCCCTGGCTGACCAAGACGCTGATCGACGACGGCTTGCTGGCGAAGAACTTCCCGGTGCTGGTGACGGTGGCGGTGGCGATGATCATCGTCGGCCTGGCGGGTACGGCGTTGTCCGGCCTTAACCGCTACCTGCACACGCGGCTGTCCGGGCGCATCCTGTTCGCCTTGCGCGATGCGTTGTACCGCCACCTGCAGACGCTTTCGCCGAGCTTCTTCGGCCGCCGTCGCATCGGCGACCTGATGTCCCGGCTCGACGGCGACGTCGCCGAGATCCAGCGCTTCGCCGTGGACTCGCTGTTCTCCGCGGTCTCCAGCGTGATCGGCCTGGTCGGTGCGCTGGTGCTGTTGCTCACCCTGTCCTGGAAGCTCTCGCTGCTGGTGGCGCTGCTGATCCCGCTGGACGTGCTCTGGCTGCGCTGGATGCGGCGCAAGGTGGAGCGCGAGGCGCGCGGCCTGCGCGAGCGTTCGGCGGACCTCTCGTCGTTCTTCGTCGAGACGCTGCCGGCCATGAAATTCATCCAGTCCGCCGGCCAGCAATCCCGCGAAGCCGGGCGCCTGGAAGGGCTGGGGCAGGGCTACCTGGGCCAGTTGCTACGCCTGCAACTCACCGAGTTCTTCACCCAGGCGGTGCCCGGTACGCTGATGTCGCTGTCGCGCGCCTGCGCCTTCCTGGTCGGCGGTTACTGGGTGGTGCAGGGCACCTGGCAGCTGGGTTCGCTGATCGCTTTTTCCACCTATCTGGGCATGGCCATCGGGCCGGTGCAGAGCCTGCTCGGCCTGTACGTCGCGCTGCAACGTATGACCGTCAGCCTCGGCCGGGTGATGGAGCTGCGCGGCGAAGAAGCGACCATCGTTTCACCTGCCGCACCACGACCGATGCCGGCGGTGGGCGAGCTGCGCCTGGAGAATCTGCACTACGCCTGGCCTGGCCGTGTGCAGCCGGTTTTACAGGATGTGCAGGCGGTGATTCCCGCCGGCCTCAAGGTCGCGCTGAGCGGCCCGTCCGGGGTCGGCAAGAGCACCCTGATCGATCTGCTGCAACGCTTCTACGATCCTGACCAGGGGCGCATCCTGCTCGACGGCGTGGACCTGCGCGAACTCGACCTGCACGCCCTGCGCCGGCGCGTGGCGGTGGTCAGCCAGGACATCGTGCTGTTCCGCGGCAGCCTCGCCGACAACCTGGCCTACAGCGCGCCCGAGTCGAGCCGCGAGGCCATCGACAGGGCCGCCCGCGCGGCGCAGCTGGACAGCCTGATCGCCAGCCTGCCCGAAGGCCTCGACAGCCCGCTGGGCGAGCGTGGCCAGCAGCTTTCCGGCGGGCAGAAACAACGCATCGCCATCGCCCGCGCGCTGCTGCAGGACCCGCTGATCCTGGTGCTCGACGAAGCCACTTCGCAGGTGGACGAGAGCACCGAGCGGGAGGTGATCGCGGCTATCGACCGGCTGTTCGCCGGGCGCACGCGGCTGCTGATCAGCCACCGCACCTCGACTCTGGCTGCCGCCGACCTGCATCTTGAATTGCAGGATGGGCAGATGCGGGTGCGTGAGGCGCAGGCGGTGCAGCAGCATGAGGCCTGAATTGTGTTGGTCGGCGTAATCGATAGCGGGCATTCGGAGGAACAGGCTGCGTCGGTCATCAGTGGCCAGCGCTTCCGCCTGGCCGATGATGGATTGGACCGACTGCCATTGTCGGTTGATCTGCTGGGCCACGGCAGCGCTGTCTGCGCAGCGATCCTTTCCCATGCACCGGATGCTCGCCTATGCGTCGCCCAGGTCTTCGATGAACGCGGCGTGACCAGCCCGCTGCAGATCGCCGCCGCGTTGCACTGGCTTCGCGAGCAGGGCGTGCGGGTGATCAACCTGAGCCTGGGCGTGCGCCAGGACCGGCCGATCCTGCGCGAGGCCGTGACGGAGCTGATCGAGGCCGGCGTGCTGGTCTGCGCGTCCAGCCCGGCGCGGGGCGAGCCGGTGTTTCCGGCGAGCTATCCGGGCGTGATCCGGGTGACCGGCGATGCCCGTTGCGGCGAGGGCGAGTGGTCCTGGCTGGAAAGTGCGCAGGCCGATTTCGGTGCGGCGGTGAAAGTAGGCGCGCGCTCCGGGGCGAGCCTGGGGTGTGCGGCCTTCAGTGGGCATCTGGCGGCGCTGCTGGTTGAGAGGCCGGAGCTGTCGAATGTGCAACTCATCGAGGTGATGCGTGAGCGGGCGGCTTTTCGGGGGATTGAGCGGAGGGTGGGGTTGTGAGTGACGGTGACCTTCATTTCCCTCACCCCAGCCCTGGCTGCGCGCCCCGCTCCGAAGGGAGAGGGAGCCGTGCTCGTCGAGCGTTCATCTCTGGAGCTGTCCTGTCGTTTCCGGCGTGTGCAGAAGCCTCCCTGCGCACCGAACAGTCCCCTCTCCCTCTGGGAGAGGGCTAGGGTGAGGGCAGCCGCCGCATGAGTAACCTCCCCATTTTGATCCTCGGCGCCGGCCCTGCCGGAGCGGCGGTCGCCCTCGGCCTGCGCCGCCTCGGATACCCCGTCACCGTGATCAGTGAATGGCGTCGCTTCGCTGCGGTGGAAGGTGTGTCCCAGCGGGTGCTGGAAGGCCTGCGAAACTCAGGCCTCAAGCACGCACTGGACTGCGCTGCACCGCCGTCGCAACGCCGCGTGCTTTGGAATGGCCTGGAAAGCGCGCAGAACATCGAATGCATTCTCGACCGCCCGCGCTTCGATGCCGGGCTGCGCGAGGACCTGAAGCAGGCCGGCGTCGAACTGATCGAAGCCCAGGTGCTGGCTGTGGCGGAACAAGCCCCCGGCTGGCGCATAAAGCTCGAAGGCGGCCGCGAAGCGCAGGGCGCCTTCCTGGTCGAGGCCCGAGGCCGGCAGGCGCCGCTGAACCAGAACGGAATGAAAGCCCGGCGCGGCCCGGAAACCCTCAGCCTGCTCAATCGCTGGCAGGGCGAGCCCGGTGTAGTGGCGACGGCGGTGGAAAGCCTGGCCGACGGCTGGGCGTGGATGGCGCGGCTGGCGGACGGGCGCTGCTATTGGCAGCTCACCCTGGATGTCGCCAGCAGCCAGTTGCCGCCCCGCGAGCAGTTGCTCGATTACTGCCGCGAGCGCCGCAATGCGTCGACGCTGGTCCGGCAATTCTTCGGCGATGCCGCCGAACGCGAACTGGACCTGCACGCCCGCAGCAGCACGGCGATCCTCTGCCTGGAAGCCTGTGGCGACAACTGGATTCGCGTGGGCGATGCGGCGATGGCGGTGGACCCGCTGTCCGGCAATGGCATCTTCCAGTCGCTGTCTTCGGCCCTGCAGGCGCCGCTGGTGATCAACACGCTGCTGCGCGCGCCGGAGCGCGCGGCATTGGCCCGGCGCTTCCATCAGCAACGGGTCGAGCAACTATTTCTGCGCTTTGCCCGCGTCGGCCGTGACTTCTATGCCAGCGAAACGCGGTGGGCCGATCAGCCGTTCTGGCAGGCCCGTCGCGCTTGGCCGGACGAACAGCCGAGCCACGTGCCGGCGGACTTCTCCAGCCTGCGCATCGAGCGCGCCCCGGTGCTCAAGGGCGAGTTCGTCGACGAGGCGGAAGTAGTGGTCAGCGCCGACCAGCCGCTGGGCATCTGGCATCTCGACGGCCTGGAGCTGGCGCCCTGGCTGCGGCGGCTGCGTGCAGAGCCCGAGGCGCAGGTACTGGCGGACCTGCCACCGGAGCGCCGTCGAGCCTTCCAGGGTTGGCTGCTCGCCCAGGGCTATCGACCGCAGCTTTAACCACTTCACGGATTTTCGAGGTTGCGCTGGGCGATGATGCCCGGCTGCCCGATGGAGAATCCCATGGCCTTCCTGCGCTCCGCCTTTGCCCTGTCGCTGATCCTGCTGACGCTCTTCGATACTTCGCTCGCGGCCTCGACGCCGGCGGCCGATACCGCCAGCGCGGAGCGCTTCCTGCGGCAGATCTACGCCAGCTACACGCCTGACGGCCCCGGTGTGCCGAACGGCAAGCTCAAGGAGACGGATGTCTTCGACGCTTCGCTGATCGCCTTGATGAAGGCGGACCAGGAGGCTGCCGGTGGTGAACTGGGGTACCTGGGTGGCGACCCGCTGTGCGATTGCCAGGACTGGGGCGATATCAAGGTGAAGTCGCTGGACTTCGACGCCGTAGACGACGAGCGAATCAAGGCCCAGGTGGTGCTCAAGGATGCGCTGACGGGGGAGGACCGCGATCTTGGCCTGCTGCTGCATCGCACGGCTGGCGGCTGGCTCGTCGAGGACTGCTTCAACGAGCAGGGCAGCCTGGCCGAGAACCTGCGGCATAGCACGCGTGAGCTTCTTCAGCTGAAGCAGGGCGTGGGCAAGCCCTGATTGTTTGTACTGATGTTGACGGCAGCGTAGGAGCAACTGTCTTCACACGGCACCTGTCCTCCAACCGGTGCCGTCTCTCACCATCGCGTTGATCCGCACGATCAGTACGCGCATGCATGCC
>NZ_JBIVBR010000012.1:0-241815 GCF_044746165.1 Pseudomonas sp. NPDC086581 | reverse complement strand
CGCAAATTGGCCCGGATTGCCTTTGCCCTGATGACGACTCAGCAACCGTATCGGACTGCGGCCGATACGGTGGGGTAGACATAGAATCTCCTACAGGGAGTACCAGGCTCAGCCGGCACGCCGCGCAAGAACTGCAAAAGCAAACGGCGCCCGTGGGCGCCGTCATCCGCTCAGGGCAGCCTCACCCCTGGGACTTCTTGATGATCGCCTCGGCAATGTTCGCCGGTGCCTCAGCGTACTTGGTGAACTCCATCGAGTAGCTCGCCCGCCCCTGGGACATCGAACGCACGTCCGTGGCGTAGCCGAACATCTCGCCCAGCGGCACCTCGGCGCGGATGACCTTGCCCGCGGGGGTGTCTTCCATGCCCTGGATCAGCCCGCGCCGGCGGTTCAGGTCGCCCATCACGTCGCCCATGTAATCCTCCGGCGTCACCACCTCGACCTTCATCACCGGCTCCAGCAGCACCGCGCCACCCTTCTGCGAGAGCTGCTTGGTGGCCATCGAAGCGGCAATCTTGAACGCCATCTCGCTGGAGTCGACGTCGTGGTAGGAGCCGTCGAACACCGAGGCCTTCAGGCCGATCAGCGGGTAGCCAGCGAGCACGCCGCTCTGCATCTGTTCCTCGATGCCCTTCTGGATCGCCGGGATGAATTCGCGCGGGATCACGCCGCCGACCACCTCGTTGACGAACTCCAGCCCGTCCTTGCCCTCGTCACCCGGCTCGAAGCGAATCCAGCAGTGGCCGAACTGGCCACGGCCGCCGGACTGGCGGACGAACTTGCCTTCGATCTCGCACTTCCTGCGGATCGCCTCGCGGTAGGCCACCTGCGGCTTGCCGATGTTGGCCTCGACGTTGAACTCGCGGCGCATGCGGTCGACGATGATGTCCAGGTGCAACTCGCCCATGCCGGAGATGATGGTCTGCCCGGTTTCCTCGTCGGTCTTCACGCGGAACGACGGGTCTTCCTGGGCCAGCTTGGACAGGGCGATGCCCATCTTCTCCTGGTCGGCCTTGGTCTTGGGTTCCACGGCCACGGAGATCACCGGATCGGGGAAGTCCATGCGCTCGAGGATGATCGGCTTGTCGATGGAGCACAGGGTGTCGCCGGTGGTGACATCCTTCATGCCGATCAGCGCGGCGATGTCGCCAGCGCGCACTTCCTTGATCTCTTCGCGCTGGTTCGCGTGCATCTGCACCATGCGGCCGACGCGCTCCTTCTTGATCTTCACCGAGTTGAGCACGGCGTCGCCGCTGCTCAGTACGCCGGAATAGACGCGGGCGAAGGTCAGGGTGCCGACGAAGGGGTCGGTGGCAATCTTGAATGCCAGCGCGGAGAACGGCTCGCTGTCGTCGGCGTGGCGCTCCAGGTGCTTCTCTTCGTCGTCCGGGTCGGTGCCGTTGATCGCGGGGATTTCCGTGGGCGCCGGCAGGTAGTCGATCACCGCGTCGAGCACCAGCGGCACGCCCTTGTTCTTGAACGAGGAGCCTAGCACCGCCGGGACGATCTGGTTGGCCAGGGTGCGCTGGCGCAGGCCGGCCTTGATCTCCTCGATGGTCAGTTCCTGGCCTTC
This sequence comes from Pseudomonas sp. NPDC086581, assembly GCF_044746165.1. Taxonomy (NCBI): domain Bacteria; kingdom Pseudomonadati; phylum Pseudomonadota; class Gammaproteobacteria; order Pseudomonadales; family Pseudomonadaceae; genus Pseudomonas; species Pseudomonas sp. NPDC086581. Next base: position 240,242 of record NZ_JBIVBR010000012.1, on the reverse strand, counting down.
GAGGTACTTGTTCATCAGGTCGTCGTTGGCTTCGGCCGCGGCCTCGACCATGTGTGCGCGCCACTCGTCCGCCAGCGCCTGCAGTTCGGCCGGGATGGGTTCCTCGGTGTAGCTGGTGCCCTGGTCGGCGTCGTTCCAGACAATGGCCTTCATCTTCACCAGGTCGATCTGCCCGGCGAAGGTTTCCTCCGAGCCGATGGCCAGCTGGATCGGCACCGGGGTATGCCCCAGGCGCTGCTTGATCTGCGCCACCACGCGGAGGAAATCGGCGCCCTGGCGGTCCATCTTGTTGACGTAGGCCAGGCGCGGCACGTGGTACTTGTTGGCCTGGCGCCAGACCGTCTCGGACTGCGGCTCGACGCCATCGGCGCCGCTGAACACCACCACCGCGCCGTCGAGCACGCGCAGGGAGCGCTCCACCTCGATGGTGAAGTCCACGTGGCCGGGGGTGTCGATGATATTGAAGCGGTACTTGTTGGGGTACTGCTTGGAGGAGCCCTGCCAGAACGCCGTGGTCGCCGCCGAGGTGATGGTGATGCCGCGTTCCTGCTCCTGCACCATCCAGTCCATGGTCGCCGCGCCGTCGTGCACCTCGCCCATCTTGTGGTTCACACCGGTGTAGAAAAGGATGCGCTCGGTGGTCGTGGTCTTGCCGGCGTCGACGTGGGCGACAATGCCGATGTTGCGGTAAAGCTCGATGGGCGTGGTGCGAGCCATGGTGTGCTCCGTATCTGCTGGATGACTGCCGGGCCTGCTGCTGCGGGTCCGTTGCCTGCGCGGGACGGCGAGAGGAAATACAGCGTCAGAAATTTCTGAGCGCAACAGGCTCAAGGTAGCGCGTCTTCGTGGCAATTCCAGTGTCTGTGCTTCGCCGATGTCGCAGTCCGACCGGTTGCGTCGCTCCGGCATTGCGTTGCCCAGTGGGAAAACCCTAAAATGATAGGCATTCTCAAATGAAAATCTGACGCACGCACCGTGGCCCTCGTCGAAACCCCGCTCCCGCAGCATCTGCACACCCTCTACGCCGAGCACAACGGTTGGCTCCAGCAGTGGCTGCGCGGCAGGCTTGGCAACGCCTGGGATGCTGCCGACCTTGCCCATGACACTTTCCTTCGCCTGCTGCGGCGGCCGCGGGAAGACCTCGGCGAACGCCCGCGCGCCCTCCTCACCCACATAGCCAAAGGCCTGCTGGTGGACCGCTGGCGGCGCCAGGAGATCGAACGCGCCTATCTGGACAGTATCGCCGCGCTGCCGGAGGAACTGGCGCCCGGCCCCGAAGCCCGCGAGATGATCATCGAAGCGCTGGAGCGAATCGACGCCGCGCTGGGCGAACTCCCCGTGCTGGCCCGCGAAGCCTTCCTGCTATCGCAACTCGACGGCCTGACCTACCCGGTGATCGCCGAGCGCCTGGGCATTTCCCTGGCCAGCGTGAAGCGCTACATGCGCGCCGGCTTCGTCGCTTGCCTGAGCGTCGCCTGATGCGCGAGCAACCGCTGGACCCCGGCATCCTTGGCGAAGCCGCCGACTGGCTGGTACGCCTGAACGAACAACCCGCCAGCAACGCCGACCTGCAGGCCATCGAGCAATGGCGCGCGCGCAGCGCCCAGCACGCCGAAGCCTGGCGCCGCGCCGAAGCGTTGCTGGGCCTGCGCCAGCTGCCGCCGGGCCTCAGCCGGCATAGCCTGCAACGCAGTGGCTTGAGCCGCCGGCAGATGCTCAACCGCCTGGGCGTGCTCCTGGCCGTGGCGCCGGCTGCCTGGCTGGCGGCACGGCAGCTGCCCTGGGCGGAGTGGAACGCCGACCTGCGCACCGCCGTGGGCGAACGCAAGCACCTGCGCCTGCCCGACGGCAGCCAGCTCACCCTGAATACCGACAGCGCGGTGAACGTGGCCTTCAACGGCAGTGAACGGCGCCTGAGCCTGCTCGAAGGCGAAATACTCGTCGACGCCCTGCCCGACCCACGCCCCTTCCTAGTCGGCAGCCGCCACGGCCTGCTGCGCACCCCAGCCGCACGCTTCGGCCTGCGAGACCTGGGCGATGCATGCCGTGTTGCGGTGCTAGACAAGGAGCTCAGCGTCGAGCTGCCGGACTATGCGAGCCGGGTGGTCAGCGCCGGCCAGCAGCTGGTGTTCGGCGCGCAGGGCTTCCAGCCGCTGCAAATAGCGGACGCCAACGCCAGCGCCTGGGAGAACGGCATGCTGCTGGCCCAGGGCATGCGCCTGGACAACCTGCTGGGCGAGCTGGGCCGCTACCGCAGCGGCTTCCTGCGCTGCGACCCGCGCCTGGCGAACCTGCGCGTGACCGGAGCGATCCCGCTGGGCGACAGCGACGCCGGCCTCGCGCTGCTGGCGGACATGCTGCCGGTGAAACTGCGGCGGATGACGCGCTACTGGGTCACCGTGGAGCCGGCGTAAGCCCTCCGTGCCTTCGGTGGGTATCGTGCCTGCGCTTCCCCGTCACCCCAACCCTCTCCCTCAGGGAGAGGGGGCCGTTCGGCGCAGGATGGATGCCACGGCGTCAGCCGGACGCTCTGCTCCCTCTCCCTCTGGGAGAGGGTTGGGGTGAGGGGATGCCCCACTCCGAAATATCCAGCCATCTGTAGGAGCGAGCTTGCTCGCGAACCGCCCAACGCCGGCACGGCCGGAAACCTGTTCGCGAGCAAGCTCGCTCCCACGAAAGCACCCTCTGAAATTTTTTCGCCATTCCCTGACACCTTTTCCGATCTCGCCCGGTGAAGAGGAAGACAACCTCCATTCGCCGACAGGAACACTCCATGCTCCTCCGCTCCCGCCTTCGCCCGCACTCCCTCGCCCTGGCCGTCGGCCTGGCCCTGACCGGCGGCGTCGTGCTGCCAACCCTGGCCGCCGAAGCCGCCAGCCAGCAGCGCCAGTACGACATCGCCCCCGGCCCGCTGGGCGAGGTGCTGGCGCGCTTCGCCGCGCAGGCCGGCGTACCGTTGGCGTTCGAGGCGCAAGCACTGAACCGTCAGCAGAGCGCCGGGCTCAAAGGCAGCTTTGCGCCGGAACAGGGCCTTGAACTGTTGCTTCAAGACAGCGGCTACCGCCTGGTGCGCAAGAGCAGCGGTTACGGCGTGGAAGCAGCTCCGGATGACGCCGGCGCGCTGGAAATGGACGCCACCACGATCAGCGCCGCCGCACAGCGGCCCAGCGACCTGCCGCCCGCCTATGCCGGCGGTCAGGTCGCCCGTGGCGCGCAACTGGGCATGCTGGGCAACCAGGATATCCAGGACGTGCCCTTCAGCTTCGCCAGCTACACCGCCAAGACCATCCAGGACACCCAGGCGCAGACCGTCGGCGACGTACTGCTCAACGACGCCTCGGTGCGCCAGGGCAACGGCTACGGCAACTTCTCGCAGATCTTCGTCATCCGCGGCCTGCCGCTGAGCACCGATGACGTCTCGCTCAACGGCCTGTACGGCGTCACCCCACGGCAGATCATCGGCACCGAGTCGCTGGAGCGCGTCGAGCTGTTCAAGGGCCCCAACGCCTTCATCAACGGCGTGACGCCCAGCGGCAGCGGCATCGGCGGCGCGGTCAACCTGCAGACCAAGCGCGCCGAGGACACCCCCACCCGCAGCGTGACCCTGGGTTACGGCAGCGACAACCAGATCGGCGAGCACCTCGACCTCGGCCAGCGCTTCGGCGAGGACAACCGCTTCGGCGCGCGGGTCAACCTGGCCCAGCGCGAAGGCGAGACCGGCGTTGACGACGAGAACCAGCGCTACAAGCTGGCCACCGTCAACCTCGACTACCGTGGCGAGCGCCTGCGCCTGAACACCGACTTCGGCTACCAGAAGCAGCGCATCAACCAGGGCCGCCCGGTGGTCTACGTCGGCAGCGGCGTCAGCAGCATTCCCCACGCCCCGGACGCCGACCACAACTACGGCCAGTCCTGGAGCTACTCGCAGCTGGAAGACACCTTCGGCATGTTCCGCGCCGAGTACGACCTCAATGACAACTGGACGGCCTACCTCTCCGGTGGCGCCAAGCACACCCGCGAGAACGGCGCCTACTCCGCGCTGACCCTCAACGACAACAGCGGCGACGCGGGCGGCGGCATGATGGACGCCACCCACGACGAGGACAACAAGAGCGCCATGGCCGGCCTCAACGGCCACTTCGCCACCGGTCCGGTCAGCCACCAGATGAACCTCAGCGTCGCCGGCATCTGGGCCGAACAGCGCAGTGCCTACACCATGACCACCAAGCGCTACCCGACCAACCTCTACAACCCGGTGCAGACGCCCAAGCCCGCGCCGACCCTGGCCGGCGGCGACTACAGCGACCCTGGCATCGTCGGCAAGACGCTGAACAGGAGCGTGGCCGCCGCCGATACCCTGGGCTTCCTCGATGACCGCGTGCTGCTGACCGTCGGCGTGCGCCGCCAGAGCATCGGCACCGACGGCTGGAACTACGTCGGCAAGCGCACCGCCAGCTACGACGAGTCCATCACCACGCCGGTCTACGGCCTGGTGGTGAAACCCACCGAGTACCTGTCGCTCTACGCCAACCGCATCGAAGGTCTGGCCGCCGGCCCGACCGCACCCAGCAGCGCTTCGAACTTCGGCGAAGTCTTCGCGCCGAACCGCTCCAAGCAGGTGGAAGTGGGGGCCAAGCTGGACTTCGGTAGCTACGGGGGCAACCTGGCCTTCTATCGCATCGAGCAGCCGTTTAGCACCACCGACCCGGACTCAAAGATCTTCAGCGTCGACGGTGAGCAGGAGAACCGCGGCATCGAGCTGAACATCTTCGGCGAACCGGTCGACGGCCTGCGCCTGCTGGCCGGTGGCACCTGGATCGACACCGAGCTGAAGAACACTGCCGGCGGCAAGACCGACGGCAACCGTGCCGTGGGCGTGCCGACCTTCCAGTACAACCTGGGCGCCGACTGGGACGTCCCCGGCATCCAGGGCGCCGCCCTCAACGGCCGCGTGCTGCGCACCGGCGGTCAATACCTGGACGCGGCCAACGACCTGAGCATCCCGGCCTGGACCCGCTTCGACCTCGGCGCCCGCTACGCCTTCAAGGTGGACGAGCGCGACGTGACCCTGCGCGCCAACCTGGAAAACGTCGCCAACAAGTCGTACTGGGCCTCCACCATCGGCGGCTACCTGACCCAGGGCGACCCGCGCACCCTGAAGCTGTCGATGACCGTCGACTTCTGAATTCCCCATCGCGACAGGGACGTCGCACCCTATTCCCGCCTCCGCCGCCGGCGCTTCAGCCCGGCGATGCAGGCGCCGGCAAGCACGCGAAAACACTCCCGGCCGTCTCGCCACTGGATCGCAACGTCCATCCGGGTCCATGCTAGAAGCTCGCCCATTTGCCGGAGTTCGCCCCATGAGCGACGCCATCACCATCGATTTCGTCTCCGACGTGGTCTGCCCCTGGTGCGCCATCGGCCTCAACGGCCTGCTGGAAGCCATGCGTCGGGTGGACGACGAACTGACCGTGGAACTGCGCATCAAGCCCTTCGAGCTCAATGCCGACATGCCCGCCGAAGGGGAAGATCTGGTGGAGCACCTGCAGCGCAAGTACGGCAGCAGCGCCGAAGACATCGCCCGCAACCAGGAGCACCTGCGCGCCATGGGCGAAGAAGTCGGCGTGCACTTCGACCTGAAGAAGCGCAACCGCATCTATAACACCTTCGACGCCCACCGCCTGCTGCACTGGGCGGGAGAATCGCGCCGCGATATCGCCCTGAAGCAGGCGCTGCTGCATGCCTACTTCGGCGAAGGGCGCGACCCGAGCGACCCGGAAGTACTGCTGGAAGTGGCCGTCAGCGTCGGCCTGGACGCAGTGCGCGCGCGGGAAATCCTCGACAGCGACGCCTACGCCGACGAGGTGGTGGCCGAGGAGGACTTCTACACCAGCCACGGCATCCGAGCGGTGCCGGCGGTGATCCTCAATGGCCGCCAACTGATCTCCGGGGCGCAGAGCACCGACTACTACGAGCAGGCGCTGCGCCAGGTGGCGCGCAATGCGCCGTTGCCGGAGTGACTTGTCCGGCGTAATGGCAAAGGCCCGCATCACGCGGGACTTGGGCTTTTCGTAGAAGCGAACCGTAGGGCGCATAACCTGGAACAGGTTATCCGCCGGCCCTTTCGCGGCGCATAACGCTGGCGCGTTATGCGCCCTACGGAACGGAGAAGCTCAGCCACCTAAAAGAAAAACGGCGCCCGAAGGCGCCGTTTTCATGCAGCATCGGCCGATCAGAGCGCCGACCAGCCGTCCATCTGACCACCCAGGTCAGCGGAGTGCTCGGACAGCAGCGCCGCATAGCCGCTGACGTGCTCGTGGGAGAGCTCCATCACCGGGTAGGCCAGGACCTGCCAGGGCAGCTTGTCGTTGCCGTCGTACTCGGAGTACGCCACCTTCTGCCCGTTCTGCAGCAGCATGATGGCGAAGTCCAGGGCGGACTGCTCGTCCGGGAAGATCACCGCGAACTCCACCTCATGCTCGAGGGAGAGGTCTTCGCCGTCTTCCTGCAGGGCCCACAGGGCATCGCCGATTTCGTCTTCCGGGAAAAGCTGCTTGTCGCGGCTCATGTCACTGCTCCAGTTCGATTTACAAAGTGCCCGGTGTGGGCACGCCCGCGCAGGATACCCGTCCTGCGTGACAGATGCCGGAAAACTTCGCCGGCACCATCGCCTTTGGTGATGTTCACCATCACGGCGTTTCACTTCCGCCCTGGCCCGCGCGGCGCGACGATGCCTCCATCGGGCCTGCGCCCTCCCACATCGAGCCTGCGACCATGCACAGTCACGACGAGGCGTACCGCATCACCTACATCACCCTGGACGAGGTGCAATTGCACTTCGAGACCGAGGTCGCCGTCACCGACGAGGAAGGCGGCCTCGCCCTGCACAGCGCCGCCACCCTGCCCGATGAACGCCGGGTACTGCGCGAGCTGATCTGCGAGGCGCACGAACAGCAGGCTCTGGTCGCCTGACCTGAGGAAAGCTTAGACCCTGAACGGCAAATGCCCCGCACCAGCGGGGCATTTGCTTTCACGGGCGCGCCTCAGGCCTGCAACTGATTGCCGATCGGCAAGGTGCGGATACGCTTGCCGGTTGCCGCGAACAGCGCATTGGCCAGGGCCGGCGCCAGGGGCGGAACGCCGGGCTCGCCGACGCCGGTCGGCGGCTCGGCGGACGGCACGATGTGCACCTCCACTACCGGCATCTCGTTGATACGCAGCACCTGGAAGTCGTGGAAGTTGGACTGGTCGACCTTTCCGTCTGTCAGCGTGATGGCACTGTGCAGCGCCGCCGACAGGGCGAAGCCGATGCCTCCCTCCATCTGCGCCTTGATCACGTCCGGATTGATCGCCAGACCGCAATCCACCGCGCAGACCACGCGGTCCACCTTGAAGCTCTTGTCCGCCTTGTAGGTCACTTCCACCACCTGGGCAACGTAGCTGCCGAACGACTCGTGCACGGCGATACCACGGCCACGCTGCTCGCCGTCCTTGCCCTTTTCCAGGGGCGCGAGCCAGTTCGCCCGCTGCGCCGCCAGCTCCAGCGCGCCGCGATGACGCGGGTGCTTCGCCAGCAGCTTGCGGCGGAACTCGTACGGGTCCTGCTTGGCGGCGATGGCCGCTTCGTCGATCAGCGTCTCGGTGGAAAACGCCGTGTGGGTATGGCCCACCGAACGCCACCACTGGGTCGGCACCGTGACGTTTTCTGCCAGCGCCTGTTCGACGCGCAGGTTCGGCACGGCGTAAGGCAGGTCGGCAGCACCCTCGACAGCGATCTTGTCGACGCCGTCCTTGACCATGAACTTCTCGAACGGCGTGCCGACGATGAAGGATTGCCCCACCAGCCGCTGCTCCCAGCCCACCAGGTTGCCCTGGGCGTCCACCGCCAGCCGCGCGCGATGGAGGAAGGCCGGGCGATAGTAGCCGGCGCGGGTGTCGTCCTCGCGGGTCCAGACCATCTTGATCGGTACCTTCACGCCCTGCTCGCGGGCCGCCTTGGCAATGGCGACCGCTTCCAGCACGTAATCCGAATGCGGATTGGCACGGCGGCCGAAGCTGCCGCCGGCGTAAAGCTGGGTGATGCTCACCTGCTCGGGCGGCATGCCCAGCAGCTGCGCCACGGACATCTGGTCGCCGGTCTGCCATTGTTCGCCGTTCCAGATCTGGCAGCCGTCCTCCTTGAGGAACACCACGCAGTTCAGCGGTTCCATGGCCGCGTGGGCGAGATAGGGGAACTGGTATTCCGCCTCGATCAGGTGCGCTGGCTTCTCCAGCGCCTTGCCGATGTCCCCTTCGTTGCGCGCCACCAGGCCCGGCTTGCTGGCCATGTCGCGGTACTGGGCAAAGATTTCCTTGCTGCCCATCTTGAAGGCCTTGCTCTCGTCCCACTCGACCTGCAGCGCGTCACGGCCCTGGCGCGCGGCCCAGGTGTTCTTAGCCAGCACCGCGACGCCGGCGAAACGCCGATCGCTGCCGGGGAATTGCACCACGTCGACCACACCGGGCACGGCCTTGGCCTTGCTCGCGTCGACTTTCGCCGGCACGCCGCCGAAGCGCGGCGGGTGGGCCACCACGGCCACCAGCATGTCGGGCAGGTGCACGTCCTGGGTGAACTGCGCGGTGCCGTCTGTCTTGGACGGGCTGTCCTTGCGCGGCAGCTGCACCTGGCCGATCAGCTTGAAGTCCTTCGGGTCCTTGAGTTTCACGTCCGCCGGCACCGGCTGCTTCGCCGCCGCCTCGGCCAGTTCGCCGAAGCCGGCCTTGCGCCCGGAAGCCGGGTGGGTGACGACGCCGTCGTGCACTTCGATCTGCGCCGCCGGCACCTTCCACTGCTCCGCCGCCGCGGCGACCAGCATGGCGCGGGCGCTGGCACCGGCCTTGCGCATCTGCTCGAAGGAGTTGGCCATGGCGTTGCTGCCGCCGGTGCCCTGCAGGTTGCCGAAGGCCAGGTTGGCGTAGCGCTTGGCGTCAGCCGGCGCGCCTTCGACCTGCACGTGGCTCCAGTCGGCGTCCAGTTCCTCGGCGACCAGGGTGGCCAGGCCGGTGTAGCTGCCCTGGCCCATTTCCACATGTTTGGCGATCACGGTGACGGTGCCGTCCGGGGCGATACGCACGAAGGCGTTGGCCTCGAAATCGCTGGCCGCCTGGGCATCGCCCAGCTTGCCCAGCAGCGGCGCGAAATAGATGCCCAGGGCCAGGCCGCCGGCGCCGCGCAGGAAGCTGCGGCGGCTGACGTTGAGGATGCTGCCGGGCTGCGCCGGCTGTTCGTCGGTACGGGGTTCGAGCATGACTTCGGTCCTCAGGCCAGGGTCTGGGCGGCGTCGTGGATGGCCGCGCGGATCCGCGCATAGGTGGCGCAGCGGCAGATGTTGCCGCTCATGGCGGCGTCGATGTCGGCATCGCTGGGCTTCTTGTTCGAAGCCAGCAAGGCAGTGGCCGACATGATCTGGCCGGACTGGCAGTAGCCGCACTGCACCACGTCGAGCTTGCGCCAGGCTTCCTGCACGGCCTTGCCGGCGGCCTGCTCGGCCACCGCCTCGATGGTGGTGATCTTCTTGCCGGCCACCGCCGCCAGCGGGGTGACGCAGGAGCGCGTCGGCTGCCCGTCGATGTGCACGGTGCAGGCGCCGCACAGCGCCATGCCGCAGCCGTACTTGGTGCCGGTCAGCCCGGCGACATCGCGGATGGCCCAGAGCAGGGGCATCTCGCCGGGGGCGTCGAGCTCGTGGTCCTTGCCGTTCAGGTTCACGGTAATCATCAGGAAATTCACCTCTGTCACTGGGTGATAGAAATCAGGGTGTTGAAATGGAGCGGAGCGCAGCGGCTCCGGCACGCAATGGATTCAGCCTAGGCCCAGAGGCCCGTGGGTGCCGCGACGATACGCGAGGAAGGCGCCGAGCGGTTTGCCTGGTTCTCCCGAGGCTTGCCTGATACTGCGGGGGATGTAGCGGCGTATAGACGACTCTATTCCGATGCTTTGCGGCTGACGAGTACAACTCGGAACGCCCCATGCTGCTCCTCGCAGGATGGCGTGGAGCGCAGCGATACCCATCAATCCTGCGCGGCGACAGCATGGGTATCGCTTAGGCTCCACCCATCCTACATTTCAGCAAGTCCTTAACCGTCGCAGGGGCGGCAATAATGGGCGCGCACAAAAAAGCCACTCCGGAGAGTGGCTCTTTCAGTCACCGATGACGGATCACTCCGGCATCTTCATCACCACACGGCCGCCGCCTGGGCAGGTTTCCATGTAGTAGTTGGCGTCGCGGTACTGGGCGAAGTCGAACACCCGGTCGATGCTCGGCTTGAGCAACTGGTCGGCGGTCATCTGGTTGATCGCGGTCAGCGCCCGTTGCACGGCTTCGTCGTTGCGTGTCAGGCCGATCTCCGGTTGCCCGGTGAAGTCCAGCACGCAGTGACGGTAGAACTGCAGGTGCTTCTTGAAAGCCGCACAGGCCGGGAAAGCTGCGTCGTTGCCGCCATTGATGCCGTAGAGGATCAGCTTGCCGCGCGGCGCAGCGACGTCACCCAGCAGCTTCATCTGCGGGCCGGCGCACTGGTCGAGGACGATCTCCACACCTTCACCTTTGGTGAAGCGCTCGACTTCCAGCACCAGGTCCTGCTCCTCGGTGTAGATGATCTTGTCCGCACCCAGGCCCTTCAGAAACTCACGGGTTTCCTCATGGCTGGTGGTGGCGATCACCTGGGCGCCAAGCGCCTTGGCCAGCTGCACCGCCTGCGGGGCGAGGCAATGACCGGCCTCGGTGATCAGCACGCGCTGGCCGGGCTTGATCTGTGCCAACTCCACCAGGGCGAAGTAGGAATACAGCAGGCCGGTGTAGTGCACGGCGGCTTCGACCGGGGTCAGTACGTCGGGATAACGGGTCAGCGAGGTGCGCGGCACGATGACGTGGTCGCCCCAGGCCGGGTACAGGTTCGGCGAGTTCGCCGGGAAACTGGCCACCGCCACGCCGGGTTCGAGGTCTTCTACGCCCTCGCCCACGGCTTCGACGATGCCGGAGAGTTCATAGCCGATGCCCGCCGGCAGCTTGGCCTGATCCGGGGCGAGGTTCTGCCGCCAGAGCACGTCGCGCCAACTGACGCCCAGTGCCTGGGTACGGACCAGCACTTCACCCGGCCCCGGTTGCGGGGTCGGCATTTCCTCGATCTTCAGGACCGAGGCGTCACCGAACTGGTGGAAACGGATCATGCGGGACATCACATACCTCGCCTTAGTAGTGCTCATAGCCACGGACTCTATCCGGGCTTTAGGGGTGACGCCACCGTTCACCATTGATAGTTGACATAAATGGCGATGATTCGGCCCACCCTGCGAGCCTTGTCCGGTGCGGCCGCGGGGCTCTGCGACGGGGCTGAGGGAAGGACCTGGGCGGCTCTGTTCATACAGAGTCTGACCACATTGCCGGGGCGAGATTCTCATTAAAAAAGTAGAAATTGATCAAGGACTTATCTGACAGACTTGACTCAGGACACGCTCGGCCCCACTTTTCCCCCATCGCCAGGGAGTCCCTATGAACCGCAACGACCTACGCAAGGTTGATCTCAACCTGTTGATCGTTTTCGAGACGCTGATGCATGAACGCAGCGTGACCCGCGCCGCCGAGAAGCTGTTCCTCGGCCAGCCGGCGATCAGTGCGGCCCTGGCGCGCCTGCGCGGTCTGTTCGACGATCCGCTGTTCGTCCGCACCGGACGCAGCATGGAACCCACCGCGCGGGCGCAGGAAATCTTCGGCCACCTCTCGCCAGCGCTGGACTCCATCTCCACCGCCCTGAGCCGCGCCGCAGACTTCGATCCGGCCACCAGCAAGGCGGTGTTCCGCATCGGCCTGTCCGATGACGTGGAATTCGGCCTGCTGCCGCCGCTGCTGCGCCGCCTGCGCTCCGAGGCGCCGGGCATCACCCTCGTAGTGCGCCGCGCTAACTACCTGCTGATGCCGCAACTGCTGTCGTCCGGGGAAATCTCCGTGGGCGTGAGTTACACCGACGAGCTGCCGGCCAACGCCAAGCGCAAGACGCTGCGCCGCAGCACCTGGAAGATCCTCCGTGCCGACTCGATTCCCGGCGCGCTGACCCTCGATGACTACTGCGCGCGTCCGCACGCGCTGGTGTCCTACGCTGGCGATCTGGACGGCTTCGTCGACCAGACCCTCGCCGAGATGGACCGCAAGCGCCAGGTGGTGCTGGCCGTGCCGCAGTTCGTCGGCCTCGCCCAGTTGCTGGCCGGCACCGACATCATCGCCACCGTGCCCGAATACGTGGCCCTGGCGCTGACCGCCGCCGGCGGCCTGCGCGCCGAGGAACCGCCCTTCCCCACGCGCCTGGCCGAGCTGTCCATGGTCTGGCGCGGCGCCCAGGACCAGGACCCGGCCGAGCGCTGGCTGCGTTCGCGCATCACCATGTTCGTGGGCGATCCGGACAGTCTCTGACCCCACAGCACCTCACCTGTAGGAGCGAGCCTGACCAAGCATCGGCGCGGGTGCATCCCCTCACCCCAACCCTCTCCCGAAGGGAGAGGGAGCCGTCCGTGCCGGCTGATGCTGTAGTTTCCTCCTGCGCCGATCAGTCCCCTCTCCCTCTGGGAGAGGGTCGGGGTGAGGGCAGCCCGGGCGAATCAAACTATCAAGTAGCACTCGCGGCAATCCCCGTGCCCACTCCTTCTATCTATTCCTGCGCGCCCTCTATCTATTCCTACGAATAGTGCAAAAGCATTTATCACTGCGCGTGATAATCAAAATCTACTCGTTCGATTAGTTCCCGGGCGCCCCCTTGCGCAGACTCCGCTCCATCAGAAATCCCAAAACCAATTAGATCGCCGGAGTCTTTTCCATGGAGCGAAATCTGAACACCTTGCGTATTCCGTTGGCGTTGGCCGCCGTGCTGGTTCTCAGCGCCTGCGGCAAGGGCCAGGAGGCGGCACAGAACATGGCCGCCCCCAAGGTCAGCGTGGCGGACGTCATCGAACAACCGATCAACGAATGGGACGAGTTCACCGGCCGCCTGGAGGCTCCGGAGTCCGTCGAACTGCGTCCGCGCGTCTCCGGCTACATCGACCGCGTCGCCTTCCGTGAAGGCGCGCTGGTGAAGAAAGGCGACCTGCTGTTCCAGATCGACCCGCGCCCGTTCCAGGCCGAGGTCCATCGCCTGGAAGCCCAGCTGCAACAGGCCCGCGCCAACCAGACCCGTACCGTCAACGAAGCCTCCCGCGGTGATCGCCTGCGCGCCACCAACGCCATTTCCGCGGAACTCGCCGACGCCCGCACCGCTGCCGCCACCGAGGCGAAAGCCGTGGTCGCCGCGACCCAGGCGGAACTGGACAACGCCCGCCTGAACCTGTCGTTCACCCAGGTTACCGCACCCATCGACGGCCGCGTCTCGCGCGCCGAAGTCACCGCCGGCAACCTGGTGAACAGCGGCGAAAGCGTGCTGACCACCCTGGTCTCCACTGACAAGGTCTACGCGTACTTCGACGCCGACGAGCGCGTCTACTTGAAGTACGTCGACCTGGCCCGCAAAGGTGGCCCGGACGCCCGCGGCACCAGCCCGGTGTACCTGGGCCTGACCGGCGAGGACGGCTTCCCCCACCAGGGCCGCCTGGACTTCCTCGACAACCAGGTCAACCCCAAGACCGGCACCATCCGTGGGCGCGCCGTGTTCGACAACGACGCCAACCAGTTCACCCCCGGCCTGTACGCCCGCATCAAGCTGGTCGGCAGCGGCACCTACCCCGCCGCGCTGATCAAGGACGAAGCGGTCGGCACGGACCTTGGCAAGAAGTTCGTGCTGGTGCTCGATAAAGACAGCAAGGTGCAATACCGCGGCATCGAGCTCGGCCCGAAACTCGAAGGCCTGCGCATCGTCCGCAGCGGCCTGGTGAAAGGTGACCGCATCGTGGTCAACGGCCTGCAACGGGTTCGCCCGGGCGCCCAGGTCGATGCCCAGGGTGTCGAGATGGCCAGCAAGGAAACCCTCGCCAACCTCGAGAGCCAGCGTCGCGCGCTGGAGAGCTTCGAGGCACCGAAGGTCGCCGAGAAATCGGCCAAGCCGGTTGCGCCGCGCGGCTGACCCCAACCCGTACGAGTTCTTCGAGGATCCTGCCGAGCGCAGGCCAGGCAAGGCGGAAGACGGTGGGGAAGCGCAGTTCACTGTAGTGAATGAGCATTCCGAACCGGCTTCCAACGCAGCCTGGGCAAGCGCAGGCGGATCGTCGACGAACTCTCCCTGAATTGATGTACCAGGTCCTTCTCCCACCAGGGCCTTGGGTGACCTTTGTCCCGGGTTTGGCGAACGATGCGTTCGCGACAGGAACCAGCCATGAACTTTTCGCAATTCTTCATCCAGCGGCCGATCTTCGCCGCCGTGCTCTCGCTGATCATCCTGATCGGCGGGGCCATCTCGCTGTTCCAGCTACCGATCAGCGAATACCCCGAGGTCGTGCCGCCCACCGTGGTGGTGCGCGCCAACTTCCCCGGCGCCAACCCCAAGGTGATCGGTGAGACCGTCGCCGCGCCGCTGGAGCAGGCCATCACCGGCGTCGAGAACATGCTCTACATGTCCTCGCAGTCCACTGCCGACGGCAAGATGACCCTGACCATCACCTTCGCCCTGGGCACCGACCTGGACAATGCGCAGGTGCAGGTGCAGAACCGCGTGACCCGTACGCAGCCCAAGCTGCCCGAGGAAGTCACGCGGATCGGCATCACCGTCGACAAGGCCTCGCCCGACTTGACCATGGTTGTGCACCTGACCTCGCCGGATAACCGCTACGACATGCTCTACCTGTCCAACTACGCCATCCTCAACATCAAGGATGAGCTGGCGCGCCTGGACGGCGTGGGCGACGTGCAGCTGTTCGGCATGGGCGACTATTCCCTGCGCGTCTGGCTGGACCCGAACAAGGTCGCCTCGCGCAACCTGACCGCCACCGATGTGGTCGCCGCGATCCGCGAGCAGAACCGCCAGGTCGCCGCCGGTTCGCTGGGCGCCCCGCCCTCGCCGAGCGACACCAGCTTCCAGCTGTCGATCAACACCCAGGGTCGCCTGGTCACCGAGGAAGAGTTCGAGAACATCATCATCCGCAGCGGCCCGGACGGCGAGATCACCCGCCTGAAGGACATCGCCCGCGTCGAACTCGGCTCCAGCCAGTACGCCCTGCGCTCGCTGCTGGACAACCAGCCGGCGGTCGCCATCCCGATCTTCCAGCGTCCGGGGTCCAACGCCATCGCCATCTCCAACCTGGTGCGCGAGAAGATGGCCGAGCTGAAGAAGGACTTCCCGCAGGGCGTGGACTACTCCATCGTCTATGACCCGACCATCTTCGTGCGCGGCTCCATCGAAGCGGTGGTGCACACCCTGTTCGAAGCCCTGATCCTGGTGGTGCTGGTGGTCGTGCTGTTCCTGCAGACCTGGCGCGCCTCGATCATCCCGCTGGCCGCCGTGCCGGTTTCGCTGATCGGCACCTTCGCGGTGATGCATGCCTTCGGCTTCTCGCTCAACGCGCTGTCGCTGTTCGGCCTGGTACTCGCCATCGGCATCGTGGTGGACGACGCCATCGTGGTGGTGGAGAACGTCGAGCGGAACATCGGGCTGGGCCTGACGCCTATCGAGGCGACCAAGCGCGCCATGAAGGAGGTGACCGGGCCGATCATCGCCACCGCGCTGGTGCTGTGCGCCGTGTTCATTCCCACCGCGTTCATTTCCGGCCTCACCGGGCAGTTCTACCGGCAGTTCGCCTTGACCATCGCGATATCGACGGTGATCTCCGCGTTCAACTCGCTGACCCTGTCGCCGGCGCTGTCCGCCGTGCTGCTCAAGGGCCACCATGAGCCGAAGGACCGCTTCTCGGTGATCCTCGACAAGCTGCTGGGCAGCTGGTTGTTCCGTCCGTTCAACCGCTTCTTCGACCGCGCCAGCCATGGCTACGTCGGCACTGTCACCCGTGTGCTGCGTGGCAGCTCCATCGCGCTGCTGCTGTATGCGGGACTGATCGGCCTGACCTACCTGGGCTTCTCCAGCACCCCGACCGGCTTCGTGCCGCAACAGGACAAGCAGTACCTGGTGGCCTTCGCGCAACTGCCCGACGCCGCCACGCTGGACCGCACCGAAGCGGTGATCAAGCGCATGTCGGACATCGCCGGCAAGCACCCGGGCATCGAGCACACCGTGTCCTTCCCCGGCCTGTCGATCAACGGCTTCACCAACAGCCCCAACAGCGGCATCGTCTTCACCCCGCTCAAGGACTTCAGCGAGCGTAAGGGCCCGGGCATGTCGGCCAACGAGATTGCCGCCGAGCTGAACAAGCAGTTCGCGGATATCCAGGACGCCTACATCGCGATCTTCCCGCCGCCGCCGGTACAGGGGCTGGGCACCATCGGCGGCTTCCGCCTGCAGATCGAGGACCGCGGCAACGCCGGTTACGAGGAGCTCTACGCACAGACCCAGAACATCCTCAACAAGGCCCGTTCGCTGCCGGAGCTGAACCCCATGTCGGTGTTCACCAGCTACCAGGTGAACGTGCCGCAGGTGGATGCCGCCATCGACCGCGAGAAGGCCAAGACCCACGGCGTGGCGATCAGCGACATCTTCGACACTCTGCAGGTCTACCTGGGCTCGCTGTACGCGAACGACTTCAACCGCTTCGGCCGCACCTACCAGGTGAACGTCCAGGGCGAGCAGCAGTTCCGTCTCGAACCCGAGCAGATCGGCCAGCTGAAGGTGCGCAACAACCTGGGTGAAATGGTCCCGCTGGCCACCTTCATCAAGATCAGCGACACCGCCGGCCCCGACCGCGTGATGCACTACAACGGCTTCATCACCGCCGAGATCAACGGCGCCGCCGCACCGGGCTACAGCTCCGGCCAGGCCGAGGCCGCCATCGAGCGCCTGCTCAAGCAGGAGCTGCCCAATGGCATGACCTACGAATGGACCGAGCTGACCTACCAGCAGATCCTCGCCGGCAACTCCGCGATCTACGTGTTCCCGCTCTGCGTGCTGCTCGCCTTCCTGGTGCTGGCCGCGCTGTACGAGAGCTGGGGCCTGCCGCTGGCGGTGATCCTGATCGTGCCGATGACCCTGCTGTCGGCCATCGCCGGCGTGATCCTGTCCGGTGGCGACAACAACATCTTCACCCAGATCGGCCTGATCGTACTGGTGGGCCTGGCGTGCAAGAACGCGATCCTCATCGTCGAGTTCGCCAAGGACAAGCAGGACGAAGGCATGGACCGCCTGAGCGCGGTACTGGAAGCCTGCCGCCTGCGTCTGCGGCCGATCCTGATGACTTCCATAGCCTTCATCATGGGCGTGGTGCCCCTGGTGCTGTCGTCCGGCGCCGGCGCCGAAATGCGCCATGCCATGGGTGTCGCGGTGTTCTCCGGGATGCTCGGCGTGACCTTCTTCGGCCTGTTGCTGACCCCGGTCTTCTATGTGCTGATCCGCCGCTTCATGGAAGCCCGTGAGGCGAAGAAACAGGAACGCGCCGCCCTGAGCCACACGACCAATAACGAGGCCCACCAGGCATGAGCGTCATGACCATCAATGCTGTGAGCAAGAGTGCCGTGAAACTGTTCGTCCCTTCCCTGCTCGCGCTGGCCCTCAGCGCGTGCATGGTCGGCCCCGACTACCAGAAGCCGGACACCGCGCCGGCCCAACTGGACAGCAACGCCCAGGCGCAGAACTACGACCGCACTCGTTTCGAAGACGCCTGGTGGAAGCAGTTCGACGATCCGGTGCTGACCCAACTGGTCGACCAGGCCCTGAAGGAAAACCGCGAGCTGCGCGTGGCCTATGCCCGCGTGCTGGCCTCGCGGGCGATCCGCGACGACGTGGCCAATGACCGCTTCCCCACGGTCACCAGCCGCGCCGAGGGCCAGGTCGGCAAGGGCCAGGTGCCCGGCCAGACCGAGGACCGGGTGAACCAGGAGCGCTACGACCTGGGCCTGGACATGATCTGGGAAGTCGACCTGTTTGGCCGCGTGCGTCGCCAGCTGGAATCCAGCGACGCGCAGAGCGAAGCCATAGTCGCCGACCTGCAGCAGCTGCAGGTCAGCCTGATCGCCGAGCTGGCCGATGCCTATGGACAGCTGCGTGGTGCGCAACTACGCGAGAGCATCGCCAGGAGCAACCTGGACAACCAGCGCGAGTCCCGCGACCTGACCATCCAGCTGCGCGACGCCGGCGTCGGCAGCGAACTGGACGTGCAGCGCGCCGAAGCGCGCCTGGCCTCCACCGAAGCCAGCGTGCCGCAACTGCAGGCCGAGGAAGTGCGCCAACGCAACCGCATCGCCACCCTCCTCGGCCAGCGCCCGGACGCGCTGAGCGTGGACCTGTCGCCGAAGAAGCTGCCGGCCATTGCCAAGGCCCTGCCCATCGGCGATCCGGGCGAGCTGCTGCGCCGCCGGCCGGACGTCGCCTCCGCCGAACGCCGCCTGGCCGCAGCCACCGCGGACGTGGGCGTGGCCACCGCCGACCTGTTCCCGAAAGTCAGCCTCGGCGGCTTCCTCGGCTACACCGCCGGCCGCGGTTCGCAGATCGGCTCGTCTGCCGCCAGCGCCTGGGGCGTGGCCCCAAGCATCACCTGGGCGGCCTTCGACCTGGGCAGCGTGCGGGCCCGCCTGCGCGCCTCCAAGGCCGACGCCGACGGCGCCCTGGCGACCTACGAGCAGCAGGTCCTGCTGGCGCTGGAAGAGTCGTCGAACGCCTTCAGCGACTACGGCAAGCGCCAGCAACGCCTGGTATCGCTGGTGCGCCAGTCCGAAGCCAGCCGCAACGCCGCACAACAGGCCGGCCTGCAATACCGCGAAGGCACCGTGGACTTCCTCAACCTGCTGGACGCCGAACGCGAACAGCTGGCCGCCGAGGACGCCCAGGCCCTGGCGGAAGTCGACGTGTATCGCGGCATCGTGGCGATCTACAAGGCCCTTGGCGGCGGCTGGCAGCCGACGCCGGCAGCCTGATCGATCCTCCCCGGTCGGGAATCTCCCGACCTTCTAACCCTGCGGTCTGACGCTCCGGACCGCGGGGCTTTTTTATGCCTGCGACAAAGCGCTACGGCATCGTCACCACCTTCCTTTTGCACGAAGGCAGGATCATCAGCACACTGGCCCCAGAACCTGTCAGAAACCGGGATATCGATCAGCTTTTTCCGATAGCAATCGAAAATAGGCTGAAGCTGATTTGAATTCAGCATTCACTGACGTCAGAAATCAGGGAAATCCGCTCAGTGCATAACAACAAGGTCGAGAGAAGTCCGCCCACGTCCAACCATACCGAGTTGTGCCAGCTTCTCCTGTGCGTCAGGCGCGGGGACGTCATCCATCCCCAACTCAAGTTACTGCTGGTGCACCTGGGATTTGCCGAACGGCGCGGCCTGCAACTCGCCCTCACGGCCAAGGGCCGGCTCCTGCTGGAGACCTGAACTTGGGCTGAACGCATCGGGCCGCTATGATCCGGACCGGCTTGCCAGGGATCAACGCAGTTCGGTCCTACTCTGGCCTAGACTTTCTATATCGGATCTTTCAGACAAGGACACGCCGTGGACGCCACTGCCCATTTCATCCCGCTGGACCCCACGTCCCTCTTCATCACTCTCGGCATCATCATCTTCGGCATGTTCATGCTGGGCATCGGCTTCACCATCCGCCATCGACCAGTGGGCGTGTTCCTGATGTGGGTCGGCACGCTGAGCATGCTGTCGATCATCGCCTACCGGATCTACATCGCTACATCCGTGTAACGATGCAGGCAAAAAAATGGCGCCCTCGGGGCGCCATTTTCGTTTCATCCAGCCTCAGTGCTGCATCGCCCGCGCATAGCCCTTGGGCGAGAAGCGCAGGGTCACGCCCAGCATCAGCACCACCGACACCGCCAGCAGGACCCAGGAAGCCTGGAAGCTGCCGGTGCTATCGCGCAGCCAGCCGGTGACGTAGGGCACGATCCCGGTGACGATGAAGCCAATGCCCTGCACGAAGGCCGCCAGGCGCCCGGCCGCGCCGGCGTCAGCGAGGTGATCCAAGGTCAAGGTCAAGCTGAGGGCAAAGCAGGCACCCAGGCCGTAGCCGATCATCGCCACCCAGACGCCCGACAGGTGCAGCGGCGCGCAGATCAGCCCGACGAAGCCGGCGAGCTGGATCAGCAGGCACAGGCACAACCAGCCACGGCGATCCAACGAGCGGCGGATCAGCAGCGGGATGGTCAGCGCGGCGATCACCTGGAAGATGGTCATCAGGCCGATCAGCTGGCCGCTGGCCTGAGCCGTCCAGCCAAGCTGGCGGTAATACACCGGCAACCAGGCCACCATGCTGGTGTAGCCGCCGTTGATCAGGCCGAAGTACAGGGCCAGCAGCCAGGCGCGGCGGCTGCCGAAATAGTGTTGCACCTTCTGTTTGGGCGGCGCGGCCACCGGCGTTTCGCGCGGACGGGCGACGGACCACAGCAGCAGCCCGACAACGGCCAGCAGCAGCCAGGCGCCAAGCCCGTCCTGCCAGCGGTGGAAGTGCTCCGACACCACCGGCGCGAGCACCGCCGCACTGCCGCCGCCAGCCATCAACGATGCCGAGTACAGCCCCATGGCGGACGGCACCTTGTGCGGGAACCAGCGCTTGATTACCCCCGGCACGAACGCCTGGATTACCGCCACGCCGCAGCCCGCCAGCACCGCGCTGGCGATCAAAGCGAAGCCGCTGTCCAGCAGCAATCGCCAGAAGCAGGCCGCGCCGATGGCCAGCAGGCCAAGCACCATGCCCCGGCTCTCGCCCAGGCGCGGCCCGACCCACGGTAGGCCCAGGGCGAACAGGCCCATGCACAGCACCGGCAGCACCGTCAGCATCGACAGGCCCTGGAAGCCCAGGCCGGTGGCATCGTGGATATCGGCCAGCAACGGGCCGATGGAGGTGAGGATCGGCCGCAGGTTGATGCCCAGTGCGACGATCACCAGCAGGCCGATCCAGCCGGCGTGGCTGCTCTGCCCCGCCGCTTCACCCTGGGCCGGCAGCGTCATGCCGCGGCTCACGAGCGCTGCTCCTGCCAATGGTTGTAAAGACCCTCTTCACCGCTCGGACGCAGCGCGCGCAGCGGGACCGACTGCCACTGCGGCGGCTGGGTCATCTGCTGGTACACCGCGGCAGTCGACAGCCCGAAGGGCTCGCCATCGTCGTTGGAATAGGCGAAGTACGCGCCCTCCACCCCGCACAGGTGCATGGCCGCCAGGCACATCGGGCACGGGTGGCCGCTGGCGTAGATCACACAGCCGTCCAGCCGCGACGTGCCCAGCACCGCAGAGGCACGGCGGATTGCCAGCAGTTCGGCGTGAGCGGTGGGAACGAAATCCACGTGAATGGAATTGGCGGCACGGGCGATCACCCGGCCGTCCTTGACCAGCAAGGCGCCGAACGGGCGGCCGCCGGCCTCGATATTGTCGCGGGCCAGTTGCAAGGCCTCGCGCATGAAGACTTCGTGTGACATGGCAGTTTCCAGCGAATCGGTTCGATCAATGCGCGCCGGCTACTTCCAGCATCCTGGCGATGGTGGTCTGGTTGCGCTGGCGGGCGTGTTGCAGCGGCGTGACGCCGTCGTTGTCGGCCAGGTTCAGGTTCGCCCCGGCTTCTATGAGTTGTTTCACGATGGCCTGGTGACGCGGGCCGCCGTCGCTGAGCAGGATGGCTTCGAGCAGCCCGGTCCAACCCAGCTTGTTGACGTGATCGGGATCGACGCCGGCCTTGAGCAGGGCCGCCACCACCTCCACATGGCCGCGCTCGCAGGCCGGGATCAGCGCCGTGCCGCCGTAGCGGTTGGTGCTGCGCAGTTCGGCGCCATGGGCCAGGGTCAGCTGGAGGATGTCCAGGTGCCCCAACGCGCCGGCCAGCAGGTAGGCGCTGTCATGGATGCGGTTCTGCCGGTTGACGTCGGCGCCAGCGGCAATCAGCAGCCGCGCGACTTCCACGCGGTTGCGCACAGTGGCCAGCAGCAGCGGCGTATTGCCCTGCCCGTCGATCACATCCGCCGGTACGCCGCGTTTGAGCAGGGCCGCCACCTCGGCTTCGCGCCCATCGCTGGCCGCGCTCAGCAGCGCGTCTGCGGCGGCGCGGCTGTGCACGTCCTCGGTCTGAACAGTCGGCATATCCATGGGCGCTCCCCCGTGATGGCTGTCGTGCCTCTAATCAATGCAGCCAGTATGACGAAGGGATGTTCTATGCTGAAATTAAATAGAAACATGACTTTAAGTGGGAATCTCAATGCTTGACCCCAACCTGCTGCGCAGCTTCGTGATGGTGGTGGACGCCGGCAACTTCACCCGAGCCGCTGAGTTGCTGCACCTCACCCAGTCCACCGTCAGCCAACAGATCCTGCGTCTGGAGCAAAGCCTGGACTGCCGGCTGCTGGACCGCAGCCAGCGCCAGGTTTTACCCACCGAACAGGGCGAGCGGCTGCTGGGCTACGCGCGGCGCATCCTCGAGCTCGGCTCGGAGGCGCGCGAGGCGCTGAGCAGCGAGCACAGCGAAGGCGTGCTGCGCCTGGGGATGCCGGAGGACTTCGCCGGCGAACGGATGATGCCGCTGCTGGCGGCCTTTAGCGCGGAACGCCCGAGGCTACGCCTGGAAGTCTCCAGCGGCCTGAGCCAGGAGCTGCTGCGCCAGTACCGCAGCGGCGAGCTGGACCTGGCGCTGGTCAAGCAATGGGGCGCGGACAGCGACTGCCTCGCTCACTGGCCCGAACCGCTGGCCTGGCAGGACAGCGCCGCCACACCCGCTGCCGGCCGTGACCCGCTTCCGCTGGTGGTCTTCCCGCTGGGAGCGCTGTATCGCCAGGAGATGATCCACGCCCTGGAAGCCAGCGGCCGGCGCTGGCGCATCAGCTACAGCAGCGCGAGCCTGGCAAGTCTTTCAGCGGCTGTTGCCGCAGGCATGGGCGTCAGCCTTCTGCCCCTGCGCGGCCGCCAAGAAGGCCACCGGGTGCTGACCGCCGAGGAAGGTTTCGCGCCCATCGAGGGACTGGAGCTTGCGCTCTATGCACGCCCTGAACTGGGCAGCGCGGGGCGCAGCCTCTGCGAGCAGCTGCGCGCTCTGTGTGCGCAGCTGGCGACACCTACGCCGGAGCGTTGAGGCGTTCGAGGAACTGTTCAGCCGGCACCGGCTTGCCGAGCAGGAAGCCCTGCAGCGAGTCGCAACCCAGGCGGGTGAGAAAGCTCTGCTGGCCGGAAGTTTCCACCCCTTCGGCAACGATTCGCAGGTCCAGCGCCTGGCCCAGGGCGACGATCGCCGAGACGATGGCGGCGTCGTCGCTGTCCTGCTCCAGGTCGCGGACGAAGCCGCGGTCGATCTTCAGCTCGTTGGCCGGCAGGCGCTTGAGGTACAGCAGGCTGGAGTAACCGGTGCCGAAGTCATCGATGGACAGATCCACGCCCATCTCCGACAGCTTGCCGAGTATCTCCAGGCTGGAATCGGCGTCGCGCATGGCGGTGGTCTCGGTGATCTCCAGCGTCAGGCAGCGCGCCGGCAACTGGTGGCGCTGCAACGCGTCAGCCACCGACTGCACCAGAGCCGCATGGCAGAACTGCAGCGCCGAGAGGTTCACTGCCACACGCCAGTTTTCATGGCCCTGCAGGTACCACTCGCGCATCTGCCGGCAGGCCTCGTCCAGCACCCAGTCGCCGATGGGGATGATCAGCCCGGTGCGCTCGGCCAGGGCGATGAAGGTGTCGGGCATCAGCAGGCCACGCTGCGGATGCTGCCAGCGCAGCAGCGCCTCAGCGCCAATGGGCTCACCGCTGGCGGCGAACTTGGGCTGGTAATGCAGGATGAACTCGCGGCGTTCCAGGGCTGCGCGCAGGTCGTGCAGCAACTGCAGATGATTGCGCGCGTTGGTGTTCATCGACTGCTCGAAGAAGCTGTAGCCGTTCTTGCCATTGCCCTTGGCGTGATACATCGCCGCGTCGGCATTGCGCAGCAGTTCGTGCTGGCTGGCGCCGTCGCCGGGGTAGACGACGATTCCGATGCTGACGGCGATGCGCAATTCCTGCCCGGCGATCTGGAACGGCTGGGCCAGCAGGCTGATCTGCTGCCCGGCGACGGTCACCGCGTCCTCGGCTTCGGCCAGTTCGGCGAGTACCACGAACTCGTCGCCGCCGATGCGTGCCACGGTGTCTTCGCTGCGCAGGCTGTCGCGCAGGCGCTGGGCCACGGCCATGAGCAGCAGGTCGCCGACATGGTGGCCGAAGGCGTCGTTGACCGGTTTGAAGCCGTCGAGGTCGAGAAACATCAGCGCGAAGTGCCCGCCGCCGCGCTGCACTTTGCCGATCATCTGCTCGATGCGGTCCTCCAGCAGGATGCGGTTGGGTAGGCGCGTGAGATTGTCGTGCAGGGCGAGTTGGGTCAGTTCCTGGTTGGCCAGGGCCAGCGACGAGGTGAGCTGCGCGGTGCGCGACTCCATGCGGGCATCCAGCACCGAGGTGAGCAGTGCGATGCCGATCACCGCCAGGGTGACGATGATGATCAGCAGCGCCAGCCAGTCACTGTTCAGCCCGCTGGGGGAGGCACCACAGAAGCTGCTCTCAGGGAAACGCGCGGCCGCCATGCCAGTGTAGTGCATGCCGACTATGGCCACGCCCATCACCAGCGCCGCGCCGGCGCGGACCAGGCGCACGTAGGGCGTGTTCTGTCGCAGCTTGAAGGCGATCCACAGCGCTGCGCCGGAAGCCGCCACGGCGATCAGCAGGGACAGGCCGAACAGCGTCGGATCGTAGTCGATGCCCGGCTGCATCAGCATCGCGTACATGCCCAGGTAGTGCATACAGCTGATTCCGGCGCCCATGGCCAGCGCACCGCAGGCCAATTGCCAGAGCGGCAGGCGATCCTGGCTGACCAGCGCCAGGGCGAAGCCCGAGCTGAGCACGGCGATGGCTAGCGACAGCAGCGTCAGGGTGAGGTCGTAGCCCAGCGCGATGGGCAGGCTGAAGGCGAGCATGCCGATGAAGTGCATCGACCAAACGCCGATGCCCATGGCCACCCCGCCGCCGCCGATCCACAGCAGCACCGGCCAGCCGCGGGTGGTCGCGATGCGTCCGGCCAGGTCCAGGGCCGTGTAGGACGCCAGCATGGCGACGCACAGCGAAATCAGGACAAGGGCGGGATCGTAACTGCCGACAAGCATGGGGGCTCTCTGATGGACTCGCGCGGTCCCTGCGCGCAAAAGTCCGGGATTCTAGCGAAAACCCCTACCCCGCAACTACTGGCCAGTGGCCCTGTTCGTCGCCAAACTCTCTCCGCCGTTCTGTTTCAGGCAGCCCTGGGCCATCCAGGGGCAGCTCCGCGCCCAGAGAAAACTCTGCTCACGCGTTCCCTCCGGATCGTAATAGCTCAGCTGCAACCGTTCGGCGCTGAAGGCCAGACGCGTGAAACCGTGTTGCTCGACGGCGAACAGGGTGCCATCGGCCGATTCGGCCGGCCTGAGCCCGTCGAGGGTCTGGCCGCCGCCACCGGACACCAGCCACGCCGGTTCGCCAGGGCGAACCAGTACCTCCTGGTTGTGCTCGTGGCCGGACAGATAGAGGTCCACGCCACTGCGCTGCATGGCTGGCAGCAATTCCCGGAGCCGCTTGGCGTCTTCGCCGTGCTTGCCGCCACTGCTGCGTAGCGCGTGGTGCGCAACCACCATTTTCCAGATCGGCGCGGGGCCGGCGGCGAAGGCTGTCTGCAGGAAATCCGCCTGGCCCTGGCGGCCGGCGGTATCGGCATTGGTATCCAGGAATACCACGCGCAGCAACGGGCGCCCCTCCACTTCGCCAAAGTCGCGAGTATAGAAAGGCGCCGGCATCTGCCAGCGTCCCGAACCCATGTGCTGGCGGGCATAATCCAGTTCGACGACAGATGAGTCCGGGTAATCGTGATTGCCCAGCACCGCATAGAACGGCACGTGACTGAGCCAGTGTCCGTGATAGACACGTTCGAACTTGAGCTGCCAGGCCGGGTCGTTGACTCCGCTCAGGGCCTTACCGTAGAAGTTGTCGCCCAGCAGCAGGACCATGTTCACCCCGCCCTCGCTTTCGGCAACCTGCTCCATGCCCTCGGCCACGCGCCATTGCTGCAGGTCGCCGCTGCCCTGGTCGCCCAACGCCAGCAGGGTAATTTGCGCGGGGTTCTGGCCCGACAAGGGGGTATACGGCGAAGGCGGAACCAGCACCATGAATCCGGCCAGACAGCCGACCACCAGGATCAGCACGACCAGCGCCAACAGCAGGTAACGGCGGCGCAAGCGGCGCGGAGAGGCAGGACGGGACGCAGGCAGGCGAGCGGACATGGCAACCCCCAGGGGAATACCGGGCGAGGGATGCAGTGAAGCACCGCAAAGGTTAATTCCGCGTTAACGAAATGTCGCCTATACATGCAGGCAACAAGCCTCCCCTGGACCTGCAATGCTCCGACCACGCCACCACTTTCTCCTCCTGTTCGTGCTGGGCGGCCTGCTGTTCTTCTTCGCGCTGGGCAATCATCAGTTGCAGGGTTCCACCGAGCCCAGGGTGGCGGGCATCGCGATGGAGATGCAGTTGGACGGCGACTGGGTAACGCCGTGTCTGAACGCTGTGCCATTTCTCGAGAAACCGCCGCTGAGCCTGTGGCTCGACGTCGTCGCTATCCGCCTGTTCGGCCCCACCACTTTTGCCGTCAGGCTGGCGTCGGCGTTCGCCGGGCTGTTCAGCGTGCTGCTGCTCTACAGCGCGCTCCGACGCATTGGCCGACCGGCGACTCTGGCGCTGCTTGCCGCACTCATGCTGATGACCCTGGCAAGCTTCTGGGCCAACGCCCGGCAGGTGGGCGAAGACGCACTGCTCACGTTGGGCGTGACCCTGGCACTGCTGTCCTTCCTGAAGACCTGGCTCTGGCCGCCGGGGCGCACGCAGGACTGGCTGGCGTTCGCCCTGGGGATTGTCATCTCCACCCTGAGCAAGGGTGTGCTGGGGCTGGCGCTGCCGGGGGTGGTGATCTTCGCCTGCCTGCTGTGGGACAGCCTGGCAAGGCGCCGGCTGGAAGTGTCCACCTGGCTGCGCCCCCTGCTTTGGACACTGCCGGGTCTGGTGCCGCTGCTGATCTGGCTGTTGTTTCTCTACCGCAACGGTGGCAGCGCGGCCCTGCAGGAAATCCTCTGGACCAACAGCGTCGGGCGCTTCAGCGGCTCGTTCAGCGAAGCGGGGCACTTCGAACCCTTCTACTACTACCTGGTGCGCCTGCCCCAGGCCTTCCTGCCGTGGAACATCCTGCTCTACCTCGGGCTCTGGCATTTCCGCAAGCGCCTGGCGAAGGACCGTTACCTGCTGTTTTTCATCCTGTGGCTGGCGGCGCAGTTCGTCCTGCTCACCCTCGCTTCCAGCAAGCGCATGGTCTACCTGATGGCGCTGGCTCCGGCAGCAGCGGTGATCGCCGCGGAATACGGCCACGCCCTGCTGACGCGCTGGCATTTCCGGGCCTCGCAATGGATGCGCCGCGCCGCGGTGTTACTGGTCCTACTGATACCCGCCTGCTACCTGGGTTATGCGATATGGATCGAACCCCGCGCCGACCAGCACGAATCCTTCCTGCCGCTAACCGAGCGGATTCGCCAGCACCAGATGGCCGGGCGCCAGGTGGCGCTGTTCCAGCCCAGCGAGCGCCTCGCCGGCGCCAGCGTGTTCTATAGCCGCAGCCTGCTCCCCGCGCTGCAGACCCACGAGGAGCTGATGAACTTCCTCGGCCAGCCAGACGAACACATCGCCCTGCTGGAAAGCAAGACCGTGCCGCTGGCGCCGCTGAGCGTGCTGCAGCACTTCCGCGTCGGCGAGCGCGACTACTACTTCGTCGGCCGGCAATAACCAGGAGATTGACTCAAGGCCGCCCCTGCCGGCTGGGAGCGGCTAACCTTGCTGCATCGCCGCACCCGCACAGGAGCCGCTTCCCTTGGCGAAGCAACCCTCGATCCTCACCCTGCCGTTCCGTCGCCTGGCCAATCCCTACACACGCTATCGCTATGCCGCCTGGATTCACTGCGTGCGCGTCGGCCTCGCGCTGCTCGCCTCGATGCTGCTGACCAGCGCTCTGAAATTACCCCACGGTCTCTGGGCTTCGGTGACGGTGCTGGTGGTGATGGGCGGGCTGGTGCACCAAGGGACGATTCGCGGCAAATCCTACGAGCGCGTGATGGGCACCCTGGTCGGCGCGGCGCTGGGCTTGTGCGTGATCGCGATCTACGACCAGACCCGTTCGCTCACCCTCACCTACCTGACCATGTCGGTGCTGGGTGCGGCCTCGGCCTTCTATGCGATCCGCAGGCCCGGCTACGTCGCGCTGCTGGCGGGTATAACCATGTGCATCGTCGCCGGCCCCGGTGAAACGGGTTTCACCGAAGGGCTGTGGCGCTCGGCCAACGTGCTGATCGGCGTCGCGGTGGCGCTGTTGTTCTCGCAGATCTACCCGCTGCGGGCGGTCTACGTCTGGCGCTACCTGCTCTCGGACAACCTGCGGGCCTGCGCGCGGATGTACGGACAGCTGTCGTCCAACCACGACTTCACGCCTGAGCATTTCGCCCGCCAACTGGAGGAACTGGACCACCGCCTGGTGGCATCCCGCGCTCATCTGGGGCCGGTATCGAAGGAGACTGCGATGCCGCTACGCGAGCTGGAGATTCTCCAGCGCATCCACC
Source organism: Pseudomonas sp. NPDC086581 (assembly GCF_044746165.1). NCBI lineage: Bacteria > Pseudomonadati > Pseudomonadota > Gammaproteobacteria > Pseudomonadales > Pseudomonadaceae > Pseudomonas > Pseudomonas sp. NPDC086581. The sequence goes on along the minus strand of NZ_JBIVBR010000012.1, from coordinate 211,565 downwards.
GCGCAATCATGGGCACCCTGGAATCGCTGATCGCCTCGCGGCAGTTCGCCGCCGAGGCCGGGGAGATAGAACCGGTGCCGGCCAGCCTCGACTCGCACCGGCAGATCATCGGCCGCCTGCTGCTGCAATCGGCCCACGCCCTGAAGTTCAGTCGCACCAGTAAGCTGGTACAGGCCTGCCAGGGCCTGGACAACCTGCCGGTACGGCCGCACAACCTCACCGACTCCTTCGAGAAGCAGGGTTTCTACTGGCTCACCCTGCGTCTGTATGAACAAGTGGAGATGCTCTCGGAAAAACTCGCCGCCACCTCCGAGCACTGGAACATCCAGAGCCGCGACCGGGCCTGAGCCCGGCCGCGCCGTTTTTACCAAGAGTCGATCAGGCCCCGAAGCCGCCGTCGATGGTCAGGCTGGCACCGGTGATGTAACCGGCCTCCGGACCCGCGAGGTAGGCGACGAAGGCGGCGATTTCTTCCGCCCGGCCATAACGACCCACCGCCATCAGGTCCATCAGGGAGGCCGCGAAGTCGCTGTCGGCCGGGTTCATGTCGGTGTCTACCGGGCCGGGCTGCACGTTGTTCACGGTGATGCCGCGCGGGCCGAGGTCACGGGCCAGCCCCTTGGTCAGGCCGACGATGGCCGACTTGCTCATGGCGTAGACGGCGCCGCCACCGAAGGGCATGCGGTCAGCGTTGGTGCTGCCGATGGTGATGATGCGTCCGCCCTGCCCCATGTGCCGCGCGGCGGCCTGGGTGGCGACGAAGACGCTGCGCACGTTCACCGCCAGGGTGCGGTCGAGGTCTTCCAGGCTGAATTCTTCCACCGGGGCGATGGCCAGCACGCCGGCGTTGTTCACCAGGATGTCGATGCCGCCCAGGCGCTGAGCCGCGGTGTCGATGGCCTGCTGCACCGAAGCTGCATCGCCGCTGTCGGCCTTCAGGGCCAGGGCGCGGCCGCCAGCGGCCTCAATGCTGGCGGCGAGGTCTTCGGCCTTCTGCGCCGAACTGACGTAGGTGAAGGCCACGGCAGCGCCTTCGCGGGCCAGGCGCTGCACGATGGCGGCGCCGATGCCGCGGGAGCCGCCCTGTACGAAAGCGACTTTGCCGGCGAGGGATTGAGTGGTTTGCGTGGTGGTCATTTGATGTCTCCAGGAATCTAGTGGGGGAGTAAGTTCGACGGGGCCAGTTTCCCTCTCGGACTCGTCACTCGGTAGCCAGTAATCGCTATATTCAGTCGATACCAAACGTCCGGAATACCACCCATGGAAAGCCTGATCAGTATCGAATGCTTCGTCCGCAGCGCCGAGGCCGGCAGCTTTGCCGCCGCGGCGCGGCGCCTGGGCCTGACCCCGGCGGCCGTGAGCAAGAACGTGGCGCGGCTGGAGAACAACCTGGGCGTGCGGCTGTTCCAGCGTAGTACCCGCAGCCTGACCCTGACCGAATCCGGCGAGCGATTTCTCGTCGAGGCCAGCGGCGGCCTGGCCAGCCTGCAGAGCGCCATCGCCAACCTGGCGAGCGCCGACGGCCAGCCCAGCGGCATGCTGAAGGTCAGCATGGGGCTGGTGTTCGGCCGCGACTACATCCTGCCGCTGCTGGGAGAATTCCTCGGGCGCTACCCGGCAATTCGCCCGGATTGGCACTTCGACAATCGCCAGGTCGACCTCATCGCCGAAGGCTTCGACGCGGCCATCGGTGGCGGCTTCGAGCTGCCGCCCGGCGTCGTGGCGCGCAAGCTGAGCCCCGCGCACCTGGTGCTGCTGGCCTCGCCGGCCTACCTCGACGGCCGTCCGGCAATCCGTTATCCGTCGGACCTGCCCAGCCACGATGGCATCCGCATCCGCTCGCCGCAGACTGGCCGCGTGCGCCCCTGGCCATTGACCAATCGCCAGCAGGCCCAGGCGCCGATCGCGCTGAAGGAGCGCATGACCTTCAGTGACCCGGAAGCCGCGTGCGTCGCCGCCCTCATGGATCTGGGCGTGACCCTGGTGAGCATGCAGCACGCCGTGCCCTACCTGGACAGCGGGCGCCTGGTGCGCGTGTTGCCGGAGTGGTACGTGAACGCCGGCAACACCGCGCTCTACTACGCCGCGCAGAAACTACTGCCGGCAAAGACGCGGGTATTCGTCGATTACGTCATCGAGCACTTCCGCAACCAAGGCCTGGAGCAGCGCTTCAGTGCGCTATGAAGCGCTACGACCTCAACCCTTGTTGCGGAAATTGAAATGAATCTTGCAGGTCGCCAGCAGGTCGACACTTAGCAAGCTACGCAGCCGCGAGACTTGCGCATCGAAAATCGAGGAGAACCTGGATGAAAAAGTATGCCCTGCTCCTGGCCATGGTGTTTTCCGTACCCGCCTTCGCTGATAGCGCACTGTGCGACGGCAACCTGCAGCAGATCACCGACTTCCTCAAGACCGCCAATCCCAACGCCACCGGCGTGAAGGTCAATGTGGTTCACGAGTATGTCGCCAAGGCCGAGGCGGCGAAGAAGGCCGGCGATTACAAGGAGTGCGTCAACCAGTCGAGCCAGGCGCTGCGCGTAATCAAGAAGCCCGCCAATCGCTGATCCACACTGGAAACGAAAAAGCCCCGCCTAGGCGGGGCTTTTTCATGGGCGCTGGCTGGCGGAGGGCTCAGCCGCAGGAGACCTGCTTCACCACCTGGTTATCATCGACATCGATGTTCAGGCGCTGCGAGTTGTACTCCATGGTCACCGGCTGGTGTGGGGTGAGCACGCGGGCAACGCTGGCGCCGGCGTCGCGGCGAGCTTCCTCGGTCAGGGTCGGATTGACGACCTTGCCGATGATCGACTGCACCGCCTTGGCGTGACAGGTGCCGGTCATGGCCGACGAGTCGTCCGCGGCCGGCTGGGCGGCGTCGGACGAGGAATCCTTGGAACTGCAACCGGCAAGGGCGGCGACAGCGAGAAGCGACAGGAAAGTCACTCGATTGAAGGGCATGGAAAGTCTCCCTGATTCTTCATGGAAAAAATGCGAAAGGCGCCACCTTACCAGCCCGAAGGCTGCGGCAGCAGATGGATGTATTGCAGGCTGATACACCCGATGCCCGTGGCAGAGCCGTACGGCGCCATTTACACAACCTTTACACCGGCGGCGTTACGATTCTTTCGAGGCCGATGTCTCATAGATACCTGGTTTCTCGCCGGGTTCCTCAGGAGGTGCATCATGCTTCACCGTCTCCCCCAGATCGCCCTGCTCTGCGCCGGCCTTGCCCTCGCCGGCCAGGCCGCGGCCAACAGCAACACCGATGCCGCCGCGATCGGCGCGGTGGTCGGCGCCGTTGTCGGGGGTGCAGTGGTCGCCGGCTCGCAACCCGCGCCGGCGCCTTATTACGCTCCGCCGCCACCGGTCGCCTATTACCCGCCGCCACCGGTGTACTACCAGCCGGCGCCGGTCTACCAGCCCGTGTATCAACCGGTGTATCAGCCAGTCTACCGACCGGTCGTGGTGGTGCCCGGCCCGCGCTACTACGGCCCGCCCCGCTATTATGGTCCGCCGCGCTATTACGGCCCCGGCTACTACGGCCCGCCGGGGCACTACCGTCACTGGTAAGTACTGCTACAGACCAAAGACCCCGCCTCGTAGCGGGGTCTTTTCGTTCAGGCCGGCAAGCGAATACTCCCAGCCAGTTCCTCGAACAGCGTCACCACCGCCCGCAACGCCCGGCAGTCCGGCCGGGTCAGCAACCAGAGATGGATGCTGCAGCCGGGCAGCTCCGGCTCCAGCACCTGCAACCTGTCGTCCGGGCGCAGCAGGAACGCCGGCAGCGCCGCCAGCCCCAGGCCCGCTCGGCACAGATCGAGGACCGACAGCATGCTGTTGCAGCGATACGCCGGCAGTACCGTCGGGAACACCTGGCGGCGCCAGGCAACGCTGGAGTGGTCGGGCAGAAAGTCATCCGGTGCGATCCAGCTCATATCCTGCCAGGGACGGTCGCCCTGCTCGGCCAGGTAATCGCGGTGGGCACAGAGGACGTAGTGCACCTCTCCCAGCTTGCGTCCCACAAGATGCTCCGGCGGCGCGTTGGTCAGGCGCAAGGCAATGTCGGCGTCGCGGCGGCTGAGGTTGGCGAAGGCGTTGGAGGTGGTCAGCTCCAGGTTCAACGCCGGGTAGCGCTTCATGAAGCGCGCCAGGGCTGGGAGCAGCAACCCCTGCAGCACGGTATCGGAACAGGTCAGGCGCACGGTGCCGCTGAGCACATCGTGGCCCTGCTCCAAGCCAAGGCGCGCCGCCTCAAGCGCCTGTTCGGCCAGTTCCGCCTGAGTCGCCAGTTGCTGCGCGGTGGCGGTGGCCAGGTAGCCATTGCGGCCCTTCTCGAACAGCGCGGTGCCCAATGCCTTTTCCAGCCGGCGCACAGCGCGGAAAACGGTGGAGACGTCTACCTCGAGCAATTCCGAGGCGCGCGCAAGGCTGCCCCCACGCACCAGCGCCAGCACCAGAGCGAGATCGGCGTATTCCAGACGGTATTGCATCGACGCACTCCAAGGTTGCGCAACCGCCCATTTTCGATTGCACCTGCGCAACTATAAATTGCCTCCCATGGGCCCGCCAATGGGCCACGACGCCAGGGGGAACACAGGATGGGAAAACGTCGTAAAGCACTGCGCATAGGCCTGATCGGCGACCGTGACAGTCGCGTCACTGCCCACTGGGCGATTCCCCTGGCCCTCCAGCAATCGTTGCTGCCGCATTCGGGCACCCTGCGCGTGGACTGGCTGGACACTCCGCGCCTCGCCCAAGGCCTGGACCTGGAGGTGTATTCCGGCTTCTGGTGCATCCCAGGCAGCCCTTACCTCAACACCGAAGGCGCCCTGCAGGCGATCACCTTTGCCCGCGAAAACCAAGTGCCCTTCCTCGGCACCTGCGGCGGCTTCCAGCACGCCCTGCTGGAGCGCGCCCGCAACGTCCTCGGCTGGAGCGACGCGGCCCATTCCGAGCTGGATCCTCAAGCGGCGCGCCCGGTGGTGCATGCCCTGCCCTGTTCGCTGGTGGAAGTCAGCGAGACCATCCGCCTCAGCGCCGGCTCGCACCTGGCGGCCATTTATGGCCTGCCGGAAATCCGCGAAGGCTATCGCTGCCGCTACGGGGTCAACCCGGAGTTTCAGGACGAGCTGTTCGGTGGCTCGTTGCGCGCCTGCGCCCATGGCGAGGACGGCAACATCCGCGCACTGGAAGCGAGCGATCATCCGTTCTTCGTCGCCACGCTGTTCCAGCCCGAGCGCAAGGCGCTGGCCGGAATCGCTGTGCCGCTGGCCGAAGCGCTCCTGTCCGCCGCTTTCCGCCATCAATCCAGCCAAGAGCCCAGCCGCCTCAGGAGCCCCGCATGATCGCCCGCACACCTCAACCGCCCTACTACGCGGTGACCTTCACGTCCCTGCGTACCGAGCTGGACGAAGGCTACGGCGCCACCGCCGAACGCATGCTCGAGCTGGCCACGCAGCAGGACGGTTTCCTCGGCGTCGAGTCGGCTCGCGGCTCCGACGGCTTAGGGCTGACCGTGTCCTACTGGCGCGACGAATCCGCCATCCGCCAGTGGAAGCAGCAGACCGAGCACCGCATGGCCCAGCAGGCCGGCCGTCGCGACTGGTACAGCGTCTTCCGCGTACGCATCAGCCGCGTCGAGCGTGAATACGGTTTCGAACGCTGAGCGACCCGTTCTGGCCCAGACACGACATGCCGGGTTCGATGCCCGGCGCACATCGTCTAGGCTGGTCCCATTCAGCAAAGGGGGACCGACGCATGCACCGACAAGCCAGTGAACTGCAGGCCGCCTACCTGGGCGAAGTCCGCGGCGAAAACTTCTTCCTCGGCCTGGCCGAGCAACTGCCGGAGGGGGCGTCATCGATGCTCCTGCTGGCGCGACTGGAGCGCCAGACCGGCCTGCGCATGGCGCGCCTGTTGCAGCGTCACGGCCTGCCGCTGGGCGACACAGCCCACGCCGCAAAGCAAGGCCGCCAGCGCGCAATGGACTGGCTGGGGCTGGACTGGCCACAGACCCTGGAGAAGCTCGAAATGCTGGTGGAGCCCTATGTACAGCGCTACGACAGCCTGGCTGACGAGGGCGACGACGATGACCGCGACATCCTTGAGGATCTCGCCGAGCATGAACATGCTTTGCTGCAGTTCACCCGCCTGGCCCGCGAGGGTGAGATGAACGCGGCCCAAGCCAGCATCACGCGATTACTGAGCGTACCGGCCTGAACCTGACAGGGAGCACGTCCATGCCACTATCGCCTTTCCACCTGGCCATTCCGGTCTACGACCTGTCCCTGGCGCGCCGCTTCTACCGCGAAGTCTTGGGCCTCCGCGAAGGCCGCAGCAGCACCCAGTGGGTGGACTTCGACTTCTTCGGCCACCAATTGGTGATCCATGAGCACCCGCGCACCGCCAGCCAGGAGGCGGCGCACACCAACCCGGTGGACGGCCACGATGTGCCAGTACCGCATTTCGGCGTGGTGCTGCCCTGGGAAGACTGGGAGCGGCTTGCGCAGCGCCTGCGCGCACGCAACATGCATTTCGTTATCGAGCCCCACGTGCGTTTTCAGGGGCAGGTGGGCGAGCAGGCCACGCTGTTTCTCTTCGATCCCTGTGGCAATGCCCTGGAGTTCAAGGCCTTCAAGGATATCGGCCAGCTGTTCGCGCGCTGAGCCTTCGCTTTCGGTGCGTGGCCAGATGACCAGTCATCCACCGTGGAATCACCCTTCACTCCATGCGGAATCATCCTACATAGCATTTCTCTAGCCATTCCTACGATGGCGCCCGTCTTCCCTGCTCACCCTGAGGTGACTCGACGTGCGCCCTTCCCGCTTGATTCCCTTCTGCCTCCTCTGCACCCTGGCGGCGCCCATTGCGCTAGCCGATAAGCTGGACGCCCCGGATTGGCGTCGCAGCGAGGCCTCGGCCATCGACCGGAGCTTCTTCCCCGCCGCCAGCTCCACTGCACGCCAAGCAGGTGCGCGTCGCAACTCGGAATCCGTGCAGGTCTCCCGCCTGGGCGAGCGTTCGAGCACGCTCGCCCGGCTGCGCCATGAAGACCGACGGCGCTTCAGTCCGGTGGACACCTCACGCATCGTTGCTCGCGCCCACGAACTGATCGGCACACCCTATCGCTGGGGCGGCCAGACCGAGGAAGACGGTTTCGATTGCAGCGGCCTGTTGGTCTATCTCTACCGCAGCATCGCCGATCGCAAGTTACCGAGAACCACCGCCTCGATGATTGCCCAGCGCCACAATCAGGTGGACCGTGACGAACTGCAGCCCGGCGACGCCGTGTTCTTCAACCACAACGGCGAGGGAGCCACCAGCCATGTGGGCTTGTACATCGGCGGCGACCGCTTCATTCACGCGCCCAGCACCGGCAAAACCATCCGCATCGACTCCCTCGACAACAGCTACTGGCAGCGCAGCTACACCACGGCGCGCAGGTTCAGCGGCTGAGCGGATGCGGTTCCACGAGCGAGTCACAGCTCACCGCTCAATCAGAAAATGCCTACCGGCTTTTGCATCTTTCCCACGTCAATTCTTGCAACGAGATTTCTAAGATAGCGCCCCGTTCCATTGTCCCGTTTCCCAGATGTCCCCCAAATGCATCCCCTGATCATCCTGAGCACCGCACTGCTGCTCACTCTTTCCGTTATGGCGGTCGAAGCCCGCGAGACGAAGAGCCCCACCGCCCACAAAGCCAGTGCAAAGCCTGCGCGTGCCTCACAAGGCAAAGCGGCCAATCGAAACATCGTTCACCAGCATCCGAATGCCAAGCGAGCGCCCCGCGCCAACCTGCACAAGATCAAACCGGGCAGCAACTCCCGCGTAGTTTCCCGCGCCCGGGAGCTCATCGGCATCCCCTATCGATTCGGCGGCACCACGGTGGCCAGCGGTTTCGATTGCAGCGGCCTGCTGGTCTACCTGTTCCGCACCGAGGCGGGCATGAAGCTGCCGCGCACCACAGGCGAGATGATCGACAGCGACAGCCTGCGCATCCACCGTGACGAGCTCAAACCCGGCGATGCCGTGTTCTTCAACCGCAACGGCCGCGGCAACATCAGCCACGTCGGGCTCTATATCGGCAATAACCAGTTCATCCATGCCCCCAGCAGCGGCGGCCGCATACGCCAGGACTCCCTGGACAATCGCTATTGGGATCGCAGCTTCACTACCGCACGCCGTTTCAACGGCTGACATCCATCCGCAAGAGGCTCGCGATGCCCGGCATCCTGGTCGAGATCGTCCGCTACACCGAAGAGTGCTTTCCCGGTTGGGCCGAGTGCCGGCTGATCGACTCCGACGGCCGCGACTGGCGCTTCCTGAAGAAGCGCTCGGCGGTCATTCACGGCCCGGACGACGGTCGCCTGCCCGCCAGCGGGCGTATTGCCTGCGAAGTGCTGGAACGCTTAGACGGCACGGTGCTGGTCAGCACCGTAAAGCCGCGCGGCATTCGCTCACTGGACGGCGAGAATCGCTTCCGCATTCCCGTGAGCGCGCTGCACGAAGACTGACCCTGCGTCAGTCCCGCTGCGCCTGCCCTTCCTCGGCGATTTTCGCCGCATCCCAACCGCCGCCCAGAGCCGCAATCAGCTGCACGCTGGCGGTCAGGCGGCTGCCGGTCAAGGTCAGCAGCGTGCGCTCGTTGGACAGCGCGCTGGTCTGGGTGGTGACCACGTTGCTGTAGTCGATGGTGCCGGCCTTGTACTGGTTGGTGGTCAGGCGCAGCGCCTCTCGGGCGGAGTCCAGCGCTTCCTGCTGCACGCCGCTTTCCTCTTCCAGCACCTTGAGCTGGACCATGTAGTCCTCCACCTCGCGGAAGCTGTCCAGCACGGTCTGCCGGTAGCTCGCCACGGTCTGGTCGTAGCTCGCCTCGGCCTGCTCGACCTGGGAGGCGATCAGCCCGCCGTCGAACAGGGTCATGGCGAACTGCGGGCCGATGGACCAGTAGCGGTTGGGCGTCTCGATCCAGTTCTGGAAACTGCCGCTGCGGTAGCCGCCGGCGGCGGTGAGGGTCAGGTCGGGGAACCACGCAGCCTTGGCCACGCCGATCTTGGCGTTGGCGGAAATCACCTGGCGCTCGGCGGAGGCCACGTCGGGGCGGCGCTGCAGCAATTCCGACGGCAACAGCGTCGGCACATTCGGCAGGTTCGGCACGCCGTCCACGGCCGCCAGGGAGAACTGCGCCGGCGGCACGCCGACCAGCACGGCAATGGCATGCTCCAGCTGCGCACGTTGGTACTTCAGGTCGATGGCCTGGGCCTCGGTGCTTTTCAGCTGGGTGCGTGCCTGGGCGACATCGGCTTTGGTCACGATGCCAGCGTTGTACTGATTCTCGGTGAGCTTGAGCGAGCGCTGGTAGGCCGTGACCGTGTCGTTGAGCAGCTTGATCTGCTGGTCCATCACGCGCAGTTGCAGGTAGTTCTGGGTCAACTGCGATTGCAGGGAAAGCCGCGAGTTAGCCAGATCCGCCGCGCTGGCGTCCATGCTCGCGTTGTCGGCTTCCAGCTGGCGGCGCAGCTTGCCCCACAGGTCCAGCTCCCAGCTCACACCGAGACTCGCCGAGTAGCTGTTGCTGATCGAGCTGCTGCCGCCGCCACTGCTGACGGTGGAGCCGTCCGGCAGGCGCACGCTGCCGCCGCTGCCGGTGCCTTGCCCGGAGCGGGTCTTGCCGGCGTCGGCGCTGATGCTGGGGAAGAACGACGAGCGCGCACCCTTGGCCAGCGCCTGGGCCTGGCGGTAGGACGCGAGCGACTGCGCCAGGGTCTGGTTGGCAGCCACCAGGCGGGTCTGCAGGTCGTTCAGCGTGGCGTCGCCGTACAGCTCCCACCAGGCACCGTGGTTGAAGCCGTCCTGCGGCTTCGCCAGTTGCCAGCCCTCGCCCTCCTTGAAGCTGGCGGGCACCGTCAGCTCGGGGCGCTGGTAGCCCGGGCCGATGGCGCAACCGGCCAGTGCCACGGCCAACGCCAAGGGAAGAAGTGAACGGGAACGGATCATACGGGTGTCTCCAGGGCGCCGTCGGTGCGCACGCCGCGCTTCTTGTTGACCCAATGGCGCAGGCGGTCGAGGTAGAGGTAGACGACGGGGGTGGTGTACAGGGTCAGCAACTGGCTGCCGATCAGGCCGCCGACGATGGTCATGCCCAGCGGGCGACGCAGCGCGGCGTCGCCGCCGATGCCGAAGATCAGCGGCAGCGCGCCGAGGATGGCGGCCAGGGTAGTCATCATGATCGGCCGGAAGCGCTTCATCGCCGCCTCCAGGATCGCGTCCCGAGGTGACAGGCCCTGGGTGCGTTCGGCGTCCAGGGCGAAGTCGATCATCATGATGGCGTTCTTCTTCACGATGCCGATCAGCAGGATCACCCCGATCAGCGCGATCAGCGACAGCTCGGTGCGGAACAGCATCAGCGTGAGCAGCGCGCCGACCCCCGCCGAGGGCAGCGTCGAGAGAATGGTCAGCGGATGCACATAGCTCTCGTAGAGAATGCCCAGCACGATGTACACCGAGATCAGCGCCAGCAGGATCAGCCAGGGCATGTCGTTCTGCGTGTCCTGCACCGCGCCTGCGTTGCCTTCGAAGGTGGCCTGGATTTCCATCGGCAGGTGGATGGGTTCCACCGCCGCCAGGATCGCATCGCGCGCCGGGCCGATCTGCGCGCCCTGGGCCAGGTTGAAGGAGAAGGTAGTGGCGGCGAACTGGCCCTGGTGGTTGACCTCCAGCGGCGCGCGGCTCGGTTCGATGTGGGTGAAGGCCGACAGCGGAATGCGCTGCCCTTCGCTGTTGATCACGTAGACCTGGCGCAGCTCTTCGGGCGTTTCCTGGTACGGCTGGGCGACTTCCATCACCACGTGGTACTGGTTCAGCGGGTTGAAGATGGTCGACACCTGGCGCTGGCCGTAGGAATTGTTCAGCACCGCGTCCACCTCGGCGACGTTCACCCCCAGGCTCGCCGCGCGGTCGCGGTCGATCACCAGGCGGCTCTGCACGCCCTTGTCCTGCGCATCGCTGTTCACATCGACGATCTGCGGCACCTTGTTCATCGCCGCCTCGACCTTGGGCGCCCATTCGCGCAGCAGGGTGAGGTCGTCGCTGCGCAGAGTGAAGTCGTACTGCGCATTGCCCTGGCGGCCGCCGATGCGCACGTCCTGGCCGGCGACCAGGAACAGGTTGGCGCCGGGCACCTCCGCCAGCTTTTTGCGCAAGCGGTTGACGATGGTCTCGGCGGAGTCGCGTTCGGTGATGTCCTTCAGGGTGACGAAGAAGGAGCCGGTGTTGCTCGACTGCCACTTGCCGCCGCCGACAAAGCCCACCACGTTCTCCACGCCTGGGTCTTCGGAAAGGATCCGGCGGAACTGCGCCATCTTCTTGTCCAGCGCCTGGAACGAGATGCTCTGGTCGGCCACCGCGAAGCCGCGCAGGCGCCCGGAGTCCTGCTGCGGCAGGAAGCCCTTGGGCACCACCACGAACAGGTACAGGTTCAGCGCGATGCAGCCGAGCATGATCATCACCATCAGCCGTGAGTGCTCCAGTGCCCAGCTCAGGCTGGCGCGGTAGCGCTGCATGAAGGCAACGAAATAGCGGTTGCTCTGGCGCTCCACCGAGGCCTTCTTCGGCCCGCGCTCAACCGGCTTGAGCAGGCGCGCGCAGAGCATCGGCGTCAGCGTCAGGGAGACCACCAGCGACACCAGGATGGCCGCCGCCAGGGTCACCGAGAACTCACGGAACAGCCGCCCGGTGATGCCGCCCATGAGCAGCAGCGGGATGAACACCGCCACCAGCGACAGGGTCATCGACAGCACGGTGAAACTCACTTCCCGCGCGCCGCGGATCGCTGCCTGGATCGGCGGGTCGCCTTCCTCGATGCGCCGGGCGATGTTCTCTACCACCACGATGGCGTCGTCCACCACGAAGCCAGTGGCGATGATCAGCGCCATCAGCGACAGGTTGTTCAGCGAGAAGCCGCACAGGTACATGACCGCGAAGGTGCCCACCAGCGACACCGGCACCGCGAGGCTGGGGATCAGCGTGGCGCGGCCGTTGCGCAGGAACAGGTAGACCACCAGGATCACCAGCACCACGGAGATGATCAGGGTCAGCTCGGCTTCTTCCAGGGAGGAGCGGATCGACGGGCTGCGGTCGTCCATCACCGACAGCTTCACCTGCGGGCCGAGCACGTCCTGGATGATCGGCAGCTGCTCGTGGATGGCGTCGGTGGCTTCGATGATGTTGGCACCGGGCTGTCGGGTGATGATCAGCAGCACTGCCGGCAGGTCGTCGGAGAAGCCAGCGTTACGCACATCCTCCACCGAGTCGGTAACCTTGGCCACGTCGCGCAGGCGCACCGCTGCGCCGGTGTCGGCGTTGTAGTGGACGATCAGCGGGGCGTACTCGCTGGCCTTGCGCAGCTGGTCGTTGGAGTCCACCTGCCAGTGCCGCTCGCCGAACTCCAGCGAGCCCTTGGGGCCGTCGGCGTTGGTGTTGTTGATGGCGTTGCGCACCGTGTCCAGGGAAATGCCGTACTGGCTGAGCTGGTCCGGATTGACATCGACGCGCACCGCCGGCAGCGAGGAGCCGCCGATGCTCACCTGCCCTACCCCCTTCACCTGCGCCAGCTTGGGCGAGACGATGGTCGAGGCCAGGTCGTACATCTGCCCGCGGGTGTAGGTATCCGAGGTCAGGGTGAGGATCATGATCGGCATGTCCGACGGGTTCGCCTTGCGGTACGTCGGATTGTTCGGCATGCCCGAGGGCAGCAGGCTCATGGCCGCATTGATCGCCGATTGCACCTCGCGCGCGGCGCCGTCGATGTCCTTGGACAGGTCGAACTGGATGATGATGGTGGTGTTGCCCAGGGAGCTGCTGGAGGTCATGTCGGTGACCCCGGCGATGCGACCCAGCGAGCGCTCCAGCGGTGTTGCCACCGTGGAGGCCATGGTTTCCGGGCTGGCGCCGGGCAAGGAGGCCTGCACCAGGATGGTCGGGAAATCGACGTTGGGCAGCGGAGCCACCGGCAGCAAACTGAACGACAGTGCGCCGGCCAGCATCAGCGCCAGGGTCAGCAGGCAGGTGGCGACCGGGCGCAGGATGAACAGGCGCGACAGGCCGCCCATCAGCCACGCTCCGCCGGGTCGATGCTGTTCACGTCAAGGCCGTGGCGCTGACGCCAGTTGGCCCAGCGCGTGGCCAGACGGTCGAAGTACAGGTAGATCACTGGCGTGGTGAACAGCGTCAGCAACTGGCTGACCAGCAGGCCGCCGACCATGGTGACGCCCAGCGGCTGGCGCAGCTCGGCGCCGGCGCCACCGGCGAGCATCAGCGGCAGCGCGCCGAGCAGTGCGGCCATGGTGGTCATCAGGATCGGCCGGAAGCGCAGCAGGCACGCCTGGTAGATCGCCTCATGGGGCGGCTTGCCTTCGTTGCGTTCGGCGTCCAGGGCGAAGTCGATCATCATGATCGCGTTCTTCTTCACGATGCCGATCAGCAGGATGATGCCGATGATCGCCACGATGCCGATGTCCTGCCCCGAGAGCATCAGCGCCAGCAGCGCGCCCACGCCCGCAGAGGGTAGCGTGGAGAGGATGGTCACCGGGTGGATGAAGCTCTCGTAGAGGATGCCCAGCACGATGTACATGGTGACGATAGACGCCAGCACCAGCAGCAGGGTGTTGGACAGCGAAGCCTCGAAGGCCTGCGCCGCACCGCGGAAGCTGCCCTGCAGGCTGACGGGCATTTCCATCTGCGCCTCGACGTCGCGGATCGCCTGCACCGCCTCGCCGAGGGCGACGCCCTTGGCCAGGTTGAAGGAGATGGTCGCGGCCGGGAACTGGGCGATGTGGTTGACCGCCAGCAGGGTGTGGCGCTCCTCCACCTTCGCCAGGCTCGACAGGCGCACCTGGGTGCCGTCGCTGGACGGCACGTAGAGGTTCTCCAGCGACTGCGGGCCGATCTGGAATTCCGGCGCCACTTCCAGCACCACGCGGTACTGCGTGGCCTGGGTGAAGATGGTGGAGATCAGTCGCTGGCCGAAGGCGTTGTACAGCACGCTGTCGATGCTCGACAGGCTCACGCCCAGGCGCGAGGCGGTATCGCGGTCGATGTTGATGTAGGCCTGCAGGCCCTTGTCCTGCCAGTCGGTGGCCACGTCGGCCAGCTCCGGCAGTTGTTGCAGGCGGTCCACCAGGCGCGGCACCCAGTCGGCGAGGACATCCGGGTCGGCGTCCTGCAGGGTGAACTGGTACTGCGTGCGGGCGATACGGTCCTCGATGGTCAGGTCCTGCACCGGCTGCATGTACAACTTGATGCCGGCGATCTGGTCCAGCTCCGGCTGCAGGCGATGGATCACCTCGCTGGCGGTCACGTCACGCTCGGCGTGGGGCTTGAGGTTGATCAGCAGGCGCCCGGTGTTGAGGGTGGCGTTGGTGCCGTCGACGCCGATGAACGAGGACAGGCTGTCCACCGCCGGGTCCTTCAGCACGATCTTCGCCAGGTCCTGCTGGCGGCTGGCCATGGACTGGAAGGAGATCGACTGCGGCGCCTCGGCGATGCCCTGGATCACCCCGGTGTCCTGCACCGGGAAGAAGCCCTTGGGCATGAAGATGTACAGCAGCGCGGTGAGCACCACGGTGGCGATGGCCACCAGCAGGGTCAGCGGCTGATGGCGCAGCACCACACGCAAGGCGGCGGCGTAGCGCTCGATCATGTTGTCGATGAAGCGCCCGGCGGCGCGGGCGAAGCGCCCCTCCTTCTCCGGCTCGACGTGGCGCAGCAGCTTGGCGCTGAGCATCGGCGTCAGGGTCAGGGAAACAAAGCCGGAGATCAGGATCGCCACCGCCAGGGTGATGGCGAATTCGCGGAACAATCGCCCGGCCACATCGCCCATGAACAGCAGCGGGATCAGCACGGCGATCAGCGAGAAGGTCAGCGAGATGATGGTGAAGCCGATCTGTTTCGAGCCCTTGAGCGACGCTTCCAGCGGCTCGTCGCCCTGCTCCAGGTAACGCGCGATGTTCTCCACCATGACGATGGCGTCGTCCACCACGAAGCCGGTGGCGATGGTCAGCGCCATCAGCGTCAGGTTGTTGATCGAGAAGCCGGCGAGGTACATCACGCCGAAGGTGCCGATCAGCGACAGCGGCACGGCGAAGCTGGGGATCAGCGTCGCGGAAATATTGCGCAGGAACAGGAAGGTGACCATCACCACCAGGCAGACGGCGAGGAACAGCTCGAACTGCACGTCCGCCACGGAGGCGCGGATGGTCGTGGTGCGGTCGGTGAGCATCGTCACTTCCAGGCTGCCGGGCAGTGTCGCCTGCAGCTGCGGGAGCATCTTCTTGATGCTGTCGACCACCTCGATGACGTTGGCGCCCGGCTGGCGCTGGATGTTCAGCACCACGGCCGGCGAGGTGTTGGCCCAGGCGGCCAGGCGCACGTTCTCGGCGTCGTCTTCCACGCTGGCCACGTCGCGCACGCGCAGCGGCGAGCCGTTCTTGTAGGCGATGATCAGGTCGCGGTAGGCGTCGGCGGACTTGAGCTGGTCGTTGGCGTCCAGGGTCGAGGAGCGGGTCGGGCCGTCGAAGCTGCCCTTGGGGCCGTTGAGGTTGTTGTTGGTGACGGTGGTCTGCAGGTCTTCCAGGCTCAGGCCGGCGGCCGCGAGGGCGCCGGGGTTGGCGCGAATGCGCACGGCCGGGCGCTGGCCGCCACTGATGCTGACCAGGCCGACGCCGGAAATCTGCGAAATCTTCTGCGCAAGGCGCGTGTCGACCAGGTCCTGGATCTGCGGCAGCGGCATGTCCGGAGACATCACCGCCAGGGTCAGGATCGGCGCGTCCGCCGGGTTCACCTTGCTGTACACCGGCTGGTTCGGCAGGTCCTTGGGCAGCAGGCTCTGCGCGGTGTTGATCGCCGCCTGGACTTCCTGCTCGGCCACATCAAGGTTGATCTGCAGGCTGAACTGCAGGGTGATCACCGAGGCGCCACCAGAGCTGGTGGAGGACATCTCGTTGAGGCCGGGAATCTGCCCCAGCTGGTTCTCCAGCGGCGCGGTCACCGAGGAAGTCATGATGTCCGGGCTGGCGCCGGGGTACAGGGTCACCACCTGGATGGTCGGGTAGTCCACTTCCGGCAGCGCCGAGATCGGCAGGAAGCGGTAGGCGATGATCCCCGACAGCAGGATCGCCACCATCAGGAGCGTGGTGGCGACCGGCCGCAGGATGAACAGGCGGGACGGGTTCATTCGCTCTTACCGCTGTCCTGGACCGGGATGTCCGAACCGAACGGCTTGGCGGTGGACTTGTCGCCCTCTTCTGTGGCGGCCGCGCGGGCCTTCTCGTCGGAGGTCGCGATGTTCATGCGGGTGCCGTCGCGCAGGCGGTCGGTGCCTTCGACGACGACACGGTCGCCTTCCTTCAGGCCCTCGGTGACCACCACGCGCTCGCTCTCGCTGGTGCCCAGGGTGACCAGCTGGCGCTTGGCCTTGCTCTCCTCGCCCACCAGGTACACGTAGGTGCCGTCGTTGCCGCGTTGCACGGCGTTGGCCGGAATGGTCAGCACGCCCGGCAGGGTCTCGGCGAGCAGGCGTACGTTGACGAACTGGTTGGGGAACAGCCTGTGGTCGTCGTTCTCGAATCCGGCCTTGAGCTTGACGGTACCGGTGGTGGTGTCGATCTGGTTGTCCAGGGTCTTCAGCACGCCGGTGGCCAGGGTCTGGTTCTGGTTGCGGTCCAGCGCCTCGACCGGCACCGGCTTGCCGCTGTAAAGCTCGCGGGCGATGGTGCCCAGTTGCTGCTGCGGCAGGCTGAACACCACGGAGATCGGCTTGACCTGGGTGATCACCACCAGCGGCGTGGTGTCGCCGGAGGTGACCAGGTTGCCCACGTCCACCTGACGCAGACCGACGCGGCCGGAGATGGGCGCGCGCACCTGGGTGAATTCGAGGTTGAGCTTGGCGTCAGCGACCTGGCCCTGGTTGGTCTTCAGGGTGCCTTCGTACTGGCGGACCTGGGCTTCCTGGGTGTCCAGGGTCTGCTTGGCGATGGAATCCTCGGCGTACAGGCCCTTGTAGCGGGCCAGGTCGATCTGCGCGTTCTTCAGCTGCGCCTGGTTCTGCAGCAGCGTGCCCTGGGCCTGGTCCAGCGCGGCCTGGAACGGACGCGGGTCGATCACCGCGAGCACATCGCCGGCCCTCACTTCCTGGCCTTCCTGGAACGGCACCTTGACCAGTTGGCCGCTGACCCGCGCCCGGACGTTGACGGTGTTATAGGCCGTCACCGTGCCCAGTGCGTGGTAGTGCACCGGGAGGTCGCCCTTGACCACCGGCGCGACGCTGACGGTCACCGCCGCACCGCCCTGCCCCGCGGCCATCTGTCCCGGCCCCGGTCGCCCGCCCCGTCCGCCCTGGGCTGCCGGCGCTCCCGAAGACGTCGAGTGCAGCCACATGATCAGCCCGACCACAGCGGCGAACAGCAGCGCAGTGATGAGCCAGGGGCGCAGGGTGCGAAGTTTCGAGGGCGATCCGTTGCTTGCAGTCATGGGGCTTCGTCTTGTTGAAAAGGGGCTTGGCGCGAAAAAGTGAGAATAGCGAGGCTGAACGATAAGCACAGCCAGGCCGCAGGCAAAGTCTCTTTACCCGCTATTTACCTTTGATTTACCGGGAGTTACGAATTACCGGGGCATTGCGACCCGGAAATGGCGCGGGAGGTTCCCGCGCCATTGGGGCCAGTCCTGATGAACTGGCCCGATCCTTCCATCAGGCCAGGGCGGCGATGGCGGCGGCGTAGTTCGGCTCGTCGGCGATCTCGCCTACCAGCTCGCTGTGCAGCACTTTGTTCTGCTCGTCCAGTACCACGACGGCGCGGGCAGCCAGACCAGCCAGGGGACCGTCGGCGATGGCCACGCCGTAGTTGGCGAGGAACTCGCGGCCACGCAGGGTGGACAGGTTCACCACGTTCTCCAGGCCTTCGGCGCCGCAGAAGCGCGCCTGAGCGAACGGCAGGTCAGCGGAGATGCACAGCACCACGGTGTTGGCCAGCTTGCTCGCTTCGGCGTTGAACTTGCGCACGGAGGTGGCGCAGGTCGGGGTGTCGACGCTGGGGAAGATGTTCAGCACCTTGCGCTTGCCGGCGTAGGTTTCCAGGGTGACGTCGGACAGGTTGCCGGCGACCAGCGACAGGGCCGGAGCCTGCTCGCCTTTCTGCGGCAGCTTGCCGTCGACGGAAACCGGGTTGCCCTTGAGGGTGACTTGAGCCATTGCATGGGTCCTTCTATGAGGGATGGCGACGCCGGCGGGGTGCCAACGGCGCAGGAGGATTCGGGGCCGTCGCAGATGCTAGCACGACTTTCCCGAGCTTAACGCTCGGGCATGCATCCGCTCTTTCCTCCTGCCCACACCCGGCTCAAACGAAGGGCTGCTCCTGGAACCCACGCGGCAGGCGCTGGCTGCCCGGCATGGCGGCCAGGCGTTTCTCCCAGAAGCTGCGCCAGTCGTTGTGCACGACTTCCGCGCGGGTCTTGCGCTGGGCGCGGCGCGCGGCGTTGCGCGCATCGCGGCGGGCTTCCTTGTAGACCTCGGTGTTGCGGCAGCTCCGGCATTTCACCCGGTTCAGTTCGCTGGTGGATTCCAGGTGCTTGCCGGCATGACCGCAGGCCAGGTGCCCCTTGACCTTGTAGTGAGTGACCATCGCAGATTCTCCTTGTCCGGCGAGCGCACCCTCGCCGCTTGGCGGTGCCACAGTCGGCAATCGGTGCGTACCCGGTGACTGCGGCGCTCAGGGAGTTGGACGAGCCGCTGCGCTTACGGGTTCGAAATTTCTGCTGCGGTAGCCGCCGATCAGCGCTTGGGCGCCGCGATAAGCCTTATGAAAAACCCTTCTCAGGACTGGCGGGAGCGGCACCGCCGGCTCCTCTAGCATTCACCCTGGCAGCCGCGCCCAGGCCTACCCTCTCCATCCACGGCAGCGGGCCACCAACACTTTTCAGACCGGAATCCCAAGAGGTCGAACATGCCCATCACAGGAACAGGCTGGGAACTTCACGTCATCCGGCACTCCGAACAACGCAGGCCATCGAATGGCAAACGCCGGACCGTCGGCACCTACCAGGTCTATCACGATGGCAAGGCACAGGACGGCACCGGGCTATCGGGGACCATTGCCGAAACGCGAGGGCCAGGTGCCAATGCACCCGAGAACAACAACCGGCGGATAGAAGCCGGTCGATACCCGCTGTATACCCAGGATGGCGCCAAGTACGTCACGAATGGCTACAAGGACAGCGAGAGTCCATCGGTCAAACCCAAACCCGGTCTGGAACTGAAGGACACGGGAGAACGAACGGAAATCCTCATCCACCCTGGCATCGGTTTTGTTGCCAGTGTGGGCTGTTTCAATCCCTGCACCAGCCTGCCCGACGATCAGGAGATGATTGATTACCTGCCCAGCCGTCGCCGGGTGATCGCCATCATCGACGACCTGCGCAAGTTCATTAAGGGATTCCCCGACAAGAATGGCCGGCGGATAGAGGGCGCCTTTGTCGTAGTCGATGGTGAACCCGAGCTCCCGGACCAGTAGCCTTCAACTGCCATCCCACCGATCCATCAGCGCGCCGGATACAGACCGCAGGTGAACAAGCACCCGCGCCGTCACTCCTCCAGGTGGCAGACGCAACACAGCTTGTTGCCATCCAGGTCGCGCACGTACGCGCCGTAGTAGGTCGGTGAGTAATTCAGGCGCAGGCCGGGCGGCCCTTCGTCGACGCCGCCCAGTTGCACGGCGCGGGCATGGAAGCTGTCGACCTGGTGCCGTGTACGCGCCTCGAAGGCCACCAGGCTGCCATTGCCGATGCTGGCCGGCCGGCCGTCGATGGGTTGGTACACGCAGAACACCACGTCGCTGTCCGGGTGGGCGAAGATCGCCCGCTCAGGCTCATGGCGATGCGCCTTGAGGACAATCCCCAGCGTGCCGAGCACCCTGCCGTAGAAGTCGATGGCACGCGGGAGGTCGTTGGTGCCAACCGTGATGTGGCTGAACATGCCGCGCCCTCCTCTGCCTGTGGGAATCAGTTGCCGGCGTGAGCGCGCTCGATGGCGGCCATGTCCAGCTTCTTCATGCCCATCACTGCCTGCAGCGTGCGGCTGGCCTTCTCCGGGTTCGGATCGGCGACCATGTCGCCGACGTGGCGCGGGCAGATCTGCCAGGACACCCCGTAGCGGTCCTTCAGCCAGCCGCAGATTTGCGCTTCCTCCGGACCACCGGCGCCAAGTTTGTCCCAGAAGTGGTCGATCTCCTTCTGGCTGTCGCACATCACCTGCAACGACAGGGCCTCGGTGAAATTGAAGGCCGGGCCGCCGTTAAGGGCGATGAAGGTCTGGCCGTCCAACACGAACTCCACCGTCAGCACCGAGCCGGGTTCGCCACCGTGGCGGTCCTTCTCGGCCTCGGGGTAATAGGCGGCCTGGACGATCCTCGAGTTGGGAAAGATGGCGACATAGAACTGGGCTGCTTCCTCGGCCTTGCCGTCGAACCACAGGCAGGGGGTGACGCGTTGCAGGCTGGACATGGTGAATCTCCTGATTTTCGCGCGGTCGGCTTGACCGGGCATGCAGCTTGGTCGCCTGGGCGACGGCGGAATCGACAAGTCTAGGCCGACTTTCGCGCTTTACCGGACGACCGGTCGAGCGGCATGCCGGGGCTGGCCGCGAGCAACGCAAATGAAAAAGGCACCCGTAGGTGCCTTTGCTGACCAACTGCCAGATCAGCGCGCCACGGCCCTGGCCCGAGCCTGGTGCAGCTTCTTGTAGCTTTCGATCAGGCGCAGGTGCTTGTCGAGGCCTTCGAGCTTCGTGCTGGTCGGCGTCAGCCCGTAGAAGCGCACGCTACCGCCCAGCGAACCCAACACCGCGTCCATACGCTCGTTGCCAAACATGCGGCGGAAGTTGGCCTCGAAGTCGGCCATTTCCAGTTCCTCGTCCAGGTGCACTTCCAGCGCCGCGCTGAGCGCCTGGTAGAACAGCCCGCGCTCGACGGTGTTGTCGTTGTACTGGAGGAACATCTCCACCTGTTCCTTGGCGGTTTCGAAGCGTTTCACCGCGAGGTTGATCAGCAGCTTGAGCTCGAGGATGGTTAGCTGGCCCCAGACGGTGTTGTCGTCGAACTCGATGCCGATCAGCGTGGTGATGTCGGTGTACTCGTCCACCTCGCAGGCTTCCAGGCGCTTGAGCAGCGACTTGAGGCGGACGATGTTGAGGCTGTGCAGGTTGAGGATGTCGGCGCGGAACGCCAGCGCCTTGTTGGTGTTGTCCCAGATGAGGTCTTCCACCGGGTAGATTTCCGAATAACCCGGCACCAGGATGCGGCAGGCGGTGGCGCCCAGGTGCTCGTACACGGCCATGTAGACCTCCTTGCCCTGCTCCTCGAGGATGCCGAACAGGGTCTGCGCTTCCTGCACGTTGGAATCGTCACCGTGGCCGGAGAAGTCCCACTCGACGAAGTCGTAATCGGCCTTGGAGCTGAAGAAGCGCCACGAGACCACGCCGCTGGAGTCGATGAAGTGCTCGACGAAGTTGTTCGGCTCGGTCAGCGCCTGGCTTTCGAAGGTCGGCCGCGGCAGGTCGTTGAGGCCTTCGAAGCTGCGGCCCTGAAGCAGCTCGGTGAGGCTCCGCTCCAGTGCCACTTCGAAGCTCGGGTGCGCGCCGAAGGAGGCGAACACGCCGCCGGTGCGCGGGTTCATCAGGGTCACGCACATCACCGGGAATTCGCCGCCCAGCGACGCATCCTTGACCAGCACCGGGAAGCCCTGTTCTTCCAGGCCCTTGATGCCGGCGGCGATGCCGGGATACTTGGCCAGCACCTCCTGCGGCACGTCCGGCAGCGCCAGTTCGCCTTCGAGGATTTCGCGCTTCACCGCGCGTTCGAAGATTTCCGACAGGCACTGCACCTGTGCCTCGGCCAGGGTGTTGCCGGCACTCATCCCGTTTGACAGGTAGAGGTTCTCGATCAGGTTGGACGGGAAGTACACCGTCTCGCCGTCGGATTGGCGCACGAACGGCAGCGAACAAATGCCGCGCTCGGTGTTGCCCGAGTTGGTGTCGTAGAGGTGCGAGCCGCGCAGCTCACCGTCCGGGTTGTAGATCTCCAGACAGTACTCGTCGAGGATTTCCTCCGGCAGCGCGTCCTTCGCGCCCGGCTTGAACCAGCGCTCGTCGGGGTAATGCACGAACGGCGCGTTGGCTATCTCCTCGCCCCAGTACTGGTCGTTGTAGAAGAAGTTGCAGTTCAGGCGCTCGATGAACTCGCCCAGCGCCGAGGCCAGCGCGCTTTCCTTGGTGGCGCCCTTGCCGTTGGTGAAGCACATCGGCGACTGCGCGTCGCGGATGTGCAGCGACCAGACATTGGGCACGATGTTGCGCCACGAGGCGATCTCGATCTTCATGCCCAGGCCGGCGAGGATTTCCGACATGTTGGCGATGGTCTGTTCCAGCGGCAGGTCCTTGCCCTGGATATAGGTGCTCGCGCCGGCGGCGGTGCTCGGCATCAGCAGCGCCTGGGCGTCGGCGTCGAGGTTCTCGACTTGCTCGATGATGAAGTCCGGACCGGTCTGCACCACCTTCTTCACCGTGCAGCGATCGATGGAGCGCAGGATGCCCTGGCGGTCCTTTTCGGAGATGTCCGCCGGCAGCTCCACCTGGATCTTGAAGATCTGCTTGTAGCGGTTCTCCGGGTCGACGATGTTGTTCTGCGACAGGCGGATATTGTCCGTGGGGATGTCGCGGGTCTGGCAGTAGAGCTTGACGAAGTAAGCCGCGCACAGCGCCGACGAGGCCAGGAAATAGTCGAACGGCCCCGGTGCCGAACCGTCGCCCTTGTAGCGGATGGGCTGGTCGGCAATCACCGTGAAGTCGTCGAACTTGGCTTCGAGTCGGAGGTTGTCGAGAAAATTGACCTTGATTTCCATGCAGGCATCACCACGAAAAAGTAGCGCGAAAAAGTAGAAAGCGAACGGGCCGGCATTATCCGGACAAAAGCGCCTCGGGGATATCCCGACGTGCCCGGCGCTGGTCGGGAAGCCCTGCTCTGGCGACACAGGCCCGGACGACGCCCGGTCGGGCGCGGGCAGCCGGCGCGGCCGCCCTTGGGGTAAGATGCGCGGCTTTTGCGCCGCCCAGGCGCTCGTCCACGAGGAATCCACCGTGCTCACCTCCCAGGTCATCATCATCGGCGCCGGCGCCGCGGGACTGATGTGCGCCATGAGCGCCGCCGCGCGCGGTCGTCAGGTCCTGCTGATCGACCACGCCAACAAGGCCGGCAAGAAGATCCTCATGTCCGGTGGCGGGCGCTGCAACTTCACCAACATGTATTGCGAGCCGGTCAACTTCCTCTCGCAGAACCCGCACTTCTGCAAGTCCGCGCTGGCGCGTTTCACCCAGTGGGACTTCATCGCCCTGGTGGCCAAGCACGGCGTGCCCTATCACGAGAAGAAGCTCGGCCAGCTGTTCTGCGATAACAAGTCCAGCGACATCCTCGGCCTGCTGCTGGATGAGTGCGAGCAGGTGGGCGTCGACCTGCGCCTGGACACCTCGGTGAGCGAGATTGCCCGTCTCGACGAAGGCGGCTACCAGTTGCAGACCAGCCTCGGCCTGGTGCGCTGCGAATCCCTGGTGATCGCCACCGGCGGCCTGTCCATCCCGACCCTCGGCGCCACCGGCTTCGGCTACCAGATCGCCCGCCAGTTCGGCCACAGCGTGCTGCCGACCCGCGCCGGCCTGGTGCCCTTCACCATTACCGATCCGCAGCTCAAGGCCCTATGCACCGAGCTGTCCGGCACCTCGGTGGAGGACTGCCGGGTAAGCTGCAACGGCCAGAGCTTTGTCGAGAACATCCTGTTCACCCACCGCGGCCTCAGCGGCCCGGCGATCCTGCAGATTTCCTCCTATTGGCAGCCCGGCGACACCATCAGCATCGACCTGCTGCCGCGCATCGACCTGCCCGTCTGGCTTGTCGAACAGCAGCGCGAGCGCCCCAACAGCGAGCTGAAGACGCTGCTGGGCGAGCTGTTCACCAAGAAGATGGCCGGTCTACTGGCCGAGCAATGGTTCGTCTCCAAACCGATGAAGCAGTACACGCCATCCGAGCTCAAGGCGATCGCCGAGCGCCTGGGCGACTGGCAACTGGTACCGGCCGGTACCGAGGGCTATCGCACGGCGGAAGTCACTCTGGGCGGCGTCGACACCCGCGAGGTATCGTCCAAGACCCTGGAATCGCTGAAGTCCCCCGGACTGTACTTCGTCGGCGAAGTGCTGGACGTCACCGGTCACTTGGGCGGCTTCAACTTCCAGTGGGCCTGGGCCTCAGGCTACGCGGCAGCGCAGTTCGTCTAGGCCCTGCTCCAGAGTTTCCCCGTAGGAGCGAGCTTGCTCGCGAACCGCCCAGCACTCCATTCAGGACCGTAGGGCGCATAACCCGAAACGGGTTATCCGCCGATTGCCCCGCGGCGGGTAACGCTGGCGCGTTGTGCGCCCTACGAGCCCGACTTCAGCCGTTACGGGCTCCCGGCAGCAAAAGATGCATGGCTGTCCGGATTCGCTCCCTCGCCCTCGTTGTCCTTCGGGGGCCGCGGATTTCCAATGACATGGAGCGCGACGCAGCCCGCGTCGCACCTTGGAATCCAGCCCCGGAGCCCGCCATGAGCCTCGACCTGAACGGCGTCAAAGTCCCCGACAGTACCCTCGCCAAGGCCATCACCGAGATGGTCCGCGACAACGCCACCCCGCTGCTCTTCCATCATTCCTCTCGCGTCTACTACTGGGGCGCACTGACCGGCGCGCGCAAGGAGTTGAAGTACGACGCCGAGCTGCTCTACGCCGGCGCGATGTTCCACGACATGGGCCTGATGCCACGCTACTGCAGCCAGTGCGAACGCTTCGAGGTGGATGGCGCCGACTGCGCGGCAGAGTTCCTGCGCAGCCACGGCATCGCCGAAAGCGATATCGACACGGTATGGACCGCCATCGCGCTGCACACCACGCCCGGAATCCCGCAACACATGAAACCGGAGATCGCGCTGGTCACCGCCGGGGTGGAAATGGATGTGCTGGGTATCGCCTACCCGCACTTCCCCGACGCCCAGCGTGACGCCGTGGTCGCCGCCCACCCGCGCGGCGGGCAGTTCAAGCAGGACATCCTGCAAGCCTTCTACGACGGCATCAAAGCCAAGCCGGAAACTACCTTCGGCAACGTCAAGGCCGACGTGCTGGCAATGAAGGATGCGGACTTCGTGCGCGGCAACTTCTGCGAAGTGATCCTGAATTCGGACTGGGCCAGCTAATCCCTGGCGTTTACGGGCGTGCCCAGCACTCCGGGCTCCCCCAGCAACTGCGCCAGCCACTGCATGAACGCCCGTACCCGCTGCGGCAGGCGGCGGTGGGCATAGAGCAGGGAAATTTCCATGGGCGGCAGCGGGATGTGCTCAAGTACCGCCACCAGCCGCCCCGCTTCCAAGTCATCCAGCACGCCATGGATCGGCACCTGGATGATCCCCAGTCCACCCATGGCCGCGCTTTCGTAGGCCTCGGCGTTGTTCACCGACAGTGCCCCGCCCATCGGCACGTAGCGCACCTCTTCGTTGTGCAGGTACTCGAAGCCCGGAGGCCGCGCGCCCAACACCGTCACGTAGTGGATCAGCTGGTGCTCGGCGAGGTCGTCCAGTGACTGCGGCACACCGTGCTTGGCGAGGTAGGACGGACTGGCGCAGGTTACCTGCGGGAACTGCCCGAGGCTGCGCGCCACCACCGACGGATCGTTCACCGAACCGACCCGCACCACGCAGTCGAAGCCCTCACGCACCAGGTCGACGCGGCGGTCGGTGCAGCTCACCTCCAGCTCCAGGGCCGGGTGCCGCGCGAGGAATTCGCCCAGGCGCGGCATCACCAGCTTGCGCGCCATCACTGTCGGCATGTCCACCCGCAGGCGGCCACCAAGGGCTTCGTCTTCCTGGCGGAACAGGCCGTGCAACTCGTCCAACTGGGCCAGCATGTCCTTGCTGCGCTCGTAGAGCACCAGCCCGTCCTGGGTCGCGGTGACACGCCGCGTGGTGCGCTGCAGCAGGCGCGTGCCGAGCAGCTCCTCCAGCGCCTGGATGTGCTCGGAGACGGTGGAGCGCGGCAGGCCGAGCTGCTCGCCGGCCTGGGTGAAGCTGGCCAGCTCAGTGACGCGGACGAAGGTGCGCAGCAGGTCGGGGCGGATCATGGGCGGCTCACTCACTGTTCGGTATTACCGACCAGTATTTCCGATTCTTGCCGGTTTATCACCAACCAATCGAACAATAAGCTTTCCCACAATCCCACCTGCTCTCCAACCCGCACAGGAGCTTTACCATGACCCGCAAGATCGCTCTCATCACCGGCGCCAGCCGTGGCCTTGGCCGCAACGCCGCCCTGCACCTCGCCGCTGCCGGCGTCGACATCATCGGTACTTTCCGCAGCCAGGCTGACGAAGCCCGCGCCGTCGCCGCCGAGATCGAGCAGCACGGCGGCCGCGCCGTGATGCTGCCCCTGGACGTGGCGGACAGCGCCAGCTTCGCTGCCTTCGCCGAGCAGATCCGCGCCACCCTGGGCGAAACCTTCGGCCGCCAGCACTTCGATTTCCTGGTGAACAACGCCGGCATCGGCCTGCATGCCAGCTTCGCCGAGACCACCGAGGAGCAGTTCGACCAGCTGATGAACATCCAGCTCAAGGGCCCGTTCTTCCTGACCCAGAAGCTGCTGCCGCTGATTGCCGACGGCGGCCGCATCCTTAATGTTTCCAGCGGCCTGACGCGCTTCTCGCTGCCCGGCTACGCCGCCTACGCCACCATGAAGGGTGCCATGGAAACCCTGACCAAATACCAGGCGAAGGAACTGGGCGCGCGCGGCATCGCGGTGAACATCCTCGCTCCCGGCGCCATCGAGACCGACTTCGGCGGCGGTGCGGTGCGCGACAACGCTCAGCTGAACCAGCAGATCGCCAGCAACACCGCCCTGGGCCGCGTCGGCCTGCCGGACGACATCGGCGCAGTGATCGCCGTCCTGCTCTCCGACGGAGGCCGCTGGATCAACGGCCAACGCGTGGAGGCCTCGGGCGGGATGTTCCTCTGATCCGCACCAAGGTGTGACCTTGGCGTAGGAGCGGGCTCCGTCCGGAATCGGTCCGCATCGCGGACGGAGTCCGCTCTTACCTGAATATCGTGCCGAGGCTTGCGCTCTCCCCCTTCAGGGAGTCGGAAATCCGAGGTACAGACTTTCAGAGGAAGACATTTGCTCCTACCTGTGTCGCCAGTCCGCGGCGCGTCTGGCTCGCGGACTCTCTCAAAATCCGCAATAAGTCTTTACCGCAAAAAAACCTGCAACATTCTGTAACGACCCCTAGTCTAAAAACGCGCGTGGAAAAGACGAACCGCAGATCTCGCCGTCGACGGCTGATCCGCAGGGCGCCCCTGAGGCGACTTCGCACCCCGCTCCACTCATCCGGCACAGGCCGGGAGTGCAGACCACCGTGAACCGACCCGGCGATATGCGTCCCTGCCTCCTCGACAACGAGCGAACCGCTATTGCCTCAGGAGCCGAAATGACCGAACACCCCAAGGGCTTCACCCGGCGCCAGCTGTTGAAGTCGTCCGCCGCGTCCCTGGCCGTCGGTGCTGCCAGCGCCCAGGCCGCCACCGTGATCGGCACGCCGAAATGGCTGCCCTTCGACCACAACGGCCCGCTGCACTACGACAGCCCCGGCTGGCAGTTCTTCACCGCCGAGGAGGCCAAGGAAGTCGAGGCGATCGTCGAGCAACTGATTCCCGCCGACGAGCTGAGCGTCAGCGGCAAGGACGCCGGCTGCGCGGTGTTCATCGACCGCCAGCTGGTGAGCGACTATGGCGACTCTGGCCGCCTGTACATGACCGGTCCCTTCACCCCCGGTACGCCCGCGCAGGCCGACCAGTCGCCACTGGTGCCGCGCGAGCGTTACCGCATCGGCCTCGCCGCACTGGGCAAGTATTGCCAGGCGCAGTTCCAGAAGCCCTTCAGCGCCCTGCCCGGCGAGCAGCGCAACCAGGTGCTCACCGACCTCGAGAAAGGCTCCATCAGCCTTGAAGGGATCGACGCCAGGATGTTCTTCCAGCAGGTCCTGAGCAACACCATGGAAGGCTTCTTCGCCGACCCGATCTACGGCGGCAACCGCGACATGGTGTCGTGGAAGATGCTCGGTTTCCCCGGCGCGCGTTACGACTACCGCGACTACATCGCGCTGCACAACCAGAAGCTGGACCTCGTGCCGCTCTCGATCATCGGCAGCTCCGCCTGGAACAAGAAGGGTTGAATCGCATGACCAGGAAACTACCTACCACCAACGTCGTGGTCGTCGGACTCGGCTGGGCGGGTTCGATCATCGCCCACGAACTCGCCGATACCGGGCTCAACGTCATCGGCTTCGAGCGCGGCCCCTGGCGCGACACGGCAAGCGACTTCAACGTCGCCTCCGCCGCCGACGAACTGCGTTACAACCGCCGCCAGGAACTGATGCTGCGCACCCGCCAGAACACCTGCACCATGCGCAACAAGGAAGCAGAAACCGCCCTGCCGATGCGCGTATGGGGCTCCTTCCACCCCGGCAACGGCACCGGCGGCGCGGGCAACCACTGGGCCGGCATCACCTTCCGCTTCCAGCCCGAGGAATTCCGCCTGGCCAGCCACCTGCAGGAGCGCTACGGCAAGGAAGTACCCGAAGAGCTGACCCTGCAGGACTGGGGCACCACCTGGGAAGAGATGGAGCCGCATTACGACGCCTTCGAGCGGCTGGCCGGCGTTTCCGGCAAAGCCGGCAACCTGGGCGGCAATATCGTCGAAGGCGGCAACCCCTTCGAAGGCCCGCGCTCGCGCGAATACCCCAATCCCCCCACCGCGCAGACCTACGCTCCGACCCTGTTCGCCGAGGCGGCGCGCAACCTGGGCTACAAGCCCTTCCCGGTGCCCTCTGCGCTGGCTTCCCAGGCCTACACCAACCAGCTGGGCGTGACCATGGGGCCCTGCACGTTCTGCGGTTTCTGCACCAACTACGGTTGCGCCAATTATTCCAAGGCCAGCGCCATCGTCAATGTCATGCCCGCGCTGATCCGCAAGCCCAACTTCACGGCGCGGACCAACTCCGAGGTGCTCAAGGTCACGCTGGATAGCACCGGCACCCGCGCCACCGGCATCATCTATGTCGACTCCAGCGGCGAGGAATGGGAACAGCCGGCGGATATCGTGGTGGTCGCCGCGTTCATCTTCGAAAACGTGCGCCTGATGCTGCTCTCCGGCATCGGCGAGCCCTACAACCCGATCGCCAACACCGGCACCACCGGGCGCAACTTCGCCTACCAGACCGCCAACAGCGTGCAGATGTTCTTCAAGGACAAGAACTTCAATCCCTTCATCGGCGGCGGCGCCATCGGCATGGGCATCGACGAGTTCAACAACGACAATTTCGACCACTCCGGGTTGGGCTTCGTTGGAGGCGGCAGCACCCGCGTGACGCCGATCGGCGCCGCCCCCATCGACTCGCGACCGACCCCGCCCGGAACTCCCGCCTGGGGTTCGCAGTGGAAGAAGGCCACGGTGGAGAACTACCTGAGCACCATGTCCATCGGCTGCGAAGCCAGCAGCTACACCACGCGCGGCAACTACCTGTCGCTGGACCCGAATTACAACGATCCCCATGGCCGACCGCTGCTACGCATCACCTTCGACTTTCCCGAGAACGACCTGCGCATGGCGCAGTACTGCACCGACAAGGTGGCCGAGATCGCCCGCAGCATGAACCCGCAGCAGATAATCCCCGCCCCGCGCAAAGGCCCCTGGTCCAATATTTCCTACCAGTCCTCGCACATCGTCGGCGGCTTCATCATGGGGGCCGATCCGAAGAACAGCTCGGTGAACAAGCACCTGCAGGTGTGGGGCGTGCCCAATCTGTTCGTGGTCGGCTCCTCGGCCTTTCCGCAGAACCCCGGCTACAACCCCACTGGCACGGTCGGCGCGCTGGCCTTCAAGGCAGCCGACGCGATCCGCCGGCTCTACCTCAAGCGCCCCGGGGAGATGATCAGCGTATGAAGACTCTCCTTCGCATCGGCACCCTCGCGCTGCTCGGCCTGAACCTGCAGCAGGCCTGCGCCGGAACAGGCGCGGACTCCTACAACCTGGTGGAAAAAGGCCGCTACCTCGCCGTGCTCGGCGACTGCACAGCCTGCCACACCGTGCC
This sequence comes from Pseudomonas sp. NPDC086581, assembly GCF_044746165.1. Taxonomy (NCBI): domain Bacteria; kingdom Pseudomonadati; phylum Pseudomonadota; class Gammaproteobacteria; order Pseudomonadales; family Pseudomonadaceae; genus Pseudomonas; species Pseudomonas sp. NPDC086581. Next base: position 181,314 of record NZ_JBIVBR010000012.1, on the reverse strand, counting down.
CGGCCAGGCGCCCTTTGCCGGTGGAGTGGCCATCGATACGCCGTTTGGCAAGCTGGTGGGCGCCAACATCACGCCGGATGCAGAAACCGGACTGGGCCGCTGGAGCTTCGACGACTTCCAGGCGGTGATGTCCACCGGCCACGGACGAAACGGCAAACGCCTTTACGGCGCCATGCCCTACACCGCATACACCAAGGTACGGCGCGAGGACAACCTGGCGCTCTGGGCCTACCTGCAAACCCTGGAGCCGGTGCGCAACCCGGTGGAAACCAACCAGCTGCCCTTCCCCTTCAGCGTGCGCACCAGCCTGATCGGCTGGAACTGGCTGAACTTCACCCAAGGCGAGTTCGTGCCCTCGCCAGACAAATCGCCGCAGTGGAACCGCGGCGCATACCTGGTGGAAGGCCTGGGCCACTGCGGTACCTGCCACACGCCGAAGAACCTGATCGGCGGCGACTATAACGACCGCTTCCTCGCTGGCGCCAACCTGCAGGGCTGGGTCGCCCCGGACATCACCGCCAACCCGCACAGCGGCATCGGCCAGTGGAGCATCGAGGACATCGTCCAGTACCTGAAGACCGGCGCCAACCGCTTCGATATCGCCTCCGGCCCCATGGCTGAAGCGGTGGAGAACTCCACGCAGCACTGGCAGGACGAAGACCTGCTGGCGGTGGCCGTGTACCTCAAGGATGGCGCGACAGATGAATCAGCACCGGCACCAGTGGCTGCCACCGACGCGGCGATGGTCGCGGGCAAGGCGATCTATGCCGACCGCTGTTCGGCTTGCCATGTAAGCAACGGGGCCGGAGTGAAGAACCTGTTCCCGACCCTCGCTGCCGCGCCGCTGGTCAACAACGACGATCCAACCTCGCTGATCCACGTAGTACTGGCCGGCAGCCGAGCGGGCGGCACCGATGCCGCGCCTACCTCACCCGCCATGCCGGCGTTCGCCTGGAACCTCGATGACGAGCACGTCGCCAATGTACTGACCTACGTGCGCAACACCTGGGGCAACGCCGCACCAGCGGTGACGGCCAGCCAGGTGGCGGATTTGCGCAAGGAGCTGGCGCAGTAGGTGGGACTCGCCCCGAAGTGGCAGCGTAGGGCGGATAGCGCTGGCGCGTTATCCGCCCTACGCATGTTGGAGCGGCGCGCGCTACGGTCAGGGAGCTCGAAATCGCTGGCGCGCGGCTTCAGATAAGGACAGTTGCTCCTGCGAATCCTGCTCGCCGGGTGCTCACTTCAACCGACGCTCGGCGGCAATTTCCGGCAGGTCGGTGCGACGCAGGTAGGTGAGCAGCGCCTCGTTGAGGTTCAGGCGGTCGTGGATGTTCTGCTCGGCAAGAATCTGCAGGCACTCGCGGCTCAGGGTCATCACTACGCCGTTTTTCGGTGCCCAGACGAACTCGCAGGCCGGGCGGATACTGTCCTCGGCCACGTCCATGCCGAAGGAGTCTTCGCTGAAGCGCACGATGTACTTGCCGGTCTTGAGGTTGAAGCCGACGAAGCCGGACAGCCCGTCGGCGGCGTTGCAGATATCGCTGGAAGTGATGGCCATGCTGCCCCCTGGATTTGTTCTGTTATGGATTCGCACGCAGGAGGTCCCCGCTTCTGTGAGCGGGTGAACTTCGAATTCTGACAGCCTTGCCGGCGCCTGCTCAGGGGCCGGTTGTCGCACCCGGTACTGTTGCCTGACCAACACTTGCCCAGCAGCGATGCGCCGTGCGGAACACCCGCCGCTGTCCCGGCCAAACGCCAAGCTGCTGATCCTGCGTGAATTTCCCCGCGTGGCACGGCTTTCGCTCTGCACACCCTGCGGCACCTTCGCCGCTGTGCAGCCCCGAGGAGCCCGAGCCATGAGCCAACAACCGATCCGCTTCGCCTACTGGGTCCCCAACGTCAGTGGCGGCCTGGTGGTCAGCAAGATCGAGCAGCGCACCCACTGGGACATCGACTACAACCGCCAGCTCGCGCGCATCGCCGAGGACGCGGGGTTCGACTACGCGCTAACGCAGATTCGCTTCACCGCCGGCTACGGCGCCGAGTACCAGCACGAGTCGGTGGCCTTCAGCCACGCCCTCCTGGGCGCCACGGAAAAGCTCAAGGTGATCGCCGCCATCCTCCCCGGCCCCTGGACGCCCGCGCTGGCGGCCAAGCAACTGGCGACCATCGACCAGCTCACTGGCGGGCGCATCGCAGTGAACATCGTCAGCGGCTGGTTCAAGGGAGAGTTCCAGGCCATCGGCGAACCCTGGCTGGAGCATGACGAGCGCTACCGCCGCTCGGAGGAATTCATCCGCGCCCTGAAGGGCATCTGGACCCAGGACAACTTCAGCTTCCACGGCGACTTCTACCGCTTCCACGACTACAACCTGAAGCCCAGGCCGCTGCAGCGCCCGCACCCGGAAATCTTCCAGGGCGGTAGCTCGCGGGCCGCGCGTGACATGGCTTCACGAGTCTCCGACTGGTACTTCACCAACGGCAACAGCGTGGAAGGGATCAAGGCACAGGTGGACGACATCCGCGAAAAGGCCGCGGCCAACGGTCACTCGGTGAAGATCGGGGTGAACGCCTTCGTCATCGCCCGCGATACCGAGGAGGAAGCCCGCGCAGTGCTCGCCGAGATCATCGATAAGGCCGACCCGGAAGCGGTGAATGCCTTCGGCCATGCCGCCAAGCAGGCTGGCGCCGCCTCGCCGGAAGGCGAAGGCAACTGGGCGAAGTCCAGCTTCGAGGACCTGGTGCAGTACAACGATGGATTCAAGACCAACCTGATCGGCACGCCGCAGCAGATCGCCGAGCGCATCGTCGCGCTCAAGGCGGTGGGCGTGGACCTGGTGCTGGCGGGCTTCCTGCACTTTCAGGAAGAGGTGCGCTACTTCGGCGAGAAGGTGCTACCACTGGTGCGCGAGTTGGAGCAGAAGAAGGCACGGCGGACCGAGGCGGCCTGAGGCGTCAGGTGCCACGCCGTTCGCGCGCAAGCTCTCCTACCGTTCCCGGAATATCCGGTGCGCTTTTCGTAGGAGCGAGCTTGCTAGCGAACGCTTTTACGTCAGCCCCGCAGGGCGCATAACGCCTACGGCGTTATCCGCCCTACAGGCAAGCACCTGTGATCAGGCGCCCTGTGTCAGGTGCCGGGCAATCGCCGTGCGCAGCGGCGGCAGGTTCTGCGCCAGGCGCAGGCCGGCGTTGCGCAGCAGGCGTACCGGCGGACGTGGGTCGGTGTACATGCCGACGATCAGCCGAGTGGCCTGGTACAGCGGCCAAGTCGCTAGACGGTGGGCCATGGCATAGCGACGTAGCGGCCAAACGCCGCCGATATCGCCGCCACGGCGATGGGTCGAGAGGATTTCGTTGGCCAGCCGCCGCTGGCTCTGCAGGCCAAAGTTGAAGCCGTGCGCGGTGACCGGGTGCATGCCGACAGCGGCATCGCCGATCAGTGCGCTGCGCGGGCCGACGAAGCGATCCGAATACACGCCCACCAGCGGGTAGCTGTGGCGCGGGCCGAGCAACTGCATGCCGCCCAGGCGACGGTCGAAGCGGCGCTCCATTTCGTGGGCGAAAGCCTTCTCGTCCAGCTCCAGAAGCGGCGCCATCTCGCGCTGCGGCAAGGTCAGCACCACCGAAGAGCGGTCACCGTTGATCGGCAGCAGTGCCAGGGTCTGGCCGTAGCCGAACCATTCCCAGGCGATGTTGTGGTGCGGTTTATCGTGGGCCATGCGGCAGACCATCATGGTCTTGCCGAAGTCCTCCATGTGCGCGCCGATGCCAAGCATGCGGCGGGTCTCGGAGAAGCGGCTGTCGGCCGCCACCAACAGGCGCGCATGGACGCGGCTGTCGTCGTCCAGGGTCAGCGACACACCGTCCTGCTGCACCTGCAGCGTACGCAGCGCGCGGCCGCAGACCAACGAGACGTCCGGGCAGTCGTGCACCGCGTCGAAGGCAGCGCGGCGGATCATCTGGTTGGACACGAAGTAGCCCAACTGCTCGGCGCCGGCTTGCTCGGCCTCGATGCGCAGGGTGAACAGCGAGGGGCCATTGAGCACCTGGGCATCGCGTAGCGGCGAGACTTCCTGCGGGTCGATCCGCGACCACATGCCCAGCCGCTGGAGCTCGGCCCGGGAAGCGTGGGTCAGCGCAATCTCCCTGCCGTCCTCGGCGGGCTCGGCCACGGCGGCCAGCGGCTGGCGGTCGATCAGCAGGATCGACAGGCCGTTGCCCGACAGTGAGCGGGCCAGGCAAAGCCCGGCAGGGCCGGCACCGACGATGGCGATGTCCACGTGCATGGAAGACTCCTTTCGCGAGGGATGGGCGGTCCCGGAGTCTAGGCTGGCCACTGGCCGGTTTCGTTGCCGTGGATCAGTGGCCCGCGGCGAATACCTCCAAATAGACGGGCCTGAACGGACCGGCCTAGATGGACAGCCGCACGCCTCGCTGCGGATCAATCGCCGTCGCGCCCCGGCGCTTGTTCACCACCAGTTCGCCGATCTCGATCAGCCGCGTGCGCGTGACGTTGCGGCTCAGGCCGAGCAGATTGGCGGTGTGCACCTGGTTGCAGTGGCAGAAGCGATAGGCTGCGCGCAGCAACGCATCCTCCACCCGTGCATGCAGATTGCCGCCCTGCTCCTCGAACAGCCGCTGGAAGGCCTGCTGGAGAATCTGCTCGGCGCCCAGGGACTGCAGCCGTGGCTCCTCGCTGCGTTCTATACGCAGGTTGGACAGGTGCAGGTCTTCCGCGCGCACCACGCCGTCGCGGCAGATCAGCAACGTATGGTGGATGACGTTTTCCAGCTCGCGGATGTTGCCCGGCCACGAATAGCTGCGCAGCTTCTGCGCGGCCTCCGCGCTCAGCTGGCTCTGCCCGTAGCCCAGGCGCCGGCTGTACTCGGCGATGAAGTGGCGGGTGAGCGGGAGGATGTCGCCGGGCCGCTCGCGCAGCGGCGACAGCTCCAGGCTGACCACGTTGAGGCGGTAGTAGAGGTCCTCGCGGAAATGCCCGGCATTGATCGCCTTCTCCAGTTGCACATTGGTGGCCGCCAGCACCCGCACGTTGATCGGGATGCTCTTGCGCGAGCCCAGGCGCACCACTTCGCGCTCCTGCAGCACGCGCAGCAGCTTGACCTGGATCGGCATCGGCAGGTCACCGATCTCATCGAGGAACAGCGTGCCGCCGTCGGCCTCCTCGAACCAACCGGCCTTGGCCGCCAGCGCGCCGGTGAAAGCGCCCTTCTCGTGGCCGAACAGCTCCGCTTCCACCAGAGATTCGGAAAAAGCCCCGCAGTTCACCGCGACAAACGGTCCCCCGCGCCGCGCACTGAGGTTATGGATGTGCCGCGCCACGAGCTCCTTGCCAGTGCCAGTCTCGCCGATGATCAGCACGCTCGCTTCGCTGGGCGCAACCTGCTGCAGATGGTCGAGCAGCGCCTGGGATTTGGGATCCTCGAAGACCTGGGCGGTGGCGCGGATGGAGGTCGCCAGCGCGGGGGACTTGGGCAGGGTCAGGAGACCCTCGGGGGTGGTTGCGTTCATGAGTAGAAAGTCGGTTGCGGCAATTGTTGGTTCAGCGCCCAGTCGCCCAGTTCGCGGACCTTGTAGTCCACCGGGTCATGCAGGGTCTGTGTGCGCAGGTTGCGCCAGTAGCGGTCGATGCGCAGCGCCGCATGGGTGGAGCGCGCGCCGGTGACTTCGAACAGGCGGTTGCAGATCTCCAGTCCGTTGCGGGTCGCCGCGACCTTGGCGGTGGCAATGGCCACAGCCAGGCGTCCACGCTCTTCGGCATCCAGCGCGGCCCCTTTGCCCCAGGCTTCGTCGAGCAGTTGCGCGGCACGGCGCACCAGTAGGCGCGTGCTTTCCAGGCCGACCCAGAACTCGCCGTAGTGCGCGAGCACGTAGGGGTCTTCTCCCACCGTCGCAGCGCTGGAACGGAACCATGGGCGGGCTTCCTTGAGCGTGTACTGCCGCGCCTCTTCGAATGCACCTTCGGCGATGCCGAGGAAGACATGGGTAAAGATCAGCTGGGCGATCAGCGGGCGCAGGCAGGCGAAAGGCGTGCTCAGCGGGCCAGGGTCGAGCAACAGCTCGCTCTCCTCCACCCGCACCCGCTCGAAGGTGGCGCTGCCGCTGTCGGTCTGGCGCTGGCCCATGTTGTCCCAGTCGTGGGCCAGGCTGATGCCGCTGCGCGCGGTGGGGATGGCGGCGATCAGCAGCTTGCCGCCCTCGCCGTCCAGCGCCGAGGCGATGAGCATCTGCGAATCCAGCGCGCCGGAGCAGAAGCTCTTGCGCCCGGAAAACTCACGCCAACCGGCGAAGGTGCGCGACACCGTGCGAGTATCCAGCGGGTTGAGTGCGTTGCCCCAGAACCATTGGTTGCGCGCGGTCAGCTCAAACCATGGCTGCCACTGCTCGGGGCGGGAAAACAGGCGCACGGTGGCCAGCATCAGATGCTGGAAACCGAATACGTGGGCGATGGAGCTGTCGACCACGGCGAACTGACGGACGATATCCAGCGTGGTGCTCCAGTCGGCGCCCAGGCCGCCATATTCGCTGGGGATGATCAGCGACAGCAGGCCGCTCTGGCGCAGCGCGTCGCGCTCGGTCTTCGGCGTGCCGCCACGGATGTCGCGCTCGGCGGCGGTTTCGGCGAAGCCCGCGGCCAGGCGCTGGGCTATCTGCCCAGGTGTCTGTGCGTCGAGATGCGTCTTGGCATTCACGCGCTCTTCCTCTTGAGTCTGTTCAGGGCAAGCCGGGCCCATGCCCGGCAAGTCGGGGCGCGGTGCGCCGGTTCAGCCGGCTTTACGTCCGGGCAACACGTCGTTGGCGATCATTTCGCCGAAGGGCCCGGTGAGGTTGGTCACCCCGCGCCCGGCCAGGCTCGCATAGGGCTCGGGCAGCAACGGGAACACCAGTTCGGCGAAGCGGTAGGCCTCTTCCAGATGCGGGTAGCCGGAGAAGATGAAGCTGTCTATCCCCAGGTCCGCGTACTCCTTGATGCGCTCGGCAACCTGCTGCGGATCGCCCACCAGCGCGGTGCCGGCGCCGCCACGCACCAGGCCGACGCCGGCCCAGAGGTTGGGGTAGATTTCCAGCTGGTCGCGGCGCCCGCCGTGCAGCGCGGCCATCCGCCGCTGGCCTTCGGAGTCGAAGCGGGCGAAGGATTTCTGCGCGTTGGCGATGGTCTCGTCGGAGATGTTGGCGATCAGCTTGTCGGCGGCCTGCCAGGCCTCTTCAGCGGTTTCGCGGACGATCACGTGCAGGCGGATGCCGAACTTCACGCTGCGACCCTGCTTCGCGGCCCTCTCGCGCACGTCGGCGATCTTCTGAGCGACCGCCTGCGGCGGCTCGCCCCAGGTCAGGTAGACGTCCACCTGCTCGGCAGCCAGGTCGTGGGCTTCGGCCGAGGAACCACCGAAATACAGTGGCGGATAGGGCTTCTGGATCGGCGGATAGAGCGCCTTGGCGTTCTCCACCTGCAGGTGCTTGCCGGCGAAGTCCACCGATTCGCCCTGCAGCACGCGGCGCCAGATGCGCAGGAATTCGTCGGTGACTTCATAGCGCTCGGCGTGGCTGAGGTGGATGCCATCGCCACGGTTTTCATCCGGGTCACCCCCGGTGACCACATTGATCAGCAGCCGGCCGCCGGAGAGGCGATCCAGGGTCGCGGCCATGCGCGCGGACACGGTCGGCGAAATGATGCCAGGACGAATCGCCACCAGATAGCGCAGGCGCTCGGTCAGCGGCGCCAAGGCCGAGGCTACGACCCAGGAGTCCTCGCAGGAACGGCCGGTGGGAATCAGTACGCCGTAGTAGCCGAGGGAATCGGCGGCCTGGGCGATCTGCTTCAGATAAGGCAGCGACACCGGGCGTGCGCCCTCGCTGGTGCCGAGGAAGTGGCCATCGCCGTGGGTGGGCAGGAACCAGAACACGTTCATCGCGGGCTCCTCAGGCGGTCTTGCGCAATTGCGGGCGGGCGAACAGCGGCGCGGCGCGCTCGGCGGCCAGCTGGATGCGGGCGCGCAGGGTATCGCTGGTGATCTGGTAGTTGGCGAAATCCGCTTCGCTGGCATACACGCCGATCGGCAGCGTGATCGACTGGAAGAAGCTGAACAGCGGGCGCAGCTGGTGGTCGAGAACCAACGCGTGGCGCTCGCTGCCGCCGGTGGCGGCGAGCAGTACCGGGGTGTCGATCAAGGCGTTCATGTCCACCAGGTCGAACAGGTGCTTGAGCAGGCCCGGATAGGAGCCGCGGTAGACCGGCGAGGCAACCACCAGCAGGTCGGCGGTCTCGATCTCGCGCAGGGTGGCTTCCAGCTCGGCAGAGAGCTCCTGGCGCGACAGCGCAGCACCCAGCGGGCGGGCGATGTCGGCCAGTTCGATGATCTGGGCTTGCACCGGAAGCTGTCCGCCGAGGGCGTCGAGCACGGCCTGGGTGAGCACCAGGGTGCGCGAGGGGCGATAGGTGCCGCCGGAGACGGCGACCACTTTGATGGGGCTGGTCATGGGTTTTCCCTGTTGACTGTTGCGCTAGGTACAGAAGCCTTGAGCAAGGGCCGTACCAACAGGGAAATGTATGATTTTCGGGCACTTCAGCCGGTTTTTCCGGCGTTTCATGTCACTCAGGCAACAACGCTGCTGATCGACTGTTGCTTGGGCAACAGTCTGTGATCAATGCACAGCCAGCTCGCGCAGACCGTGGGAGATGTCCAGCCCTTCCAGTTCCGCCACGTATTCATCCGTGGTGAGCAGGCCGATACAGGGAGTCGCGCCGCGCTGCCGCAGCTGCCCGGCGGCCAGCTTGCGTGCCAGCGCCACCGCCGCCATGCAGGGGATGTTCGGGCCATGGTCCTGCTGCGCGAGGATTTCCCAACACAGCGCCAGCGGTTTGCCTTCACCATCGATGCCCTGCAGGTGGACGAACATGCCGCTGCGCCCGTCGCCCAACGGCTCCATCGCCACGGCCATGCGATGCAGACCGGCGCCCAGGCGCGCGGCATCCTTCACCAGTCCCGCACGCACCAGCCACGACAGGCCCCAGGTGCCGAACTGGGTGAGCTTCAGGCCGAGACCGGCGGAGAAGCGCACGTCCTGTACGCCGGGGTAACGCTGCGGGAACAGGTCGAGGTCCGGCACATCACAGTGGGCCAGCCAGCGTTTGCCCAGTGGGGCGGGAAAACGGTGGTGATTAAGTCCTTGCCAGCCATGCACGTCCTGCCAGCGGCCCTGGCGCCACTGGCGCAATGGCTTGCCACAATAGCCCAGCACCGCGGAGACCGTGGCCTGGCCGGGAATCTTCGCCGATGAGCTGATGCCGTGATGGATGCTGTCCAGGCGCTGGAAGCGTGGCAGCAGTTCGTCGATCACCGAGGCGGCCAGCGCGGGTACCGAGCTGGCGCCGCTGCACACCAGCACCCCGGCGCTGCGCGCGGCGCGGTCGAGTTCCTGGATGCCGCAGACGAACTGGCGGGCGTCGGCCAGGTCGATGTAGTGCGCGCGGGCGCCGATGGCGGCGCGGGCAACGCGGTAGTCCTGGCCCTGGAAAGGTCCTGCGGTGGAAATCACCAGGTCGACCTTCAGTTCATTGAGGCGACCGGCCAGCGTCGGCTGGTTCATGTCCAGGCATACCGGCTCGCCGCCCACCTGCGCGGCGAGTTCATTGGCGCGGCGCTGGTCGCGCCCGCCCACCAGCACGCGGACGCCGTCGATGCCGCTCAGGCGGCGGACGATCAGGCTGCCGAAGTTGCCGTAACCGCCGAGCACCAGCACGCGAAATTTCCGTTCCATTCCCACTGACCCTGTAACTCCCTGACTGCTGCTGGCGGGGCCAGCTCCTTTATCCCGGCTTGGCACCGCCGTAGCGGGGCAGATTGTCCTCCAGCGGCCACCAATTGGCGCGGGAATCGACGTAGTAATGCGCTTCGAGCTTTGTCCGCAAAGGCTCGTCCAGGGTTCCCGCACGCACGCGCAATGTTTCCGGCAGCGCATCACGAGCGCTGTAGATCGGTGAGCCGCAGGTGCTGCAGAAGACCCGTTTCTTTTCCGGCGTGGCACGGTGCTCGGCCAGCGCTGACTCACCGCTGAGCAGGCGGAACGCCGAGCGCTGCACCGGGATATTGGTGGCGAACGGCCCGCCCTGCGCCTTGCGGCACTGACTGCAATGGCAGACCTGGATCGGCGCCAGCTCACCGCTGATTTCGTAGCGCACCGCGCCGCACAGACAACCGCCCGAATGCATGCCCTGCCCCCTCTTCCGGTTTCACGGAGCGAAGGAGTCTAGATCAGGCTTGGTTACCTGCACCACCGTGCCGAGGAGTGGTTGTTGAGTTTTCTCGGCCCCGATCTCACCGCGTGCGGCCTTATGGATGCCAGCACCACCACACCCGTAGGGCGGATAACGTCTCAGGCGTCATTCGCCCTACGCTGGCAGCTCGTCTTCGCTGCCCCAACCCAGCGGATAGAGCAGCTCTTCCTTGTAGCCCGCCCACACCCGCACTGCCGCCGGGAAGCTCGCGTCCAGCCCGGCGTCACCACTGTCCACTAGCAGCGGCCGGCCCTCGAGGGTGCCGAGCTTGCGCTTGGTGGCAATCACCCGCAGTCGCTCGATGCCGATGGCGCGCAGCACGCGCGGGCTGATCTGCTGGTTGCCGCGCCCAAGAATGTGGCCCTGACCACCGATGGCAGTCACCAGCAGGAAGGCCGGGTGCCCGTCCACCAGCTCGAACAGCTGCGCCTCGGTGACGTCGCGGGCGATCACTTCGCCGTTCTCGATCACATCCACGCCCAGCAGGGTGGTGTCCAGGTGCAGGTCGGCAGCCAGCCCGTGCAGCGTCGAGCCGGGGCCGAAGACGTAACGCACATCGTCCTCCCAGCTGTCCTCCAGCCAGGCGGCGAGATCGGCGAGCACCAGCTCCTCGGTCTCCATGCCGGCCTGCTTCACGTGCTGCATGAAGTGGCCTTCCTCGGGCACCGTCAGTTCGGCGTACCAGCGCGCGGCGACGCGTCCCTCACGCAGCGCGGCTTCGTCGAGATCGCGCACTTCACCCTGGGTCAGGCGCACCAGCCCGCCATCCACCAGCCGCCGCGCCAGCTCCCCGGCCGCGCGCGGGCTGATGGTGTAGACCCCGGAATGGATCTTCACCCCGGCGGGAATGCCCAGCACCGGCTGGCCTTCGCGGGCCACCTCGGCCACATCCCGCGCGGTGCCGTCGCCACCGGCAAAGAGAATCAGCGCCACGCCGGCCTCCTGCAGCGCCTGCACGGCGTGACGGGTATCCGCCGCGCTGCTCTGCTCTTTCTCCAGCGCCCCAACCAGGCGATGGGCGAAGCCCATGTCCGCCAGCAGGTCGGCGCCCATCGGGCCGGGAAAGGTGAGGAACTCCAGGCGCTCGCGCACCGGCAGCAGGTGCTCCAGGGCAACCCGCGTGCGTTCCGCCGCCCGTGGTTCGGCGCCGCGGGCCAGGGCCAGCGCGGCCACGCCATCGCTGCCCTTGAGCGCGGTCGGGCCGCCGATACCGGCCAGCGGATTGATGATCAGCCCTATGCGAATCCTGTCCATACTCAACCTCGAGGGAAACTTCTTCGAACCACCGGCGCAACGCCGGGTCGGACCAGGGAAGCGGCAACTCCACTGACTATAACGACAAGCAAACGACCGGGGACCTCGCGATTGGCACGCAATCTGCGAGCGATCGGGTCGTCTGTCTTCGGTGACGATTTTCAGGCGCTGCCCTTGGCCGCCTCTGTCACCGGGGTTTCATCTGATCTGCCTAGACTGCAATGCACTGATGTAGAGGAGATTGGCCATGAGCCTGCAAACCCACCGTGAATCCGCCCCCCGCCCCACTCCGCGCCAGCCGCAACAGCCGGTCGGCGGCTCGATCATCGATGCCCAGGGCCGTGAAGTGCCGATTACCGAAGACATGATCCAGCGCGCCTGCCAGGAACTGGACAAGACCTGCGAGCCGCCACGCCGCCAAGCGGAATAACAGCGCGGCAGCACGTACGCCCTACTCCCCGACCCGGTTGGCCCCCAGCGCGGTCAGCAGGCTTTCCAGGCGCGGCGAATCGCCCTGGATGTCTACCCACAGCCCGGTGATTTCCCGGCGCGGCGGGTAGTGCTTGCGCAGCGCGTCGAAAGCCGCCCGCCGGGTCTGGGTGTCTCCGATCAGACTGCGACGGAAATCGGCGTCATCGCTGCGCGGGTCGTACACCGCGCGGCAGAGCATGGCCAGCGCCCAGCCCGGGTCGCACTCTTCCTTCAAGCTCAGTTCTGCCAGCCATTGAGCTGGCAGCAGGTCGTCGAGATCAACGGTCGGTGCGCACTTCTGCCAGGCGCAGAAAGCCTCGTAGATCTGCGCCGTGCCGCGCAACTTGCCATCAAGGCTGTAGCCGGCGATGTGCGGGGTAGCGATGCGGCAGTGCTGGGCCAGTTGCACGTTCACTTCCGGCTCGCCCTCCCAGACGTCCAGTGCCACGTCGATATCCGCGCCGGACTCCAGGTGAATACGCAGCGCCGTATTGTCGACCACGCCACCCCGGCTTGCGTTGATCAGCCAGGTCCCCGGACGCAACGCCTTCAGGCGCGCGGCGTCGATCAGGTGGCGCGTCGAGTGCTCACCCTCGCGGGTCAGCGGCGTGTGCAGGCTGATCACGTCGCACTCGCGCAGCACTTCTTCCAGGCTGCGGAAATCACCCCCTTCGGCAGCGGCGCGCGGCGGGTCGCAGACGCGCACGTCCCAGCCCAATCCGCGCAGCACATCCACCAGGCGACCACCCACCTGCCCGGCACCGATCACGCCATAGCGGCGTTCGGAGAGCTTGGCGCCGTGTACGTCGGCCAGCGCCAGCAGGCTGCCCAGCACCCAGTCCACCACACCGCGGGCGTTGCAACCCGGCGCGCTGGACCAGGCGATGCCGGCCTCGGCGAAGTAGTCCAGGTCCAAGTGATCGGTGCCGATGGTGCAGGTGCCGACGAACTTCACCTGGCTGCCCTGGAGCAGCTCACGGCTGACGTCCGTCACCGAGCGCACCAGTAATACTTCGGCATCACCCAGGGCGGCGCGGTCGATCCCGCGTCCGGGCAGGCGACGGATGTCGCCATGGGCGCCGAAGAAGGCTTCGACCAGGGGAATATTTTCATCGGCAAGGATACGCATGGACTGACTCCAGAAATCGTCACCGGCTACTTTACCAGCGCCGTTGCGCGCGGTCCCGCGCCACACACGCCAGGCTTTGCTGCCCGGGCGGACAGCCCTTAAACTGGCCGGCTTCCCGTTCATTTCTTCTGCCAAGGAAAGCCGTGACCAGCCTCACCCAGCCCGTCTCCCGCGGACGGCGCACCGCCACCGAACTCAAGGAACTGCTGACCCTCGCAGCGCCCATCATGATCGCCCAGCTGGCAACCACCGCCATGGGCTTCGTCGATGCGGTGATGGCCGGCAGCGTGGGCCCGCGCGATCTGGCCGCGGTGGCACTGGGCAACTCGATCTGGATTCCGATCTTCCTGCTGATGACCGGCACCCTGCTCGCCACCACCGCCAAGGTGGCCCAGCGCTACGGCGCCGGCGACCAGGCCGGCACCGGCCCGCTGGTGCGCCAGGCGCTGTGGCTGGCGCTGCTGGTCGGCCCGCTGGCGGGGGCGACGCTGTGGCTGCTCTCCGAGCCGGTGCTGCGGGCGATGAAGGTCGAGGAAGCGCTGATCGAGCCGAGCTGCTTCTACCTGCGCGGCATCGCCTGCGGCCTGCCGGCGGTGGCGCTGTATCATGTGCTGCGCTGCTTCAGCGATGGCCTGGGGCGCACCCGGCCAAGCATGGTGCTGGGCATCTGCGGACTGATGCTGAACATCCCGATCAACTATGTGCTGATCTACGGCCACCTCGGCTTCCCGGCGCTGGGCGGCCCCGGCTGCGGCTGGGCCACCGGCTCGGTGATGTGGTTCATGCTGCTGGGCATGCTGGTCTGGGTGAACTGGGCGAAGGTCTACAAGCCGAGCCAGCTGTTCAGCCACTGGGAGCTGCCGAAGCCGCAGGTGATCGGCAGCCTCGTAGGGGTCGGCCTGCCCATCGGCATCGCGGTGTTCGCCGAGTCCAGCATCTTCTCGGTGATCGCCCTGCTGATCGGCGAACTCGGCGAGAAAGTGGTGGCGGGCCACCAGGTGGCGCTGAACTTCAGCGCACTGGTGTTCATGATCCCCTACTCGCTGGCCATGGCCGTGACCGTCCGCGTGGGGCAGTCGCTCGGTGCCGGTGCGCCGCGCGATGCTCGTTTCGCTGCCGGCGTGGGCATGGGCGCGGCACTGGCGTACGCCTGCGTTTCCGCCAGCGGCATGCTGCTGATGCGTGAGCATATCGCCGGGCTCTATACGCAGGACCCGGACGTGCTGGCGCTGGCCGCCACGCTGCTGGTGTTCTCGGCGCTGTTCCAGTTCTCCGACGCCGTACAGGTCACTGCCGCCGGCGCCCTGCGCGGCTACCAGGACACCCGCGCGACCATGATCATGACCCTGTTCGCCTACTGGGGCATCGGCCTGCCGGTGGGCTACAGCCTCGGCCTCACCCACTGGCTGCAGGAGCCCACCGGCCCGCGCGGCCTGTGGGAGGGCCTGATCGTCGGTCTGACCTGCGCCGCGGTGATGCTGTGCATCCGCCTGTCGCGCAGCGCCAGGCGGCAGATCGTGCTGAACGAGATGCGCACGGCGGGCTGATCGCCCACAACGCAGAAAGCCGCCCGAGGGCGGCTTTTTTATTTGGGAGTCGTGCAGGAAAAACACTGCGCTCCACCCATCCTACAAAAGCAAAAAGCCGCCCAAGGGCGGCTTCTTCGTAGCGCAGGGAGGATCAGTCGGTAACCAGCGCCGGCTTCGGCCGGCTGCTCAGCGTCGTGCCCACCGAGGCGACGATTATCGCGCCGATGGCGATCCACTGATGCGAAGTCAGCTGCTCGCCCAGGAACACCAGGCCGGACAGCGCGCCGAAGGCCGGCTCGATACTCATCAGGGTGCCGAAAGTCCGCGCCGGCAGGCGAGTCAGCGCCACCATTTCCAGGGTGTAGGGCAAGGCGCTGGAGAGGATCGCCACGCCCAGCAACGCCGGGAACAGGCTGATGTCGAACAGCGCCATGCCGCTGTGCGCAAGGCCGATGGGCGCCACGCAGATCGCCGCGATGCTGATACCCAGCGCAGCGCCCTGTGCGCCCAGGTCGTTACCGGCGCGCTGGCCGAAGATGATGTAGAGCCCCCAGCAGACGCCCGCCCCCAGCGCCAGCGCGGCGCCCTTGGGGTCGATGCCGTGGCCGAAGTCGGCGATCGGCAGAAGCAGGCCAAGGCCGACCACGGCGATGGCGATCCACAGGAAGTCGATCGGCTTGCGCGAATAGAACAGCGCGACTGCCAGCGGCCCGGTGAACTCCAGCGCCACGGCAACGCCCAGCGGAATGGTCTGCAGCGCCATGTAGAAGGTCAGGTTCATCAGGCCCAGCGTCACGCCGTAGATGAACAGCGGCTTGAGCGGCTTGCCGCGCAGCGAGGTGCGCCACGGGCGGAGGATCGCCAGCAGGAGGATGGCCGCGAAGATCAGGCGCATGGAGGTCACGCCTTCGGCGCCGAGCACCGGGAACAGGCTCTTGGCGACCGATGCGCCGGTCTGGATCGAGGCCATGGACACGATCAGGATGAGAATGGGGAAGGCAGTGGAAATAAAGCGAGAGCGAGGCATGATGCGGACCTGAACAGGCGTTGCAACGGTTGGGATTTCTTGGTTGACTGTTATGCGCAACATAATGCGCAAAAAGGCCAGAATGAGCAATATACTGCCCACTCCTTCCGAACGTCCCAGCGTGCTGGTGCACGTCGCCGATAACGTGAAGACGCACCGCCGCAATGCCGGCTTCAGCCAGGACGCGCTGGCCAAGGCATCGGGCGTCAGCCGGCGGATGCTGGTCGGCATCGAGAGCGGCGACACCAACGTCAGCCTCGCCACCCTCGACCGCATCGCCGCCGCCCTGACAGTCACCTTCGCCGACCTGGTTCGCCCGCCGTCCACCGGCGGCCTGTCCCGCGTCGACGCCGTCGCCTGGGGCGGCCAACAGGCCGACAGCCGCGGCACCCTCCTCGCCAGCACCCCCGCCACCCGTCAGGCCGAGCTCTGGCACTGGACGCTCGCCCCCGGCGACCGCTACAACGCCGAGCCCGATGCCGAAGGCTGGTACGACATGGCCTATGTCATCGAAGGCCGGCTGACCATCGTCCTTGCCGAGGAAACGGTGGAGGTCGACGCCGGCGGTTTCCACGTATTCAAGAGCAACCAGCCGTTTTCCTACCAGAACCATGGGGATGTGCTGGTGCGGTTTGTGCGGAACGTTGTGAACTGATTACTGCTGACAGTCGCGCCTGTCGGCGCTGATCGCGCGCATGGCCCGCGACCGTATGCACTACCCCCCATGAAAAAGGCCCGCACAAAGCGGGCCTTTTTCATGAACACCAGGCGTCAGTTGCCCTGCGGCATCTCACCCCGCGCCAGGCGCGCATTGATGTCGGCAATCACCGCCGGCAGTTCGGCGATGGTGTCGATCAGGTAGTGCGGGCGCGAGCCTTCGAACATCTGGCCGATGCGGCGACGTTCCTGCTCCAGTTTCTCCGCCGGCAGCGCCTTGTACTGCTCATAGGTCAGACCCAGGGCGTTGCCCGAGCAGGTCAGCGCCACGGTCCACATGCCGGCACTGCGGCCTTCGAGGATGCCCGGCCAGGTGTCATCGACCTTCACGCAGGCCGCCACGTCGTTGATGCCCAGGGCAATCACGTTGGCCAGTGCCTGGGCCGGGTGCGGACGGCCGTTGGGCACTTCATCGGTAGCGACCACATGGTCGGCGACGTAGCCGTTGATCTTCGCCAGGGCGACGACCTTCTCCATCACCACTGCGGGGTAGCCGGAGCAGGAACCGATCTTCAGACCGCCCTTGCGCAGCGCAGCGATGGCATCCAGCGCGCCGGGAATCAGCGCCGAGTGCTCGGCGATCTTCTCGATCTGCAACGGCATGAAGCGCTCGTAGATGGCGGTGACGTCATCGTCGCTCGGTACGCGACCGAACTTGGCCTTGTAACGTTCGGCGATGGCCGGGATGTCGCACAGGGTGCGGATGTGGTCCCACTTGCCCATGCCCATCGGGCCACGGGCTTCTTCCAGGCTGACCTGGACGCCGAACTCGGCGAAGGCCTCGACGAATATCTGGGTCGGCGCGAAGGAGCCGAAGTCGACCACGGTGCCGGCCCAGTCGAGGATGACGGCTTGCAGTTGCTTGGGTTGCTGGTAATTCATGGCGTTCAATCCTGTGAGAATTCGGGCGGGCGTCAGATTTCGAAGACTTCCATTTCCTTCAGCGTCTCGGCGATGGCCGCGACGGCGGCGCGTATGCCGCTGGCGTCGACCTGGCCGATGCAACCGACGCGGAAGGTTTCCACCTGGGTCAGCTTGCCCGGGTAGAGGATGAAGCCCTTCTCGCGCACCCGGTTGTAGAACTCGGTGAAGGTGTAGCGGGCGTCACTGGGGGCATGGAAGGTGACGATGATCGGCGCCTGGATCTCGGCCGGCAGGAAGCTGCGGAACCCCAGTTCGGCCATCTCCGCCAGCAGAGTCTGGCAATTGTTTGCGTAACGCTGATGACGGGCCGCGAGACCGCCCTCTTCCTCGTACTGGCTCAGCGCTTCGTGCAGCGCGGCCACCACGTGGGTCGGCGGGGTGAAGCGCCACTGACCTGTCTTGGCCATGTAGGCGTGCTGGTCCTGCAGGTCCATGGACAGCGAGTGGCAATTGCCGGCGCTGGCGTTCAGGGCGGTGCTGCGGGCGAAGACGAAGCCCATGCCCGGTACGCCTTCCAGGCATTTGCCGGAAGCGGCGATCAGCGCATCGAAGGGGATGTGGCGGGCGTCGATGTCCAGCGCGCCGAAGGAACTCATGGCATCGATGATCAGGCGCTTGCCGTGGGATTCGATGACCCTGGCGATCTCGGCCAGCGGGTTGAGGATGCCGGTGCTGGTTTCGCAGTGGATCAGCGCCACATGGGTGACGCTCGGGTCTGCGCTGAGCAGGCGGTCCACGTCGGCGGCGGTGGTCGGCACGTCTTCTTCGGTTTCGAAGGTGCTGAACTCGCGGCCGATCACCTGGCAGATCTTCGCCAGACGCTTGCCGTAGGCGCCGTTGATCAGCACCAGCACCTTGCCGTCACGCGGTACCAGGGTGCCGATGGCGGCTTCGACGGAGAAGGTGCCGCTGCCCTGCAGGGGCACGCAGGTGTGGCTCGCCTCGCCGTGGATGATCGCCAGCAGGCGCTTGCAGACGTCGGCGGTCAGGTCGTTGAAGTCGCGGTCCCAGGAGCCCCAGTCGACCATCATGGCGCGACGGGTGCGGGGGGACGTGGTCAGCGGACCGGGAGTCAGCAGGATGGGGGCTCGCTCGGCAGTGCTCATGCTCGATTCCTCTTTCTTGGGAACGTCGTCAGGGCTGAATTCGGTTGGGCCAGGGCGGGTTCGCGGCGGCCTGGGCATAACTTGCCGGCCGGGCAGATATCGTTCAAATTGTTTATCACGATGCACTGCATAAGCCGGACATATACCTCATGAACCTCTTCCAGCTCCGCGCCTTCGACGCCGTCGCCCGCGAACGCAGCTTCACCCGCGCCGCCGAGCGCCTGTTCATCAGCCAGCCGGCCGTGACCGGGCACGTGAAGGCGCTGGAGGAGCACTACCAGGTCAATCTGTTCCGCCGCACCGCGCGCGGCGTGGAGCTGACAGAAGATGGCGTACGCCTGTCGGCCATCAGTCGCACCCTGTTTGCCCTGGAGGAGGAAGCCGAAGCCGTGCTGGACGCCAGCCGCGAGCTGGTGACCGGGCGTATCGAAGTGGCCGCCGACGGCCCGCACCTGGTGATGCCGATGCTTGCCCGGCTGCGCGCGCGCTACCCCGGCATCACCGTCAACCTGCGTCTGGGCAACGCACAGGAAACGCTCGCCGCGCTGATGGACGAGCACGTCGATATCGCCGTGCTGACCGAGGTGGAGCCGCGCGCCGGGCTGTTCCTGCGCGAGCTGGTGGAGTCGCGCATTTGCGCCCTGGTGCCGGCCAGCCATGCCTGGAGCGAGCACCTTGGCGAGCTGCCGCTGGGCGAGCTGGACCAGCAGATCATGGTGCTGCGCGAGCCCGACTCGATCACCCGGCGCACCTTCGATGCGGCCTGCTCGGCGGCCTCGGTCGAGCCCCGCGTGCTGCTGGAGCTGGACAGTCGAGAGGCCGTGACCGAAGCGGTGGCAGCGGAGCTGGGGATCGGCATCGTGTCGTCGCTGGAAGTCAGCCCGGACCCACGGGTGAAGGCGATTCCGCTGGGCGGCGATGGACTGCTCAACCGCCACGCCATCGGCTGCCTGGAGCGGCGTCGGGGGTTGCGGGTGGTGAGCGCGTTTCTGGAGTTGGCGCAGGGCTGAACTCTAGGAACGCGCCATTCGCGCGATCACGGGTATGGCCGTTCCTACAACAGCGCGCGCAGATATCCCCTGTAGGGCGCATAACGCCTACGGCGTTATGCGACGTCCTGGCAAATAACCCGTTCCGGGTTATTCGCCCTACGGGTGCTGACGGAACGTTCGGAAGGATGCGAACAACCGCCCTACTCCGCTGGCAAATCTTCCTTCACCAGATCGAGAAAAGTCGCCACGATCCGCCGGGTGCTTTGCTCACGCAGACACACCAGCGTCTCGCTCATACGCCAGTGGCAGTCGAGGATCGGCAGCGCATGCACACGCGCATCGGCCCCCAGTTCGGCAGCCGACACCACGCCGACGCCAATCCCCACCGCTACTGCTTCAAGCGACGCTTCGCGGCCCTCCACCTCGATAGCCGGGCGGATGCGCAGCCCGGCGCGGGCCATTTCCGCCTCGAGCATCTGCCGGGTCACCGAGCCCTGCTCGCGCAACACCAGCGGCGTGTCGTCGAGGTCGGCCAGTTCGATGGACTCGCGCCCGGCCCAGGGATGGCTGCGACCGACGAAGGCGACGATGGGGTCGCTGCGCAGGGTGAAGGTCAGCAGGCGCTCGTCCTGCACCTCGCGGCCGAGCAGCGCCAGGTCCGCCTGGTAGTCGAACAGGCGCTGCAAGGATTCGTCGGTATTGCCCGTTTCCAGCTTCACGCGGATGCCCGGATGGCGCTGGCAGAAGCGCGCGATCTGCGGCAGCACGTGCACCGGCGCGTCCACCGCCAGGGTCAGGCTGCCGGTCTGCAACGCGCTGGATTCCTGCAGCAGCTCCTGCGCCTCCGCCTCGATCACGAACAGCCGCTGGGTCACCGCCAGCAGGCGCTCGCCCAGTTCAGTCAGGCGCACCGAACGCTTGTTGCGATGGAACAGCAGCACGCCGTAGCGCTCCTCCAGCTTGCGCACCTGGTCGGAAACCGCCGGCTGGGTGAGGAACAGTCGCTCGGCGGCGCGGGTGAAGCTGCCGTGTACGGCAACGGCATGGAAGGCCTTGAGTTGAGCGTGGGAAACGGACATGGGCACGCCTCGGCGGGAAGGTTCTGACCGTCTTTTCACCAGCAGACGGAAAGCGACTACAAAGTCATTCGCGCAGAACACTAACGTCATGGCCCTCTGTCATACAAGCTCAGCTTATTTTTGAAATCTGATAAATCGATTTCAGTTATTTATTCGAAATTGTTTCCATCCCTCCACCGCCGCCGAACTTGATGGGTTCGGCAAGGCGGTACAGAACAGCTCCAGCGCTTCTGACCCGCACCGCAAAGACGGTGCGACGTGCTTCGAAAACAAAAATAAAAAAGGCGTTACCCACTGACTGCCGGCACAGCACAACAACAACGAGGTCAGATCATGCTCAACCCTCACGGCACCGCTTCGCCGCGCGCTTCGCTGGCGCGCTGGAAATGGCAGATCTTCGCCATCACCTGGCTGGCCTACGCAGCCTTCTACTTCACCCGCAAAGCCTTCTCGGTGGCCAAGCTCGGCATCGCCGAAGACCCCACTTTCCATCTCGACAAGATCGCGATGGCCAACCTCGACGCCATCTACCTCACCGCCTACGCGGTGGGCCAGTTCACCTGGGGTGTCTTCGCCGACCGCTACGGCCCCCGCGTGGTGGTGTTCGGCGGCCTGTTGATCTCCGCCGTCGCCGCGCTGGTGATGGGCAGCTTCGCCACCCTGCCGATCTTCGCCACCTGCATGGTGGTCCAGGGCCTGGCGCAATCCACCGGCTGGTCCGGGCTGTGCAAGAACATCGGCAGCTTCTTCGCCACCCATGAGCGCGGCCGCGTGCTCGGGCTGTGGAGCACCTGCTACGCCTTCGGCGGACTGGTCGCCTCGCCCTTCGCCGGCTGGTGGGCCTATGAGGTGTTCGGTACCTGGCATGCGGCGTTCTACTCCACCGCCGCGGTGGTCGGTGCGGTCGCCATCCTGTTCCTGCTGCTGCAACGCAACCGCCCGCAGGACGTCGGCCTGCCGCCGGTGGAAGCCGATGTGCAGCAACCCGGGGCGGTGAACTACGCCGGCTTCAAGCAGGAGGGCGCGAACGGCAAGTCCCTGCGCATCCTCGGCAAGGTGCTGCGCAACCGCACCGTGCTGACCCTGGGGCTGGCGTACTTCCTGCTCAAGCCGGCGCGCTACGCGATCCTGCTGTGGGGCCCGGTGATCGTCTACGAACGCATGCCGGGGCTGGGCAAGGTCGGCGCGGCGATCCTGCCGTCGGCCTTCGAGGTTGCCGGGCTGCTCGGGCCGATCCTGATCGGCTATGCCTCGGACCGCATCTTCGGCGCGCGGCGCATGCCCGCCTGCGTGATCAGCCTGCTCGGCCTGACCGTCTGCCTGGCGCTGTTCGTCCCGTCCATGCAGACCGGCAGCAGCCTGCTGGTGCTGGCCCTGCTGTTCATGATGGGCCTGACCCTGTACGGACCGGACTCGATGATCAGCGGCTCCGCCGCCGTGGACTTCGGCACCGGCGAAGCGGCCGGCACCGCGGCGGGCTTCGTCAACGGCTGCGGCTCAGTCGGCGCGATCCTCGGTGGCCTGCTGCCAGGCTACTTCGACACCTACACCGTGTTCATCGGCTTCACCGTCACCGCGCTGATCGCCGCCGGCATCCTCATCCCGCATTGGAACAGCCGCCCGGAAGCAGCCGACCAGGCACAACCGGCCAACGACCAGCCCCGCCTGAACGCACGCCCCGTGCGCTCCTGAGTCCCGCTTACCCCTCACCGGCCGGCTGAGGGAATGGGCGAGGCGCCCCGCGCGCCTCGCCCTTTTTTCGTTGGCGCCTACACATCCGGAACCACGGATGGACTTGTGCCATGCGCCTCCTCTGAATAACATTGATTATCATTTAAAAATTATTCCTGCTGGACGCCCTTGTGAGCACTTCCAACCTCGACGCGGTCTTCCTGGCCCAGCGCCTACCTTTGCTGCGCACGCTCGTACGGATGGTGAAGAACCCGAGCATCGCCGAAGACCTGGTGCAGGAAACCTACCTGCGCGTCGCCCGTACCCTGCTCGAACGCCGCATCGATCACCTGGAACCCTTCCTCTTCCAGACCGGCCGCAACCTCGCCCTGGACCACCTGCGCCACCTGCGCATGCAGTCGCGGACCATGCTCGAGGACGTGCCTTTCGATGTGGTGCAGGCGGTACCGGCGCCGGGCTCCAGCGCCGAGGACCAGTTGCACGCGGAAAAGCTGCTCGAACGCCTGGGCGCCACCCTCGAAGAGCTCAGCGAGCGCCAGCAGCGCATCTTCATCCTCAGCCGCCTGCACGGCTGCGGCTACGCGGAGATCGCCGAGCAGCTCGACATCTCGCCCAGCACCGTGCAGAAGGAACTGAAACTGATCATGGCGATCTGTGTCGGACTGGTCAGCCGCCTCGAGGAATCGGTATGACGGACTACCGTTCGCCGGCCGATTCGACAACAATGCGCGGCTCACCACCCCAGCACCGCCCCGAGGATCGCCCCTTGCCCCACGCCGCGCCGCCCGACGACCAGCAGATGGCCGAAGCCCTCGACTGGCTGATCCTCGAGGACGACATGGACGCCGCCACCCGCGCGCGCTTCGATGCCTGGCTCGCCGTCAGCGAAGGCAACGCGCGCGCTTACCAGCGCGTGCGTGATGCTTGGCAGTCACCGTTGCTGCCGGTCGCCGCTGCGCGCCTGGAACGCAAACGGGCACAGGAAAAAGTCCGGCCTCTGCGTCGCCCGCGGCGCTTCTGGAAACCCGTCGCCACAGCTGCAGCGCTGGTACTCGCCATCGGTGTCGTGGTGCAGAGCGACCTGCTGACGCGCCTGCGCGCAGACCATCTCACCGCGGTCGGCGAACGCCAGAAAGTCCAGCTGGCCGACGGCTCGAACGTGCTGCTCAACACCGACACCGCATTCTCCAGCAAGGTCGATGACCAGCAGCGCGTCGCCCGCCTCTACCGCGGCGAGGCCTTCTTCGACGTCGCCCATGACCGCAGCCGCCCCTTCGAGGTGGAGGCCGGGCCGGTACAGGTCACGGTGCGCGGCACCGCGTTCGCCGTGCGCTACCTCGGCAATGAGGCGGAAGTCAGCGTGCAGCGTGGCGAAGTGGACCTGCGCACGCGGCTGGACGACGCGCGCGTCAGCCTCGGCGCCGGCGACAGCATCCGCGTCGGCCCGCAGGGCTTCGGCGAGCGCCAGCACGGCGCCGAGGCCGAATCCCAGCTGGCCTGGGTGAAAGGCCGCATGGTGTTCGAGAACTGCCCGCTCAGCCAGGTGCTGGCCGAATTGCGCCGCTACTACCCCGGCTGGATCGTGAATACCAACGAGCGCCTGGAGAACCTCAGCGTTACCGGCAACTGGCGACTGGACGACCCGCTGGGCGTGGCCCGCTCGCTGGCGCAGATCACCTCCGCCGAGCTGCACGAATACCCGAAACTGCTGATCCTCAACTGAGCCCCCGCTACACGGCAGAAAGTTTTTTTACGCGATCCGAAAGGCTCGTTCGTTTAGTCAGAAGCCAATGCAACAGATTCGCATTTACGAATGCGAACAAAGACTGACTAAGAGAGCCCTTCGATGACCATTGCTTCTTCGCGTGCCCCTCTGCGCCGGCTGTCCGCGCCGGCCAGCATCTCGCTGCTCGCCCTGTCCATCGGCATCGCCAGCCTGCCGGTCACTTCCGCTCTCGCGGCGGAAGCGAGCCAGACCCAGGCCGGCTACAGCTTCGACATCGCCCGCCAACCACTGCCCCAGGCACTCAACGCTTTCAGCGCGGTGACCGGTTGGCAGGTTGGCGTGGCCGGTGACCTGGCTGACGGCGTGGTCTCTCCGGGCGTCAGCGGCCGCCTGCCGGCGGAGCGCGCGCTGAAGACCCTGCTCGGCGGCACCGGCCTGAGCGTGCGCCAGCTCGGCCCGCGCAATGTGGTGCTGGAGCGCAATCTCTCCTCCGTCGCCGAGATGCAGCCGCTCACCGTCACCGCGACCCGCCAGGCGCAGAGCGTCACCTCGGTTCCGTCCACGGTGAACGTCGTCGGCCGCGAGGAACTGGACCGCAAGAACGTCAACAGCATCAAGGAGCTGGTGCGCGACATGCCCGGCGTCTCCGTCGGCGGCACCGGCAACCGTGCCGGCATCACCGGCTACAACATCCGCGGCATCGACGGCGACCGCGTGCTGACGCAGATCGACGGCGTCGAGATCCCCAACAGCTTCTTCAACGGCCCCTATGCGCAGACCGAGCGCAACTATGTCGACCCGGAAATCATCAAGCGCGTGGAAGTGCTGCGCGGCCCGGCCTCGGCCCTTTACGGCAGCAACGCGATCGGCGGCGCGGTGAGCTACTTCACCCTCGACCCGGACGACATCATCAAGGACGGTCAGGACGTCGGCGCGCGCCTGAAGACCGGCTACAGCTCCGCCGATGACAGCTGGCTGACCTCCGCCACCGTCGCCGGCCGCCACGACGACTTCGACGGCCTGCTGCACCTGAGCCAGCGCAACGGCCACGAGACCGAGTCCTACGGCAGCACCGGCGGCACCGGCCTGTCGCGCACCGAAGCCAACCCCGAAGACGTGCGCACCACCAACGTGCTGGCGAAACTGGGCTGGAACTATGCAGAAGGCAGCCGCTTCGGCCTGGTCTACGAGAAGTACAAGGACGACGTCGACACCGACCAGAAGAGCGCCTACGGCGGCCCGTACTTCAACGGCGCACCGACCATCCCCGACAGCGTGCTGCCCGGCGGCATGTACCAGTGGCGCACCGGTAACGACACCATCACCCGCGAACGCTACGGCCTGGAACACCAGATGCTGCTGGACAGCGTGGTGGCCGATCACCTGAAGTGGACCTTCAATTACCAGATCGCCAAGACCGACCAGAGCACCGACGAGTTCTACTACCCGATCACCCGCCAGGTGCTGCGGACCCGCGAGACCCAGTACAAGGAGCGCCAGTGGGTGCTCGACCTGCAGATGGACAAGGCCTTCGCCCTGGGCGACACCGACCACCTGCTGACCTACGGCACCACTCTCAAGCGCCAGAAGGTCACCGGCTACCGCGAAGGCGACGCCACCTGCCTGGCCGTCAGCCGCACCTGCACCACCATCGGCGGGCCCAGCTCGGTGGCCTCCGACCGCCTGGCCCGCAGCAGCGACTTCCCGGACCCGACCATCGACACCTACGCTCTCTTCGCCCAGGACGAGATCCGCTGGAACGACTGGACCTTCCTGCCCGGCCTGCGCTACGACCACACCCGCCTGAAACCGCACGTCACCGACGAGTTCCTGCGCACGGTCGACCAGAGCGGCGAAGGCGACGTCAGCAGCGAAAGCAAGAGCTGGCACCAGCTCTCGCCCAAGCTCGGCGTGACCTACGCGTTCAACGACAACTATCTGTGGTACGGCCAGTACGCCCAGGGCTTCCGCACCCCGACCGCCAAGGCGCTCTACGGCCGCTTCGACAACCCCACCACCGGCTACCGCGTGGAGCCCAACCCGGACCTCGACCCGGAACGCAGCCAGAGCTACGAGACCGGCCTGCGCGGCAACTTCGAGGAAGGCTCGTTCGACGTGGCGGTCTTCTATAACAAGTACCGCGACTTCATCAATGAAGACGCCATCACCCCCGGCTACGACGAGCCGACCTTCACCAGCAACAACATCAAGAACGCCATCATCAAGGGCGTGGAGCTGAAAGGCCGCCTGGAGCTGGGTGCCTTCGGCGCGCCGCAGGGCCTCTACACCAAGGGCTCGGTGGCCTACGCCTACGGCCGCAACAAGGACACCGGCGAGCCGATCAACAGCGTCAACCCGCTCACCGGCGTGTTCGGCCTGGGCTATGACGAACAGGCTGGTCGCTACGGCGCGCTGCTCGACTGGACCCTGGTCAAGCGCAAGACCCGCGTCGACGACAGCCAATTCAACGCCCCCGACGGCACCAGCAGTCAGTTCAAGACCCCGGGCTTCGGCATCCTCGACCTGACCGGCTACTACAAGCTGACCGACGACCTGACCCTCAACGCCGGCCTGTACAACCTCACCGACAAGAAGTACTGGCTGTGGGATGACGTGCGCGGCTACGACGGCGTCGGCGAGGCGGCGGTACTGGCCCCGGCCAACCTCGACCGCCTGACCCAGCCGGGCCGCAACTTCGCGATCAACCTGGTGTGGGATATCTGATGCTCACGCGCCCTCGCTGAGCGTAGGGCGCATGACCTGGAACAGGTTATCCGCCGCCTGGCGCGGCGGATAACACTGGCGCGTTATGGACCCTACAAAAGCGGGCCCGCACAGTGAACGCCGACAATCTTTACGCTTTCCCCGAACTCGTTCGTCTCGTCTGTAAAGACCTGTAATTTCAAGGAATTGGACATGACCACCCTGGAACTCCCCGCCCTGCGCTCGCAGCGCCTGAACGCGCTGACCCACGCCCCCCACGAGCGTCTCGACCACGCCGTGAAGGCCCGCGAGCCCTTCTCCAGCCGCGAGCGTTTCGCCCGCTTCGTGGTCGCCCAGTACCTGTTCCAGTCCGAGCTGCAGGCCCTGTACCAGGACGCCGAACTGGGCAGGATCTTCCCCGACCTGCCGCAGCGCTGCCGCGCCGAACAGGCCCGCCTGGACCTGGCCGACCTCGACACCGAAGTGCCCGCCCCGGTTGCCGGCGCCATCAGCAACCCGAGCCAGGCCCACGCCCTGGGCTGGCTGTTCGTCTCCGAAGGCTCCAAGCTCGGCGCTGCCTTCCTGATCAAGCGTGTTGCCGCACTGGGCCTGGACGAGAACACCGGCGCCCGTCACCTGGGCGAGCCCGAAGGCGGCCGTGCCGAAGGTTGGAAGCGCTTCACCCGCACCCTCGACGGCCTGGAACTGAGCGAAGCCGAGGAACGCGAGGCGGAAGCCGGCGCCGTGGCCGCCTTCGAGCGCTTTGCCCACCTGCTGCAACACAGCTACGACAGTGCCCCCGCCACCGTCTGAGGCCCTCGAGCGCGCGCCTGCCGATGCGGCGCGCGCCAAGCCGTTCGGCCCCGCCCGCTCGCGGCTGGCGCGCCTGGCCTTTGCAGTGCTGGCTTACACCAGCCTCGGCGTGGGCATGGTGGGGCTGGTGGTGCCGGGGTTGCCGACCACCGAGTTCGTCCTGCTCGCCGCCTGGGCCGCCTCGAAGAGTTCGCCGCGCCTGTCGGCCTGGCTGGAGAACCACCGGCTGTTCGGTCCCATCCTGGACAACTGGCGCAATGGCCGCGCCGTCGCGCGCCGCGCCAAGATCAGCGCCAGCCTCGCGATGCTCGTGGCGCTTGCGATCATGCTGATCACCCTGCCCCACGGGCTCTGGCTGTATGCGGTGATCCTGGGCATGGCGGTTGGCAATCTGTGGATCTGGTCGCGACCGGACACGCCCAGGCCATAGCCAGCGCGGGGCAGCGGACTTATGCTGGAAGTCCGATTCCACACTCTCTTCTGCGAGCCATGAACCAGCCCACCAGCAAAGTCAACGCCGTCCTCGCCGAGGCCCAGCGCCGCCGCGAAACCAGCTACCGCGAAAAAGCCCTGAAGATGTACCCCTGGATCTGCGGCCGCTGCGCCCGCGAGTTCAGCGGCGTGCGCCTGCGCGAGCTGACCGTCCACCACCGCGACCACAACCACGACAACAACCCCGAGGATGGCTCCAACTGGGAGCTGCTGTGCCTGTTCTGCCACGACAACGAGCACCAGCGGCAGGTGGACCTGCACTACCAGAACAGCAACGACGCGGGCGCGAAAGGGCCGAAGGTCACCCACAAGGGACTGGCCGGGTTGGCGGATCTGCTGAAGAAGAAGGACGACGGCGAGGCGTGAGGCCTCCCCTATTTGCTGCCGCGGGTTTCTGCCGATGCAGTGCGTAGGGCACATAACGCGTCAGCGTTATCTGCCGCGAGGCCATCGGCGGATAACCCGTTCCGGGTTATCCGCCCTATAGTCCACCCACGCCGAAACTTTGGCCTGAACCTGCAGGAGCGAGCTTGCTCGCGAACCAGGCCCCGCTGCAAAGCCATTCGCAAGCAAGGGCCAGACACGCCCTCAGTCCTGCGAAGAACCTCGATCAGCGCAGGCCGGCGACAATCTCCAGCGAGCGCAGGCGCAGTTCGTGGTCGTAGATGTCGCTGGTGAAGATGATCTCGTCCACGCCGGTCTGCTCCAGCAGGATTTCCAGGCGGCTGCGCACCTTCTCCGGGCCGCCGATTACCGCCAGGCCGAAGAAATTACCCACCGCTTCCTGCTCGTGGGGGAGCCACAACCCGGCCATGCTTTTCACCGGCGGTTTCTGCTTCAGGCTGTCGCCACGAATCAGCGCCAATACACGCTG
This sequence comes from Pseudomonas sp. NPDC086581, assembly GCF_044746165.1. Classification (NCBI taxonomy): domain Bacteria; kingdom Pseudomonadati; phylum Pseudomonadota; class Gammaproteobacteria; order Pseudomonadales; family Pseudomonadaceae; genus Pseudomonas; species Pseudomonas sp. NPDC086581. The sequence continues at coordinate 152,492 of NZ_JBIVBR010000012.1, read as the reverse complement.
GAAGGCTGTGGTCGCCAGGTACTCGGCTTCCTCGTCGGTCGGCGCGGCCACCAGCGGCACACCGATCATGGCGTAGGGCTTGTCGAGCACCGCCGAGGGCTGGAAGTTCTCGCGATAGATGCGCAACGCGTCATGCAGGTAGCGCGGGGCGAAGTGTGAGGCGAAGGCGTAGGGCAGGCCTTTCTGCGCGGCCAGGTGGGCGCTGAACAGGCTGGAGCCCAGCAACCAGATCGGCACGTTGGTTCCCTCACCCGGAATCGCCAGCAGCGACTGCTGCGAACGGCGCGGGCCAAGGAGCATTTCCAGTTCGGCAACCTGCTCGGGGAAGTCCGCGCCATCGCCCAGGCGATCGCGGCGCAGCGCGCGCATGGTCGCCTGGTCGGCGCCGGGCGCGCGACCCAACCCCAGATCGATGCGGCCGGGATAGAGGGTTTCCAGGGTGCCAAAGTTCTCCGCCACCACCAGCGGCGGATGGTTGGGCAGCATTACCCCGCCGGAGCCGACGCGGATGCGCTCGGTCTTGCCAGCTATATGGCCGATCAGCACGGCGGTGGCCGAGCTGGCGATGCCGTCCATGTTGTGATGCTCCGCCAGCCAATAGCGGGTAAAGCCCAGGCGCTCGACGTGCCGGGCAACCTCAACGGCGTTGTTCAGCGCCTCGGCAGCGCTGCCCTGGTCGCGCACGGGCACCAGGTCGAGCATGGAGAAGGCGATTTCTGACAGGGACTTCATAGGCACTCCGGTTCGGGTCACGCAGACGCTTAAAAACAACGCCGCGGACATGACTTTGACCGTGACTCTATCGACGCACCCTGCGCCTGGCCACTTGTCGGGATTGATAGTGCTCATGCCGGCGAGTGATACAGCAGTGACAGCGCATTGCCATGGCGCGTTCACAAGATGGTCACCACTCTGTCATGCCGGGCAGCCAGAATGCCCTTGCGCTGAAGGACCAGCGCCCCATCTCTACGGGAATCCGCCGAAAATCCTCCCCAGGCAACGGCGAAATCCTGTGGCCTACGAAGCAGAAAGCCCGCATCCATGCGGGCTTTTTGCTTTGTCATCGCCGGAAGCTTCAGTCGCGGTTCTTCACCATTTCGAAGAGCTTCAGGCGATCGCTGATTTCCTGCAGGGTGTGGCGGAACGGGTCGTGCTGTTCGCTGTGGGCCGGATCGACAAAGTTCCACACGATCACTTCGCTGGAGGTCGGCAGTTCGTCGCCCTCGTCGGTGGACTTGTCGCACAGGTCGATCAGGTAATCGAAGTGCTGGCCGCGGAACTCGTCGATGGACTTGCTGCGCAGCCCTTGGGCGGAGATCCCGGCGTGCTCCAGCACGTTGCGCGCGCGAGGGTCGATGGCGGTCGGGTGGATGCCCGCGCTGAAGGCTTCGAAGTGCTCGCCGTCGGTGTGCCGCAGCAACGCTTCGGCCATCGGCGAGCGGGCGTCGTTGGCGACACAGACGAACAGGACGCGGCGTTTCTCGGTCATTGTTACCTCGGCACGGGGGGTCGGCTATGCGCTCCTTATACGTCAGGTTTTATGACAGGGCCGTGTCAGCGCCATGAAGGCTCACAGCACGATGTAGTCACTGCGCTGCACGATGCCACGGCTCTCGCCTTCCACCAGGTGCACGTAGCGCCCACCGATCTGGTCGATGGCGATGCAGTCATCGACGTCGATCACCGCGTCGGTGTGCGCCTTGTCCCAGCTGCGTGGCATGCGCCGCTTGGCGCGAACCTTGGCATCGGCAGCGTCGCGCGCGGCGACCAGTACATACTGGTGGGCCTCGCCGAAGCTGCCCAGCTCGTAACCGCCCAGATTAACGAAGAACAGCCGTTGCTCGCCCGGCGCCGGCATCGCCGCGCTGAACTCGACGCGGTAGGCCTCGACACCGTCCACCTCCAGCCAGGAGTCGATGTGCAGGCCGTCCGGGCTGCCGAACCAAGCTTCGCGCAACTGCGGATAGGTGGATTTCAGGTTGTCGCCAATGACGAAGGCCACGTCATGGACCTCGATCCGCGCGCGCGGATGGCGTCCCCCCAGCATGACTACGAACAGCATTTCAGACCCTTCCCAGGTTTCAGATTTGGTCTGACAGATGCGTCATACGACAGGTTCAATCTAGTGGCGGATAAATGGCTATCCGCCAGCGCGGCCGGCGGGCCAGCCCCCTTTGTAGCGCCCGGCGGCGCGTGCACTACGCTGAAAATGTCCGCACGACCTCGCGCCGTGCCTGTATTCGTCTGGGAGACGCCATGAAATCGCTACTGATCGCCGCATCGCTGATCGTCGTGCAGCCCGTCTTTGCCGCCATTCCCATGCTCAACTACGACTGCCCGAACGATATCCAGATCCACACCGACGAGAACGGGCCGGTCTACATCAACGGCCAGGAAGCCAAGGTCACGCAGAACACCGACAGCACCGTGGTCGCCAAGGGTGAAGGCGTGACCGTGCAGATCAGCACCAACGACGACGGCACCGTCAGCGTCTCCTACACCGGCCCGAACGGCGACAGCGGTGTCTGCGATCCCGCCGAGGGCGACTGATCAAGCACTACGGCGCTCGCCCAAGGCAGCGCTGGTAGCGCTCGTCGACGCGCTGGGCGAACCAGGCAGTGGTGAGCTGGCGGGTGATCTTCGGGCTGTGCAGCGTGATGCCCGGCAGCATCGCCCGCGGCATCGACTTGCCAGCGGCGCGCTCGGCCAGCGCGAAGACCTTGGTGTAGAGCTCCGACTTCGTGAACTCCGGCTTGTCGCCCAGCTCCAGGTCACGGCGAATTTCCCGCTCGCTCATGCCCAGCTTCGGTCCCAGGGTACGCACCGCCTTCTCGGTGCTGCCGGCGTCGTAGCTGCCGTAGAGGATCACGTCGCCATCCAGGGCCAGGGGAATACCGGTGAGGTCCGCCACCACGCGCTGGAACGCCGCGTTGCGGCTGGCGTACCAGCCGGCGTTGAAGTCGGCGAAGCGGTAGAGCTGACGCGGGTAGTTCACCGGGTAGCCGAGCAGGTGGGCGATGCCGAAGTACATGCCGCCGCGACGGCTGAACACCTCACGGCGGATGCTGCCGTCCACCGGGTATGGATAGCCTTCGGCATGGGCCTGGGCGAACTCGATGCTGACTTGCATAGGCCCACCGGTATGCACCGGGTTGAAACGGCCGAACAGTTGCTGGCCCAGCGGCACACCGCCGATGAAGTCATCGAAGATCGCGCTCAGTTCCCTCTCCGTTTTCGCACTCGCCAGCCGTTGGCTGTAAGTGCGGCCGTTCGGCGACTTCAGCGCCAGCGCGGTATCGATTAGGAAGCCCGGCACGTGCACCTTGCTCGCGCGCCGGTCGATCTCGGCGCGAGCGATCTTGCCCAGCCCTGGCACGGGCGGGTCGGCCTTGAAGTTGGACTCCTGCTCGGTGATCGCCACTACCGAACAGAGGTTCTCGGTGGTGGCCGGAATGCGCTGGGTGGTAAAGGCGACCTGGATGTCCTTCGCCCAGCCCTGGCGGTCGGACGCACCAGCGGGGATCAGCTTGGCCAGCTTGCCGCGCACCTCTTCCGGAGTCGGCTCCGGCACGCTGGGCGCGCGGGTGCCGCAGCCGGCCAGGGCCAGCAGCGCGGCCAGGCCCAGCAGGTGAATGTATCGTGAAGAAGGCCTTTTCAGGCTGAGTGAATCTGCCGTCAGGGCAGCCGCAGTCATAGTCCGTTCCTTGCTTGATTTCTGCCGCCTACAGGACCTGCGCCCGGCGGCCCAGGTTCCCCGGCATTGTCAGGCAAGCACGGATTTCAGCGCCAGGCCAGGCGCCGCAGGTTCAGGCTCCAGCCGCGTTGCATGCCGGCGGCGGCCAGCAGGATGGCAACCACGCCCAGCCATTGCAGCGGCGTCAGGCGGTGGCCGAAGGCGAACCAGTCGACGAAGATCGCGGCAATCGGATAGATGAACGACAGCGCGCCGGTCAGCGCCGTAGGTAGCTCCTGGATCGCGCCATAGAGCAGCACGTACATGATGCCGGTGTGCACGATACCCAGGGTTGCCAGGCTGGCCCAGGCGCTGGTTGCCTGCGGCAGCGGAGAGAGGTTCGCCCAGGGCGCCAGCAGCAGGATGCCGGTCACCGCCTGGATCAGCGCGATCAGGTGCGGCGGCACGCCGGTCAGGCGCTTGATGATCAGCGCCGCCACTGCATACAGGCCCGCCGCGCCGAGGGCCAGGGCGATGCCACCCAGATAGTCGCTGCCCACCTGCCCCGCTTCACCGTGCGCGCTGACAATAGCCAGCATGCCGACGAAGGAAACGCCGAGCCAGGCGAGTTTCTGCGCGGTCACCTTCTCGCCGAGGAACAGCGCGCCCAGCAGCACCAGCAGGAACGGCTGCACGTTGTAGACCGCCGTGCCGATGGCGATGGACGCCCGCGAGTAGGAGCCGAACAGCAGCACCCAGTTGCCGACGATGGCTGCGCCGCTGAGCAGCGCCAGGCCGAAGGTGGCGCGGGTGAGAATACCGGGGCGCAGGAAGCCCATGGCCGCGCAGATCACCAGGAGCGTCGCAGCGCCGAATACGCAGCGCCAGAACACAACGTCCAGCACCGGCTGACCGGATACCACCACCAGCCAGCCGATGGTGCCGCAGATCAGCATGGCGCTGATCATTTCCAGGGTGCCGCGTCTGATTGAATCGTTCATGGATCACCTCCGCTTGTTGGTGACCAGTATGAACAGGGGGATTCGGGCACTCCATCGCCTGACGCAGGCAAATCCCATCGATCACCTTTATTATCAAGGCAACTCTTCGACTTCACCTTTCGAGGCCACGATGACCGACGACATCGACCAATTGCTGATTTCCGCGCTGATGGAAGACTCGCGCCTTTCCCTCAAGGCCCTGGCCCAGGTCAGCGGCCTGAGCTCGCCCAGCGTCGCCGAGCGTTTGCGCAAGCTGGAGGAGCGCCAGGTGATCACCGGCTACACGGTGAACGTCGACCCGCGCGCCTTTGGCTACCAGTTGCAGGCCATCGTCCGGGTACGCCCGCTGCCGGGGAAATTGCAGGACGTGGAGAAGCAGATCCTGGCGATCCCCGAATTCACCGAGTGCGACAAGGTCACCGGCGAGGACTGCTTCTATGCGCGGATGTGCGTGCGCTCCATGGAGCAGCTGGACGAGATTCTCGATCACCTCAATGGTTTCGCCGAGACCAACACCGCCATCGTCAAGAAGAGCCCGGTGAAGCGGCGGTTGCCGCCGATGGCTTGAGGTCCTGCTCCTACAGGAGGGTCGGCGCTGGGCGGTTCGCGAGCAAGGACTAGGCGTCCCCCTCGGTCCTACGAAGAGCACCACCTCTCCGGCTACGGCTCCGACTCCGGCTCTAAAGGCTTCCATAGAAACATCCGCGCGCGCCGAATGCCCCGTTCAGGAGGCCTCGTTGAAGCGGAGTTTCAGGGGTTGAGCGACATGGATGTCGCGAGAGTCGCGATGGGCCAGGGATGGCCCTTCGCGACGTGCCCCTGAAACTTCGCTTCAACGAGGGTATTTTTCGCCCCAAGCGAAAAACCGGATGTCCGGGGCAAGCCTTCTTGGTTACTTCTTCGGCGTTTGGAAGAAGTGACTCGACCGAGGGGGCGAAACGAGAAGTCCGCGCACACGCCAAAGCGGCGCAGATACACCCAAGCCAACGCAGCAAACCTGCAACACCAGGGCCAAAGAAATTGCCGGCCCTGCAGGCTGATCGCGGGCATGGCCCGTTCCTGCACGAACCGCATCACTTGCAAAACAAAAAAGGCCCCTTGCGGGGCCTTCATCGTTCGCAGACTCAGCGCGATGCCTTACGGCGCAACGCCGACGGGCTGAAGTTGGCTTCATCCGGCGACGGCTGGCTGAAGTCGGCAGTACCCGGCTCCTCGTTATCCAGCCACTGGATGCTGTAGCGGTGCGCCTGGAGGTCATGGAAGGTATCCAGCGCAGTCCACACCATCGGCTGCTCGTAGAAGCTCTTCAGGTACGCCAGCGACACCCGCCACAGCTCACCGCGACCGTCGTACTGGTCCACCACGGCGGCGCCCCAGCTGTCCTCGTCGAGGTACAGGGTGCGGCGCGAGTAGATGTGCCGCGCGCCGGGCTTGAGCTTGCCGTCCACCACCCACACGCGGTGCAGCTCGTAGCGGGTGTACTTGGGATTGACGTGGCCGGGGGTGAGCAGGTCCTTGTACTTAACCTCCGGGCTGGTGATCTGGTAGTTGTTGTAGGGGATGTAGATTTCCTTCTTGCCCACCAGGGTCCAGTCGTAACGGTCCGGCGCGCCGTTGTACATGTCGGTGTCGTCGGCGGTGCGCAGGCCATCGGAGTCTTCGATCGGCGTGTCGTAGGCCAGCGTCGGGGCGCGGCGCACGCGGCGCTGGCCGGGGTTGTAGCCCCAGGCCTGGCGCGGTTCTTTGACCTGATCGAGGGTCTCCTGCACCAACGCCCCGTTACCGGCCAGGCGGGCCGGCGCGGTGGTGAAGGTCATGTAGTAGAACAGGGTGTTGCCGAGCTTCTCGAAGCTGCCCTTGGGGTCGTAGAAGCGAAACAGCGCCTCGTCCTGCGAGGTCACCAGCGCGTAGGCGCCGTTGCGCTGCACACCGGCCTGAGACGAACGGCGCACGATGTAGGTGCCGCGGTAGCGCGCGATGTGGTTCCACACCGCTTCCACGCCGCTCTGCGGGATCGGGAACGGCACGCCGCCGTAGGCGTCGGAGAAGCCGTTGCCGCCTTCGACCAGCTTGGCGCTGGTGGCGTTCTTGTAGATGTTGTCGTAGATCCACTGCGGCGCCGAGCCGGTGCGGTGGGTCTCGTAGACCGGCATCTGGTAGCTGTCCGGGTAGGCGTTGAACAGCGCGATCTGCCCCGCCGTCAGGTTCGCCTTGTACTGGTCGAGATTGGCCTTGGTGATGACGAACTTGGGCTTCTCGCCGGCGAACGGGTCGACATGGTGCGCACCCGGCCCCTTGTAGCCAGCGGGTGCCGAAGTCAGGCCGCCGCTCCAGGCGGGAATGCTGCCGGCGGCGTTGCCGGCCTTCTCCGCGCCCATGGGCGTCAGTTTACTCTTGAGCTGGGCGGCCTGCTCGGCCGAGACGGCAGCACGCGCATCGGTGACGGCCAGAGCCGTCAGCGCGGCAAGGACGATCAGGGAACTCTTCTTGTACATGGTTCTCTCCGGATCAGAACGAGTATTTCGCGGTGATCGAGACGTTGTCGCGGTCGCGCATGGAGTTGCTGGAACCGGCGCCGTAGTAGTTGGTGTACTGGGTGCCGACCTCGAAGGTGTTCAGGTAGCTGGCGTCGATACCGAGGGTGTAGGCCTTGCGGCCTTCGATGAAGTTGCCGGTGCGGTCCGAGTTGCCGCTGAAGTCCTCCTGGTAGACGGCGTAGGGCGAAAGCTTCACCCCAGCGTAGACGTCGTTCCAGCTGCCAGTGAGCAACAGCGTGTAGCCGTAGCTGTCGCGGCTGATCTGCACATCGTCGTCGTTACCGCCGACGTAGGCCTTGTCCTGGGCGCCGACGAACTTGCGTTCGCTGCCGTCCCAGGCGGTGTACTTCAGGCTGCTGCCGCGGATGTGTTCGGAAGCCAGCTCGGCCACGCCGGTCATGGAGTCGAAGGACAGGTGCGGGCCGAAGTTGTAGATGGTCGACAGCGAGATGTTGTAGGTCTCGGCGCGCTCGTAGTTCTCGAACAGCTCGCCGCGGCACAGCTGCTTGCCGGCCACCGGCGCGCAGGCCTGGCTTGCCGGTGTGTTGGCATCGAACAGGTTGGTCTGGCCAAGCACGCCCTGGGTCAGCAGGTCGCCGAGCAGGTCGTCGGTGGCGGAAATGCTGATGGGCATGTTCGGCCGGTAGGCGATCTCGCCGGACACCGAGGCATCGCCCAGGGTGGTGTTGAAGCTGAAGCCGTACATGCGGATGTCTTCGACATAGTCGCGGCGCGCCTCGGCGTTGCTGGCCATATCCAGCGTGGCCAGTCCCGGCACCGCCTCGCCCAGGCCCAGCGGGCCGAGTAGCGCGTTCAACTGGTCGACGTCGACACCCTGGTAGCCGCGCAGGTCGACGGCGATCTGCGGCTCCTTGGCGTGGTAGTTGACGAAGTAGAAGCCGAATTCGGTGGAGTTGAGCTCCTCGGCGATATAGCGGAAGGCCACGCCGAACTGACCGCTGTCGCGGGCGTCGATGTCCTTGCCGACGTTAGCCACCTTGAAGGTGCCGGTCTCCGGGTTCAGGTAGGCGTTCGGGCCGTGCGGGCCGTTGCCGACCAGACCGAGGGAGGACACCAGCGGGTAGCCGCCCAGCAGCTCCTTAATCAGCGGGTTGTCCTCGGTGGTGTACGCGGTGTTGCCGCCGTCGCTAAACAGGTCGGTGTCGGAGAAGTAGGTGCCCACCGAGTCCAGGCGGGTCTCCTTCCACTTCCACTGGTAGAAGGTCTCCATGGACAGGTCGTCGGTCAGGCCGAAGTTGAGGCTCAGCGCCTCGGTCGGCACCAGCACTTCCTTGAGTTCCGAGCCCGGCAGGTGGAAGCGCGCGGCGTCCACCGGGTTGATGGTGTTGATGCCGCCCCGATAGAACACGCCCTCGCCCCAGTTCAGCACCTGCCGGCCGACGCGGCCGGTCAGCGGGTGCTCGGCGACGTCCCAACTGCCAGACAGATAAGCATCCAGCAACTCGGCCTTGCGTCCGGCGATGTGGCGGGTGTCATCGGTGAAGTGATCGTCCTGCGGGAACGACTGACTGGGACGTTCCACGCCGTTGGTGGTGTCGTAGTAGTCGTTGCGCTTGTCCATGATCTGCGTGTCGTAATAGGCAGTGCCACGCATGAACAGGCCGTAGTTCTGGTACTTGGCCGAGAGGTCGGAGGTAAGCTTGAAGACCTGGGAAACCAGGCCGGTATCGAAGTTGCGGTTACCGTCGTCGGCGTTGATGTCGCTGATGTTGCTCTTGTCGCGACCCTGTACGCGCCACATGGCACCGTAGGACAACGTACTGTCGAGCGAGCCGGTGATCTCGTTCTCGGCCAGCTTGAATTCAAGGGCCTGGGCCGACCCCGCCACCAGCAGCGGTAAGAGTCCCATCACCGCCCCCGCCCGCCGCGGCGCCCAGAAAATGGACGAGCGCGCACCCAATCGACTGTTCATAGACAGCATTACCTCCATGGCCAAGATTTATCGCCCCGGTCATTGCGGCCGGCGCTGTTCTTATTCGTTTCTCGGCTGCCGACGACCTCGTACCAGGACGGATCATCGTGCAGTAACACTCCTGCCAGAGCGCTTGCGGGCGCCTTGGCCCCCACTCCTCTTCTGCTTGCACGCCGGGAGTTGGGACTATCGTGCAGGCAAAGTAACAAACTGTTTCTCCCCTGCCAATGGAAAGGATGTAATCCGTGCCTTTCAACAGGCAAAGAAAAGCCCGGCACATGGCCGGGCTTCTCTCTTACAGAGAGTTCACACAGCGAGATTCACTCGACGGTGAAGGTCTTCTCTGCCAGCAGGCGGTCGCCCTGGAACACCATGAAGCGCCACTGGCCCTGGACCACCTCGTGGTTCTCGGTGAACTGGTAGGCCATCACGTCGGTGGGCGCACCCACAACCAGCTTCTGTACGACCTCGAGCTTGTCGTGGCGCTGGCCGTCCGGGGTCACTACGCCGGGTGTGAAATAAAGCAAGGTCAGCGGCGTGTCGCCTTCCTGCTTGCCGCTGAGCTGGTAGCGCATGCCGAACTTGGTGCCCAGCTTCGCCGGAACGCGGGTCGTGGACTCCAGCTGCTCCTTGCTGCTGGTCAGCACGCGCTCACCGGGCTGGTAATCCTTGTAGTTGCTGACGAAGACGCCGTACTCCACCGGGCCGTTGACGCGCACTTCGGCGAACGCCGAGGAAGCGAAGGCACAAGTCAGGGAGAGAGCCAGGACTGCTGGCAGGCGGGAAATGGACATGTCGCGCTCCTTGTTGGGGTCCGCGCGAGGCTATGACATCGCCGTGACAGCCTGATGACAGCTTGACGCCACACGGGTCGGTGCGGCGCCAAGCGTCTATCATGCGTGGATCGGACCACTGGACACCATCATGAGCGACAGCCTGCTAGCCATCCGCCCGCGCGCCGAAGACGTCGAGGGCGTGCCCATCCTGCGGCCCCTGCCCTCGGCCCAGCGCCGCAGCGTCGGCCCCTTCGTGTTTTTCGACCACATGCTCGAAAGCAGCTTCGAGCCGGAGCACGGCATGGACATCCGCCAGCATCCGCACATCGGCCTGTCCACCCTCACCTACCTGTTCGAAGGCCAGGTACAGCACAAGGACAGCCTCGGCTCGGACCAGCTCGTGCTGCCCGGCGACGTCAGCTGGATGACCGCCGGGCGCGGCGTCGCCCACGTCGAGCGGACCCCGGCCGACCTGCTGCACAGCGGCTCGCGCCTGCACGGCCTGCAGGTCTGGCTGGCCCTGCCGCGTGAACTGGAAGGCTGCGAGCCCAGCTACAGCCACCACGCCAGCGCCAGCCTGCCGGAGAGCGAAAGCCTGGGCGTACGCATCCGCATGATCGCCGGCTCCGGCTTCTGCCTGGAGTCGCCGGTGCCGGTGCGTTCGAAGACGCTCTACGCCGACCTGCAGCTCAGCGCAGGCGCAACCCTGGCGATCCCGGACGAACATCCCGAGCGCGCGCTATACCTGATCGAAGGCGAAGCGCTGCTGGACGACGATCCACTGCCGCTGCACCAGTTGGTGGTGCTGACCGAAGGTGTGGACTTCACTCTGTCCGCCTGCGGCGACTGCCACGCGGTGATCATCGGCGGCGACCCGCTGGACGGGCCGCGGCGGATGAACTGGAACTTCGTCGCCAGCGACCCAGAACTGATCGACAGCGCCCGCGCGCGCTGGGCCGCCCGTGACTGGCCGACGGTGCCAGGCGAGCAGGAGCGCATCGAGCTGCCGCGCTAGCCGTACAGAGACACCGATCAGAAATCGCCGCCTCGCTGTAGAAATCGGCGAATGACTGAGGATTCGCGCGGCGGCTTGCCGCAACATCACGCGCCCCGAACCCTTGCCGATGGCAAACCCGATACTTCTGGCCCAAGGAGTCCGCGATGGACCAGTCGACCACCAACCGCCACACCAGCGCCCTCACGGTGCTGACCCTGCTGTTCTTCATGTGGGGCTTGATCACCTCGCTCAACGACATTCTCGTGCCGCACCTCAAGGCGGTCTTCACCCTGTCCTACGTCGAGGCCTCGCTGGTGCAGTTCTGCTTCTTCGGCGCCTACTTCATCATGTCCTTCCCTTCCGGGCGGCTGGTGGAGAAGGTCGGTTACAAGAGCGGCATCATCGTTGGCCTGGCCACTGCCGGCGTCGGCTGCCTGCTCTTCTACCCCGCGGCCGGCGCGCAGTCCTACCCGTTCTTCCTCGCCGCACTGTTCATCCTCGCCTCCGGCATTACCCTGCTGCAGGTCGCGGCCAACCCCTACGTGAACGTGCTCGGGCCGGCGGCCACCGCTGCCAGCCGGCTGAACCTGACCCAGGCCTTCAACTCCCTGGGCACCACGGTCGGCCCGCTGGTGGGCTCGGTGACCATCCTCGCCATCGGCGCCGGTGCCGCCTCGCAGATCGGCAGCTCCGCCGCCAGCGAAGCGGACTCGGTGAAGACGCCCTACCTGGTGCTGGCCGGCCTGCTGTTCGCCATTGCGGTGCTGATCGCCCTGTTCCGCCTGCCGAAGATCCACCACGGCGAGCCCACCGACGGAGTGGCTGGGCGTCAGTCTATCCTTGCCCACCGCCACCTGGTGTTCGGGGTCATCGCGATCTTCTGCTATGTCGGTGCCGAGGTGTCCATTGGCAGCTACCTGGTCAGCCTGATGGGCCAGCCGGAAATCGCCGGGCTGCCCGCCGACCAGGCCGGCAAGTACCTGTCGTTCTACTGGGGCGGCGCCATGGTCGGCCGCTTCATCGGCAGTGCGCTGATGCGTTCCATTGCGCCGAACCGCCTGCTGGCCTTCAACGCCGTGGCGATCGCGGTGCTGATCGGCATCGCGCTGAGTGTCGGCGGGCATGTGGCGATGTGGGCGCTGATCCTGATCGGCCTGTTCAACTCGATCATGTTCCCGACCATCTTCTCCCTTGCCCTGGAAGGCCTGGGCAACCTCACCAGCAAAGGCTCCGGCCTGCTCTGCATGGCCATCGTCGGCGGCGCCGTGATGCCGCTGGTGCAGGCCTTCTTTGCCGACCGCATAGGCCTGCTGCCCTCCTTCGCCGTGCCGCTGGTGTGCTACCTGTACATCGTCTGGTTCGGCGTACGCGGATACCGCGCAGACCACCCCTCCACGGCTCCCGCTGGCAACGCCTGACGCCGTGTCTTGACGGGGCGCGGTACCTGCGCCCCTATCACCTGATTCCTACAGCACTTTCGGCCTGCTCGCCCTAGCTGGCGTCAGGCTGCTCCCGAAGACTTCCTTCCTTTTCCCTGCATCCGGCCATGGCCAGGGTGTCGGGCATCACTCTCCCAGGAAGGAGCCCACTCCATGGCTTATCCCCTCTCGCTGGTCGTCAACGGCCAGACCCGGCAGCTCACCGTGGCAGCCGATACGCCCTTGCTGTACGTCCTGCGCAATGACCTGCAACTCAACGGCCCCAAGTTCGGCTGCGGCCTGGGCGAGTGCGGCGCCTGCACTGTCCACCTCGATGGCGTCGCCACCCGAGCCTGCATCACGCCGGTCTCCGCGGCACAGGGGCGCCAGGTCACCACACTGGAAGGCCTCGGCACGCTGGATGCCCTGCACCCGGTGCAACAGGCCTTCATCGACGAGCAGGCCGCGCAGTGCGGGTACTGCACCAACGGCATGGTGATGACCAGCGCGGCCCTGCTCACCCGCAATCCCACCCCGAGCGATGACGAGATTCGCCGGGAGCTGGCCTACAACCTGTGCCGCTGCGGTGCGCATGTGCAGATCCTCGCTGCGGTGCGGCGGGCGGCCGGCAGGAGCGATCAGCGCGGCAATGGCGACCAGGAGACCCCGGCATGAGCCTGCTCGGCCGCCGCCACTTCCTCAAGGCCAGCGCCGCGCTGCTGGTCAGCGTGCAATTGCCGCGTCCGTTGATGGCACTGGGCGCCGATAGCGCCCTGCACCTCGATCAGGTCGACAGCTTCATCGCCATCGCCGGCAACGGCACCATCACCGCCGCCTGTGGCCACGTCGACCTCGGCACCGGTATCCGCACCGCGCTGACGCAGATAGTCGCCGAGGAACTGAACGTCGACCTCAAGCAGATCACCCTGTTGCTCGGCGACACCCGCTTCACCCCCGACCAGGGCCCGACCATCGCCAGCTCCAGCATCCAGGTCAGCGCCACTCCGCTGCGCCGTGCCGCGGCCGAGGCGCGGGAGTTTCTGATGCGGCGCGCCGCGCAACATCTCCGCAGCAACATCCGTCAACTCGACTGCGCAGACGGGGAAATCTTCGTCAGAGGCAAGCCGGCCCGCCGCATCGGCTACGGCGAACTGCTGCGTGGCGAACGCTTCGAACTGAAGATCGATGCTGGCGCGCCGCTGAAACCGCACAGTGAGTACCGGGTGGTTGGCCACTCGGTGCCGCGCCTGGACATCCCGGCCAAGGTCACCGGCGGGCTGACCTATGTGCACGACATGCGCCTGCCGGGAATGCTCCACGGCCGCGTGGTGCGTCCGCCCTACACTGGCGCCGACGTCAACGCGCCCCTGGGCCGGAGCCGGCTGGAAGTCGACGAATCATCGGTATCCCAACTGCCCGGCTTTGTCCGTTTGGTGGTGATCGGTGATTTCATCGGCGTGGTGGCCGAACGCGAGGAGCAGGCGATCCGCATCGCTCGGGCGCTGAAGGTGCGCTGGAAGAGCTGGAGCGACCTGCCGCCGCTGGGCCTCGACGACCTGGAAGCAACCCTGCGCGCCCACCCCAAGCAATCGCGCATGCTGCAGGACGACCAGCAGATGGACGCCGTACTCCGGCAGATCGACCGTCCGCTGCAGCGCACCTACGTCTGGCCTTACCAGCAGCACGCCTCTATCGGCCCGTCCTGCGCGCTGGCGAACCTGGAGGACGGCGAGTTGAAGGTCTGGTCCGGAAGCCAGAATCCCCACGACCTGCGCGCCGACCTGGTGACGCTGCTGGGCATGCGACCCGAGCAGGTCGAAGTCATTCGAATGGAAGCGTCCGGCTGCTACGGGCGCAACTGTGCCGACGACGTGGCCGCCGATGCCGCCCTGCTCGCCCTGGCCGTCGGCCGCCCGGTGCGTGTGCAACTGATGCGCGAACAGGAACACGGCTGGGAGCCCAAGGGCTCGGCGCAGCTCATCGAGGTCCGTGGTGGGCTGGATAAGGACGGCAACGTGGCCGCCTACGACTTCGCCACCTGCTACCCCTCCAACAAAGGCATCAACCTGGCGCTGCTGCTCACGTCGAAGACTGACGCCAAGCCCCAGGTGACGCGGATGGGCGACCGCACTGCCGTGCCGCAGTATGCCTACCCGCACATGCGCGTGGTCTGCAACGACGCCGCGCCCATCGTTCGGGCGTCATGGATGCGCGGCGTGTCGGCATTGCCCAACGTCTTCGCCCACGAGTCCTACATCGACGAACTGGCGCAAATGGCCGGCGCCGACCCCATCGAGTTCCGCCTGCGCTACCTGCACGATGAGCGCGCGGTCACGTTGATCAGGGCACTGGCCGCGTCCGCCCACTGGAAGCCGCGCTCCTCACCCAATCCGCAGGCGCGCCAGGGCAATCTGCTGGTCGGCCGCGGCTTCGCCTATGCGCGGTACTTCCACAGCGCCTTCCCGGGGTTCGGTTCGGCCTGGGCCGCCTGGATCGTCGACGTCGAGGTCGAACCGCACACTGGCGCCGTCCGCGTGACCGACGTCCACGTCGCGCAGGACTGCGGGCAGATGGTCAACCCCGACGGCGTGCGCCATCAGGTCCACGGCAACGTGATCCAGGCGACCAGCCGGGCACTGATGGAGTACTCGACCTTCGACCGCAGCGGGGTCACCAGCCTGGAATGGGGCGGCTATCCGATCCTCGGGTTCCCACAGGTGCCGAAGATCACCGCGCTCCTGCTCGACCGCCCCGGCACCCCGCCGCTGGGGGCCGGCGAGTCCACCTCGGTGCCCAGCGCCGCAGCCATCGCCAATGCCCTGTACGACGCCACCGGCGTGCGTTTCACCCGTCCACCGTTCACGCCCGAGCGGGTTCGCGCCGCGCTGCAGGAGAAACAAGCGTCATGAACAAGACCTCTCTGGCCATTATCGGCGGGCTGGCTGCACTCGTCGTGGTGGGAATGATCGCCACCGGGCAACCGAGCATCGCTCCGATCGACCCGCCGGCTCCCCAAAGCTTCAGCAACGAAGCCATCGCCCGCGGGCAACAGCTGGCTGCCCTCGGCGACTGCGCGGTGTGCCACACCCGTGACGGCGGCGCGCCACTGACCGGCGGTCGCGCCATGGTGACGCCCTTCGGCACGCTCTACACCTCCAACCTCACACCCGACCGCGATACCGGCATCGGCGCCTGGTCTTTCGAAGCCTTCAAGCGGGCCATGCGCGCGGGTATCTCCCGAGAGGGCGACTACCTCTACCCGGCCTTCCCCTATACAGCGTTCACCCGCATCGCAGACGAAGACCTGCGCGACCTGTACGCCTACCTGATGAGCCGTCCGGCCGTGAAGGCAGATACGCCGAACAATCGCCTACCCTTCCCCTTTAACCAGCGCCGGATCATGGCGGGCTGGAACTTCCTGTTCTTCGACAAGGGCACCTTCCAGCCGCAAGCGCAGCGCGATGCCGCGTGGAATCGTGGCGCCTATCTGGTGGAAGGGCTGGGACATTGCAGCGCCTGCCACTCACCGCGCAACGCGCTGGGCGCCGAGCGTACCGGCAAGGATCGCTTCGCCGGCGCGACGGTGGACGGCTGGCAGGTTCCGGCGCTCAACGCCAACAGCAAGCCGCCCATCCCCTGGAACCAGGCGCTGCTGTACGACTATTTCCGCAACGGCTTCTCGCGCTACCACGGCGCCGCCGCCGGCCCGATGGCGCCCGTAGCCTCCGGGCTCACGCAGCAACCGGAAGCGGACCTGCAGGCCATGGCGCGCTACCTCGCGACCTTCCTCCCGGAGCAGGCCGGTGACTTCTCGCCGGAGCAGAGGGCCGTCGAACTGGAGAAGCGCACCTACGGCACGCTGCAGCCCGCCAGTGGCCGCGGTGGACGGATATTCAATGGTGCCTGCATGGCCTGCCACCATGACGGCGACAGCCCGAAGCTCAATGGTGTGCGGCTATCGCTGGCGGTGAGCAACAACCTGCATGCAGCCACGCCGGACAACCTGCTGCAGGTGATCCTGCATGGCATCGGCGATCCCGCACGACCGGAGCTGGGCTACATGCCGGCCTTCGGCAACAGCCTGAGCGATGAGCAGGTAGTCGCGCTGACGCGGTACCTGCGCGAGGAGTTCGCCGGCCTGCCAGCCTGGCCGGACCTGGAGTTCAAGGTGGCCAAGCTGCGTTGAATCCGGCGCGGGGGAGCGGCGCGACGCCCTCCCCCGATCCGGTCAGGCGCCGAAGCGCTCGTCCAACAGGTCGAACATCGCAGCGAAGGCGCGACGCGCGATCTTGGCGTCGTACTGCATCTTGCCCGGGATCTGCGCATGCGGATCGGTAAAGGAATGCGCAGCGCCGCCGTAGCTGGTCAGGGCCCAGTCGACCTGGGCATCGATCATTTCCTTGGCGAACGCGGTCAGTTGCTCACGCGGGACGAACGGGTCGATGGCGCCGTCGAGAACCAGCACCGCCCCCTTGATGTTCTTCGCATCGGCCGGGTTAGGCGTATCCAGGGTGCCGTGGAAGGACACGGCAGCCTCCAGCGGCGCACCGTCGCGGGCCAGCTCCAGCGCGCAGCAGCCGCCGAAGCAGAAGCCGAAGGTCGCCAGCCGGCTGGTATCCAGCGGCGCGTGGCCGGCCTGCTCCAACAGGGTGGCGAGGGAAAGCTGCATGCGCTTGCGCAGCAGCGCACGGTCATTCTTGAGCGGCATCATGGCGGCCGCCGCCTGTTCCGTACCATTTGGGCGGACGTCCTTGCCATAAAGGTCCGCCACCAGCACGACGTAGCCGCGCTCGGCGACCTTGCGGGCGATATCCACGGCGCCCTGGCTGACGCCCATCCAGTTCGGCGCCATCAGCAGGCCGGGACGCGGCGCGTTGCTGGCAGCATCGAATACCAACTGGCCCTCGAAGGGCACGCCATCCTGGCTGTAGGCGACCGGTTGCACGCGGATCTGGCTCATTGGGTAATCCCCTTTTCGCTTATCGGTTGGGTGGAGCGCATAAAGAAAGCACAAAGCCCGCCGAAGCGGGCTTTGTTTTTCAGGCGGTGACTCAGGCAGACAGCTCCACCAGCAGCTTGTTCAGGCGGCGCACGTAGGCGGCCGGGTCCTTCAGACTGTCTCCCGCGGCCAGGGCGGCCTGGTCGAAGAGGATGTGGGTCAGCTCGCCGAAGCGGTCCTCGTCGGCTTCCGCGTCGAGTTTCTCGATCAGCGGGTGGGACGGGTTGAACTCGAAGATCGGCTTGGCTTCCGGCACCTTCTGCCCGCTGGCCTCGAGGATCTGGCGCATCTGCAGGCCCAGGTCCTGCTCGCCGATGGCGAGGATCGCCGGCGAGTCGGTCAGGCGGTGGGACACGCGCACCTCGGCGACTTCATCGCCCAGCGCGGCTTTCAGGCGCTCGGCCAGGCCTTCCTTCGCCTTGGCGATCTCTTCCTGGGCCTTCTTGTCCTCTTCGGAGTCCAGGCTGCCCAGGTCCAGGTCGCCACGGGCAACGTCGACCAGCTGCTTGCCGTCGAACTCCGGCAGATAGCTCATCAGCCACTCGTCGATGCGGTCGGTGAGCAGCAGCACTTCGATACCTTTCTTGCGGAAGACTTCCAGGTGCGGGCTGTTCTTCACCTGGGCGAAGCTTTCGCCGGTGAGGTAGTAGATCTTGTCCTGGCCTTCCTTCAGGCGACCGATGTAGTCGGCCAGGGACACGCTCTGCTCGCCGCTCTCGTCGCTGGTGGAAGAGAAGCGCAGCAGGCCGGCGATCTTGTCCTTGTTGGCGAAGTCCTCGGCGGGGCCTTCCTTCAGCACCTGGCCAAAGTTCTTCCAGAAGCCCTTGTAGGCCTCGGCGTCGTTGCTCGCCAGCTTCTCCAGCATGTCCAGGGAACGCTTGGTCAGCGCAGACTTCATCGAGTCGACGATGGGGCCGGACTGGAGGATCTCGCGGGAGACGTTCAGCGACAGGTCGTTGGAGTCCACCACGCCCTTGATGAAGCGCAGGTACAGCGGCAGGAACTGGTCGGCCTGGTCCATGATGAACACGCGCTGCACGTACAGTTTCAGGCCGCGCGGAGCCTCGCGGTGGTACAGGTCGAACGGCGCGCGGGCCGGGACGTAGAGCAGCGAGGTGTACTCGAGCTTGCCCTCGACCTTGTTGTGGCTCCAGGTCAGCGGGTTCTCGAAGTCATGGGCGATGTGCTTGTAGAACTCCTGGTATTCCTCGTCCTTCACCTCGGTGCGCGGACGGGTCCAGAGGGCGCTGGCACGGTTGACCACTTCCCACTCGGTCTCGGCCGGGGCTTCTTCGCCGGTCGATTCCTTCGGCAGCTCAATGGGCAGCGCGATATGGTCGGAGTATTTCTTGACGATGTTGCGCAGGCGCCAGCCGTCGGCGAACTCTTCTTCGCCGTCTTTCAGGTGCAGGACGATACGGGTGCCGCGTTCGGCCTTGTCGATGCTCGCCACATCGAACTCGCCCTCGCCTTTCGACGACCAGTGCACGCCCTCGCTGACCGGAGCGCCGGCGCGACGGGTGAATACGTCCACTTTATCGGCGACGATGAAGGCGCTGTAGAAGCCCACGCCGAACTGGCCGATCAGGTGGGAGTCCTTCTTCTGGTCACCCGAGAGATTCTTCAGGAAGTCGGCGGTGCCGGACTTGGCGATGGTGCCCAGGTGCGCGATCACTTCCTCGCGGCTCATACCGATGCCGTTGTCTTCGAGGGTGACGGTCTTGGCGTCCTTGTCGAAGCTCACACGGATTTTCAGCTCGGCGCCGCCTTCGAGCAGCTCCGGCTTGGCCAGGGCCTCGAACCGCAGCTTGTCGGCGGCGTCGGAGGCGTTGGAAATCAGTTCGCGAAGGAAGATTTCCTTGTTCGAATACAGGGAATGAATCATCAGGTGAAGCAGCTGCTTCACTTCGGTCTGGAAGCCCAGTGTTTCTTTTTGAGTCTCCGCGCTCATTGTTTCTCGCTCCGAGGATGACAAATGCCGCGTCATGCGGCCACTGTCAGCGAGATGGGGGCTTCCCGAACCAATTCAAGGGGTTGGCGAAAAATCACCGCCACATCGTCGGCCAAGGCGGTGGCAGAGCGCCGGCGGGTGGTCAGTGCGCCGGCAGCTCGATATCGGTGATTTCGCTGGGGCGCAGCGTGTAGCTGGCCTCGCCCGGACCCTCGATGACCCGACGAATGACGACACGACCATCGGCATTCAGTCCGACGAAGACACCCTCGGCCGTACGCCCGCGCTCGGTGGTCACGCGCATGCTGCGGTTGACGTAGCGCTGGGGAGCGGCCAGCAGGCGCTCCACGGACAGGCGGCCGCTTTCCGTCGCCGCCGGTGCCGAGGTGCTGACCGTGGCAGCAGCAGGAGCCTGTACTGGGGCGGTGGAGACGCTTGCCGCCTTCAATCGCGGATAGTGGTCGCCGCTCACACCCCAGCCGCGCGTCGGGTTCTTCTCCAGCTTAACCTGCAGGTCCTGCGTCTCGCCGTCCGTCTCTACGGTCAACTGGACCTCCTGTGACGCCCGCTGGGTATCCAGGGTCGGCAGGCGGGTAATGGCGACGTCACGTCGAGAGAAGCGGCGCTGCAGGTAGTCCTGCAGCACAAAACGCAGGGTGTCGCGGGAGTCGAAGTGGGTATCCACCTCGCCCTCGCGGTAACGCAGTCGGTCGGTGAAGACTTCGATACTGCCCGACAACGTGGTCTGCATCTCCGCTGGCAGCACCAGGTGGAAAACGCCTTCCATGCGGTTGGGAGCCTTGGGCGTCAGGTCCAGGTGCAGGCTGTAGCCACGCTGCAGGCGCACCGCCTCGGGCAGGTCCTGGCCTGGCGCGAGCCAACTGACTTCGATTTCCGGCAGGCGGCCCTTGTCGTCGGGCAACACGTCGAGCCGGACCGGGCCGTTGACCGGCGCGACCAGGCGCACCTGGACCTCTCGATGCGCATAGAAATCCTGCCCTTCACGCAGGCTGAGCACGCCATCGATGAACTCGGCCTGCTCGGGCTCGAACGGCTTGCCGTTCAGTTCGCCACGCAGGTCGATGGCCAGTTCAGGCTGTACGACCGGTTCGGGCTTGAGCCATTCGAAGCGAAGAATGGCTTCCAGACGCGCGCTGTCCTGGCTGGCCAGCAGGGTCAGGCCGACCACCAGCGGAATGCAGCCCAGCCCACCGAGGGAGACGGCATTGCGCGCGTGGCGCCAGTGAATCAGGACGAACAGCAGCGCCAGCGGCGGCAGCAGGCTGGCGACGCCCCAGAACAGGCTGCGCTCGAAGGCGCGGGCGATGAGCCAGACGTACCCGGCGAGGATCAGCAGCAGGCCGAGCAGGATCAGCAGCGTATCCATTCAGGCGCCGTCGACCTTGAAGTGCGCGCGCGCAGTGGCGATGGGCTCGGTGCGGGTCGTCTGCCAGGCGGTGATGGCGACGTTGGCCACGCGCCGGCCCTGGCGCCAGACCTGGCATTGCGCGTAGGTGTCGCGGAAATGCCCGGCGCGTAGGTAATCGATGGAGAAGTCGATGATCTTGGGCATGTGCGGGATACCCATGAACATCAGCAGCTGCAGCAGCGCCGATTGCTCCATGAAGCCGGCGATCACGCCGCCATGCAGGGCTGGTAGCGTCGGGTTGCCGATGTTGTCGGGGTTGGCCGGCAGGTGGAAGATCGCGTCGTCGCCCAGGCGCAGGCAGCGGATGCCCAGCAGCCTGGCGTAGGGAATCATGTCCAGCAGCGGATCGTAGTTCTTGCTCTCGTGCGCCGCGCGCACCATCGCCTCGATATTCACCGCGCTCATCCCTGACCTCCCTCGACATCACGCTTCACGGCGCCGGCGGAAACCGACTTGCCCATGCGCATGAAGGTGCCGACCACGTGGGCGATGGGCTCGGAAGGGTCGTCCTGGTAGGCGTAGCCCCGAGTGAAGATGATATTCGGGGTGACCCGGTAGCACTCGGCAAATCCGTAGACGTCCTTGTGCGGCTGCGCGGGGTGCATGTAGTCGATGCGCAGGTCCAGGGTCGGGCATATCTCGAACTGCGGCA
Organism: Pseudomonas sp. NPDC086581; assembly: GCF_044746165.1. Taxonomy (NCBI): domain Bacteria; kingdom Pseudomonadati; phylum Pseudomonadota; class Gammaproteobacteria; order Pseudomonadales; family Pseudomonadaceae; genus Pseudomonas; species Pseudomonas sp. NPDC086581. The sequence continues at coordinate 131,126 of NZ_JBIVBR010000012.1, read as the reverse complement.
GCACGCAGACGGTGGAGATGCCGCAGGTGGTGTCCATCAGCGTGGTGATGGCGCCGCCGTGGATCACGCCGGTTTCCGGGTTGCCGACGATGGCCTCGCTGTAGGGAAGCCGCAAGGTCAGGCCGGAAGCATCTGCCGCGTGTGCGCTGATGCCCAGCAACTGGCAGTGGCGCAGCGCCGACAGGAAGCGCTGGGCGCGCTCAAGGAGTGGGTTTTCGGACATGGGAGGGGCGACCGATTGACTGCACGGGGCCGCATGATACCCCGTGCGTTGGCACTCCTGCAGTGATGGATTACAGGGCCTTCGGAATATTCGTTGAACTAATTCACACAACCCCTGCTCAAAGGGCTAACACCAGGAAAGCCGCACATGGAGGCTCCGCATGAAAAAAACCCTTCCCTTCGCTCTGCTGATCGTTGCCGGTCTCGGCCTTGCCGCCTGCGACAAGAAAGAAGAGCCGAAAGCGCCTGCCGCGCCCGCCGCCACCGAGCAGCCGGCCACTCCGGCGCCGACCACTCCACCGGCACCCGAAGCCGCCCCGGCTGCTCCGGCTGCCCCGGCCACCGCGCCGCAGGAACCCGCTGGCGAGCAGAAGCAGCAGTAACAGCGCCTCTACCGCACAGAACAAGGCCCGCATATTGCGGGCCTTGTCGTTTCTGTCGTTTGCCGGTCAACCGCTGGGGGGAATGTCGTTGTCCCGCGGCGCGTCGCCCTGCAGCGTCGGCGTATAGACCATCACGTGGAGCACGCTGGAGTGGAATTCGCGCTGGTACAGCACGCCCACCACCCCAGCCGTCACCAGCATGAATATCCACGGGTTGATGAACCAGGCGAGCATGGCCAGGGCGAAATAATAGGTCCGCAGGCCCTGGTTGAACTGGTGCGCCGCTAGCGACACCACGCGCGCTGCGCGCTCGGCAAAGGACTTGCGCTCCAGCTCGCCGACGTTGCGTTCACCCACCATGGGCGCGGAGCCGATCAGCACCGCCGCGAAGTTGTATTGGCGCATGCACCAACTGAAGGTGAAGAAGGCATAGACGAAGACCACCGCCAGGCACAGCAGCTTGAGCTCCGACAGCCCACGGGTCGGCGCCGTGACGAAAGGCAGGTCGGCCAGCACGGAGATCGTGCGCTCGGCGGAGCCCAGCAGGGTGAGGATGCCGGCCAGGATGATCAGGGTGCTGGATGCGAAGAACGAGGCGTTGCGCTCCAGGTTGCCGATCACGCTGGCGTCCGCCACGCGGTTGTCACGCAGCAATACGCGGCGCATCCAGTCCTGGCGGTAGAGGTGCAGCACGCTGGCCAGGCACGCGGTGTCGCGGGCCTTGGTCTTGGCGTAGCGGGTGTAGCCAATCCAGCAGAAGAGGAACCAGAGCATGGCAATCAGGTTCCAGAAATACTGGATGTCGAACAGGTCGACGACGTCGGTCATGGATTTCCTTGCGATTCGAGACGGGATGAAGTCAGTACGCAGCCGATAGACGCCAGATCCTACCCTCAAGACACGATTTCCGCTTCCCAGGGCAACGCCCTCCTCCGCTGCGCCCCGCCATCGACATTGCCTGCCCAGGGACCCGATCAGATCGGAAGAATTTCTGAATAAAAAGCCAATATTGACGTACCCGTCATTTTTGTTAGATTCCGCCTCACCCGGATCAGCAAGAATCCGGGCCCACTTCTGGCTGCGGATCTCCCAATGCATAACAACAATGAGCTCCTCCCCGAATCGGTCGACGTTCTGGTGATCGGCAATGGTCCGGTCGGCGCGACGCTGGCTGCTTTGCTCGGCCGCTATGGCGTAGACGCCTTGGTGATCGACAAGGACCACGACATCCTTCCCATGCCGCGCGCCATCGCCCTGGACAACGAAGCGCTGCGTATCCTCCAGCTCGCCGGGCTGGAGGAAGACGCGTTCGAAACCGTGGTCATCCCCCAGGTGAAGATGCACTGCCCCATTGTCGGCCAGTTCGGCCAGGCCAACACCAGCGGCCGCATCGATGGCCATCACAAGCTGGTGACCTTCTATCAACCGGACCTGGAGCAGGCGATGCGGCGGCAGGCGCAGCACTACGGGAACCTGCGCTGTCGGGGAGGCCTGGAGCTGCAGGAGTTCGCCCAGGACGGCACCGGTGTCAGCGCCACTCTGGTCGACGAAGCCGGCGTGCAGCATCACGTACGTTGCCGCTATCTGGTCGGCGCGGACGGTGCTAGTTCGAGGGTGCGCGGGCTGATCGGCCAGGAGTTCAACGGCCAGAGCTATTCCGAGGACTGGCTGATCGTCGACGCCGGAGCGCGTCAGGGAAAGGCCATCGACCACGTCGAGTTCCTCTGCGACCATCGCCGCCCGACACCACACATGCCCGCCCCCGGCGGCCGCGAGCGCTGGGAATTCATGCTGCGACCCGGTGAAACCCGCGACGAGATGGAAGACCAGGAGCGCATCCGCGCCCTGCTGGCGCCCTGGATCGCGCCGCAGCAACTGAACATCGAGCGCAAGGCGGTCTACCGCTTCCACGCCCGCTGCTGCGAGCGCTTCCAGCAGGGCCGGGTATTCCTCGTCGGCGACGCCGCGCACATCACTCCGCCCTTCGTCGGACAAGGCCTGGTGGCCGGTTTGCGCGACGTGGCCAACCTCGCTTGGAAGCTCTCCTGGGTACTACAGGAACGCGCGACGCCGCGAATACTCGACAGCTACGACCAGGAGCGCCAGCCCCACGCACGGGAGATGATCGACCTGGCCAAGCTCATGGGCCGCCTGGTGATGCCCGGCAACGCCCTGGCGGCTGCGCTGATCCATGGTCTGATGAAGACGCTGCGACTGATCCCGGCGGCGCGGCGGCATTTCGAGGAGCTGGACATCAAGCCCAAGCACCGTTTCCGCCGCGGCCTGTTCGTGCGCAGCCCGCGGCGTGCCCGGCTGGTCAGCGGCGGGCTGTTCCCCCAGGCCTGGGTGCGCAGCGCCGGGCGCATCTGTCTGAGCGACCAGTTACTGGGCGACCGCCTGCAACTGGTCGGCCTGGGCACCGACCCGCGCCACTGGCTCGACACTGCGCAACAGCAGCAATGGCTGGAGCTGGGCGGCAGCTTCCTGCAGATCGGCCATGCCCGCGACGACAGCCGCGCGGACCTCGCCGAAACCCTCGACGGCTCATTGCTCGCGCCCTGGCCCGACCCGGCGTTGGCCGTGGTGCGCCCGGACCGCATCATCATGCACCAGGGCCGACCCGAGCAGGCCGCCGACCTGCTGCGCCACTGCCAGGCACTACTGCGGGCATGAGCGGGTACCGGTCGGCCCTGGGCATCCCGTATCATCGTCGCAGCCCCGCAGACGAATGACCGCCATGACCGACCGCCAGCCAAGCGAAGAAGAAAGCGAACCGCTCACCCGCGGCCACAAGAAGCGCGCCCGCACCCGCCAGGGCCTGCTCGATGCGGCGCTGCGGGTGTTCGCCCGGCAGGACATCGCGGCCACGGTGTTCCAGGACCTGGCCGCCGAGGCGCAGGTGTCCACCGGCACCATCTACAACTACTTCAAGACGCGGGAGGAGCTGGCCGAAGCCGTGGGTATCTCGCTGGCCAGCGACTTCTCCGAGACCATCACCCAGCTCAGCGCCGGCATTTCCAGCGGCGCCCGGCGACTGGCCATCGGCGTGCGCATGTTCGTCCTGCACGCACAGTCCGACTCGCAATGGGCCAGTGCACTGTTGCGGGTGATCCATTACGACCAGGCCATGCATTCGACGCTGGCCGGGCATGTCCGCGACGACCTGCGCGCCGGCCTGGTCGAAGGCGTCTTCAACTACGCCAACGAAGACCTCGCCCTGGACCTGGTGATCGCCGGCGTCACCGGCGCCATCCGCGCCAGCCTCGAAGGCCGGGCGCCGCAAGGCCAGGACATCCTGCTCGCCGAGATGCTCCTGCGCGCGCTGGGCGCTACACCCGCGAAGGCCGCGAAGATAGCCGCCCTGGCCTTGCCCCAGGGCGGCTGAAAGCGCTTCAGGCCTGCGCGACCCAGCGCCGGTAGCGGCGCGAGAGCTTGCGCAACTTCAGCTGGTTGCCGATCAGCGCCAGCAGCGGGGACGTACGCGGGTTGGTCGGGCGTCCCTGGCTGAGCAGCGTCAGTTGCTTCTTCACCACCGACTGGGTCGCCACGGCGGCGAAGGCCTTGTTCTTCCACGCCACGACTATCGGTTCGACCTGTGCGCCCTCGCCGGCCTGCCAGCGCCGTGGCAGCGTGGGATCGACTGCCAGGGCCGTGGCCATCCCCACCATCGCCACCGGGCCCTGCAGGGCGCGTTCGGCGACCTCGCGCCGGCGAATGCCACCGGTGACCATCAGCGGCATGCGTGCCGTCGCGGCGATACGCTCGGCGAACTCGAGGAAGTAGGCCTCCCGCGCCAGTGTGCTGCCGTCGCGAGTCTGCCCCTGCATCGCCGGGCTTTCGTAGCTGCCGCCGGACAGCTCGACCAGGTCCACGCCGCGCTCGTTGAGCAGACGCACCACGGCCTCGGCGTCCCGCGCCTCGAAACCGCCGCGCTGGAAATCGGCGGAGTTGAGCTTCACCGCCACGCAGAATTCCGGAGCCACCCGCTCGCGGATCGCCTCCACCGTGCGCAACAGGATACGCGCGCGGTTCTCCAGGCTACCGCCCCAGTCGTCCTTGCGCTGATTGCTCAGCGGAGAGAGGAACTGGCTGAACAGGTAGCCATGCGCGGCATGTACCTGCACGCCAGTGAACCCGGCGCTCTCAGCCAGCAGAGCGGTGTTCAGGTAGCGCTGGATCAGCCCGTCGATTTCCGCGCCGGACAAGGCACGCGGCTGCGCGAAGACGCCCTTCAAACCGGGAATGTCCACGGCGATAGCCGATGGCCCGAGGGCTTGCTGGCCAAGGTCGGCCATCAGTTGGCGGCCAGGATGGTTGACCTGCATCCAGACCTGCGCGCCCTGGCTGCGACAGACCTCGGCCCAGCGCCTGAAGCGCGGCAGCAGACGGTCGTCCTCCAGCACCACGCCGGCCGGGCCGGTCAACGCGCGGCGGTCGACCATCACGTTGCCGGTGATGATCAGCCCGGCCCCGCCTTCGGCCCACCGCTGGTAAAGGCGCAGCAGCGTTTCGCCAGGCGCGTGGTCGGCATCGGCGAGGTTTTCTTCCATCGCCGCCTTGGCGATGCGGTTGCGGATCACCTGCCCGTTGGGCAGGCGCAAGGGTTCGAACAGGGTGCTCATGGATTCGCGTCTCCGGGAATGGTCCTGGCTCAGCGGCTGCGTACGCGCTCGACGTAGGCGCCCAGCGGACGGGTAAGGCTGCGCTTCAGCCGGCTGGCGAACGACTCGCCACTATGGATCGGCGCGGCCACCACCTGCTCGTGGGCATCGCGATACTGCGGGAACAGGCTCAGCGCGTGCCCACGATTGATCCCATAGCGCTGTGCATCGGTCCACAAGGTGTTCTGCTCCAGAGTCTGGCAGGTCAGGGTGGTGACCGGCGCCGGCGCGAAGGGGAAGTCGCTGCCGAAGAGGATCTGCGAGGGCTCCACCAACTCCTTGAGCGCCGCCATGGAGTAGCGCGAAGGCGACAGCGCCGTGTCGAAGTAGAAACGGTTGAGGTAGGTCATCACTCCCTGCGGGGCCTTGTCCTGGAACTGCGGCAAGGCGTTGGCCAGGGACACGCGCCAGGCCACGTAGGGCAGGAAGCCTCCGCCGTGGGCGAGAATCCAGCGGATGCGCGGGTACTTCTCCAGGGTGCCGGTGAGGATCAGGTTCACTGCCGCACGGGTGGTGTCGCAGAGGAATTCGACCAGGAAGCCCGGCGCGGCGATGCCGAGTTTCTCGCTGCTTTCGTGCATGTTCGGGTGGACGAAGACGATGGCGGCGCGGCGGTTCAGCTCGGCCATCAGCTCGTCGAAACGCTCGTCGCCAAGGAACACCCCGTCGGTGCTGCCCAGCAGCACCACGCCCTCGGCCTTCAGCTCGTCCAGCGCGCGGATCGCTTCGCGGCAGGCAGCCTCGGTGAAGGGCGTGGGCAGCACGGCGAAGTTGCCGAAGCGCCCCGGATAATCGCCCCGCATCTGCGCGGCGAAGTCGTTGCAGCGCATCGCCAGCTCGCGGGCCTGCCCTACTCCCCCGCCGAAATGCACGCCCGGCGCCGACAGAGAGGTGATGGCGGTCTGGATGCCGTTGAGGTCCATCACCTCGATGGACTTCTGCGGCGACCATTTCGGCAGCGGCGCGCCGGCGACCATGTCCAGGCCTTTTTTCGCCATGACCTCGACGAAGGCCGGCGGGATGATGTGATGGTGCACGTCGACTCGACCTTGTTGGATCGTCATTCTTGTTGTCCTTGTGATCCGTGAGGGGCTAGGCAGCCCGGGCGATCTTCATGGCTTCGTTGAACCACAGGGCCACCGCGAAGCGTCCCTGCAGCTGGCACTGTCCGCCTTCGACGGCGCGCAGCATGTCGGTTTCGTCGCGGCTGAGCATCACCCGCAGCGCATCTGCGCTGCGTTGCCAGTGCTGGATGAAGTCTGGCCGGCGGTGCTCGCCACGGTGCAGGCTGAGCACGCCGCCGCGCAGCTGGTAATAGCCGCCGACACCATCGCCGGTGCGGATCTGCAGCACGAAGGAGTCCTCGTGAAGCAGTTCGCGCAGGCGCGCCGAGCGGCGTTCCGCCCGGCGCAGCAGCGGGATGGACGCCAGCAGGAGCAGGCGCAGTTTCAGCGAATCGATGAACAGGCTCATGGTCAGCGAACTCCGCGCAGACGGTTGAACAGCGAATAGCAATCGACCGGCAGGCTGTCGCCACGCCAGCACACATGCTGGTCGGGCCGCACCAGCACGAAGCGCCGCTCGTACAGGTTGGCCAGGTACTTCTCATGGATCGGCAGAACGCTCAGCGGCACGCGGCATTCCTCGGCGGCCTCCTGCAGCGGTGCGTAACTCTTAGTGTCCATATCGAAGGCCAGCAGGGTATAGCCGCCCAGGGCCAACTGGTCGAAGACCGCCGTGCCATCCTCGCGGAACGCGCTGGGCAGACGCGCACCGGCCCAGGTGGTGGGCGTGTAGCGAATCTCCTCGTAAGCCGGCTCGCTGGCGGTGTCCGTCTCGATGGCCGGCGAGCCGTGGTAGCGGTAGCCGATCTCCACGCCAAGCGACTCGTAGAGCCGCGAGACCTTGCGCTCGAACTCACGCCCGGCTGCCTCGCGCGCCGCATCGCCGCCCGCCCCCTGGGCGAGCAGCGCCTCGTCACGCCGCATCTGCGCCTCAAAGGTCGCCGCCGCACATTTCTTCACGTGGTCGCGGTTGCGCCGGGCAACGGGTAGGCGCTCCGCCTCGTAGCTCTCCAGCAGGCGCGGGCCGCCCCAGCCGGCCAGGCAGGCCGCCAGCTTCCAGGCCAGGTTATGCGCCTCGGCCACGCCGGTGTTCATCCCCAGGCCGCCAGTGGGCATGAACTGGTGGGTAGCGTCGCCGGCAATGAATGCCCGCTGCCGGCCGAACGAGCGAGCCACCAAGAACTGTGGACGCCAGGGACCGGACTGGACGATTTCATAGCGCAGCTTGCAGCCCAGAGCGGCGTCCACCACGCTCTCCAGCGACTCGCCGGGGCGCGGCGCGAAGGGCCGGTGCAGCACGTAGTCGTTGCGGCTGGCGTCGGGCGAGACCAGCAGGCCGGCGAATCCCGGCCGTGTCAGCCAGGTGTGCCAATAGGGCTGGTTGTTCGGGAACAGCCCGGCGATCTCGTCGGAGCGCAGGTGGATGATGAACAGCTCGCCGACCAGGTCGCGGGTGCCGTCGTAATCGATATTGAGGAAATTGCGCACGCGGCTGTTGGGACCGTCGCAGCCGACCAGGTATTGGGCGAAGAACTGCTGCGCTTCGCCGCTATCCACTTCGTGGGCCATCGCCACCACGCCGGTGGAGCTCTGTTCGAAGCCATACAGGCGCCAGCCCATGCGCAACTCGATGTTCGGGTCGGCCTCCACTTCGGCCATCAACACCGGTTCCAGATGCATCTGCGCGATGCGCTGCATCGACTCCAGGGGCAGGCTGCCGTCGCGGCAGGCACGGATGGCCTGCGCGGCCTGGTTGACCGGCTGGTAGATCAGGTGGCGGTCGGACATCACGCTGTAGAACGGCCCGCTGGCACTTGCCGCCATTGCCGAGTACTGGTTGGCATCGGTCGGGTTGCCGGCGGTACGGATGCGCTCGGCCAGGCCCAGCTGGCGGAAGATTTCCATCGAGCGGCAGTTCACTACGTCCAGCTTGGGGTGCGTGGTGGTCTGCCGACGGTCGTTGAGCAGCACCGAGCGAATGCCCAGGCGGCTGAGGTTCAGCGCCAGGGTTAGGCCTACCGGGCCGGCGCCGCTGATGAGAACGGGGGTGTCGATCATGCCGCCACTCCTTGGGGTTGATGGCTCTGGCTTACCAGCGACAGGCCGGCGAGGAAGCGCTCGGCGACGCGGCCCAGCTGGTCAGCGCGGCCAGCGTCGAAGACGTAGCGATCAGGACGGATCAGCACGAAGTCCATGTCGGCTTCGTCGAACCAGTCCTGCAGCGCGCCGGTGGGGTCGCCCAGCACCGGGCCGGCCGGATCTTCGGCGAACTCCAGCACGCGCAGGTCCACCTGTTGCGCCAGTCGCTCCAATTGCGCGCGCTGGCTATCGAGGCAACCGCGCCGGGCGAGCAAGGCAAAGCCGTGGCCCAAGGCTTCGTCGAGCAGCACGCGCTCGCTCTCCTCCTCGCGCAGCACTTTCGGCTGCAGGGCCAGGTGACCGGACAGCCGGTGCCCCCAGCCGCAGAAACCGGCAGCCAACGGTTTCTTGCGGTTGGCCTTGTCGGCGAACGCCTTGTTGGCGAAAGGCAGCATCCCGGCGATACGGAACAGCAGCCAGTCGCGCAGGAAGGCCACGCCGCGGTGGCGAGTCTGGATAACGTTGCCGAGGAACATCGCGCCATTGATGATTTCGCGCACATGGGCCGAGCGTTCGGCCTCATAGTCGTCGAACAGTTTCTCCCGCGCGGCGCCGCGCAGCACCATGTCCAGCCGCCAGCACAGGCTGTTGGCATCGCGCACGCCCGAGCACATGCCCTGGCCGAGGAACGGCGGCATCTGGTGCGCCGAGTCGCCAGCGAGAATGATCCGGCCATTGCGCCAGTCATTGGCCCACAGGCCATGGAACTTGTAGTAGGCGATGCGGGTGATCTCGATCTTGTCGAGGTCGACGAAGTCGCGCAGTTGCTGGCGCACCAGGTAGGGATCGGTGGCCTCGCGCTCGGACTTGCCGCCGGTGACCATGCACTGCCATTCGTAGTACGGGCCGGCCATCGGCACGTAAGTCACTGGCTGCGCCGGGTTGCACACCTGCGAGTGGTTGGCCGGCAGCAGCGCATCCTTCTCACCGGAGCGGGTCTTGGTATCGACCACCACCCAGGCCTCGTCGAAATCCGCTGACTCCAGGCGCAGCCCAGCCTCGCGGCGGACGAAACTCTTGCCGCCATCACAGCCGATCAGGTAGCGCCCCTGGAACACCCGTTCGCTGCCGTCCCGCTGCACGGCGGTGGCGCGCACGCCTTCGGCATCCTGCTCGACGCCGGTGACACGGCAGCCGTACACCGGGGTGATATTGGGGTAGCGCTTGAGGCCGTCGTGGAAATGCCGCTCCAGGGTCGGCTGATGGAACCACCAGGCGCCAGGATGGCCGTAGCGCCGGTCCTGGCTGCCGATGCGCGAGCGGGTCACCGGCTTGCGTCCGGGACGCAGAATGATCTCCATGTCGGTGAAGGATTCGCTGGTGCGGCCGATGTCGTCGGCCAGGCCGGCGAACTGGAAGATGCGCATGATCTCGTCGTCGAAATGCACGGCACGCGGGGCATAGTAAAGGTCCTCGTCGCGCTCCAGGCCGACCACCGACCAGCCATAGCGGCCCAGCAGGTTGGCCAGCACCGCCCCGGTGGGGCCGAGTCCGACGATGATCACGTCACAAGTTGTCGTTGTTGTTGTGGACTGTTGCATTGCTTGCTCCAGGGGAAGACATCGCCGAAATATTTTGAACACCAGTGTTCAATTCAGTCAACTGGAGATCAATTTTGCTTCGATTTTCCTAGCCAAAGCCGCCAGCCAGAGCCTTTCCGAAGAACCGTCCAAGGGCCGGGAGGGCACGAAAGACGGGAGAAGCCGGGAAGAAATTTGAGAAAATAACGATCAATAGACCCTGTTGACTTATTTTGAACGCACGTGTTCAATCGCTTCAAGCTTGACCTTGGAGCCATTTCTTCATGGAAACCCTCAACCCCGTACAACGCCGTATCCACCAGGCCGCCCTGCGCCTGTTCGCCGAGAAGGGCGCCAGCCAGGTGAATATCAGCGACCTGGCGCAGGAGGCCGGTGTGGCCCGGGGCACCATCTACAACAACCTGCAGTCCATCGACGACCTCTTCCAGCATGTGGCCAGCCACCTGTCGGCGGAGATGCACCAGCGCGTGGTGAAGAGCTTCGGCGAGACGTCGGACCCGGCCCTGCGCCTGGCCAACGGCATCCGCTTCTTCATACGCCGGGCCCACGAGGAACCGCACTGGGGCGCCTTCATCAGCCGCTTCTCGATGAGCGAGGAATCGCTGCGCGGCATGTGGTTCGGTCCGCCCACCGCCGACCTGCTCAGCGGGCTCGCCGGCGGTCGCTACAGCTTCCGCCAGGAGCAGCTGCCGTCGGTGATCTCGATGATTGCCGGCTCGGTGCTCAGTTCGATCTTCCTGGTCCTGGAGGGCCACCGCACCTGGCGCCAGGCCGGCAGCGACGCCGCGGAATTGACCCTGCGCGCGCTCGGCGTGGCACCGGAAGAAGCGCGCAGCCTGTCCACCGGTGAGTTGCCACCGCTGCCACCCGCGGACTGATCCAACCGAACCTGCCAACGCTCCTATTCAGGGGCGATGGCGAAGCCTTGCCTGGCGAAAGCCACGGAGAACAACAAACATGAGCCGTCAGCCCATTTCCACCCGCCAGCCCACTGCCCTGGCAACGCCGCAGCCGGCCCGCCACCCGCGGCCGACGGTCAAGGCCCGCGCACTGACGCACCTGATCTTCGAGCGCCCGGACCTGGAACAGGCTGAGCGCTTTCTCGGCGACTTCGGCCTGAACCTGGCGCGCCGCGATGCCGACTGCCTGTACCTGCGCGGCACCGGCCCGGCGCCCTACTGCTATCGGGTACAACGGGCGGAACAGGCGCGCTTTGTCGGCTTCGGCCTGGCGGTGGAGACACGCGAGGACCTGCAACGGCTGGCACGCCTGCCGGGCGCCTCGCCGATCCAGAAGCTCAATACTCCCGGCGGCGGCGAATTCATCAGCCTGCGCGACCCTTCCGGCTTCGTCGTCGAGGCGCTCCACGGCCAGCAGCCGGCCAGCAAACTGGCGCACCGCCCGGCCCTGCCGCTGAACCAGGTCGACGACGCACCGCGGATCAACGCCACCCAGCGCCCACCCTTGGCCCCGCCGGATATCATCAAGCTCGGCCACCTGGTGCTCGAAGTGGCCGACTACCAGGCCACCTGCGCCTGGTACACCGAGCATTTCGGTCTCATTCCCAGCGACGTGCAGGTGCTGCCCGATGGTTCCCCGGCAGTGGCCTTCCTGCGCCTTGACCTGGGCGACACGCCCGCCGACCACCACACCCTCGCACTCGCCCAGGGCTTCATGGCCGCCTACAGCCACAGCGCCTATGAAGTGGTGGATGCCGACGCCGTCGGCATGGGCCAGCGGGTGCTGCGCGAGCGCGGCTGGAAGCATGCCTGGGGCATGGGCCGACACATCCTCGGCAGCCAGATTTTCGACTACTGGCAGGACCCCTGGGGCGACAAGCACGAGCACTACTGCGACGGCGACCTGTTCACCGCCGAGCGCCCCACCGGCGTGCACGGCGTCAGCCCCGAGGCCATGTCGCAATGGGGCCAGCGCATGCCCAAAAGCTTCACCAAGCCGGCAATGAACCTGCAGAAGCTGCGCATCCTGCTGCACAACCTGCGGCACAGCCCGGACCTGACGCTGCGCAAGCTGATCACGCTGGCGCGGATGTTCGGCTAGGCCCGCAGCACCACAGAAAGCACAACAAAAATTGCCGCCCCCAAGGCGGCCCACAGCAGCACCAGGAGTCGCTCCCATGCCCGTGCACCTTGTCCGCTTCGAACACCAGAACGAAACCTGCTGGGGCGTGCTGCGCCAGGGCCGCATCAGCCCCCTGCCCGGCCGCTACGCCAGCACCGGCGAGCTGATCCGTCAGGTGCAGGCCGAGGAATTGAGTGAGCTGCGAGGTGATGAACTGGCACTGGACTCGGTGAAGCTGCTCTCGCCCATCACCCGCGACCAGCAGTTCGTCTGCCAGGGCGCCAACTACCGCCAACACATGATCGAGTCGGGCATGGACCCGGACGCCAAGCACTTCAACATGATCTTCACCAAGGCGCAGAGCTGCATCGTCGCCGCCGACAGCGACCTGATCAAACCGCGCCAGGTGCGCTTCCTCGACTACGAGATCGAGCTGGGCCTGGTGCTGCGCCGCGACATCACCGGCAAGGTCGCGGTGAGCGACGCCAACCTGCACGAGTTCATCGCCGGCGTGGTGATCGTCAACGACTACTCGGCGCGGGATATCCAGATTCCGCAGATGCAGTTCTACAAGGGGAAGAGCTTCCGCACCTTCGGCCCGGTCGGCCCGTACCTGTGCCTGCTGCAGAAGAACGACATGCGTTACCTGAAGGAGCTGCAGCTGCGCCTGACGGTCAACGGCGAAGTGCGCCAGAGCGACAGCACCGCCAACCTGGTACACGGCCCGGCAGAGACCCTGAGCGAGCTGTCCGGCGTGCAGGACTTCGCCGCCGGCGACCTGATCGCCACCGGTACGCCGGCCGGTTGTGCGCTGTCGGTGCCGTCGCCCGCCAAGCAGCGCATCGCCGCGCTGCTGCCCGAGCACATCAAGTGGAAGGCCTTCCTCAAGACCCAGGCGGGACGCGGCCAGTACCTCAAGGCCGGTGACCTGGTGGAAGCCAGCATCCGCAGCACCGACGGAGTGATAGACCTAGGCGTGCAGCGCAACCGCGTGGTGGAGCAAGCCTGATGGCCGTGCAGACCCTCGCCGACATCCAGGCACTGGAAAGCGTCCCGCTGGCCCGCCGCGAACTGCCCGCCAGCACCTATGAGGCGCTGCGGCGCTGCGCCGCGCAGCATGGCCAGGCGACGGCACTGAGCTTCTTTCTCGAAGCGAAGGACTTCCGCCGCACCCACGACTGGACCTATGCCGAGCTGTTCGCCGACATCACCCGCGCCGCCAACGCCTTCCACCGGCTCGGCATCGGGCCGAAGGACGTGGTTGCCTTCCTCCTGCCGAACCTGCCGGAGACCCATTTCGTGATCTGGGGCGGCGAGGCCGCGGGCATCGTCCTGGCGATCAACCCGCTGCTGGAGGCCGCGCAGATCGGCGACCTGTTGCGCGCCGCCAACGCGCGGCTGGTGGTGACCCTGGCGCCGACACCCGGCAGCGACCTGTGGCCCAAGCTAGCCAGCCAGCTCGACAGCCTGCCCGGCGTGCGCAATGTGCTGTGGGTGAGCATGGCGCCCTACGTCGGCAGCGTGGCGTCCCTGGCGCTGCGCTGGATGGCCCGGCGCGAACGCGCTCGCCACCCGCGCCTGCGCATCCACGACCTGCGCCGCCTGATGCGCCGCGAGAACGGCAAGCAGCTCAGCAGCGGCCGGTTGATCCGCGCGGAGGAGCCCTCTTCCTATTTCTGCACCGGCGGCACCACCGGTCTGCCGAAGATCGCCAAGCGCAGCCACGGCTCGGAAGTCTTCAACGCCTGGGCCATGGCAGCCAACCTGCAGCCGCGCCAGAGCGGCCAAGTGATCTTCTGCGGGCTGCCGCTGTTCCACGTCAACGGCCAGCTGGTCACCGGGCTTATGCCCTGGACCCACGGCGACCGGGTGATCATCGGCACGCCCCAGGGTTATCGCGGCGAGGGGGTGATTGCGTCCTTCTGGGCGATGGTCCAGCACTTTGGCATCAACTTCTTTTCCGGCGTGCCGACCGTCTATTCGGCGCTACTGCAGCAACCCACTGCCGGGCATGACCTGTCCAGCCTGCAGTACGCGCTGTGCGGCGCCGCGCCTATGCCGGTGGAGCTGTTCCGCGAGTTCGAGCGCGTGGTAGGCGTGCGCATCCTCGAAGGCTACGGCCTCACCGAAGGCGCCTGCGTCTCATCGAGCAACCCGCCCGCCGGCGAGCGCCCGATCGGCTCCATCGGCCTGCGCCTGGCCTACCAGGGCATGCGCGCGGTGATCCTCGATGACCACGGCGACTATCTGCGCGACGCCGAAGCCGACGAAGTCGGGGTGATCGCCATCCACGGCCCGAACGTGTTCCTCGGCTACCTCGACCACAGCCACAACAAGGGCCTGTGGATCGACATCGGCGGACAGCGCTGGCTGAACACTGGCGACCTCGGGCGACAGGACGCCCAGGGCTACTTCTGGCTCACCGGGCGCAAGAAGGAACTGATCATCCGCGGTGGCCACAACATCGACCCGAAGCAGATCGAGGAAGCCCTGCAGGCCCACCCGGCGGTTGCCCTGGTGGCCGCGGTGGGCAGCCCCGACCCGCATGCCGGCGAGATTCCCGTGGCGTACGTGCAACTCGCCGCCGGCCAGCGTGCCGACAGCGCCGCGCTGCTGGATTTCGCCAACCAGCGGATCAGCGAACGCGCCGCGGTGCCCAAGCGCATCGAGATTCTCGACGCCCTGCCGGTCACACCGGTGGGCAAGATCTTCAAGCCCGCGCTGCAGCAACGCGAGATCGCCCGGGTAATCCATCAGGAAGCAGACAACCAGGGCCTGGCCGGCATCGCCGTGGAAGTGGTGCAGGACGCCCGTCGCGGGCTGGTGGCGCAGGTGCGCGCCGGCACGGGGCGCGATGAACTGGCCCGCGCGCTGGGCCGCTACAGCTTCGCGGTGGACTGGCACGGCTGAGCCCGACCGCAGCACCGCCCCGCTCGCACCCGAAACAACAATAAAACGAAGGAAGTGCCATGCGACCCCGACTGCCCCGAGCCCTTGCCCTGCTGCTCGTCCTCGCCCTGCCCGGCTGCGAACGCATCCAGCACGCGGCCCTGGATACGATGGTCAAGGACCACACCGACCAGTCCCTGATCCAGGGCGGCAACGGCATCCGCGTCATCCTCTGCGGCACCGGCACGCCGCAGGTCAACGCCACCCGTGGCCAGGCCTGCACCCTGGTGGCTGCCGGCGGTCGACTGTTCCTCTTCGATGCCGGCGAGAATGCCATGCGCAACCTGGAGACCAACCACGTGCCGGTGCAGGCGCTGAACCAGGTGTTCATCACCCACTGGCATTCCGATCATTTCAATGGGCTCGGCGCGCTGATCAACCACAGCTGGATCTACGGCCGGCAGACGCCCTTTCTGGTTTACGGCCCGCCCGGCGTCGAGCAGGTCGTCGAGGGTCTGGCCATGGCCTACGCCCAGGACGCCGGCTACCGCAGCGCCCACGCCCTGCCGCCGACCAACCGGCAGCTGGCGTTCGCCGAGCCGCGCCGGGTGGATATCACCGAGGGGCAGGAGTCGGTGCGCGTCTATGACCAGGGCGGCGTGACCATCGACGCCTACCGTGTCGATCACCACCCGGTGGAACCCGCCTATGGCTATGTGCTGCGTTACCAGGGCAAGAAGCTGTTCATCAGCGGCGACACCCGCGTCAGCGAGCGCTACCTCGAAGCCATGCGCGATGCCGACCTGGTAGTACACGAGGCGATCAACGTCCATCTGTTACGCGAAGGCGCCGCCGCGCTGGAACGCACCGGGCAGCCAGATCGCGGCGCGCAGGCCGTGCGCGTGCTCGACTACCACGCCGACACCCTGGAGCTGGCGCGCATGGCGCAGCGCGCGGGCGTCCGCCACCTGCTGCTGACCCACCTGATCCCCGCCCCGGATAACTTCGTCGCGCGGCGAATATTCGTCAGCGGCATGGCCGATGAGTATTCGGGCGAGATCACGCTCGGGGAGGATGCCCTCGACCTGAACCTCTAGCGCCTCCACCTCCCCACCTTCATCAACTGACCCGCAGATCGCGGGCCAGAGAGGAGCCGCTGCGCCCGAAAAAGGGCCGGCAAACGACAGAACAACAACAAGAGGTCGTTTCAGATGAACCGCAGATCACCCGCCTTGCACCTGCTCGCGCTACCTACCGCCATCGGCCTGGCCCTCTACGGCAATGGCGCGCAGGCCTTCACCTTCTCCCTTGGCGAAATCGAAGGGCAGTTCGACTCCAGCCTGTCAGTCGGCGCCAGCTGGGCCATGCGCAACGCCGACGCCGCACTGTTGCACAGCCACAGCTCGGATGACGGCAAGCGCAACTTCCGCGAGGGCGACACCTTCTCCAAGGTGTTCAAGGGCATCCACGACCTGGAACTCAAGTACGGCGACTCCGGCGCCTTCGTCCGCGGCAAGTACTGGTACGACTTCAAGCTCAAGGACGACGACCTGCACTTCAAGAACATCGACGACCACGGCCGCGAGGAAGGCGCCAAGGCGTCGGGCGCCGAGTTCCTCGATGCCTTCCTCTACCACAACTACAGCATCGGCGACCTGCCCGGCACCGTGCGTCTGGGCAAACAGGTGGTGAGCTGGGGCGAGAGCACCTTCATCCAGGGCGGCATCAACGCCATCAACCCGATCGACGTCGCCGCCTTCCGCCGGCCTGGCTCGGAGATCAAGGAAGGCCTGATCCCGGTGAACATGTTCTACGTCTCGCAGAACTTCAGCGAGCACCTGTCCGCCGAGGCCTTCTACCAGTTGCAGTGGCAGAAGACGGTGATCGACAACTGCGGCACCTTCTTCTCCACCACCGACGTGATGGCCGACGGCTGCAACGGTCTCGCCGCCGGCCCGGTAATCAACCAGAACCCGCTGGCGGTACAGGCCCTGGCGCCGGCCGGAATCAACCTGACCGACGAAGGCATCGTCATCCCTCGCGGCAAGGACAACGAAGCGCGCGACAACGGCCAGTGGGGCGCGGCGCTGCGCTGGTTCGCCCCGGAACTGGACAGCGAATTCGCCGGCTACTTCATCAACTACCACAGCCGCCAGCCCTACCTCAGCGTGCGCAGCGGCCCGCACGCGGCCGACCTGGGCTTCGCCCCGCAGCTGTGCGGCAACCTCGGCATCCCCAATACGCTCTGCAGCGCAGTGATCGGCAGCAGCGCTGGCCAGCAGCTCACCCAGGCCTACCGCCTGGGCAGCGCGCAATACTTCGCCGACTACCCCGAGGACATCCAGCTCTACGGGCTGAGCTTCAGCACCAGCCTGCCCACCGGCACCACCCTGGCCGGCGAGATCAGCTACCGGCCGAACATGCCGGTGCAGATCAACCCGGTCGACCTGGTCACCTCGACCCTGGGCATACCGGCGCTCACACCGGTCTACGGCGATGCGCCGGCACCGGCCAACGACGCAGTCCTCAAGGGCTACCGGCGCAAGGAAGTAACCCAGGCGCAGGTCACCGCCACGCACTTCTTCGACCAGGTGATGGGCGCCGACCGCCTGACCCTGATCGGCGAGATCGGCGTCACCCACGTCGGCGGCCTGGGTGGCGATGACGAGCTGCGCTATGGCCGCAGCCCGGTGTTCGGCCAGGGCGCGCTGTACCCCGACAACAGCCTGTGCAGCGGCAGCAGCGTCACGCCGCAGTACTGCAACGACTCCGGCTTCGTCACCAGCACCGCCTGGGGCTACCAGACGCGGGCGATCTGGGAATACGCCGACCTCATCGACGGCGCCACGGTGCGGCCCAACCTGGCCTGGTCCCACGACGTCCACGGCTACGCCCCGGAGCCGGGCTTCAACCAGGGCGCGCGGGCGATCAGCGTCGGCGTCGATGGCACCTACCTCAACACCTACAACATGAGCCTTTCCTACACCAACTTCTTCGGCGGTAAGTACAACGTGAATACCGACCGGGACTTCCTTGCCCTGAGCTTTGGCGTGTCGTTCTAAGCGGAGAAAACCCGATGAACAAGAATCTTGCGTGCGCTTCACTGCTGTTCCTGGCCCTGCCCTTCAACCTCCAGGCCGCCGTTCCCGAAACGGAAGCGGCGAAACTGGGCAACGCGCTCACGCCCCTGGGTGCGGAGCGTGCCGGCAATGCCGACGGCAGCATTCCCGCCTGGGACGGCGGCCTGCCGAGCAACGCCGGCAGCCGCGGCGCCGACGGCCGCCTGAGCGACCCCTTCGCCGCGGAAAAACCGCTGTTCACCATCACCGCGAAGAACATGGCGCAGTACGCGGCGAACCTCACGCCGGGCCAGCAGGCGATGCTGCAGCGCTACCCGGATTACCACCTCAACGTCTATCCCGCGCATCGCTCGGCGACCTACCCGGCAGTAGTACTACAAGCCGTGGCCGCCAATGCGCGGCATGCCAGCCTGGTCGAGGGCGGCAATGGCCTGAAGGATTTCCAGACGGCGATTCCCTTCCCCATTCCGCAGAGCGGCGTCGAGGCGCTGTGGAACCACATCACCCGCTATCGCGGCGGCAGCGCCCAGCGCCTGCACGTGCAGGCGACGCCCACCGCCAGCGGCACCTACACGCCCACCTACTTCCAGCAGCAGTTCAGCTATCGCGACCAGCTCACCGACTACAGCCCGGACAAGGACAACAACGTCCTCTTCTACTACAAGCAGCTGGTCACCGCGCCGGCGCGCCTGGCAGGCGATGTGGTGCTGGTCCACGAAACGCTCGACCAGGTCCGCGAGCCGCGCATGGCCTGGGTCTACAACGCCGGCCAGCGCCGCGTGCGGCGCGCCCCGCAGATCGCCTACGACGGCCCCTACCCAGCCTCCGACGGCCTGCGCGTGGCGGACAACCTGGACATGTTCAACGGCGCGCCGGACCGCTATGACTGGAAGCTGGTGGGCAAAAAGGAAATCTATGTGCCCTACAACAGCTTCGCCCTCGACTCCACCGCCCACCGCTATGACGACCTCGTCAAACCCGGCCATCTCAATCAGGACCTGGTCCGCTACGAGAAGCACCGCGTCTGGCAGGTCGAAGGCACCCTGCGCGCCGGCGAGCGACACATCTATGCACGCCGCGTGCTGTTCCTCGACGAGGACACCTGGCAGGCCGTGCTCGCCGACCACTATGACGGCCGCGGCACCCTCTGGCGCGTCGGCGAGAGCTTCATGACCCCGCTGTACGACAAGCAGATTCCCTGGCTGGGCGTGGAGGCCATCTATGACCTCATCAATGGTCGCTACCTGGTGTCCGGCCTGACCAACCAGGAGAAGTCCCAGGTCGAGTTCGGCCTCAAGGCCAGTAGCGTCGACTACACCCCGACGGCGCTGAGGAACCAGGGAATCCGCTGATCTCAACGAGCGGGATAAACCGACCGCGCATGAAAAAGGCCGCCTTGTGGGCGGCCTTTTTCGTCGATGGCGGGATATCAGGCCATCGCTTCCTGCGGTTTGCCCAGCAGGCGGTCGATGACCACCATCACGGCCAGCATGACCACCGAGGGGATCAGCCAGGCGAGGCCCTGCTCGGCCAGCGGCAGGTGTTCCATCCACGCCGGCATCCAGGCGTCGAGCTTGGCGCCCTTCAGGGCATCGATGAGACCGAAGACGAAGGAGATCACCATCACCGGGGCGACGATGCGGGTCTGCGAACGCCACAGGCTGGCGCAGAAGCTCAGCGCCACCAGCACGATGCACGGCGGGTAGATGGCGGTCAGCACCGGGATCGAGAACTGGATGAGCTTGGTCAGGCCCAGGTTCGATACCAGCAGCGAGAAGCCGGCCAGGATGACCACCAGGCTGCGGTACGACAGCGGCAGGATGCGGCAGAAGTACTCGGCGCAGGCGCAGGTCAGGCCGACGGCGGTCACCAGGCAGGCCAGCGCGATGAGTACGGCGAGGAAGGTGCTGCCCAGCGAGCCGAAGGTGTGCTGCACATAGGCGTGCAGGACGGCTGCGCCGTTGGCGGCACCAGCGGCGATGTCGTGGCTGCCAGCGCCCAGGCGGAACAGACTGATGTACACCAGCGCCAGGCCGACCCCGGCGATCAGGCCGGCGATGATGGCGTAGCGGGTGATCAGGCGCGGCGACTGCACGCCACGCGAGCGGATCGCATTGACGATGACGATGCCGAAGACCAGCGCGCCGAGGGTATCCATGGTCAGGTAGCCATTGACGAAGCCCTGGGAGAACGCTGCGGCCTGGTAGGCCGGTTCGGCGACACCAATGGGACCGGCCGGCAGCATGAAGGCAGCGATGCCCAGTGCGGCCAGGGCGATGATCTTCAGCGGCGCGAGGAAGCGGCCGACGGTATCGAGCAGCTTGCCCGGATACAGCGAGATCACCAGCACCACCGCGAAGTACACCAGGCTGTAAAGGAACAGCGGCAGCGCGCCCTCCCCGGTCAGCGGCGCCATGCCGACTTCGAAGGAGACGGTGGCGGTACGCGGGGTGGCGAACAGCGGCCCGACCGAGAGGTAGCAGACAGCCGCCAGCAACCCGCCGGCGACCTTGCCGATAGGATGGCTGAGGGTGTCCATCGCACCACCAACCTTGGCCAGCGCGACGACGGTGATCACCGGCAGGCCGACTGCGGTGATCAGGAAGCCCAGCGCGGCCATCCACACGTGCGGCCCCGACTGCAGGCCCACGATCGGCGGGAAGATGATGTTGCCCGCGCCGACGAACAGCGCGAAGGTCATAAAACCAAGTGCCAGGATGTCCTGGCCTTTCAAGACTTTCATGAAGGGAAATACCACAGTGCTGAAACGGTTTCGTGGTCTCCCAAGGCACCTCGCCCGTACAGACGTGACAAAGCCGCATCGAACGGGATTGGCCAACTCACGGCGGGTGAGCCTGCGCATCCTGTGATGCTGCTGTCATCGGTACGGTGATTTGTTCTTGGAAGTCCGATAGCAGAGGTTTTCCATGGGCTCGTGGCCCGGTTGCTCCTGCATTCTGGTTATCCCGGCATCCGTGCCGGTCAGGAATCGCCGTCGCTTCCGGGTAGGAATGGACGGTGAGCGAGCCTTCCCTTGTGGGGAACGCGACGCTTCATATAGTTGCTAGCCTAACGATCTATTCCGATGAACTGCACTGACATACGTCAGATCGTCCGCGGAATGAAAGCGGGTGTCGCCTGAACGACACTTTGTAGACGCCGCCATAACGACAGAGGCCACCCTAAGGTGGCCTCTGTTGACGGGCGGTTAAATAAGCGAGGCGCTTACTTGACCGGCCAGCCGGTCAGCTCGGCCAGGGCCTTGCCGATGTCAGCCAGGGAACGCACGGTTTTCACACCAGCGTCCTGCAGGGCGGCGAACTTCTCGTCCGCAGTGCCCTTGCCACCGGAGATGATGGCGCCGGCGTGGCCCATGCGCTTGCCGGGCGGTGCGGTCACACCAGCGATGTAGGACACCACCGGCTTGGTCACGTTGGCCTTGATGTAGGCAGCCGCTTCTTCTTCGGCCGAACCACCGATTTCGCCGATCATGACGATGGCTTCGGTTTTCGGGTCTTCCTGGAACAGCTTCAGGATGTCGATGAAGTTGGAGCCCGGGATCGGGTCACCACCGATGCCCACGCAGGTGGACTGGCCGAAGCCGGCGTCGGTGGTCTGCTTCACGGCTTCGTAGGTCAGGGTGCCGGAACGCGACACGATGCCTACCTTGCCCGGCAGGTGGATGTGACCCGGCATGATGCCGATCTTGCACTCGCCGGGAGTAATCACGCCCGGGCAGTTCGGGCCGATCAGGCGTACGCCCAGCTCGTCGCACTTGACCTTGGCTTCCAGCATGTCGATGGTCGGAATGCCTTCGGTGATGCAGACGATCAGCTTGATGCCGCCGAAGGCCGCTTCCAGGATCGAGTCCTTGCAGAACGGAGCCGGAACGTAGATGACCGAAGCGTCAGCGCCAGTCGCTTCCACGGCTTCCTTGACGGTGTTGAACACCGGCAGGCCGAGGTGGGTGGTGCCGCCCTTGCCGGGGGTCACGCCGCCAACCATCTTGGTGCCGTAGGCGATGGCTTGTTCGGAGTGGAAGGTACCCTGCGAGCCGGTGAAGCCCTGGCAGATGACTTTGGTGTCTTTATTGATCAGGACGCTCATTACTTACCCTCCGCGGCCTTGACGACTTGCTGGGCAGCGTCGGTCAGGCTGGTCGCCGCGATGATGTTCAGACCGCTTTCGGCCAGGACCTTGGCGCCGAGGTCGGCGTTGTTGCCTTCCAGACGAACGACAACCGGGATTTTCACGCCGACTTCTTTCACGGCGCCGATGATGCCTTCGGCAATCATGTCGCAGCGAACGATGCCGCCGAAGATGTTCACCAGAACGGCAGCGACGTTGCTGTCGGACAGGATGATCTTGAACGCTTCGGTCACGCGCTCTTTGGTAGCACCGCCGCCAACGTCGAGGAAGTTGGCCGGCTTGCCGCCGTGCAGGTTGACGATGTCCATGGTGCCCATGGCCAGGCCAGCGCCGTTGACCATGCAGCCGATGTTGCCTTCCAGCGCAACGTAGTTCAGTTCCCACTTCTGCGCATGGGCTTCACGAGCGTCGTCCTGGGACGGGTCGTGCATGGCGCGCAGCTTGGGCTGACGGTACATGGCGTTGGAGTCGATGTTGATCTTGGCGTCCAGGCAGTGCAGGTTGCCGTCTTTCTTGATCACCAGCGGGTTCACTTCCAGCAGAGCCAGGTCGTAGTCCTGGAACAGCTTGGCCAGGCCAACGAAGATGTGGGTGAACTGCTTGAT
Organism: Pseudomonas sp. NPDC086581; assembly: GCF_044746165.1. NCBI lineage: Bacteria > Pseudomonadati > Pseudomonadota > Gammaproteobacteria > Pseudomonadales > Pseudomonadaceae > Pseudomonas > Pseudomonas sp. NPDC086581. Next base: position 108,311 of record NZ_JBIVBR010000012.1, on the reverse strand, counting down.
CTGGTCGCCTTTCAGGCCCAGCTGGAAAGCCAGCTCGCGGCCCTGGTAGGGCTGAGCGCCAACCAGCGGATCGATGGTGGCCTTCAGAATCTTCTCAGGAGTCTCGTGCGCAACTTTCTCGATGTCCACGCCACCTTCGGTGGAGGCCATGAAGACGATGCGACGGCTGGAACGGTCGACAACGGCGCCGAGGTACAGCTCCTTGTCGATGTCGGTGCAGGATTCCACCAGGATCTTGCTGACCGGCTGGCCATTGGCGTCAGTCTGGTAAGTCACCAGACGCTTGCCCAGCCAGTTGGCAGCGAACGCCTTGGCGTCCTCTTTGCTCTTGACCAGCTTCACACCGCCCGCTTTACCGCGGCCACCGGCGTGTACCTGGGCTTTAACGACCCACTCGGTACCACCGATCTTTTCACAGGCTTCTGCGGCCTCTTCGGGTGTGTCGACGGCGAAGCCCTTGGATACGGGCAGGCCGTACTCAGCGAACAGCTGCTTACCCTGATATTCGTGGAGATTCATGCTTGTCTACCGTTTTCGTCTTGGGTATTGCGCATTCGGCGCGGCGCTCGTGGCACCACGCCACCTGTGACCGAATCCCCCTCGGGGGAGAAACGATCCGGCGGGATGGACGGCAGCCCCTCGCAAAAGACTGCCGCCCTGCCCGCCGTGGTCCCGTTCCTTAGCGCTTCTTGCGGTTGGCGATGTGGATGGCGTGGCCATTCACTGCCAGGGCCGCTTCGTGCAGCGCTTCGGACAGAGTCGGGTGGGAGAAGACCATCATGCCCAGGTCTTCGGCACTGGTGCCGAATTCCATGCCGATCGCACCTTGCTGAACCAGCTCGGCGGCGCTAGGGCCGATCACGTGGACGCCCAGTACGCGGTCGGTCTTGGCATCGGCGATGACCTTGACCAGACCGCCAGTGTCGTTGGCAGCCATGGCGCGGCCGCTGGCAGCGAACGGGAAGGTACCGACGTTGACTTCGACGCCTTCACCCTTGAGCTGCTGCTCGGTCTTGCCGACCCATGCGATTTCCGGGTGGGTGTAGATCACCGACGGAATCAGGTCGTAGTTCATCTGGGCTTTGTGGCCGGCGATGCGCTCGGCAACCATCACGCCCTCTTCCGAGGCCTTGTGCGCCAGCATGGCGCCGCGGACCACGTCACCGATGGCGTAGACGCCCGGAACGCTGGTCTTGCACTGGTCGTCGACGAAGATGAAACCACGCTCGTCCAGGGTCACGCCGCTGTCGGCAGCCAGCAGATCGGTAGTCACCGGGCGACGGCCCACGGCCACGATCAGCTTGTCGAAGACTTCCTTCTGCTCGCCATTGGCGTCGGTGAAGGTGACGGTGACCTGCTTCTTCTTCACGTCCGAACCGGTGACGCGAGCGCCCAGGCGGATGTTCAGACCTTGCTTGGTCAGGGTCTTCAGGGCTTCCTTGGCGATCTGCTCGTCGGCGGCCGGGAGGAACTTGTCCAGGGCTTCAAGGACGGTGACTTCAGCGCCCAGGCGAGCCCAGACCGAACCCAGTTCCAGGCCGATGACGCCGGCGCCGATCACGCCCAGCTTCTTCGGTACGCTCTGGAATTCCAGGGCGCCGGTGGAGTCGACGATGACGTCGTCGGTCAGCGGGGCCGGCGGGATTTCCACCGGGCGCGAGCCCGAGGCGATGATGATGTTGTCGGCTTCCAGAACCTGGGTCTTGCCATCCAGGCCGGTCACTTCGACCTGCTTGTTGGCCAGGACCTTGCCGTGGCCTTCGAAGGAGGTCACGCCGTTGGCCTTGAACAGGGTGGCGATGCCGCCAGTCAGGTTCTTCACGATGTTGGCCTTGCGGCCGATCATCGCCGGAACGTCCATCTTCACTTCGCCAGTGGAGATACCGTGAACGTCGAAGCTCTCTTTGGCTTCCTTGTACTTCCAGGAGCTGTCCAGCAGCGCCTTGGACGGAATGCAGCCTACGTTCAGGCAGGTACCGCCGAGAGCGACCTTGCCCTCTTTACCGATGTACTTCTCGATGCAAGCGGTCTTCAGGCCGAGTTGGGCGGCACGGATGGCGGCTACGTAACCGCCAGGGCCGGCACCAATCACAACCACGTCGAATTTCTGGCTCATGTCTCAATCCTTATTCCGGTGAAGCGGACGGCCCCTTTCGGGGCCGTCGTGTAGTACGGGGCCGTCGTGTGAACTGACGTATCAGACGTCGAGCAGCAGGCGAGCCGGATCTTCCAGCAGATCCTTCATGGTGACCAGGAAGCTGACCGCTTCCTTGCCATCGATCATGCGGTGATCGTAGGACAGCGCCAGGTACATCATCGGCAGGATCACGACCTGGCCATTAACGGCCATCGGGCGCTCCTGGATCTTGTGCATGCCGAGGATCGCGGTCTGCGGCGGGTTGACGATCGGAGTCGACAGAAGAGAACCGAATACGCCACCGTTGGAAATGGTGAAAGTACCACCGGTCATGTCTTCGATGGACAGCTTGCCGTCTTTGGCTTTCTTGCCGAAGGTGGCGATGCCGTTCTCGATCTCGGCCAGGCTCATGAACTCGGCGTTACGCAGTACCGGTACGACCAGACCGCGGTCGCTGGAAACTGCCACACCGATGTCCTGGTAGCCGTGGTAGACGATGTCGTTGGCGTCGATCGAGGCGTTGACGCCAGGGAAGCGCTTCAGGGCTTCGGTGGCGGCCTTGACGAAGAAGGACATGAAGCCCAGGCGAACGCCGTTGTGCTTCTTCTCGAACAGGTCCTTGTACTTGTTGCGCAGGTCCATGATCGGCTTCATGTTGACTTCGTTGAAGGTAGTCAGCATGGCCATGGAGGACTGGGCTTCGACCAGACGCTCGGCAACCTTGGCGCGCAGGCGGGTCATCGGAACGCGCTTCTCGACGCGGTCGCCAGCGGCGAACACGGGAGCGGCGGCAGCAGCCGGAGCGGCAGCCTTGGCGGCCGGAGCGGCAGCCGGGGCGTTCTTCTTGGCTTCAACAGCAGCTACGACGTCTTCCTTGGTCACGCGACCACCCTTGCCGGTGCCGGCCAGGCTGTTCGGGTCGATGCCGTTCTCTTCGGCCAGCTTGCGGGCGGCCGGCGAGAGGATGTTGTCGTCACCAGCGGCGGCAGCCGGGGCAGCAGCGGCCGGCGCGGCAGCCGGAGCCGAGGCAGCAGCCGGAGCGGCAGCGGCAGCACCGCCTTCACTCAGCTTGCCCAGCAGTTCGTTGGAGAGAACGGTGTCGCCTTCGTTCTTGACGATCTCAGCCAGGACACCGTCGGCCTCGGCCAGTACTTCGATCACGACCTTGTCGGTTTCGATGTCGACGATCAGCTCGTCACGCTTGACAGCTTCACCGACCTTCTTGTGCCAGGTTGCGACGGTACCGTCGGCAACCGATTCCGGGAAGGTTGGGGCTTTGATTTCGATAGCCATTATGTGTGTTTCCTTAAATTCGGTATCAACTGCGCGTTGGCGTTAAACGGTGAAGGCGTCCTGCAGCAGTTTTTCCTGCTGCTCGGCGTGCATCGAAGCGTAGCCGCAAGCCGGAGCTGCCGAGCCTTCGCGGCCCGCGTATTCCAGGTTGAGACCTTTCTTGTGCGCGGCGATGACACGACGCATGTGGTGCTGCGAGCAGTACCAGGCGCCCTGGTTCATCGGCTCTTCCTGGCACCAGACGATGTGCTTGAGGTTCTTGTACTGCGACAGGACCTCCGCCAGATCGTCTTCCGGGAACGGATACAGCTGCTCGAGACGAACGATCGCGATGTTCTCGAGACCTTCGGCACGACGCTTCTCCAGCAGGTCGTAGTAGACCTTGCCGCTACACAGCACGATGCGGTCGACTTTCTTCGGATCCAGGCTGTCGATCTCGTTGATCACAGTCTGGAACGAACCGTCGGCCAGATCTTCCAGGGTCGAGATGGCCAGCTTGTGACGCAGCAGCGACTTCGGAGTCATCACGATCAGCGGCTTGCGCAGGGGTCGGATCACCTGACGGCGCAGCATGTGGTAGACCTGGGCCGGGGTAGTCGGCACGCAGACCTGGATGTTCTGCTCGGCGCACAGCTGCAGGTAACGCTCCAGACGCGCGGAGGAGTGCTCCGGACCCTGGCCTTCGTAACCGTGCGGCAGCAGCATGGTCAGACCACACAGGCGTTGCCACTTGGTTTCGCCGCTGGTGATGAACTGGTCGATCACGACCTGCGCACCGTTGGCGAAGTCACCGAACTGCGCTTCCCACACCACGAGTGCATCCGGGGTGGTGGTGGCGTAGCCGTATTCGAACGCCAGTACAGCTTCTTCCGAGAGGTAGGAGTCGTACAGGCTGACGCGCGGCTGGCCGTCGAACAGGTTGGCCAGCGGGATGTAGACCGAGTCGTCCTTCTGGTTGTGCAGCGCCGCATGGCGGTGCGAGAAGGTGCCGCGGCCGACGTCCTGACCGGTCATGCGGACCGGGTGACCTTCGAACAGCAGGGTGGCGTAGGCCAGGTTCTCGGCGAAGCCCCAGTTGATCGGGAAACCACCGGCAGCCATCTTGGCGCGGTCTTCGTAGATCTTCTGGACCTGACGCTGCATGACGAAGCCGTCCGGGGTTTCCAGCAGCTTGTTGGACAGGTCCTGCAGGGTCTTCAGGTCGCAACGGGTGTCGTGACGCGCGGTCCAGCCGTGGCCGATGTACGGACGCCAGTCGACGAAGAGCTCCTTGTTGGGCTCCTTCACCAGGCTTTTCACCACGTGCAGGCCGTTGTCGAGAGCGTCGCGGTATTCGTCGACTTTCTCCTGGGCCTGCTCGGCAGTCTGCACGCCAGCGGCGATCAATGCATCGGCATAGATTTCGCGGGTGGTGCGCTGCTTGGCGATCTGCTGGTACATCAGCGGCTGGGTGCCGCTCGGCTCGTCGGCCTCGTTGTGGCCGCGACGGCGGTAGCAGACCAGGTCGATGACCACGTCACGCTTGAACTGCATGCGGTAATCTATGGCCAGCTGGGTCACGAACAGGACCGCTTCCGGATCGTCGCCATTCACATGGAAGATCGGCGCCTGGATCATCTTCGCCACGTCGGTCGCGTACTCGGTGGAACGAGCATCGTCCTGACGGCTGGTGGTGAAGCCGACCTGGTTGTTGATCACGATGTGGATGGTGCCGCCCGTCTTGTAAGCACGGGTCTGCGACATCTGGAAGGTTTCCATGACCACGCCCTGCCCCGCGAAAGCAGCATCGCCGTGGATGGAGATCGGTACGACCTTGTCGCCGCTGCCATCTTTACGACGGTCCTGGCGGGCACGTACCGAGCCCTCGACCACCGGGGAAACGATTTCCAGGTGCGAGGGGTTGAACGCCAGTGCCAGGTGGACTTCGCCGCCGGTGGTCATGACGTTGGAGGAGAAGCCCTGATGGTACTTCACGTCACCCGAGCCCATCTCTACCAGCTTCTTGCCTTCGAACTCGTCGAACAGCTCGCGCGGGTTCTTGCCCAGGGTGTTGACCAGGACGTTCAGACGGCCACGGTGGGCCATACCGATGACGATTTCCTTGACGCCGTAGGAACCGGAGCGCTGGATGATCTCGTCAACCATCGGGATGAGGCTCTCGCCACCTTCCAGGCCGAAACGCTTGGTGCCTGGATACTTGGTGCCCAGGTACTTTTCCAGGCCTTCGGCGGCGGTGAGGCGCTCGAGCAGGTGGGAACGGGCGTCGACAGAGTACGTCGGACGGCCGCGCACGCTTTCCAGGCGCTGGGCGAACCAGTGGCGTTGCTCGGAATCGACGATGTGCATGAATTCGGCGCCGATAGTGCTGCAGTAGGTCTGCTTCAGCGCATCGATGATTTCACGCAGGGTCGCCTCTTCCTTGCCGATGTAGAGCTCACCGGTACGGAAAGTAGTGTCGAGGTCTGCAGCGGTGAGCCCGTAGTGTTCGAGCGACAGATCGGAGGGAGCGGTACGCACCCAGAGACCCAGCGGATCGAGCGATGCTGCCTGATGTCCACGCAGACGGTATGCCAGGATCAGACGCAGGACTTCAACCTGCTTTTTCTCGTGCTCGGTGCTTACGCTGCCAGCGGAAACAGGCGCGGCGCGGCGCTGATTCTTGGCCAGGAGTACGAAATGATCACGGATAGAGGAATGCGAGACGTCGGGGGCAGGATTGCCGTCGGCGGGGAGCTTCTGGAAGTACGTGCGCCACTCTTCTGGCACAGCGTTCGGGTCGTGCAGGTAGAGCTCGTAGAGCTCTTCGACGTAGGCAGCGTTTCCACCGGATAGATGGGCACTGTTCCACATCCGCTGCATTACGCTTTCGTGCATGCTTGGTCACCCTCGGTAAGGGGACTCCACCTGTGGAATCTCTGGCGCGAAGTCATACACAGCGACTTCAAGCCACCGATCCCCGCAGATAGTCCGGGTACCAGCCCGGATGCCCCTGCTGGTCATATATACGTTTTCAAAACAGGACCCCCGCTTTGTGGGCTTGGGTCCTAGGGACTGTACCGCCGGAAAATGTTCCGGCGGTACAGGTGTCGCTCTTGCAATGATCTTTGGGCGCGCGGCCCTCGGATCAAGTGCCGCTCTGCAGCAGCATGTTACGGATGTGACCGATTGCCTTGGTGGGGTTCAGACCCTTCGGGCAGACGTTCACGCAGTTCATGATCCCGCGGCAGCGGAAGACGCTGAACGGGTCATCCAGGCTCGCCAGGCGCGCCTGAGTTTCGGTGTCACGGCTGTCGGCCAGGAAGCGATAGGCTTGCAGCAGTGCGGCGGGACCCAGGAACTTGTCGGGGTTCCACCAGAACGACGGGCAGGAGGTCGAGCAGCAGGCGCACAGGATGCACTCGTACAGACCGTCCAGCTTCTCGCGCTCTTCCGGGCTTTGCAGACGTTCGATGGCCGGCGCTGCATATTTGTTCTGCAGGAACGGCTTCACGCTCTCGTACTGCTTGTAGAAGATGCGCATGTCGACGACCAGGTCACGGATGACCGGCAGGCCGGGCAGCGGGCGAATGACCAGCTTGCCGCCCTTCAGGCCAACGGCCGACAGAGGCGTGATGCAGGCCAGGCCGTTCTTGCCATTCATGTTCATACCATCGGAACCGCACACGCCTTCACGGCAGGAACGACGGTAGGAGAAGCCCTCGTCCTGTTCCTTGATCAGCGCCAGCACGTCCAGGACCATGATGTCCTTGCCGTCGGTATCGACCTGGAAGTCCTGCATGTAAGGTGCAGCGTCCTTCTCAGGGTTGTAGCGGTAAACACTCACTTGCAACATGGCGGGCACCCTTAGTAAGTACGAACCTTGGGTTCGAATGCCGGAACAGTTTTCGGCGCGAAGTTGACGGCACGCTTGGCTACACGCTTCTCACCCGGGAAGTACAGGGTGTGGCACAGCCAGTTCTCGTCGTCGCGCTCCTCGAAATCTTCACGGGCATGCGCGCCGCGGGACTCTTTGCGGGCTTCAGCCGCAATCGCAGTGGCTTCGGCCACTTCGAGGAGGTTCTGCAGTTCCAGCGCTTCGATACGCGCCGTGTTGAATGCCTGGCTCTTGTCGTTGATCTTGACCGCAGCGATGCGCTCACGCAGATCAGCCAGCTGAGCGATACCTTTCTGCATGTATTCGCCGGTACGGAATACACCGAAGTAGTTCTGCATGCAGGATTGCAGTTCGCGCTTGAGCGGAGCGACTTCTTCGCCACTGGTGCGCTCGTTCACGCCGTTCAGACGCTTGAAAGCGGATTCCAGGTCGGACTCGGAAGCCTGGCGGTGCTCGATACCATCCTTGAGCGCCTTCTCCAGGTGCAGGCCGGTGGCACGACCGAACACAACCAGGTCGAGCAGCGAGTTGCCCCCCAGGCGGTTGGCGCCGTGAACCGATACGCAAGCCACTTCGCCGACGGCGAACAGGCCTTCGATGATCTGCTCGTTGCCGTTGGAGTCCATGGTCAGGGCCTGTCCATGGATGTTGGTGGCAACGCCGCCCATCATGTAATGGCAGGTCGGGATAACCGGGATCGGAGCGACGACCGGGTCAACATGGGCGAAGGTCTTGGACAGTTCGCAGATGCCGGGCAGGCGGCTGTGCAGAACTTCTTCGCCGAGGTGGTCGAGCTTCAGCAGTACGTGGTCCTTGTTCGGGCCAACGCCGTTGCCGGCGATCACTTCCTTGACCATGGAGCGGGCAACCACGTCGCGGCCTGCCAGGTCTTTCGCGTTCGGAGCGTAACGCTCCATGAAACGCTCGCCATGGGCGTTGATCAGGTAGCCACCTTCACCGCGGCAGCCTTCGGTAACCAGTACACCTGCGCCGGCGATGCCGGTCGGGTGGAACTGCCACATCTCGATGTCCTGCACCGGCACGCCAGCACGCAGGGCCATACCGATGCCGTCACCGGTGTTGATCAGGGCGTTGGTGGTGGAGGCGTAGATACGGCCGGCACCGCCAGTGGCCAGGACCACGGCTTTGGAGCGGATATAAACGGTGTCGCCGGTTTCGATGTCGATGGCGATGACGCCAACCACATGACCGTCCTGGTTCTTCACCAGGTCAACCGCGTACCACTCATTAAGGAAAGAAGTACCGCTCTTCAGGTTGGCCTGATAGAGAGTGTGCAGCAGGGCGTGACCGGTACGGTCAGCCGCGGCGCAGGTACGGGCAGCCTGGCCACCCTTGCCGAAGTCCTTGGACTGGCCACCGAATGGACGCTGGTAGATGCGGCCCTGCTCGGTACGGGAGAACGGCAGCCCCATGTGTTCGAGCTCGAACACGGCTTCCGGGCCGACGGAGCACATGTATTCGATAGCGTCCTGGTCACCGATGTAGTCGGAGCCCTTGACGGTGTCGTACATGTGCCAGCGCCAATCGTCGTTCGGGTCAGCCGAAGCGATGGCGCAGGTGATGCCGCCCTGGGCGGACACGGTGTGCGAACGGGTCGGGAAGACCTTGGTCACCACGGCAGTCTTGTGACCGCCTTGGGCCAGTTGCAGCGCAGCGCGCATGCCGGCGCCGCCACCACCAACGATGATGGCGTCGAAGGAAAGAGTACGAATGCTAGCCATGGATCAGTTACCCCAGAGAATCTGCACACCCCAGACGAAGAATGCGAACATGGCCATGCCGCATACCGCCTGGACGAGGAAACGCACGACGGTCGCGGACTTGCCCAGCGCCATCGGAGTCAGGTAGTCAGTAGTGATGGTCCACATACCAACCCACGCGTGCACGCTCAGGGAAACCAGCGTCAACAGGCTGAAAATCTTCATCAGGCTGTGGGAGAACAGACCATGCCACTCGGTGTAGGTAACACCCGGGTGAGCGATCAGGAAGCCCAGCAGGAAGAGAACATAAGCCGCGAGAACGACCGCGGAGACGCGCTGGACCATCCAGTCATAGAGACCCGAACGCGACAAGTTTGTGACGTTAGTTACCATACCCATACCCCCGCCAGAACGATCAGCACCACTGCGACAGCGATGACGATTTTCGAACCACGCTTACCGCCTTCCAGCGTTTCGCCAATACCTGCGTCCATGACGAGGTGACGAATACCGGCTACCAGGTGGTACAGGAGCGCAGACAGCAGGCCCCAGATCACAAGCTTGACCAACGGATGGGTCAGACACGCCTTCACCTGCTCGAAGCTTTCTTCCGAAGCGAGGGAACGATCCAGTGCGAACAGCAGCACTGCGATGCCCACGAACAGAATGACGCCAGAGATACGGTGGAGAATCGACGTGTAAGCAGTGATAGGGAGTTGGATGGTCCTTAGGTCTAGGTTTACGGGTCGTTTGCTATTCACGGCTTTTTTCACACTGAGAGCCCTTCTATGAATCGGGGCTAGTTGTCGGGAGGTGCACTTGTCAGGTACCCATCACCTTCGGGAGTGACAACCACCAATCAAGCTAGGCCGGACGGCCCTTGGCGGCTGGTCGCCGAGTATAGACAGTTAGGCTCCTAATGACAACGGAAAGACCTCCACCTAAGGACTAATTGCCGCACCCCCCGAAAAGGCGTAAACAGGCAAATTTTTCCGGCAAAACAGGGGCTTGGAGGAGCCAAACTTCTCCGATTGTGCAAATTGACATTCGGATTTATCTCTCTATAGTGGTGCGGGCCCTGCGTGGGGGGTCGTACAGATGATTTCAAGCATAAATAGGAGGCCATCATGGCTGACAAAAAAGCGCAGTTGATCATCGAGGGCGCTGCCCCCGTCGAACTGCCTGTCCTCTCCGGCACGCTGGGTCCCGATGTAGTCGACGTGCGTGGCCTGACCTCCACGGGTCACTTCACTTTCGACCCCGGCTTCATGTCCACCGCCTCCTGCGAGTCGAAGATCACCTACATCGATGGTGATAAAGGCGTACTGCTGCACCGCGGCTACCCGATCGAACAGCTCGCCGAGAAGTCCGACTACCTGGAAACCTGCTTCCTGCTGCTCAACGGCGAACTGCCCACTGCCGAGCAGAAGGAAAAGTTCGTCGGCACCATCAAGAACCACACCATGGTTCATGAACAGCTGAAGACCTTCTTTAACGGCTTCCGCCGTGATGCGCACCCGATGGCCGTGATGTGCGGCGTGATCGGTGCCCTCTCCGCCTTCTATCACGACTCCCTGGACATCAATAATCCGAAGCACCGGGAAGTCTCGGCGCATCGTCTGATCGCCAAGATGCCGACCATCGCCGCCATGGTGTACAAGTACTCCAAGGGCGAGCCGATGATGTACCCGCGCAACGATCTGAACTATGCAGAAAACTTCCTGCATATGATGTTCAACACACCTTGCGAGACCAAGCCGATCAGCCCTGTGCTGGCCAAGGCCATGGACCGCATCTTCATCCTGCACGCCGACCACGAGCAGAATGCCTCCACCTCCACCGTGCGTCTGGCGGGCTCCTCGGGTGCCAACCCGTTCGCCTGTATCGCCTCGGGCATCGCCGCCCTGTGGGGTCCGGCTCACGGCGGCGCGAACGAAGCCGTTCTGCGCATGCTTGACGAGATCGGCGACGTATCGAACATCGAGAAGTTCGTGGCCAAGGCCAAGGACAAGAACGATCCGTTCAAGCTGATGGGCTTCGGCCACCGCGTGTACAAGAACTTCGACCCGCGCGCCAAGGTCATGAAACAGACCTGCGACGAGGTTCTCCAGGAACTGGGCATCAACGACCCGCAACTGGAACTGGCCATGAAGCTGGAAGAAATCGCCCGCCACGATCCCTACTTCGTGGAGCGCAACCTCTACCCGAACGTGGACTTCTACTCCGGCATCATCCTGAAAGCCATCGGCATTCCGACCAGCATGTTCACCGTGATCTTCGCCCTGGCACGTACCGTGGGCTGGATCTCGCACTGGCAGGAAATGCTCTCCGGTCCGTACAAGATCGGCCGTCCGCGTCAGCTCTACACCGGCGCCACCCAGCGCGACTTCATGGACCTCAAGGCCCGCTAAGCGCTACGGCGTACGAGAAAAGGCCGCCTTCGGGCGGCCTTTTTTTATTGCCATGGACAAGGCTTCGCCTTCCAGCAGGAGCGAGCCTCACCGACGCGCCACGACATGAACGAAAAAGCCGCCCGAAGGCGGCTTTTCATGAGGGGGGAACGTCAGCGCCTGTTATTTCTCGGCAGCGCTGCGCAGGCCCTTCAGGGTGTTCATCGGCGCATCCACCACGAAGCTGTTGGCCAGCCAGGATGGGATGCTGCCACCCGGCTCGGTCTGTACCTGGTAGGTCACTTCGGTCACGCCGGCGCCCTTGGGCACCAGCTTCCACTCGCCGATCAGCTTCGGCACGCGAATTTCGCCCTTCTCTTCCGGGATGTAGGTCGGCTCGGCCTTGAGATGACGAATCAGGCCGCCGTCTGCGGTCTTCTCGGTGGTCACGTGGATCACCACGTCGCGGCCGGTCACCGGCCAGGGCATGTCGATCTTCGAGTAGGTCCAGGAATTGTCGCCTTCGGTTTTCAGCAGGCGCATTTCGGCGCAGGCGTGGATCCACTTGCAGGACCCGGTCACGTCTTCCTGCAGGGCGTTGATCTTGGCCACATCGGCCTTGATGTCGACGACGCCACGGTAAGCCTTGTACTTGGAGCCTGCCACAGGGCTGAGGAAGACCTTCACGCCGTCGTCTTCCTTCTCCAGCTTCCAGTCTTCCGCCAGGACAGTACCGGCAAAGCCCATCACGGCAGTGGCCAGCAGGGTCATACGCAATACACCACGCATCGTCTTACCTCTCTTTATTCTTGATCTTGTGGGGGCAGCAAAAGCCGCCGCCCTGTCGCAATCCGCGGTCTTGAGCGGGTCGGGGCGTCAGTATGGACCGCGAAAACGTGACTTCCAAGTCACATCAGGCGGCGGTGATGCGTTCCCACTCGGTGAGGATCTGCAGGGCCTGCTCGTTGCTGCTGCCGCAGGCGTCCGCGTCCGCCTCGAAGGCCGCACAGACCTTTGGACGCCGCGAGTCGCCGAATAGTTTGCACAGATTACGCTCATCCAGTTGCACGCAGCGTACGCCCGCCGGCTTGCCGTCAGGCATGCCGGGGATGGGCGAGGAAATCGACGGTGCTATGCAGCAGGCGCCACAGCCGATACGGCATTGCATGGGATGAATTCTCTACTCGACGTCAAGGATTGGAGCGCAGCAGCCCCTGCTCGCGCAGCGCCGCTACCAGGTGCTAGCCAGCACGGTAGAACACCGCCGGCTCACCAATGGGTACAGCGACTTCGACTGCACCACCGGAAGCCACCTCGAAGGCGCTACCGCCCCAAAGGTACACCCAGCGGTCCTCGGGCAAAGTCGCGCTCAGGCGCTAGACACCGGGTTCCAGCACCGGGGCCACCAGAAATTGGTCGCCGAGCATATAGCTCGTCGGCGATTCCGCCAAGCTGGCCGGATCAGCGTACACGGAGTCCAACTGTTGCTGACGACACAGAAGCTCATGGTGTTCGTGGACAAACATCGCGCCGCAACGGGTTTGCCACAGCGTCTGCACGCGATACGCGCGCAGAGCGAAGGACGCACTATCCCACTCCAGGCGATAGTCACCCGGACGCCAGGTCTGCTCGGCCGCCATGACCGGTACCATTGCTGCTCCCCGCAATAGGAACCTGATCAATTTCCCCCCTTGGCTGTCGCGTCGCGCATCCACTAGGCTCTGGCGCAGTCCCTCACTGGAGTCGCTGTCATGCCGGTCTGGCTGCAAACCGCGTTTCTTCTGTCGCTCTCAAACCTGTTCATGACCTTCGCCTGGTACGGCCACCTGAAAACCCTGAGCAGCAAGCCATGGATCATCGCGGCGCTGGTCAGCTGGGGCATCGCACTGTTCGAGTATTTGCTGCAGGTGCCGGCCAACCGCATCGGGTACACGGTGATGTCGGTGGGGCAGCTGAAGATCATGCAGGAGGTCATCACGCTGGCGGTCTTCGTGCCATTCAGCGTGTACTTCATGCAACAGCCACTGAAGCTCGACTATCTATGGGCCGGCTTGTGCCTGCTGGGCGCGGTGTACTTTATCTTCCGCGCCTGAAGCGATCAGGAGTGGCGCGCGACCGATGGCGCCACCTGAGGGGAGGAAAATGGATCAGGCCTTGGGTGAGTCCTGAAGGCGGGTGATCAGGCTGGAGGTGTCCCAGCGTCCGCCACCGGCGGCCTGCACTTCGGCGTAGAACTGGTCGACCAGCGCCGTGACCGGCAGTTGCGCGCCGTTGCGGCGGGCTTCGTCGAGGACGATGCCCAGGTCCTTGCGCATCCAGTCCACCGCAAAGCCGAAGTCGAAACGCCCTTCCAGCATGCTCTGGTGACGATTCTCCAGCTGCCAGGACTGCGCGGCGCCCTTGCTGATCACCTCCATCGCGGCCATGCCATCGAGGCCGGCGCACTGGGCGAAGTGCAGCGCCTCGGACAAACCTTGAAGCAGGCCGCCGACACAGATCTGGTTGACCATCTTGGTCAGTTGGCCGCTGCCCACCGGCCCCATGCGCCGCACCATGCGTGAATAGGTGGCAATTACCGGCTCGGTGCGGGCGTAGAGGTTCGCGTCACCGCCAACCATCACCGTCAGTGCGCCATTCTCGGCGCCGGCCTGGCCGCCGGACACCGGCGCATCGAGGAAGCCCAGCTCGCGCTCGGCCGCCGCCACCGCCAGTTCGCGGGCGACTTCGGCCGAGGCTGTGGTGTGGTCCACCAGCACCGCGCCGGGCTGCATGCCAGCCAGCGCGCCGTCCTCGCCCAGCACCACACTGCGCAGGTCGTCATCGTTACCCACGCAGCACATCACAAAGTCGGCCCACTGTGCGGCGTCACGCGGGGTCTCGGCCGAGCGACCGCCGAACTGCTTGACCCACTGGGCGGCGCGGCTCGCGGTGCGGTTGTAGACGCACACCTCATGTCCTTCACGCGCCAGATGCCCGGCCATGGGATAACCCATCACGCCCAGGCCAATGAAAGCCACTTTCGCCATCGCAGTCCCCTTGTCCGATCGAGTCGCTCAGCCTAGCACAGCGGTTTGCCGGTCCCGCAAACGCCTTCCATACTCGATTCGAACCCAACCAAGAGCACCGACTATGCCCCACTGGCTGGTGATCGACCTGGAAGCCACCACCGAGGAAGGCGGCTGGCCGGTCGAGGAAATGGAGATCATCGAGATCGGCGCAAGCCTGGTGGCCGAGGCCGACGGCCGCGAGCTGGACCATTTCCAGCGTTTCGTCCGCCCGCAGCGGCGCCCGCTACTGACGACCTTCTGTCGCGAACTCACCCACATCACCCAGGCCAACGTCGATGCCGCCGCGCCGCTGCACGAGGTCTGGCCGCAGTTTGAGCGCTGGCTCGCCCAGCACAGCCCGCGCCTGGCCGGCTGGACCAGCTGGGGCGACTACGACCGCCACCAGCTGGAATTGGAGTGGCGCCGCCAGCACCTGGACAGCCACCTGTCCCGCGTCCCCCACGTCAACCTCAAGCAGCGCTTCGCCCAGGCCCGCCAACTCAAGCGCCCGGTGGGCCTGAACGCCGCGCTGCATCTGGCCGGCCTGCATTTCCAGGGGCAGCCGCACCGTGCCTTGGAAGACGCCCGCAATACCGCCCGCCTACTGCCGCTGACCCTGCCCGTTGCCGGCTGAAAGCACCGATCCATCGATTCAGCACCAACCTGGCACTGACTGCACGGTCGCCTGCGCCGCTCTAGTGACGGGGCCTGCGGCCTTGGGCATACTGGCGGGCCATTTTTCACCCCTCTAGCAGGAGAAGCCCATGTTCAAGGTCAACGAGTACTTCGACGGCACTGTCAAATCCATCGCCTTCGACATGGCCGCAGGCCCCGCCACCATTGGCGTGATGGCTCCCGGCGAATACGAATTCGGCACCAGCCAGCTGGAGGTGATGCACGTCGTCGCCGGCGCGCTGACCGTCAAGCTGCCGGGCAGCGACAGCTGGGAAACCTTCGAAGGCGGCAGCAACTTCACCGTGCCGGCCAATAGCAAGTTCCAGCTGAAAGTCGCCCAGGATACCGCCTACCTCTGCGAATACCGCTGAGTTCGGGGCGTGATGAGAAACCGGCCCTAGTGGCCGGTTTTTTATTGTCTGCTGCTTGGGAGCTGACCTTGTAGGAGCGAGCTAGCTCGCGAACTCCTCACAGGCAACTCCGGCGCTGGGCGGTTCGCGAGCAAGAACTAGGCGTCCCCCTCGATCCTACGAAGAGCAGCTACGCAGGCCGACCTCGAGATCCGCCCGCAACCCAGCATCCTTCTCCGCAATGAACACCAGCCGCGAACCCTGCTCAGCCTCGCCTGCCGTCGCTGTGCGTAACTGATAACGCCCGCCCACATATTGCAGCCAGACCGCCTCGCCCTGCCCCGCCAGGCGAATCAGCCCCTTCAGGCGCAGCAGGCCGCGCGGCAGCGTCTCCAGCCAGTGCTTCAGCCGCGTGCCATCGAAGGTCGCGTCGCCCTGCCAGCTCCAGCTGTCGAACAGGTCGCCATGGTCGATACCGTCCTGTCCGCGGGGCCGCAGCTTGCGTGACGGTTCACCGAGCAGCAGCTCATCGGGAACCTGCGCCTGGATGGTCTCCAGTACCCGCGCGCCGCGGCCAAAGCGCTCTCGCTGGCGGGCGCGTTCGTCAGCGGCCAGCAGGTCGCACTTGTTCAGCAGCAGCAGATCGGCGGCTGCCGCCTGCATGCGCTCCAGTCGCGCGTACTCGCCCTCCAGCGGTTCCCGGCGGGCAGCATCGACCACGGTGAGCACCGCATCCAGATGCAGGCGCTTGCGCAGCTTCGGATAACCCAGCGTCTGCACGATGCGCTGCGGGTCGGACACCCCGCTGCACTCGATCACCACCTGTTCCAGCGGCGGGTGCATAGTCGCCAATCGCTCCAGCTGCGCCAGCAGGTCGTCCTGCACGCTGCAACAGATGCAGCCGTTCTCCAGGCTGTACACCGCCTCGGTCTGCTCGGCGATCATCCCGGCATCGATATTCAGCTCGCCGAAGTCATTGACGATTACCGCCAGGCGCCGGCCTTCGCAGCGCTCCAGCAGGTTGCGCAGCAGCGTGGTCTTGCCCGCGCCGAGGAAGCCGGCGACCACCGTCACCGGGATGCTCGCGGCGTTCATGCGTTGACGCCTTCGATGCGCGGCGGCTCGCCCTGCCACACCGCCGCCAGGGCGGTATCGCTGAACTGGCCGAGGCGGTCGTACACCGGGCGGCCTTCGACGAAGGTCAGTTGCACCTGGGTGCGGTGGATAAAGTTGCGCGCCGGCTGCTCGAACAGGTTGCGGTCGAGCACGATGAAGTCCGCCGACTTGCCAGCCTCCAGGCTGCCGGTGAGCTTCTCCAGGCCCATGGCATAGGCGCCATTGAGGGTCGCCACGCGGATCGCCTGCTCCAGGCTGATCGGCTCGCCGAAGCAGGCCGGGTCGTCATTCCACGGGTTTTGCCGGGTGACCAGGGTTTCCAGCGCCAGCCAGGGGTCGATGGACGCCACCGGCCAGTCGGTGCCGAACACTGCGATACCGCCGGCGGCCAGCACGCCCTTGAAATCGTAGATGCGCTTCAGCCGATCCGTGCCATAGCCCGAACGCGCTCCGCTGGCAAACGGCGTCGGATACCAGGCTGCCGGGGAGAACTCGGCGATCACTTCCAGCTCGCGGAAGCGCTTGAGATTGCCCGGATGCAGGATAGTGCTGTGCGCGCACTGGTGACGCACACCACTGAAACCGTTGCGCCGGCGCGCCTCGGCCACCGCATCGAGGAACACGTCGGACGCCGCATCGCCAGTGCAGTGGGCGATGACGCGGATGCCACGGTTGTCCATGTCCACCACCATGTCGGTGATGTGCTCGGGGGTCAGATTGAGCTTGCCGCGCCAGGCGTCTTCGCCCGGCCAGGGTGTAATAAGGAAGGAGGAGCGCGGCTCGACGGTACCGTCGAAGTGGAACTTCACAGCGTTCGCCGACAACCGTGCGCTGCGATAGTAGTGACGCTCGCCGCTTAGCAGCTCCCAGCGGCGACGCACCGGGAAGATGTCGTCCTGCCAGCTGATCGCCGCTTCCACGCGCAGGGTCAGTTGCCCGGCATCGTCGAGGTACTTGAGCGCGTCCAGGCGATTCTCGCAGACGTGCAGGTACTTGGCCGCAGTGACGCCGCGCGAGCTCTGGAAGTGCACGCCCTCGCGATAAGACTGGCGCAGCACCTTCGCCGGGGTGGGCGGCATGGCGGCGTGGATCAGCGCGTAGGCGCCGTCGATCATCAGGCCGTTGGGCTCGCCGGTCAGCTCGTCGCGCTCCAGATAGCCGTTGCGCGGGTCAGGGGTACTGGCGTCGATGCCGGCCAGCTCCAGCGCGCGGGAGTTGACCATCATGGTGCCCCACATGCGGTCGAGCAGCGCCACCGGGCGGTCCGGCAGGATGCTGTCGAGCCACTCGCGGCCCGGCTTCAGCCCAGCTTCGCGGAAGGTGTAGCGCACCCAGTACTGGCCGTAGACCCAGCCATCGCCGGGGTGGCTGTCAGCGTAGTCGCGGATGGTTTTGGCAAGCTGCTCCGGGGTCGGGTCCTCGATGCCGACATCGAGGTCGTCGGCGTAGCGCGGGTTCAGCGCCAGGTCCGGGTGGGTGTGCATATCGTGCAGGCCGGGCATGCAGAACGCGCCTTCGAGGTCGCGCACCAGGGTATCCGGGCCGATCAGCTGCTCCATGTCCTCCCGGCGGCCCACCGCCAGCAGCCGGCCATCACGGATGGCCACGGCCTCGGCCCAGGACTGGGCTGGGTCAAGGGTGTAGAAACGGCCGTTGTGCAGCAGCAGTTCGGCGAAGCGATCGGCAGGGGAATGGGTGGAGCGGAAGCGGTCCGGAGCGGTCATGGGAAGCCCTTGTTGTTCTTGTCCGTGAAGGCAGTATAGGGCTCGGCTTCCAACCACTGACTAGCATAAGATGACAACTAGCTAGCACTAGACGACAGCTTGAGTCCGCCCATGCCCACAGCGTCCTTCGACATCGATTACGCCGCCCGCCAGCTGTTTCGCCACTTCCTCGACGAATGGCGCGCCCGCCCCGCCCTGCCGGCCCTGGCGCCGCTGCTAGGCGGCCTCGGCTTGCCCACTGGCAGCGAAGCGGCAGCCGCCGAGATGAACTTCGCCCGCTATTACCGGCTGCTGCAGCAGGCCGCCGGGCTGCTCGGCCCGAGCGACTTCTTCCTGCGCCTGGGCCAGCGCTACAACCTCTACGACCTGGGGGTGATCGGCTACGCGCTGATCAGCGCGGCCAACCTGCGGCGCTCCTGGGACATCTCCCTCGGCCAGCCGTCGAGCCTGATGCCACACCCAATCCACACCCACCGCGAGGAAGTCGGCGAGCACATCCGTCTGACGCTGCAGCTGCCGCCCTTCGGCGAGGTGGAGCGCATCGCCCTCTGCGAGGAATGGCTGAGCAGCACCTGGCGCTGGTTGTGCCAACGCCTGCCGGACCTGGAGAACTGCGCCGGCATGCAACTGCACCTGCCCTACCCGCCGCCGGTCCACGCGGCCTTGTATGGCGAGCTCTTCCCCGGCCCCTGCCACTTCAATGCCGGGCAGGCCGAGCTGTGGATGCCGAAGTCCTTCCATGACCAGCCCTTCTCCACGGCCAACCCGTCAGTGAGCCGGCTGTGCCAGGCCCAGGGGGCGGCCACGCTGGCCAGCTTCGAGCGTGGCCCGGCGTTGCCGGACGATGTGCGCTACTACCTGCTGCAGAATGCGCGCATCCCACTGCCGGACCTGGAGCAGACAGCCGCCTGGTTGCGCCTGCCGCCGCATACGCTGCAGCGCCGACTGCGCGAGCACGGGCTGACCTTCAAGGGAATCGTGCTGGAAGTGCGGATGGCGCTGGCCCAGCGTTACCTGCTGGCCAGCCGGATGGCGCTGCAGGAGATCGCTTTCCTGCTTGGCTATGAACACGTCACCAGTTTCCACCGGGCTTTCCAGCGGTTCACCGGGACGACGCCGGAGCGGTTTCGCGTAGCGGGTGGGATCTCGTCTGAGTGAAGCGATCACGGACAGAGTCCGCTTATTGGATAGCTCTGCGCTCGGATCGCCCCTCACCCTTTCCCTAGGGAGAGGGTTGGGGTGAGGGGAAGCACAAACACAGACCTATCCATAAAAAGACAGCTGCTCCGACGCCAGGATGGGCTTCCGCAGGATCGAAGTACGTCCGCGATCAGCTCCGGAGCGCGCTCAGGCCTCTTTCTCGCAGTTGATCATCCACGGCACCCCGAAGCGGTCTTCTACGGCACCGAACAGCTCGGCCCAGAAGGTCTGCTCCAGCGGCATGGTGACTTTGCCGCCCTTGCCGAGTGCCTCGAAGAGGCGCCGGGCCTCAGCCTTGGAGTCAACGTTGAGGGTGATCGAAACGCCCTTCACGCCTTCGTACTGACCGCATTGCGGGGAGGCGTCCGAGCCCATCAGCACGTGGCCGTCCACCTCCAAGCGCACGTGGATCACACGGTTCTTCAGCGCTTCGGGCATGTCCTCGCAGCCCGGCGCATCGGAGAAACGCATCAGTGCCGGCAACTCGGCGCGCAACACTTCGGCGTAGTAACGGAAGGCTTCTTCACAGTTGCCGTCGAAGACCAGATAAGCATTCATCAACATGGCGGTACCCTCCAGGCTCAGGATTTGCTGGCGATTTCGGCGCGCAGGCGCTCTTCCTGCTCGCGCAGCTCAGGGGTGAATTCGGCGCCGAAGTCCTCGGCCTCGAAAATCTGCCGGATCTCGATCTCGGACTCGCCGTCGAAGGGGTTGGGACAGCGCTTGACCCAGTCGACGCACTCCTGCAGCGACGCGGTCTGCATGATCCAGAAGCCGGCGATCAGCTCCTTGGTCTCGGCGAATGGGCCGTCGAGCACCTGCCGCGACGCGCCATCGAAGTGCACGCGCGCGCCTTTCGCGCTGGGATGCAGGCCTTCGCCGGCCAGCATCACACCCGCTTTCACCAACTCCTCGTTGTAGGCTCCCATGGCAGCGAGCAGCTCTTCCTTGGGCATCACACCGGCTTCGGAGTCGGCGGTGGCTTTGACGATCACCATGAAACGCATGGTCTTTCTCCTCTTGTTGTCATTTTCAGCGTGGCGGCCGGTTACTTCCGGTTCCTGACTAGTAGTCGAAAGGCGTGACGGTAGATCGACAGACCTCGCGAAAAAAATTTTCGAGCGGACTTACGGGGGCTTTGAGCATAGGTCGGGTCGGGGTTAATCGGCGGCGATATGGGAAATTTCGCAATGGACGCCAAGAACCCACGCATTTAGAACGTGCCACTCGGAAAATTCTCGGCATTCCCATGCACGTCCAGCTCATCCCCGTCATCGAAATGTTCTACCTGGTCGACTCCGTTCCCCTGCCGTCCCACGGGCCGTACTGGGAGCACGTGGCAGGCTGGCGTGATTACCATGAGCGCAATCTGCGGGCCAACGGCTTCAGCACACGACTTCGGCCGTATCTACCGGGCAGTGCGTTCCATCGTATTGCCGAGCTGAGCGACATGGATATTTCGCGGTTGATCCAGTTGCATTGCGCCGAGGGCATGGACGGCTCCGGGGACTGGCGCCAGGTTCCTCCGCTATCGGGCGGCTATGTGTTAAGGGTCGGCGATCTCGACGTCCTGTTCCCGCAATGCTGCAGCGACCTGGGCGACCTGCACAGCTGGAAGCGCATCGCCGCCGGCAAAGGGGCATACCTGTACAGCGGCCATCCCTCGCCCGATATCAACCACCACAACCAATCTGCCAGCTTCGATTTCAACGGACCGGGCGAGGCCTTCACACCGCCGCCGCCCCTGCACTCGGTCACGGTGCCGCTGTCCACGCTGACCCGCGCGGTGCAGGCGGCCGACCGCGAGCTGAGAATTTTCGCCGCCCGCCTGGAACTGCTGAACGCCAACCAGGCTATGGGCATACCTGACATCGAGACCCTGCTCATCCACGGACACCGAAAGCCCGCTCTGGACAGCTCCGCTCACGCTCCCTAGATTCAATCCTTTTCGCACGACACGGAGCATCGCCCATGAGCCTGGAATCGGTTCGCGCCTTCTTCGCCGAAAAGGCCCCCGACATCGCCATCATTGAGCTGGAAACCAGCACCGCCACCGTTGCCCTGGCCGCCGAGGCCCATGGCGTTGAGCCGGGCCGCATCGCCAAGACCCTGTCCCTGCGCGTCGGCGAACGCACTGTGCTGGTGGTCGCGCGCGGCGATGCGCGGCTGGACAACCGCAAGCTCAAGGAAGCGTTCGGCGGCAAGGCCAAGATGCTCGGCGCCGAGGACGTGGTAGCCCTGACCGGCCACCCGGTAGGGGGCGTCTGCCCGTTCGGCCTGGCGACGCCGTTGCCGGTGTATTGCGATGTCTCGCTGCAGGCATTCGACGAGGTGCTGCCGGCGGCCGGCGCGGTGCACAGCGCGGTAAGGATCGAGCCAAAGCGCATGGCGCAGCTGGTGGCGGCCGATTGGATCGATGTTTGTCAGGAATTGGCCTGAGATCGCCGGTCCACCTGCGGGAACAAAGTCTGTCTGCAAAAACCGCCGAACCGTGTGGTTCGCGAGCAAGCTCGCTCCTACAAGTCAGCCACGGCGCGCTCTTCGTAGGAGCGAGCTTGCTCGCGAACCCGCCGGACCATCCATGACCTGTCGATTACGCCCCTGCTCCAACGCTGTTGCTACAGCAACACCCGCCCAACACTTTGCTGTCTGCCCAGCGCCGCAACTGTTGGACAAAACTCTCAAACCACTGATTTAAAAGGATTTATATTTTCGGCACAGCTTGTGCAATGACCTGAACAGACAGACCCGAACGCCGGGTCGATTCATCTGCCGAGGTCGCTGTACTGCCATGCCCCAACTCCCCGAATCCGCCCATTACGACATCCGCGAACCCAACGCGCACCGGATCGGCTCCGACGCCGAGGCCATCGACGTCGCCCACAAGGTCGCCGCTTTCCTGCTCGAGGGCGCCGCCGAGCGCGACCGCAACCGCGAAGTCCCCCCGGAGGTTGTCGAGGTCTACTCCAACAGCGGCCTGTGGGGCATCACCGTGCCCCGCGAATTCGGCGGCGCCGAGGTGTCCTACGCCACCCTCGCCGAAGTCATCGCCATCATCTCCGCCGCCGACCCGTCGCTGGGGCAGATTCCGCAGAACCACTACTGCCTGCTGGAAGACATCCGCCTGCAGGGCAGCGACGAGCAGAAGCGCTTCTTCTTCGACCTCGCGCTCAAGGGCAACCGCTTCGCCAACGCGCTTTCGGAAACCGGCGGCAAGAACGTCCAGGACATCCAGACCCGCCTGCGCCAGGACGGCGACAGCATTGTCATCGACGGCCGCAAGGGCTACTGCACCGGCTCGCTCTACGCCCACTGGATCGGCGTGCTCGGCCTGGACGAGCAGAACAACGCCCAGCTCGCCTTCGTCCCGCGCGGTACGCCGGGGCTGGTGATCGTCGACGACTGGGCCAGCATCGGCCAGCGCACCACCTCCAGCGGCACTGTGCTGGTGGAAGGCCTGCGCGTGCCGGCGTTCAACGTATTCCCCACGCACCGCTCCTACGACGTGCCGACCCTGGCCGGCCCGTTCGCGCAGATCACCACCGCTGCCATCGATGCCGGCATCGCCCGCGCGGCGCTGCGCGACACCATCGCCTTCGTCCGCGAGCAGGCGCGCCCCTGGATCGACGCCGGCGTGGAGAAGGCCAGCGAAGACCCGCTGACCATCATCCAGGTCGGTGAGCTGGGCATCCGCATCGAAGCAGCCGATGCCCTGCTGGAACGCGCCGGCAAGGTAATGGACGCGGCCCGCCCGGCGCCGGACGAAGACAGCGTCGCCCGCGCCTCGGTCGCCGTGGCCAAGGCCAAGGTGCTGACCACCGAAGTCGCCATCGACGCCACGAACAAGCTGTTCGAACTCGGCGGCACCCGCTCCACCCTTGCCCGCCATGGCTTCGACCGTCACTGGCGCAACGCCCGCGTGCACACCCTGCACGACCCGGTGCGCTGGAAGTACCACCTGGTCGGCAACTGGCTGTTGAACGAAAAGCGTCCGCCGCGCCACGACTGGAACTGAAAACGGTGAATACGCCTGCTGCGCGAACCGATAGCTGCGTTGGGCGGTGCTCGCTCCTCGCCTATCAAACTCGATATGTCTCGTCGCTGCGCTCCGTCTGCCTTGCTCTCGGATTGCTCGCGACGGCCTATTCACCGTTTTGGTACCCGCTATGAAAGAAATCCGCCTCAACGCCTTCGCCATGAACTGCGTCGGCCACCTGTCGCCCGGCCTCTGGCGCCACCCGCGCGACCAGCAGGCCGCGCGCTACACCGACATCCACTACTGGATCGAGCTGGCGAAAACCCTCGAACGCGGCAAGATCGACGGGCTGTTCCTCGCCGACGTGCTGGGCGTCTATGACGTCTATCACGGCAACGCCGACGCAGCCCTGAGCGCCGGCGCGCAGGTGCCGGCCAACGATCCGCTGCAACTGGTCCCGGCCATGGCTGCGGCCACCGAGCACCTGGGCTTCGGCATCACCGCCTCGGTGTCTTTCGAGCACCCGTTCCCCTTCGCCCGGCGCATCTCCACGCTTGACCACCTGACCGGCGGCCGCGCCGGCTGGAACATCGTTACCTCCTACCTCAACAGCGGCGCGCGCAACCTGGGGCTGAAGCAGCAGCTCAACCACCAGCAGCGCTATGCACTGGCCGAGGAGTACCTGGAGGTCTGCTACAAGCTCTGGGAAGCCAGCTGGGAAGATGACGCGGTGGTCGCTGATCGCAAAACCGGCGTCTACGCCGACCCGCGCAAGGTGCATCCGATCGAGCACAAGGGCGAACACTTCGAGGTGCCCGGGTTCCACCTCAGCCAGCCGTCGCCGCAGCGCACCCCGGTGCTCTACCAGGCCGGTGCATCGAGTCGCGGCAAGGCGTTCGCCGCCGGTAACGCTGAGTGTGTGTTCGTCGCCGCGCCGACCAAGCGCATCCTCCGCGACCAGGTCGCCGATCTGCGCCGCCTCGCCGTGGAATCCGGGCGCCAGGCCAGCGACGTACTGGTGCTGAACCAGCTCACCGTGATCGTCGCGCCGACCGACGCAGAGGCCCTGGCCAAACTGGACGACTACCGCCGCTACAGCGACCGCGAAGGCGCCCTGGCACTGGTCTCCGGCTGGACCGGCATCGACTTCGGCCAGTATGCGCCGGACCAGGTGCTGCGCCACGTACAGAGCGACGCCATCCAGTCCGCGGTGGACGCCTTCAGCGCCGCCGACCCGGAGCGCCAGTGGACCGCCGCCGAGATCGCCGACTACTGCGCCTTGGGTGGCGACGGCCCGCTGCTGGTGGGTTCGCCTCAGACCGTGGCGGACCAACTGCAGGCCTGGGTCGAGGAGACCGACGTCGACGGCTTCAACCTCTCCAGCCTGGTGGCGCCGGAGACCTTCGTCGACATCGTCGACCTGCTGGTGCCCGAACTGCAGGCGCGCGGGCTGTTCAAGCGCGAGTACGAGCAAGGCACCCTGCGCCACAAGCTGTTCGGCCAAGGCGACCGCCTGCGCTCTCCGCACCGCGCCGCGAAGCTGCGACGAGGTGAACAGTAATGGACGGTTGGTTCCGCAACCTCGACTGGCACGACCTCGCCCAGGCTTGCCTGGACACCCTCGCCATGCTCGGCGGCGCGCTGGCCTTCACCGTGCTGCTGGGTCTGCCGCTGGGCGTGCTGCTGTACCTCACCGGCAAGCGCCAGCTGCACGCGAAACCCGGCCTGTACCGCGCACTGTCTGTGGTAGTGAACATGCTGCGCTCGCTGCCGTTCATCATCCTGCTGATCGTGCTGATTCCGGTCACCACGCTGATCACTGGCACGTCGCTGGGCGTCGCCGGGGCCATCCCGCCGCTGGTGGTGGGCTGCACACCGTTCTTCGCGCGGCTGGTGGAAACCGCCCTGCGCGAAGTCGACCGCGGCCTGGTGGAAGCTACCCAGGCGATGGGCGCCAGCACCTGGCAGATCATCTGGCACACCCTGCTGCCGGAAGCGCGCACCGGGCTGATCGCCGCCGTGACCGTCACCGCCATCGTGCTGGTGGACTACACCGCGATGTCCGGCGTGATCGGCGGCGGCGGCTTGGGCGACCTGGCCATCCGCTTCGGTTACCAGCGCTTCCAGACCGACGTGATGATCATCACCGTCGCTCTGCTGATTCTGCTGGTGCAGGCCCTGCAGATGAGCGGCGACCGCCTCGTCGCGCGCTACACGAGGCGCTGAATTCCCCGCCCACTCCCCGCCCGGGAGCGGCACTTACGATCCAGCCGCCGGCAGCCGGCCCCGCTGCCATCAAGGCCCCACGTCCACCCCACGACGGCCCACCCACTACTGTTCAAGGAGCAACACCCATGAAAAAGGCCATCGCCATCCTGGCAGCCGTCGTCGCCTTCTCCGCCCACGCGGGGGAGAAACTCGTGGTCGGCGCCACCCCGGTGCCCCACGCCGAGATCCTCGAATTCGTCAAACCGGAACTGGCCAAGGAAGGCGTCGACCTTGACATCAAGGTCTTCACCGACTTCATCCAGCCCAACCTGCAGCTCGCGCAGAAGAACCTCGACGCCAACTACTACCAGTACCGCCCCTTCCTCGATGACTTCAACAAGACCCGCCACACCGACCTGGTGCCGGTCGTGGGCATCCACATCGAGCCGTTCGGCGCCTACTCCACCAAGTACAAATCCCTCGCCGACCTGCCCGACGGCGCCAGCGTGGCCATCCCCAACGACCCGGTGAACACCGGCCGCGCCCTGGTGCTGCTCGCCGAAAGCGGCCTGATCAAGCTCAAGGACCCGACCAACCCGCAGTCCACCGAGCGCGACATCACCGAAAACCCCAAGCACCTGAAGATCCGCGAGCTGGAAGGCGCCCTGCTGGCCCGCGCGGTGAAGCAGGTAGACCTGGCGTTCATCTTCGCCAACTACGCGCTGGAGGCCGGCATCGACACCAAGAGCGCGCTGATCGTGGAGAAAGGCAAGGACCTCTACGCCGAGTTCCTCGTCGCCCGTCCGGACAACATCCAGGACCCAGGCATCCAGAAGCTGGCCAAAGCGCTGAATTCGCCGGAAGTTCGCCAGTTCATCCTGACCCGTTACAAGGGCGAGATTGCTCCGGCGTTCTGATCGAGTTCCGGAATCGGTCTGCTGCGCGTCGGCCATGCCGCGTTGGGCAGGGACTCGTAATGCTCATTCACTGGAGTGAACTGCGCTTCCGAGTCCCTGCCCGCCTTGCCTGGCTCTAGCTCGCAAGACCTTGGTCTCACAGGTGGCAACAAAAGCAAAAACAGAAGGCAACGCATGACCTACGAATCCGCACCCAAGGACCTTCGTGACCAGGCGCCCCGGCAACTCCCGGCGCGCCGCATCGACAATGACGCCCAGGCCATCGACGCCGCCCACGAAGTGGCCCGCCTGGCGAAACCCGGAGCCGCCGCCCGCGACCGCGAGCGCGCCCTGCCCTGGCGCGAGCTGGAGCATTTCACCGCCCTCGGCCTGGGCGGTATCAGCATTCCCCGCAAGTACGGCGGCGCGCAGGTCTCCTACGCCACTGTGGCGGAAGTCTTCCGCGTGATCTGCGCCGCCGACCCGGCATTGGGTCAGATTCCGCAGAACCAGTTCGGCCTGCTCAACGTGATCGACAACGTCGCCTGCGACGCGCAGAAACGCGTGCTGTTCGGCGGCGTGCTCAATGGCCGGCGTATCGGCAATGCCGGCCCCGAACGCAACACCCGCAACACCCTCGAACTCAAGGCGCGGCTGGTTCGCGATGGCGAGCAGTTCCGCATGAGCGGCGAGAAGTTCTACTCCACCGGCGCGCTGTTCGCCCACTGGGTCGCGGTGAAGGCTATCGACGAGGACGGCCGCGCGGTGATGGGCTTCGTCGAGCGCGGCGTGGAAGGCCTGCGCATCGTCGACGACTGGTCCGGCTTTGGCCAGCGCACGACCGCCAGCGGCACCGTGCTGTTGGACAACGCCCCCGTCGCGGCTTCGCTGGTGATCCACAATGGCCGCCTCGCCGATGTGCCGAATATCCAGGGCGCCGTGTCGCAACTGATCCAGGCCGCCATCGATGCAGGCATCGCGGCGAACGCCGTGGAAGACGCCATCGACTTCATCCGCACGCGCACCCGCCCCTTCATCGACGCCAACGTCGAGCAGGCCAGCGAAGAGCCCTTCACCATCGCCGAGATCGGCCGCCTTCAGGTCGAGCTCCACGCCGCCGAGGCGCTGCTGGAGCGCGCTGGCCACGTGCTCGACGAGGTCAGCGCGCGGCCCATCGACGACGAGTCCGCCGCCCGCGCGTCCATCGCCGTGGCCGAGGCCAAGGTGCTGACCACCGAGATCAGCCTGGCCGCCAGCGAGAAGCTCTTCGAGCTGGCCGGCAGCCGCGCCACCCTCGCCGAATTCAACCTCGACCGCCATTGGCGCAACGCCCGCGTGCACACCCTGCACGACCCGGTCCGCTGGAAGGTCCAGGCGGTCGGCGCCTACCACCTCAACGGCGCCCGCCCCGCGCGTCATTCCTGGATTTGAGGAGCGCCGATGAACAGCCTCGTACAATCTCCCCTGCAGAAGAGCAGCCCCATCCACACCATCCGCAGCGACGACGAAGCCCTGGACGTCGCCCGCGCCCTGGCCGCCGACTTCCGTGAAGGCGCCATCGCCCGCGACCGTGAACGTCGCCTGCCCTGGGACGAACTGGAACGCTTCAGCCGCTCCGGCCTGTGGGGCATCACCGTGCCCCGCGAGTACGGCGGCGCCGGGGTTTCCCGCGTCACGGTGGCCCGCGTGATCGCGATCATCTCCGCCGCGGATGGCTCGCTGGGACAGATTCCGCAGAACCACTTCTACGCCGTCGAACTGTTGCGGGTGAATGGTAACGAAGAACAGAAAGCCCGCCTGTTCGCCGAGGTGCTGGCCGGTGTGCGCTTCGGCAATGCACTGGCGGAAATCGGCACGCGCACCGCTCACGACCGCACCACCCGCCTCAAGCGCGAGGACGGCCAGCTGCGCATCCACGGCCGCAAGTTCTACTGCACCGGCGCGCTCTACGCGCAACGCATTCCGACCCTGGTGATCGACGATGACGGTATCCATCAGTTCGCCTTCATCGCGCGCGACAACCAGGGCGTGGAGGTGATCGACGACTGGTCCGGCTTCGGCCAGCGCACCACCGGCAGCGGCAGCGTGGTGTTCGATGGCGCGCCGGTGAACGAGGACGACATCGTGCCGTTCCAGAGCGCCTTCGAGCGCCCGACCACGGTCGGCCCCTTCGCGCAGATTCTCCATGCCGCCATCGATGTCGGCATCGCCCGTGGCGCCTATGAAGATGCGCTGGTTTTCCTGCGCGAAAAGGCGCGGCCGTGGATCGACTCGGGCGTGGACAAGGCCTGCGACGACCCACTGGCGATCAACGAAATCGGCCGCCTGGCGATCCGCCTGCACGCTGCCGAAGCGCTGCTGGATCGCTCGGGCCGCGTACTCGACGCCGCCACCGCCGAGCCGACCGCCGAGAGCATCGCCGCCGCGTCCATCGCCGTGGCCGAGGCGCGGGCGATCACCACCGAGGTCTCGCTGCTGGCGGGCTCCAAGCTGATCGAACTGGGCGGCAGCCGAGCCAGCCTCGCCGAACTGGGCCTGGACCGCCACTGGCGCAATGCCCGCGTGCACACCCTGCACGACCCCGCGCGCTGGAAGTACTTCGCGGTGGGCAACTACTACCTCAACGACCAGTTGCCGCCGCGCCGGGGGACGATCTGATGCCCCGCATCTTGCGCCAGCAAGAGCCCCTCACCCTAACCCTCTCCCGGAGGGAGAGGGGACCGATCGGTGCAGGGAGAAACCACAGCATCAGCCGGCACGGCCTGCTCCCTCTCCCTCCGGGAGAGGGCTGGGGTGAGGGGAAAACGCTCGCTCCAGTCGTCCCCGGAATCAGCACCGTAGGGCGCATAACGCCCAGGGCGTTATCCGCCAAGGCGGCGGATAACCCGTTCCGGGTTATTCGCTCTGCGGCTGCCACCGAGCCGTTTCCGAGCCGCGCGCGCAAGGATTTTCCATGACCCAGAAGCAGATCCTCCTCAACGCCTTCAGCATGAATTGCGTCGGCCACATCAACCACGGCCTGTGGACCCACCCCCGCGACCGTTCCAGCGACTTCAACAAGCTCCGCCACTGGACCGACCTCGCCCGCCTGCTGGAGAAGGGCCTGTTCGACGGCCTGTTCCTCGCCGACATCCTCGGCGTCTACGACGTCTACCAGAACGGCATCGAGCTCACCGCGAAAGAGGCCATCCAGCTGCCGGTGAACGACCCGCTGATGCTGGTCTCGGCCATGGCCGGCGCCACGCAGCACCTGGGCTTCGGCGTCACCGCCAACCTCACCTACGAGGCGCCCTACCCCTTCGCCCGCCGGCTCTCCACGCTGGACCACCTGAGCGATGGCCGCATCGGCTGGAACATCGTCACCGGCTACCTGGAAAGCACCGCCCGCGCCATGGGCCAGGAGCGGCAGATCGACCACGACCGCCGCTACGACCGCGCCGACGAATACCTGGAGGTGCTCTACAAGCTCTGGGAAGGCAGCTGGGAAGACGATGCGGTGCTCGCCGACCGCCAGCGCCGCGTCTACGCGCAGCCAGGCAAGGTGCACAAGGTCCGCCACCACGGCGAGTTCTTCGATGTCGAGGGTTACCACCTCAGCCAGCCGTCGCCGCAACGCACGCCGTTGCTGTTCCAGGCCGGCGCGTCCAATCGCGGGCTGGCCTTCGCTGCGCGGCACGCCGAGTGCGTGTTCGTCTCGGCACAGACCCGCGAAGCCACCCGCGTGCTGGTGGACCGCATCCGCCAGGCAGCCGTGGATGCCGGTCGCCGCGCGGACGATATCAAGGTGTTCATGGGCATCAACGTCATCGTCGCGCCGACCGAGGCCGAGGCTCGCGAGAAGCTCGCCGAGTACCGCCGCTTCGCCAGTGCCGAGGCGGGTCTGGCGCACTTCGCCAGCACCACCGGCATCGACTTCTCGCGCTACGCGCTGGACGAGCCGATCCGCTACGAGAAGACCAACGCCATCGAGTCCGCTACCAAGGCCCTGACCGTCGCCCGCACCGACGCCACCGTGCGCCAGCTGCTGGAGCAGTTCACCCTCGGCGGCCGCTACACCACGTTGGTGGGCGACTCCGTGCAGGTGGCCGATGAGCTGCTGGGCTGGATCAACGAGGCCGGCCTCGACGGCTTCAACCTGACCCGCACCGTGGAGCCGGAAAGCTACGCCGACTTCATCGACCTCGTAGTGCCCGAACTGCAGAACCGCGGCGCCTACAAGACCGCCTACGCCCACGGCACCCTGCGGGAAAAACTCTTCGGCGCCGACCGCGCCCGACTGCCCGCGCGGCACGTCGGCGCGAGCTTCCGCCAGGCAACCGCCACTGGAGCGACTCCAGCCTTCTCCGTTTAAACCCATAAGGATTCGTTGCCATGCATGCACGCTTCAAGCTTTCCCTCGGCCTCTCCCTGGGCCTCCTCGCCGCCGGCCTCGCCCAGGCCGCCGACACCCTGCGACTGGGCACCACCGCCGCCTTCGCCCCGCCGCTGGAAGTGGCGGTGAAGGAAGCCGCCCAGCAGGGCCTGAAGGTCGAGTTGGTGGAATTCACCGACTGGAACGCGCCGAACATCACCCTCGACCACGGTGACATCGACGCCAACTACTTCCAGCACACGCCCTTCCTGGAAAACGCCAATCGCGAGGGCGGCCTGCACCTGAAGGCGTTCGCACCGGGGATCATCAACAACGTCGGCCTGTACTCAACCAAGTACAAGGCCATCGCCGACCTGCCCGATGGCGCCAAGGTCGCCATCGCCAATGACCCGATCAATGGCGGCCGCGGCCTGCAGCTGCTGCAGAAGGCCGGGCTGCTCAAGCTCAAGGATGGCGTGGGTTACAAGGCGACGCTGGACGACATCGTGGCCAATCCGAAGCACATCCAGATCATCGAGCTGGAGGCCGTGCAACTGGTGCGCGCGCTGGACGATGTGGACCTCGCCCAGGGCTACCCGCACTACATCCGCCTGGCCGGGACCATCGATCCGAACAGCGCGCTGCTGTTCGACGGCATCGAGAACAAGGAATACGTCATCCAGTTCGTCACCCGTGACGACTACAAGGACCCGGACGGCAAGCTGAAGAAGTTCGTCGATCTCTACCAGCACTCGCCGCAGGTGCGCGCCGCGCTGGACAAGGCCCACGGCTCGCTCTACCAGCCGGGCTGGCAGTAACCACTGCCGGCGTCCGCCCCCTCAACGGTCGCGCGCCCATTCGTAGGGCGCATAACGCGCCAGCGTTATCCGCCGTGCAGCCGCCGGCGGATAACCTGTTCCAGGTTATGCGCCCTACGTTCTGACCGCACCTTTGCACCAACAGAACAGGCCCCCACCATGGTCAGCTTCAACCGCAATCTCGAACTCGCCACCCAGCACATCGCCCTGCGCGGGCTGGGCAAGACCTACGCCGGCCATCACGGCCCGGTGGAGGCACTCAGCGACATCGAACTCTCCGTCCGCCGTGGCGAGGTGTTCGGCATCATCGGCCGTAGCGGCGCCGGCAAGAGCTCGCTGATCCGCACCCTCAACCGCCTTGAGCAACCCAGCGTCGGCCAGGTACTGATCGACGGCGAAGACATCGGCGCCTTCGACGCTCAGCAACTGGTCGGCCTGCGCCGCCGAGTCGGCATGATCTTCCAGCACTTCAACCTGATGTCGGCCAAGACCGTCGCGCAGAACATCGCCCTGCCTCTGCGCGTGGCCGGCGTGCCCAAGGCGCGCATCGCCGAGCGAGTGGACGAGCTGCTGCAGCTCGTGGGCCTGGAAGACAAGCGCCACGCCTACCCGGCGCAACTCTCCGGCGGGCAGAAGCAACGCGTCGGCATCGCCCGCGCGCTGGTGCACCAGCCGGAAATCCTGCTCTGCGACGAGGCGACCTCGGCGCTGGACCCGGAGAGCACCCAGGCCATCCTCGCCCTGCTGCGCGACATCAACCGCCGCCTCGGCCTGACTATCGTGCTGATCACCCACGAGATGGCGGTGATCCGCGAAATCTGCGACCGCGTGGTGGTGCTCGAACGCGGGCGCATCGTCG
The DNA here is from genome assembly GCF_044746165.1 of Pseudomonas sp. NPDC086581. Classification (NCBI taxonomy): domain Bacteria; kingdom Pseudomonadati; phylum Pseudomonadota; class Gammaproteobacteria; order Pseudomonadales; family Pseudomonadaceae; genus Pseudomonas; species Pseudomonas sp. NPDC086581. The sequence goes on along the minus strand of NZ_JBIVBR010000012.1, from coordinate 75,676 downwards.
AGCATGGCGACGTCTGGGAAGTCTTCGGCAACCCGCAGCACGAGGTCAGCCGTACCCTGCTCGGCTCGCTGCAACAGCACCTGCCGCCGGACCTGCTGGCACGGCTGGAGCATCCCTCGGACAATGAAGTCATCCTCGACCTGCACTACACCGGCGCGCGCGAACAGGAGCCGGACCTGCTGGCTATCGCCCAAGCCCTCGGCAGCCGTATCAGCCTGCTGCACGGCGGCATCGAGCGCATCCAGGGCCGCGCCCTCGGCCGCCTGCTGCTGAGCGTCGCCGCGCCTGCCTCCAGTGCCCCGCAACTGCTCGAACGTGCCCGCGATGTCGCCGATCGCCTGGAGGTGCTCACCCATGCCTGATCGCCTGCTGCAAGGCCTGCTCGATACCCTGCTGATGATCGGCGCGTCCTCGGCCATCGTCCTGCTGGTGGGCATCCCGCTGGCCCTGGTGTTGGTCACCACCGGCCCCGGCGGGATCTTCCAGGCGCGCCTGCTCAACCAGGGCCTGGGCAGCGTGGTCAACGTGCTGCGCTCGATCCCGTTCCTGATCCTGATGGTCGCATTGATCCCCTTCACCCGGCTGATCGTCGGCACCAGCTACGGCGTGTGGGCGGCGGTAGTGCCGCTGACCATCGCTGCCACGCCATTCTTCGCGCGCATCGCCGAAGTCAGCCTGCGCGAGGTCGACCACGGCCTGATCGAAGCAGCCCAGGCCATGGGCTGCCAGCCCCGGCACATCATCTGGAACGTGCTGTTGCCCGAGGCGCGGCCGGGCATCGTCGCCGGCTTCACCATCACCCTGGTGACCATGATCAACTCCTCCGCCATGGCAGGCGCTATCGGGGCCGGGGGTCTCGGCGACCTCGCCTACCGCTATGGGTACCAGCGCTTCGACACCCAGGTAATGCTCACCGTGATCATCCTGTTGGTAGCGCTGGTGACCCTGATCCAGTTCGGCGGCGACCGCCTGGCGCGCTGGCTCAACAAGCGCCTGTGACGTTCGTCGGCTGAAATCCGCACGAGTCTGCTGCCACGCGGGTTGCGTCTAACCAGACAACACACCCGCCCCTCCATGCCCCGGCACGGCTTGTGGATGCGTGGCGTCCCTGCTCGTAAGAGAGTGTCCGCTCACCGCGCAGATGTTGCCCATGGCCAATCCCCTCTCCACCCAGGGTATCGTGCATGCCGCCATCAGCCTGGTGCCACTGGCCGCCAGTGCAGATGGCAGCAATGGTCGCGTCGCTGGCACTGGTGGTCGGCGTGATCTACCAGTTCTACCGCATCCACCGTCGGCGCATGCCACCGGCACGCCCGGCACACAGAGCGGCTATGCTGGCGGACTCCAGCCACGGAGTTCTGCCATGACCGTCCGCCGCATCGTCGCCAACCTCGCCACTGGCAAGCCTGCCGACGTCGCGCGTTTCTACCGCGAGCTGTTCGACCTGGACGTGGTGATGGACCACGGCTGGCTGATCACCCTTGCCAGCGCCGACAGTGCGCTCGCACAAATGAGCCTGGCCAGCGAAGGCGGCTCCGGCGCACCAGTGCCGGACCTGTCCATCGAGGTGGACAATCTCGAGGAGGTACACGAACGCGCCGTCGTGGCCGGCCATGAAATCACCTATCCGCTGACTATCGAGCCCTGGGGCGTGCGCCGGTTCTTTCTGCGTGATCCGCTGGGGACGCTGGTAAACGTGCTGGAACACCGCTGACAGCCCACCGTTCGTCACCCACGGCGCCACAAATCCGCTCAGCCCAGCAAAACATCGACCACGACCTAAACTGCTACTGGGCGCTCGTCAGCTACCCACGGGAGAGCGGGCCAGGCAGTCCGACGCCCGAGCCAGCGCAAGCATTCCGCGTGAGTACCGCCATGTCAGAGCCGCTCGAATTCTCCTCCTCCGCGCCGTCCGTGTCCTTGCAGGCACAGATGAATACCCAGGCTCCGGCCCTGCCGCAGCGGCTGCCCGCCATGGCACGGGTTCGCCAGTTCACCGCGCGTCTGGGCAGCCTGCTTGCACCGCGGCCCAGTCCATCTCCCCTGATACAGCCGGGCGACTCGAAGCAACAGCCCCAGGAGACCACCATGAGTATCCGCAACTCCAAGGAACCGGCTGAAGGCGCCGGCCAGCCCGATCCACAGCGCCCATTCGCCAATCCGGATGATCACCTGTCGCAACTCTACGACCTGCCTCCCGGCCAGTTGCCGGACTTCCCCGGTGCCGCCCCCGACCAGTCCTCCGGCTATTCGCCAGGCGTCACCGACTACGCCCTGAAACAGCAACAAAGCGCGCAGCACACCCTGGATCAGCTCAACCAGTTGAACGAGACCCTGCATCAGGAGGCGAGCCGGACCAGCAGCGAGCCCGTTACCGCGCCCGTCAGCTCGCTGGGCTCGGCAGATCATTTGCTGGCAGAAGCCCTGTCACCGCAGGCCAGCGACACCGAGAACGTCCTGCTGGACGTGCAGAGCACCCTGGATTCCCTGGCCGGCATGGCCCAGGGGTTGTCACAGCAGCGGCTGGATTCCATCAAAGAGCGCGAGACGCTGGACGCGCGCCACGAACAGGCCGATGAGCGCGAGCGCCTGCTTAATGAGCGAGAGGAAGCCTTGCGCCAATGGGAGCAACGCCTGCAGCAGGAGAAGGCCGCGCTGGCCCGACTGGGCGAACAACAAGCCGCTACGCTGGCCGAACGCAGCGCCACCCTGCAGTCGCTGGCGGAGACCGTCGACAGCCGCGACCGCGCCACCGCCAAGCGTTCGGAGGTACTGCAGGCGGAGCAGGAGCAACTGGAGAGGAAGCTGGCGCAGATGCGTGTCCGCCATACCGAGCTCGATGGTCGCGAGACGATGCTGCAGCAGAAGGACCACGAGCTCACCGAACGCTTCAAGCAGTTGGTGGACGCCAAGGAGCGCTTCAGCGCCATCGTCCGCAGCTTCAACGAGACCGTGCGCTTCAACACAGCGTTGAGCGCCATCAACAAGACTGTCGGCGGGCAGTCCAGCGATCGCTGAAGCCTTGCGAAAGCCGGGGCCAGGCGGCCCCGGCGACTTCGCTTCAGCGATTGAGGAAACCCAGCAGGTCCTCGTTCACCTGGTCGGCCATCGTGACGCACATGCCGTGCGAACCGCCCTTGTAGACCTTGAGCTCGCCCTTCTGCACCAGCTCCACCGAACGCTGGCCAGCAGCGCCGATGGGGACAATCTGGTCGTCGTCGCCGTGGAGGATCAGCGCCGGCACGTCGATCTTCTTCAGGTCCTCGGTGTAGTCCACTTCGGAGAATTCGCGGATGCACAGGTAAAGGCCCAGGTGCCCGCCCGTCATGCCCTGCAGCCAGAAGTTGTCGATCACACCCTGGGACTGCTTCGCACCCGGCCGGTTGTAGCCATAGAACGGTATTGCCAGGTCCTTGAAGAACTGTGAGCGGTCTTCCTTCACGCCCTTGCGGATGCCGTCGAACACATCGATCGGCAGCCCGCCCGGGTTGGCGGCGGTCTTGAGCATCAGCGGCGGCACCGCTCCGATCAGCACGGCGCCGGAAAGCCGCTTGGTACCATGACGGCCAATGTAATGCGCTACCTCGCCACCGCCGGTGGAATGGCCTACCAGCGTGGCAGACTTCAGATCGAGCGCTTCGATCACCGCCGCGAGGTCGTCGGCGTAGGTATCCATGTCATTGCCCTTGGCAGGCTGGCCCGAGCGGCCGTGACCGCGGCGATCATGGGCGATGACCCGGTAACCCTTCTGCACCAGGAACAGCATCTGCGCGTCCCAGGCATCGGCGTTGAGCGGCCAGCCGTGGGAGAACACCACCGGCTGCCCGCTGCCCCAATCCTTGTAGAAGATCTCAGTGCCATCTTTCGCTTTGACGAAGCTCATTTGGTCGTTTCCTTCAGGGAATGGTTGAAAAGAAACGCCGCAATTTCAGCGACTACGGACCGCTCTACGGCGGCCTTTAGCATAGCCAGCGCAGTGACTCGGGCAGCTGTGCCCGACGGCTTTCCGACGAGCGACCGCTCAGCCGATGCCGGCCGCGAACAAGCCGCCGAGCCAGTCGGAGAACACCCGCAGACGCCGCGACATCTGCCGGCGCACCGGGTACAGCACGCTGACCGGCAGCGGCGGCGGCTGCCAGGCGCGCAACACTTCCACCAGCTCACCGCTGGCCAACCCCTCGTTCAGGTGATAGCGCGGCGCCTGGATCAGGCCGAAGCCGGCGCGGCAGGCGGCGATGTAGGCATCGGCGTTGTTCACCGCGATCCGACTGGGCAACCGCTGGGTGCGCAACCGGCCGTCGAAGCGAAACTCCAGGTCGAAGATGCGTCCGCTGGAGGCTGATTGGTAATTGACCGCGAGATGTCCTTCGAGGCGGTCCGGATGCTCGGGCAAACCGAACTCCTGCACGTAGGCGCGGCTCACGCAGGTCAGTTGCTCCAGCTCGGCGATGCGCCGACCGACCAGGCTGGAGTCCGGCAGCTCGCCGGCGCGCAGCACGCAATCCACGCCCTCGCGCACCAGGTCCACCTGGCGGTCATTGAGGCTCAGTTCGAGCTCGATCTGCGGATAGCGCCGGCAGAACCCCGGTAGCGCCGGGATAACCACCAGCCGCCCCAACGAGCTGGGCAGGTCGATACGCAGCTTGCCGCGCGGGTTGTCGGACGAATTGGAGAAGCAGTTTTCCGCCTCCTCCAGGTCCTCCAGCAGACGCACGCAGCGCTCGTAGTAAGCCTGGCCATCGGCGGTGACGCTGACCTGCCGCGTGGTGCGGCGCAGCAGTTGCACGCCCAGGTGCGTCTCCAGTTGCTGGATCAGCTGGGTCACGCTGGCGCGCGGCATCTGCAGACTGTCCGCCGCCTTGCCGAAGGCCTTGAGTTCGACGATGCGGGTGTAGACCTGCATGGCCTGCAAGCGGTCCATGGTGCACTCCGATTATTCATCCAGGCCGAATAGTTAAACCGCAATCCGCCGGTTTATCCACGCCTGACAAACAACAAGAATGGTCCTACCCCTGACCCACCCTGGAGAATCCCGCATGAAGACCCGCCGCCTGGGCTCGCAAGGCCCCGTCGTCTCCGCCATCGGCCTCGGCTGCATGGGCATGTCCGACTTCTACACAACCGGCAGCGATGAAGCCGAATCCATCGCCACCCTGCACCGCGCGCTGGAGCTGGGCGTCACCTTGCTCGACACCGCCGACATCTATGGCCCGCACACCAATGAGGAGCTGCTCGGCCGAGCCCTGAAAGGCAAGCGCGAGCAGGTCTTCCTCGCCACCAAGTTCGGTATCGTGCGTACCCCGGACCAGCCGCAGGTGCGCGGCGCCAACGGCAGCCCGGAATACATCCGCCAGGCCGTTGAAGGCAGCCTGAAGCGCCTGGGCACCGACCATATCGACCTCTACTACCAGCACCGCGTCGACCCCAAGGTGCCCATCGAGGAAACCGTCGGTGCCATGGCGGAGTTGGTGAAGGCGGGCAAGGTGCGCTATCTGGGCCTGAGCGAAGCCTCGGCAGAAACGCTGGAGCGCGCGTACAAGATCCACCCGATCACCGCGCTGCAGAGCGAATACTCGCTGTGGACCCGCGACCCGGAAGAGAACGGCGTGCTGGCCGCCTGCGAACGACTGGGTGTTGGTTTCGTCCCCTACAGCCCATTGGGCCGCGGCTTCCTCACCGGAGCGCTGAAGAGCCCGGATGATTTCGCCGAGGACGACTACCGCCGCTCCAGCCCGCGTTTCACTGGCGAGAACTTCGCGAAGAATCTGCTGCTGGTGGACAAGGTCGCCGAGCTGGCCGCCGCCCGTGGGGTGAGGCCCTCGCAACTGGCGCTGGCCTGGGTGCTGACGCAGGGCGAGCACCTGGTACCGATCCCCGGCACCAAGCAGCGCAAGTACCTGGAAGAGAACGTCGCCGCCGTGGACCTGGCACTGACCCCGGCAGAACTGCTGGAACTGGACGCGATCTTCCCGGTCGGTGCGGCCGCTGGCGGTCGCTACAGCGAACAAGTGTTGGCGCTGATCCAGTAAAAGCTCTGCAACGGGGCTCCGATGGACGCTCCCAGCGGTTATGCTGGGGAGGTCCACCGGAGGCTCCATGCGATTCGTTCCCGCCGCACTGCTCGTATTTTCCTTCCTTCCCCTCGCCGCCTACGCGGATGAGGAATGCCAGGTGACGGCCGTGTTCAGCGGCGATCAACTGACCTGCCAGCGTGCGGACGGCGGCGATACCACCATCCACCTGCGCGGCGTCACCGCTCCCGAACTGGAGCAGCCCTTTGGCCAGCGCTCCCGCGCGGCCCTGGTGCAGCTCGCACTGGGCAAAAGCGCCACGCTCAAGCACGCCGAGCAGTTGCCCGACGGCAGTCTGCGCGCGGCGGTCTGGATCACCCCGGCGGAATGCCCGAACTGCGGCCACACCCTGGATATCGGCCGGGCACAGCTAAGCATCGGCCTCGCACGCTGGCGGCAAAGCGACGCGCAGACACCTGAGGAAGTCGGTCAGTACCAATTCGAGGAACACGAGGCCAAGGCGCGACGCACCAATCTCTGGCGCAAGCCCTGAGCGTCAATTGCTGACGTAGTGCTGCAGGATGCGCCGGTCCTCTCCCTCTTCCACCAGCATCTTGAGCGTCTGCGCATAGCGACGGACAAAGTCCTCGTCCTGGGTGCGCTTGCTGAAAGCGACTTCCGCCGACTCCGCTGACACCACCACTCCGGTGGGCTCGATACGCCTGGCCAGCCCCAGCTGCTGCAGCTCGTACTGCCCACTGTGCTCGTCGGCGATGATGCCGTCGATGCGGCCCTTGTCGACCATGTGCCAGAGGTTGCTGCGGCTGGGGTTGAAGAACACCCGCGCGGCGTAGCCCGGGTCGGCCATCAGTTGACGGTAAGGTTCGCCGTAAGACACATCGATCTGCGCGCCGAGGCGAAAGTCGCGGCCGGGCAGGTCGGAAAGCTGTCGCAGACTGTCGAGCTGGGGCAGACCGCGACGGACGAAGAGGATGTTGCGCGAGGGTGGCAACACCGTGCCGGAGAACCAGGCGTAGACCTCGCGCTCGGGCTTGCGGAAGGCGCCGGGCAGCACGTCGAGGCGGCCCAGCTCCAGCTCCTTGAGCGCTCGCGCCCAGGGCAGCTTGATCATCCGCACCTCGCAACCCAGGCGCTCCAGCACGGCACGGTTCAAATCGACATAGAGCCCGCCGACGCGGCCATCGGGCAGTTGCATGCTGAAGGGCGGGTCGTCATCCCAGCGCAGGGTCTTCTCGCAGGCGGCCAGCGGCACGCTGGCCAGTGCCAGACCCAACAGGACCAGGCGCTTCAGGCGCGCATGCGGAGGCAACGGCAGGCGATGGGCTTGCGAAGGCAAGATCACGACTCACAGCAGGAGAAGACGGATGCCGTGAGTGTAGTGAACCCGGCACTCGCGTGACCAGCGATGATCGGGTTCGCACGTTGGTTCCGTTTCGCTCACTGCCAGCCATAGCGCCGGGCGAACCAGCCCTTCACCGTCTGGGTCAGCGCCATGTAGCCCAGCAGGATCGCTGCCAGCCACGGCCAGTAGCCCAGCGGCAACGCCTCCATGCGGAAGGAATGCGCCAGCGGCCCCATGGGCAGGGAGATCGCCACCGCGACTATCACCAGGGTCATGCCCAGCAGCGGCCAGGCGGCGCGGCTCTGCAGGAAAGGGATGCGCCGGGTGCGGATCATGTGCACGACCAGCAATTGCGAGATCAGACCTTCGACGAACCAGCCGGACTGGAACAGCGTCTGGTGCGCCGGTGAATTCGCACCGAACACGTGCCAGAGCACAAGGAAAGTGGCGATGTCGAAGATCGAGCTGATCGGCCCGAAGAACACCATGAAGCGCCCCAGTCCATCCGGGTTCCACTGCTGCGGCTTGCGCAGCAGTTCGTCGTCGACATGGTCGAAGGGAATGGCGATCTGCGACAAGTCGTAGAGCAGGTTCTGCACCAGCAGTTGCAGCGGGAGCATCGGCAGGAACGGAATGAAGGCGCTGGCCACCAGCACGCTGAACACATTGCCGAAGTTGGAACTGGCGGTCATGCGGATGTACTTGAGCATGTTGGCGAAGGTGCGGCGCCCTTCGATCACGCCCTCCTCCAGGACCATCAGGCTCTTTTCCAGGAGGATCAGGTCGGCGGCTTCCTTGGCGATGTCCACCGCCGAATCCACCGAGATGCCGATATCCGCCGTGCGCAGGGCCGGCGCATCGTTGATGCCGTCGCCGAGGAAACCGACCACGTGGCCGCGCTCGCGCAGCACCCGCACCAGGCGCTCCTTGTGGCTGGGAGTGAGCTTGGCGAACAGCGTGGTGCGCTCGGCCAGTTCGCCCAGCTCGGCGTCGTCGAATTCGTCCAGTTGCGGGCCCAGCAGCACGCCTTCGACCAACAGCCCCACATCACGGCAGACCTTCAGGCTCACGCGGTCGTTGTCGCCGGTCAGCACTTTCACCGCCACGCCATTCTCCGCCAGCGCCCTGAGCGCCGGGGCGGTGGTTTCCTTGGGCGGGTCGAGGAAGGCTATGTAGCCGGCCAGGCACAAATCACTCTCGTCGGCCACGCCATAGACATCGCGGGTGGGCGGCAGCTCACGGGTGGCCACGGCGACCACCCGCAGGCCTTCCTGGTTAAGCCCATCGGCCACCGCGCGGATGCTCTCCAGACGCGCCCCGGTGAGCGGCTCGACGCCGTCGGCGGTCTCCACCGTGGTGCAGACCGACAGCACCTCCTCCAGCGCGCCCTTGCAGATCAGCAGGTGGTTGTCCTCACGTTCGCTGACCACCACCGACATGCGCCGGCGGGCGAAGTCGAAGGGAATCTCGTCGAGCTTGCGGAAGCGGCTGTCCACCTTCAGCGCATGGCGCAGTTCGACGTGCTCGAGGACGGCGACATCCAGCAGGTTCTTCAGCCCGGTCTGGTAGTGGCTGTTGAGGAAGGCCAGCTGCAACACGCGGTCCTGCACCTGGCCAAAGGCGTCGGTGTGGCGCTCGAGGACGATGCGGTCCTGGGTCAGGGTGCCGGTTTTGTCGGTGCAGAGGATGTCCATGGCACCGAAGTTCTGGATGGCGTCCAGGCGCTTGACGATCACCTTGCGCCGGCTGAGCACCACCGCGCCCTTGGCCAGGGTCGAGGTGACGATCATCGGGAGCATTTCCGGGGTCAAGCCGACGGCGATGGACAGCGCGAACAGCGCGGCCTCCAGCCAGTCGCCCTTGGTGAAGCCGTTGATCAGCAGGACCACCGGCGCCATCACCAGCATGAAGCGGATGAGCAGCCAGCTGACCCGGTTGACGCCGGTTTGGAAGGCCGTCGGCGTCGGATCGCTGGCGATCACCCGCTCGGCGAGGGAACCGAAATAGGTGCGCGGGCCGGTACCGATCACCACCGCAAGGGCCGAGCCGCTGACCACCGTGGTGCCCATGAAGCACAGGCTGTCACGCTCCAGCGGATTGCCCTGGCGGGCGTCGCGCAGTTGGGCGAACTTCTCCACCGGCAGCGATTCGCCGGTGAGCGCGGCCTGGCCGACGAACAGGTCCTTGGCGCTGAGCAGGCGTACGTCTGCCGGGACCATGTCGCCCGCCGACAACCACAGCACGTCGCCGGGAACCAGCTCGCGGATCGGCACTTCCACCCGCAGCGCGGGGCCATCGCCTTCGGCACTGCGGAACACCGTGGCGGTGTTGCTGACCATCGCCTTGAGCTTCTCGGCCGCACGGTTGGAGCGCTTCTCCTGGATGAAGCGCAGCAGCGTGGAAATACCCACCATGCTGCCGATCACCACCGCGGCCTCGACGTCTTCGGTGAGCCAGGAAATGGTCGCCAGTACGGTGAGCAGCAGGTTGAAGGGATTGCAGTAGCAGTACCACAGGTGCATCCAGGCGCCGATGGGGCGGTCCTGGTCCACTTCGTTGAGCCCGTCGCGCTGGCGGCGTTCGCCCGCCTCGGTCTCGTTGAGGCCGTCACGTCGACTTGCAAGGCGCTCCAGCACCGATGTCGGTTCCAGCGCGGACCACTCCAGCAACCCCGAGGTCAGTGCATTGGGCGCCTGCCTCCCGGCCGCCGAACCACGCAGCAGGTCGCGAGCGGCCAACCGGCGCAGTTGACGGGCCGGGAAGCCCTTGTTGATGAATTCGAGCAGGTGGGTCCTGATGAGGTCCAGGCGCATGATGACGTTCCCCTTGTGCGCACATCGTCCGGCGGCGGTGGGGAGTCTGTGCCGAGTACCTTAAGGGGCTATGAAGGCTGTCAGCGGCGCGGATGCGCCGCTGACAGCGAGCACTCAGAAGTCGCGCTTGTAGAAGATGTCCAGGGAACTGGCCAGGCCGCTGGCGGCCTCCAGGTAGACCTTCTTGCTCAGCAGGTAGCGCAGCGCGATGGTGTTGGCCGGCTCGAACACACCCACGCCGTAACGCAGGCTGAGGCGGTCGGAAAGCTGGCCGCTGGCGACCACACTGGTGCTGTTGCCGGTGCCTTCGGTGTCCAGTTGGAAGTCCTGGATGCCCAGGCGCTGGGCGACTTCACCGGTCAGCGGCGCGCTGCCTGCCAGGCCGAGCGCCAGGGCCGCCTCACCGAGCATGTTGCTGTCCTCGCCGCTGGACATCGGTCGGCCCAGCACCAGGTAGGACAGCGCCTGCTGCTGGCTCATGGCGGGCTCGGAGAACACCTCGCTGCGCGGCTGCTCTGCGTTGCCGGTCAGGCGCAGGCCGGCGACCACGTCGTCGACTTTGCGGATCGCCTCGACATCGAGGAACGGCTGGTCGATAGGCCCAGCGAACAGCAGGCGTGCGCGGCGGATGGTCAGCTTCTGACCGTAGGCGCGGTAGCGGCCGTTGTTCAGGCGCAGTTCGCCACGGGTATCCATGTTGTCGCCGATGTGCACCTGGCCGGCCAGCTCCGCATTCAGGCCGAAGCCGCTGAAGGTCAGCTTGTCGCTGCCGACCCTGACGTCGATATCCATGTTCACCGCCAGGGCGCTTTTCGGCTCCTGCTTCGCGCCGACGATCACGGTGTCGTCGGATACCTTGACCGTGGATGGCGGCAGCTGGCGAATAGTGATGGCGCCGCGCGGCACCTGCACCGAGCCCGAAACGGCGAGCCTTTCACCCGCCATCTGCACGGTGAGATCAGGCTCCACCTCGAGGTTGGCGTAGGGCTCCACTGTTACCGGCAGGCGGCTGCCACGCAGCTTCACGTCGACATCCAAGCCACTGAACCAGGCGATACGTCCGGAAAGGCTGCCGTTGCCATGCTCTCCAGCCTTCCAGTCGCCGCTCAGGTCGACCTGCTCGCCGGCGATCCGCGCGGTGACCTGCAACTGCTCGAAACGGGTCGGCAGGTCGCCGCCGGAGATTTCCCCGTCGTTCAGGTGCAGCTCGCCATCCACCCGTGGTGCCAGCAGGCCGCCAGAAATCTGCCCACTGCCGTTGAGGTGGCCTTTCAGGGTTTCCACCATGGGCGCAAAGGGCCGCGCCACGGCGATGTCCAGGCCACTGAGGTTGAAGGTGCCGCTCACCGGCTTGGCTCTCGGCCGCGGGTCGAGCTGGACCTGGGCCTGCAGGCTTCCGAGCTTGTCGCCCTGGAACTGCAGGCTGGTGTCGATGCGCCGGGGCGTCAGGCGGCTCTCCAGCTGCAGGCGCTGGTAGGGGAAGTCGACCCACTCCTCCTGCTCCTTGATGCGCAGGGTGCCGTTGTTGGCATTGATCAGGATGGAGCCGTTGGGGCCGCTGGCGGGCAGGTCGAGCTGCACGTCGCCGTCGAGCTTGCCCTTCCAGGCGAAGTCCTCGGGCAGCCAGCGCGCCAGGCTGTCCAGTGGGAACTCGCGCAGGTGCATGCGCAGGCGTGGGTCGGGCATCAGCCGCTGGTCTTCCATGCACAGGCTGGCGGGGCCGGAAGCCCAGCAATGGGCACCGAGGTTGATCCGACCGTCCGCCAGGCGCTCCAGGCGTGCCGGCTGTTGCAGGCGCCAGTCCTGGCCACCGCTCTGGATGTCGCCTTTTGCCAGTCGTCCACGCCAGTCCTTGCCGTTCCAGTTGCCGTCCAGGCCGAGGTCGAGCGCCACCGGCTTACCCGTCAGGTTGAGGGCGAGTTGCTGACGCTTCAGGTCGCCGCTGCCATCGAGCTTGAGCACGCCGAAATCCGTTTCACCGCTGTGCAGACCCTGGGCTGTCAGGTTGATGCGACCACGCTGGGCGGCGTCGAGGGCAGCCGTCAGGTCCAGCGTGCGCAGGCCCTGGTCGGCGTAGGCGACGCGCTGGCCATCGAGTTTCAGTTGGCCTTGCGGCGCCTGCAGTGTGCCAGCCAGGTCAAGACGGCCACTCACATGGCCAAAAAGCTGTGGCCACAGTTGACCGAGGCGATTCAAGGCGATGTCCAGGCGGCCGGAAAGGCGCTGGTCCAGCGCGGCCTGTCCGCTGATGCGGTTGTCGCCCAACTGCAGCACCAGGCCGTCGAGCTTCCACGCCTGCCCCGCCGCCATGGCATTCGCTTTGAAGGCAGCGGGTTGGCCGCGCAGACGGCCCTGCAGGTCAAGGTTGGCATCGAGGTTCAGCGCCTCGCCCTTGAACGAGCCCTTGCTGCGCAGCGGCCCGCCGAGGCGGCCGGGCATCTCGGCGAGCCAGTAGGCCGGGTCGAGATCGGACAGGTCGAGCGCCGCGTCCCAGGTCACTGCATCGGCGAAACCGACCTTCAGGTGCCCTTCCGCCTTGCCCTGCCCCGCCACCAGTTTCAGTGACGGCAGGAAGACTTCCACGAGGTTGCCCGACACCGGGCTGGCCAGGGTGAAGTCACCGGCCGGCCCCTTGAAGGCCCCGTCAAAATTGCCCAGGTAGGCGCCGTCGCTGTAGCTCACTTCGGCCTTGAAGGTGTGCACGCTCACTGGCGGCTCGTCAATCTCCGGGTACAGGCGACGCCAGGGGAAGTCCAGCCAGTCGAGCTGGGCGTTGGCGGCAAATGCGTCCTTCCAGTCCAGACGGCCGGTGACCGCCACGCGCTGGTCCTTGGCGGCGCTCAGGTCGAGTGCGGCGATATCCGCACCCTCGGCGTCGACGCGGCCGCGCAGGGTCAGCACCACCGGGCTTTCCTCGGCGGGCAGCACAGCGGCACCAGCCAGCTGGTAGCCATCCTTGAGGTTGCCGCTGGCATTCAGGCGCAACTGGTTCAGCGTCAGCGTGTCGGGTAAGGACGCATCGGCCTTGAAGCCGTCGGCGGTGACCAGCGCGGTGGCCGGCAGGTTCTCCGCCAGTGGCTGCAGGTCTCCTTCCAGGTCGCCGTTCAGGTAGCCACTGCTCTGTGCCTGCAATTTGAGGTGGCCCATCAGCTCGCCCTTGGCCTGCAGTTGCAGGTTCCAGGGCTTCTCGCCCGGCGCCGGCAGCCCAAGAGTACCCTCGGCCTCCAGCGGCCAGCCCTGGGTCGGCTTCAGCAGGCCCTTGAGCGACAGGTTCAAACCATCGCGGGCGAGCTTCACCGAGTCAATGTGCAGGCCTTCGTGGTCCCAGTGCGCGGCCAGTTCGGCGTCGCGCAGTTGCTCCTGGCCATCGAGCAGGAAGCGACCGATACGGATATCGCCCAGCTCCAGCGACAGCGGCAGGCTCAGATCGGGCAGCTCAATGGGGCCGGACGATTCGCTCGGCTCGCTCGGCGGCAAGGTCAGCAGCACTTCCTTGGCCACAACCTTGTGCAAGCACAGGGTCATGCGCAGCAGGCAGGCCGGTGACCAGTCGATCTGTGGCTGATCCAGCACCAGGCGGGTGGCTCCGTCGGTCCACTCCACACGTTTGGCGCTGAAACCACCGGCAAGGCGGCCGTCAAAATCATCGACGCTCAGGCCCGGCGCCCAGCTCAGCACCGCGCGGCTGCCCGCAGGCGTGCAGAGCAAGGCGGCCACCACGATGACCAGCAGCAGGATCAGCCCGAGCAGGCCGCCCAGGCTCCAGCGCAGCGCGCGCATCCAGCCTGCGCGGGTCACAGTTCAGGCCCCATGGAGAAGTGCAGGCGGATGCCGCCGTCTTCGTCCAGGCCGTCGGCGAGGTCCAGACGCAGCGGACCGACCGGGGAAATCCAGCGGATGCCGATACCGACGCCGGTCTTGATCGAGGGGAAGTCCAGCGAGTTGAACGAGTTGCCCTGATCGACGAAGGCTGCAATGCGCCAGCGCTCTGCGATGGGGTACTGGTATTCGACGCTGCCGGCGACCATGTAGCGGCCACCGATGCGGTCGCCGTCTGAGTTCTTCGGCGACAGTGTCTGGTAGTCGTAGCCGCGCACGCTCTGGTCGCCGCCAGCGAAGAAGCGCAGCGACGGCGGGATCGCGCTGTAGTCATTGGTGGCGATGGCGCCGACCTGAATGCGCCCAAGCAAGCGCTGTCCTCCCCAGAAACTGGTCACGCCCTTGGCCATGGCGTTGATATGGGCCACGTCGGCGTCCGCCAGCAGCCCTTCCTTGGCACCTTTCACCTCGAACTGCAGGCGATAGCCCTTCCCAGGATCGATCTTGTTGTCGGCCTCCAGGATCGAATAACCGATACCCGGCATCAGGAAGCTGCTGGTGCCATTGTCGTCGCCGAGCTTGTACTCCTCGCGCTGCCAGTTCAGCGAGACGACCCGCTGCCAGCCGCTGTCGAGTTTGTGGTGCCACTCGCCGCCGAGGGTCAGCAACTTGCTTTCGGTGTCCACCAGGTCCTCGTACTGGTAACCGCTGGTGAAGCGCAGCTTGTCGGTGAGCGGCGGGTCCAGCGGAATCTCGTACCAGGCGCCGACGTTCTGGCGGGGCGCGGAAATCTCGGCCTCGAAGCCGAGGCTATGGCCCTGCGGGTTGACCCAGTGGCGGGTCCAGGTCGCCCGTGCGCGCGGGCCGACATCGGTCGAGAAGCCCAGGCCGAGGCCCATGGTGCGTGGCTTGCGCACCTCCAGATGAACGTTCACCGGCACCACTTCGCCATCGGCGTTGGTCGGCGCGGCATCCACCCGCACACCATCGAAGTAGCCGCTGGACTGCAGCGCCTGGTTGAGGTCGGCGATCTGTTCGGAGTCGTAGTCGGCGCCTTCCTTGAACGGCACCATGCGCCGCAGCAGGTCCTCGTCGAAGGGGAAATCGCCAGCGAATTCGACCTTGCCCAGGCGATAACGCGGCCCGCTGGCGTATACCAGCTCGATGTCCGCCACGCCGGCTTCGGGGTCGATGCGCAATTGCTGCTGGGTAAACTGGCCACGGAAGAAGCCAAAGCGTGAGGCCTGGTTCTGGATCAGCCGCTTGGCGTCCTCGTAGGCGCCGTGGTTGAGCTGCGCGCCGGGCTTCAGGGCGTCGCCACCGGGCACCCGGAAGCTCTTGAGCTGGGCGGCCGGGCCTTCGACGCGCACGGTGACGTTACGCAGATGAATGGGCTCGCCGGGCCGGACGTTGATGCGCAGGGTGGGCACCTTGTCATCGGTCACCCGGCCACGGATGCGCGCCTGGTAGTAACCCAAAGCCTGGGCGGCCTTCTGCGCCTGCTCCACGGCATTGCGCCGGAATCTTTGCAGGGCCGCCTGATCACGCTCGCCAAGGCTGCCCAGATAGGCCTCGATATTGGCCTTGAGCGCAGCGTTGGCGGGGGTGATACGAACGTCGAGATGGGCTTCGGCCGCCAGTGTCCTCTGCAAGCAGAAGGCCAGTACCAGCAGAAGCCCAAGCAATCCTTGGACAACTCTCATGGCGCGAAATGCTAGCACGGGTTTTCCCCGTATTGCCTTTCTTAGAGGCCATAGGACGCGTCTGAGGATTCAAAGCACCGGCTATCCCGCCGACACTTTCACCGCCTCGCGCCCGTGGACGGGATGGAACAGCACGTGCTCGCGAATCGGCCCCAGCGCCACCTCCCCCAGCTCCTCGTAACCATGGCGCCGGTAGAATTCCAGGTAGCGGGCATTACCCGTATCCAGCACCAGCCCCTGGGAGCCGCCATCCTCGGCGCACCAGGCGTGCAGTGCATCGAGCAGCTGCTCGCCCAGGTGCTTGCCCTGGAACTCCGGATGCACGCCGATCAGCGGCAGGACGTGATAAGGCCCCGGCGGCAGGCAGCCAAGCACGGCGGCGTGGTAGTCCAGATAGCGCCGGGTGCAACCCAGGCCGGTGGTGAGCAGCATGCGCATGCGCCAGAACCAGCTCTCGGTGACGTCCAGACGACGCTGCGGCGGCACCACCAGCGCCACGCCCACCAGGCGACCCTCGATCAGCAGGCCGATGGCTGGCAGTTCCTCGAGGAAGTGCTGGTTGACCAATTCGCGGACGGTCGCCCGCACGCGCTGGTCGAAACCGGCACGGTCGGATTCGAACAGGTAGGCGAAGGTGGGTTCGTGGCGATACGCGTGATAAAGCAGCGAGCGGACTTCACGACTGTAGTTGCCGTCTAGCAGACGGACTTCGGCGAGGTTATCAGGCATGCGGACGCCTCTTCGGGTGAGTTCTTCTTATGGTTATGAGTCCAGCCACAAAACCCTAGCAGCGCCTCGCCGGGGTCGCCAGGGTCGGCCCACCTGGGCTAGCATCGTGCTTTTGCCAGGGCGCCCAGGATGAAAATCGTCTCCTTCAATATCAACGGTTTGCGCGCACGTCCCCACCAGCTCCAGGCGATCATCGAACGCCACCAGCCAGACGTGATCGGCCTGCAGGAAACCAAGGTCGCCGACGAGCAGTTCCCCCGCGAGGAGATCGAAGCCCTCGGCTACCACGTGCATTATCACGGGCAGAAAGGCCACTACGGCGTTGCCCTGCTCTCCCGCCAGGAGCCGCTGGAATTGCAACGCGGCTTCCCCAATGACGGCGAGGAATCCCAGCGCCGCTTCATCTGGGGCACCTTCCAGGACGCCGACGGCCAGCCGATCACCGTGATGAACGGCTACTTCCCCCAAGGCGAGAGCCGCGACCATCCGGTGAAGTTTCCCGCCAAGCAGCGCTTCTACGCCGACCTGCAGGACCTGCTGGAAACCCGCTTCCAGCCCGACCAGCCGCTAGTGGTGATGGGCGATATCAACATTTCGCCGGAAGACTGCGACATCGGCATCGGCGAAGAGAACCGCAAGCGCTGGCTGAAGACCGGCAAGTGCAGCTTCCTGCCGGAAGAACGCGAATGGCTGGCGCGCCTGAAGGGCTGGGGCCTGGTGGACAGCTTCCGCCTGCAGAACCCAAGCGTGGACGACCGCTTCAGCTGGTTCGACTACCGCAGCCGTGGTTTCGAGGACACGCCCAAGCGAGGCCTGCGCATCGACGTGATTCTTGCCTCCGAGGCGCTGCGTGGTCGCATCGCCGAGACCGGTGTGGACTACGATATCCGCGGCATGGAAAAGCCCTCGGACCACGCGCCGATCTGGCTGCAGTTGAAGTAATCGCCCTGAACGAAAAAGCCCGGCCAATGCCGGGCTTTTTCATTTCTCGGTGAGCGATCAGGCGTCTTCCGCGCCGGTCGCGACCGTCTTGCTGATGGCGCTGTAGGTCGTGTTAAAGCGCACGGTCTCGTTGAAACCCTTGACGATGGCACCGAAGCGCTCCTTGGCATCGAGCAGCTGCTTGAAACGGTCCGCCAACTCGCCGCTCTGGCGCTGCAGGCCGGCCTCACGGTCATCCAGCTCCTGAACCCGCGCACGCAGCTGGTTCTGCTGGCGGTCGATGCTCTGCTGTTCCTGGCTCAGGACCTCAGCGCGCTTGATGGTCGCCCGGTCGCGGCTATCGACGGTTTCGGCCAGGGCCTGCAGCGCACTGCTACGCTCGGCGAGCACAGCAGCATTATGTTCGGCTACGCGCTCGATGCACTGCTTTTCCTCCTGCAAGCGCTGTTCCTGCTGACTCAGGCGCTGTTCTCGCTCGGCCAACTGACGCTCACGCTCCTGCGTCGCCAGACGCCGCTCCTCCAGCGCCTCGCGCATCTTTGTGATATCCAGCTTCTGCTGAGACAGCCCCTGGGCCATGCCGGCCAACGAGTCGAGAGTGGACTGCACATCGTGAAGTACACCATCGGTTTCAAGGGCCGAAGATTGGCGCACGGAAACGGCGGACTCCACAGGCACCTGGGAACTCGCAGTTTCGGAATTGGCGGGTTGGGCTTGGGAGTTCATGGCGAAAGGGGCCTCGTTCGAAATAGGAGAGCTTGGCTGGCTGGCAAGCAGCATGGTTGCCGCGTCAGCCGTATTGGATTCAATGCCCTGCACTGGTGTCGGTAACAGAAGCGCATCGAGCAGGTTGGTGACTGCGCCATCTTCGGTAATCGTGCTGACACCCGTGGAAACACCAGTATTTCTGGGCAGCGGCCCGACAAACTCGAAGCTGTCGGGCTCGCCAGCGTCCAGTCCCGAACAGGCCGAGGCCAGTTCGGCGAGATCTCTTTCGAGGTTTTCGAAGGCCTCGAAGGTTTGCGGATCCTGAGGTTGCCCGGAAGACGATGAGAGATTGCCCTGTATCGGGATATAGCCTGCCGATAACACCGGGCGAACGATGCCCTCGGAGCGCTCGGACGAGGGAGTTATCTGGCCAGCCAACTCTTCCTCGTTACCGGAAGAGCGAAGCGCAGTCGCCTGATCGGACGGCT
The DNA here is from genome assembly GCF_044746165.1 of Pseudomonas sp. NPDC086581. Taxonomy (NCBI): domain Bacteria; kingdom Pseudomonadati; phylum Pseudomonadota; class Gammaproteobacteria; order Pseudomonadales; family Pseudomonadaceae; genus Pseudomonas; species Pseudomonas sp. NPDC086581. The sequence goes on along the minus strand of NZ_JBIVBR010000012.1, from coordinate 57,100 downwards.
GAGGGACAGCCATGGCTGCCAATCCTTCATCCTGATGTCCCTCGAACCACTTCGTATCTGAAGTCATGAATCGTCCTACCTTGAGGATGGTCAGCCGCGTCGCCCCATTGCACAGTTCGACAATAGCGAACGAGGCGGGAAGCTCGATGCCCGTTGCGATCAAGCGCAATCAGGCCGACTGAAAGAACCGGTGGAATGCCCCACTAATTCTCAGCTGCGGAAGTAAGGGGCAAGTTGCAGTGAGAATTCTTACAACTTGGAACCACTGTGAATGTCAGTAAATTCCTGCTTAGACGAAGGAAAACTATGCAAGGCAATTAGGCCGAATCGACTCAGTCGTACGGCTATCCAACTTTGCCAAGGCCACCTGCCCCACTACAAAACTGGAAGCGCTGTCAGGCGCTGAAGCAGGCCGATTTCCTCACAGATGGTGAACAGTTCCTCCAGGGTCGAAGCAGACAGCTTTCGCATCAGCTGCCGCTTATGCTGACCTATGTTCTCGCCCGATAACGCCAGAATTTCTGCAAGCGAGGCCACTGAATGCCCACGATGCAGGCCATGCAGTATGGCGACCAGGTGGGCAGAGAGGACCAGCGCCGACTTCAGCCGGGGATCGCCATCCAGCGGCAAGCGTCCATGCTCGGGATACACCTTGCCGCCAGCGAGAACGGCATCGACAGCCCGACCGATCAAGGCCAGTCGATCATTCATCAGCAAAAATCCAGACACGCCGGTGCGAATCGCCCGTTGAATGCTCAGCGGCGAACCAAGGCTGGAGCAGACCAGCACAGGTGTGGTGGGCTTGAGCCGGCCATCGCGCCGGAGCATGGTGACCAACTGCATGCCATGAATGTCCGGCAGCTCCAGCGTAACCACCAATAGGTCGCAGTCGCTGGCGTCCATATCACTAAGGGCTTGCCGTGCAAGTCTGAAATACACGTCGCACTGGTGGCCGTGCTCCAGAAGAAACCGGCGGATGGTGACGCAGTCACGTCGAGACGGTTCGATGAGTACTATGCGGGCCATGATCTTCCTTGCAACAAAAGCCCTGCGGGTCGAGTGCGGCATGGCGCGTTGAATGGGCCTAGCGCAGTGGTCGATGCCGCAGGAATGTCACTGACTGGCCATGTCAGCTAAATGCATCGCTGGCGCAGCGAAGGGGTCGGACAGTTCCATGTCTCGCCCCGTTTCGACCATCCCTCTCTGCGACAGGTGCTTGCGGCCAGCGCCTGCTATACCGCCTCGGTCACTCGTTGACCGCCTTGGAAATGGCGGACAAGGTGCTGTTGAACTGCACTGTTTCGTTGAAGCTCTTCACAATGGCACTGAACTTGTCCTTGGCACTCTGCAATTGCTTGAGCCGTACGCCCAGTTCCTCACTCTTGCGCTTGAGGGCGCTCTCCCGCTCATCCAACTCACTGGCTCGGATACGCAAGCTAGCCACCTGTTCATCGATGTGCTGCTGCTCCAACTGGATCGACTCAGCACGTTTGGTGGTGCTCTTGTCGCGCAGATCGACGGTCTGAGCCAGCTCCTTGAGCGCTTCGCTGCGCTCGCTTAGCAGACGGTTGTTCTCAGCGGCCATGCGATCGAGGTTTGTCTTGGCCTCCTTGAGATGTGTCTCCAGTTGCAGAAGACGTTCTTCCTTGTCTCCCGCCAGGCGCTCACGCTCCTGAAGCTGCGCGTCCCACTCTTCCAGCTCTTCCTGCAGGCGACCAGCTGCCTGCTTCTGCTGGGTCAGCCCCTGGGCCATACCCGCGAGAGAATTCAGGGTGCTCTGGACATCCGACAGCACATCGTCCGAATCTGCCTCGAACTGGGGCACGCTCAGTGTGGTCGCTACCTCCAGCAGGTCCACAGACGCTATGGGAGCGGAGCCCTGTACGTCGGATTCGGATATCTCATCGCGCATTTCGGTCATTTCAGTTTCCTTCTGGATAAAGATTCCCTGAAGCGCCGCCGCTTCGGGGGTACGGTATTCGGCCCGCCGGGCCTCGGCGACAAGGGGCGCGGAAGTAGTGCCGGCAACTCCAGTCGCTGCCTCCGAGTCGACCTGAGCCGTCGGCACTGCATCGTGATCGACGCTGGCCGCAGACAAAACAGCCAGGGCATCCTCCAGACTCGCGATCATTGGTTCGAAACTGAACTCGTCGGGACCGAAGTCCTCCCCAATCTGATCGAGCACGAGCTTGTTTCCAGTGGGCAAATTGGGCTGCAGGGGCGACCCCATGTTTTCCAGGTGCACGCCAGTCAGGCCAGGATCCATACAGACATCAGCAGTCTCCGGCTTCAGCGACTCGGTGCCCCCCTGAGCAGCAGGCGTGATCACCGATATAGCCAAGGGTTCCGCGATAGCGGCGTCGGTGGCGGTCACACACACTTCCGCAGCAACCGGCACATCGACACGTTGCACAACGGGCTCAGGCGCTGCAGTCGGTTGAGGCCTCGCCGCGACCTTGCGGATGGCGCGAATGCCACTGACAACAAATGCCGGGGCTGTCCTCCCCGATAGTTCAGGAATTCCACCCCCTTCCGCTTGGGCAGGCTCGTCGGCGACCGTTGTCAGCGGATGGCGTACAGGAACGTCCCGCGCCTGTCCATCCATTGCATCAACTGCTTCGAAGGCACTCTCGGGGTCGGCTTCTGCGCTGGCCTCTGGCGCGGCCAGTTCGGGAGTGTCGAGAACGGTCTCGCGCTGTAATGGTGGCTCAACAAGCTGCTCCGCAGAATCTGCCACTGAGGCCGACTGCGCCGAGGACTCTGCCGCGAACGGCGAAGACTCCTCCATCACGTCGAGTTCGGACAGCTGCACTAACGCTGCGGCTAGGGGCAGCGAAACCTTCGACACTTCGACGCTCTCAGGTGTTTCATCAGCGGAGTCATCCTCGTCGTGTTTACTTGTCTCCGATGGGAGCGAGGTATCCGGCCTGTCTGGCGATGTCGTTGCAAGAACTGTTACGGATTGCAGAGCGTCGGTAGTCAATGAGTCCAGCGACTCTTCCGCGGCGGACGGGGCTTCTCGAGGGCCCTGGCCCTGGAGCGACTGCATCGATGCCGCCTCGGAAATGCCTTGCTCCGAAGCAGCCCCACCCTCGATGGGGCTCTTCAGCGTCGGTGCCGGCTGAGCACCGTCGGCCTCGCGCGCGGCGAGCAGCTCATCGAGTTCGGCGCCGGAATCCTCTGCCTCGGTCTCCACCGGCACCTGCTGCAATGCATCATGAAGCCTTGACTGTCGGGCGAAATTCGCGAAATCCAGAATCATCTCGGTGGTCAGTTCGAAACCAAGCTCCTCGATACGGGCGGGAGCGTCATCATCGTCCTCCGGACGTCTCAGGACGCTTATGGCCGAATGCGCGCCAGATCCAACCGCAACTGCCGAAGGCCGCGCACTCAGCATTCCGGCGTTGGTCAGCAGATGCAGCCATGAGCGCAAAGGCTGAAACGACAACTGGACGCCCTGGAAGGACAAGTCCCGGGGAGATGGCAAGCTCAGTGCACGGCGCCGCCATGGTCTCCCCCAGTGAGGAGCAGAGGCGATGTGCAGGGCTAGAGCGGTAGGCTTCACGCGATGCGCGGAGCCAGCCAGGACTGGTGCGCTGAGGGGTTGGTTCATGATCACTTTCCGGCGGGAACGTTGAAACGGCGCAAGTTTCGCTTGGCCGGAATGCAGGTGTTATCAGGCTTTCCTGATGATCCCCGAGATTTTTCCTATCACTTCATCAAGATTCTTGTTGGCGGCAACGCTCGGCTGGCATCGACTCAGTCGTGGCCCACATGGTGCGAATTCTTTCGGGAAAGTTTGTTGGCAGAGAGGCTCTGCACAACGCCCGCGAGATCCACCACCGTGACCAGGACAAACATCGGCACCACCAGCATGAGCATAGAGGACGTCACTGGGAGCGTCCCGTCCGGCGCGACCGCCATCGATCCGGCCATCAGCACGGCCAACAGGATGAGCACGAGCTTCATCAGAACCGACGCGAAATCGAGGATCTCGTCCATTTGGTACTCCGGCAAAGCCAAATTCGGGCGACAGGTATAGCCCTGCCATGACGGCGCAGAAATAAGAAAATTCCGCCAATCCACCAGTCATGTCCGAAGGCAGTGGTAACTGCCCTGCCCCGCAGCCAAGCGTCATATCGATGCAATGATTCCGACTTAATCTGCCGCGCCAACGATGCCTCAAATGGAAGTTGACCCATGCAGTACAAGTCGAGCCCCAGCGATGCGCAACCCTGGCCCGTCACCATCGCCTGGCTCACCATCGCATTTATCTGCTACGCGTTTCCCTGGTCGGCCTTTGCCGCCCTGCCCTCATCCCAGGACGGCGAGCCGGTGCTGCGTATCCAGGGCTCCAACACCATCGGTGCCCACCTGCTGCCGGAATTGGTGACGGGCCTGTTGGTCAGCGAGGGCTACACGGACGTCAGCGCCAAGCCGGGAAAGGCAGAGAATGAACAGCGCCTCGTCGGCCGCAGCAAGGAAGGCAAGGAGGCCATCATCGACCTTGCTGCCCACGGCTCCAGCACCGGTTTCGTTGCCCTGAAGGACAACAGTGCCGAGCTTGCCGCCGCTTCGCGCCCGATCAAGGACGCCGAGGTTGCGGGCCTGTCGGCATCAGGCAACCTGCGCAGCGCCAAGGCCGAACAGGTGATCGGCATCGACGGCCTGGCGATCATCGTCAACGTGGCCAATCCGCTGGACGAACTGACCACCGATACACTGGCGAAGATCTTCTCCGGCGAGGTGAAGACCTGGGAAGAAGTCGGCGGACGCGGCGGAGCCATCCACTTGTATTCCCGCGACGACAACTCCGGCACCTTCGATACGTTCAAGGAGCTGGTGCTCGCCAGCAACGGTAAGGCACTGGCCAGCGCCGCGCAGCGTTTCGAATCAAGTGACCTGCTGTCCGCCGAAGTGAGCAAGGACCCGCAGGGGATTGGCTTCGTCGGCCTGTCCTCCATCCAGAAGGCCAAGGCGCTGCGCATTGCAGACGGCAACTCCCAGGCGATGCCACCGTCGACCACGCTGATCGCCACCGAGGACTATCCGCTGTCGCGCCGCCTGTTCCTCTACATGAAGCCCGAGGAGCCGAATCGCTGGGCCCGCGCCCTGCTGCAGTTCGCTCAGGGCGACAAAGGTCAGGCGCTGGTCAGCGCCAGCGGCTTCGTCGGCCAACGCGTACAGGCGGTGAAGATGGCGCCGCGCGCCGGCATGCCGGAGAACTACCAGGCCCTGGCACGCGACGCCGAGCGCCTGTCGGTGAACTTCCGCTTCCGCGAAGGCAGCGCCACCCTGGACAACAAGGCCCAGCGCGACATCGATCGTCTGCTGGCTTACCTGCAGCAGAACGGCAAGATGAACAAGCGGGCTGTGCTGGTCGGCTTCGGCGATCCGAAGCAGGACCCGGCGCGCGCCGAACTGCTCTCCAAGCTGCGCGCCATGGCCGTGCGCCGCGAGCTGGCGAAGGAAGGCGTGATGTTCCGCGAGATCAGCGGCATGGGCGATGCCCTGCCGGTGGCGGCCAACAGCGACAACGACGGTCGGGTGAAGAACCGCCGCGTCGAGGTCTGGGTGTACTGAGCCGTCTTGCCAGTAACGAGCCTTCCGAGGATCAGCGTCTAGACTTTCCGTCAGACGTTGACTCCTCGGTCTCGAATCCATGTAGGAACTTGTTACGTTCCATCGCTTGCCTGAGGCGTCCGCTCTGCTATTTTCCCGCCAGTGACGCCGGGCCCCTCTGACGGTTGCCAACCGCCATGTCGGAGTCACTTTTCGACAACGACACTAAGGGAGGGGCCACATGACAGCTCTGCACGCCTTTTTGACCGAACCATTCCTCGGAACCGCCACCTGGTTCTGGCTGGCCTTCCTGGCCATCGTGATTCTTCTACTCGTACTCGACCTGGGCGTCCTGCAACGCGACCACCATGAAATCGGTGTGCGCGAGAGCCTGATGCTTTCCGCCGGCTACTTCGCCTGCGGCCTGGCCTTCGGTGGCTGGGTCTGGTACGAGTTCGGCGCCACCAGCGCGGTGGAGTACTACACCGGTTTCCTCGTCGAACAGTCGCTCTCCATGGACAACGTGTTCGTCATGGCGATGATCTTCGGCTTCTTCGGCATCCCCCGCCGCTACCAGCATCAGGTGCTGTTCTGGGGCATCCTCGGCGCCATTGTCATGCGCGCGCTGATGATCGGCCTGGGTGCTGCGCTGGTGAAGGAATTCGAGTGGATCATGTACGTGTTCGGCGCCTTCCTGCTGTTCAGCGGCGTGAAGATGCTGTTCAGCAAGCATGACGACGAGCCGGACCTGGCGAACAACCCGGTGCTGAAATTCCTGCGCAAGCGCATCCGCATGACCGACACCATTCACGAGCACCACTTCTTTGTGAAGATGCCGGATGCCTCGGGCAAGCTGGTGCGCCACGCCACCCCGCTGTTCCTGGCGCTGATCCTGATCGAACTGGCTGACCTGGTGTTCGCCGTGGACAGCGTGCCGGCGATCTTCGCCATCACCCAGGACCCGTTCATCGTCTACACCTCGAACATCTTCGCGATCCTCGGCCTGCGCGCCCTGTACTTCTCGCTGGCAGCGATGATCCACCGCTTCGTCTACCTGAAGTACGCCCTGGCGCTGGTGCTGGTGTTCATCGGCACGAAGATTTTCCTGCATGGATTCATCGGCAAGGTTCCCGCGGCCCTGTCCCTTGGCGTAACCTTCGGTCTTTTGGCAGGTGGCATACTGCTATCCTTGCTCAAGACCCGCCGGACCAGCGAGGAACCGCTGGAAATCGTCAGCCAGGAGAGGCCCCATGCAAGCGCTGGAGGTGAGGATCGAAGCCGTTGAGTTTCGCGGCCGGGCCTATTGGCAGGTCCGCCTCGGTCGTCGCGCGCTGCGTTTCCCCCATGAGGCCGCCGCGCGCGCCTTCGCCGCCCAGTTGCACACGCGGCGGGAGTGGCTGATCGAGCAGCGGGCGACGAGCGACGGGCCGGAGCCCACTCCGCAACAATGAACGAACAAGGCCAGCTTGCGCTGGCCTTGTTCATTGGGCGGGGCGAAGAACCTCACGTAGGGCGCATAACCCGGAACGGGTTATCCGCCGATGGCATCGATGGCGGATAACGCCGTAGGCGTTATGCGCCCTACCCTCTGTCTTCTTTCCGGGAAGTTTGTGCCGACGTTTCCCCCTCACCCCAGCCCTCTCCCTCAGGGAGAGGGGGCAGAGCGCGCCGGCTGAAGTCATATTTTCATCCTGCACCGAACGGTACGCTTTCCCTGCGGGTGAGGGGCGATCATGAAAAAGGCCCGCATCAGCGGGCCTTGTTCATGGTTGCCTGGGATCAGCGGCTGCTGCGCAGCGCGTCACGCGGCACGTACTTGCCGATCTCGAACTTGCCGATGGCGGCGCGGTGCACTTCGTCCGGACCGTCGGCCAGGCGCAAGGTGCGCTGCATGGCATAGAAGTACGCCAGCGGGGTGTCGTTGGAGACGCCGGCGCCGCCGTGCATCTGGATGGCGCGGTCGATCACCTGCAGGGCGACGTTGGGCGCGACGACCTTGATCTGGGCGATCTCGCTCTGGGCAATCTTGTTGCCGGCTGTGTCCATCATGTACGCGGCATGCAGGGTCAGCAGGCGGGCCTGGTTGATCTCGATGCGCGAGTTGGCGATGTGGTCGATGTTGCCACCCAGGCGCGCCAGCGGCTTGCCGAAGGCGGTACGGCTGACGGAGCGCTTACACATCAGTTCCAGAGCGCGCTCGGCCATGCCGATGGAACGCATGCAGTGGTGGATGCGGCCTGGGCCGAGGCGACCCTGGGCGATCTCGAAGCCGCGGCCTTCGCCGAGCAGCACGTTCTCGTACGGTACGCGGACGTTCTCGAAGAGCACTTCGGCGTGGCCGTGGGGTGCGTCGTCGTAGCCGAACACCGGCAGCGGACGGAGGATTTTCACGCCGGGAGTGTCGGTGGGCACCAGGATCATCGAGTGCTGCTGATGACGCGGTGCGTCCGGGTTGGTCAGGCCCATGAAGATCATGATCTTGCAGCGCGGGTCGCAGGCACCGGAGGTCCACCACTTGCGGCCGTTGATGACCCATTCGTCACCGTCGCGTACTGCGTTGGCTTCCATGTTGGTGGCGTCGGAAGAAGCCACGCCCGGTTCGGTCATGGCAAAGGCGGAGCGGATCTCGCCGCGCAGCAGCGGCTCCAGCCAGGTGCGCTTGTGCTCTTCGGTGCCGTAGCGCACCAGCACTTCCATGTTACCGGTGTCCGGCGCGGAGCAGTTGAAGGGCTCGGAGCCCATCAGCGAGCGACCCATGATTTCCGCCAGCGGCGCATATTCCATGTTGGTCAGGCCGGCACCCAGCTCGGACTCGGGCAGGAACAGGTTCCACAGGCCCTCCGCCCGGGCCTTGGCCTTGAGCTCTTCCATGATGGCCGTGGGCTGCCAGCGGTCGCCTTGCGCCACTTGCTCCTCGAAGACCTTCTCGGCGGGATAGACATAGGCATCCATGAACGCGGTAACGCGTTCACGCAGGTCCTGAACCTTGGCGGAATATGCGAAATCCATGGGGGCTAACCTTCTGGCGGCGGTTGTTTATGTGGTGATGATGCTAGAACAGCCAAAGCCATTTACCCAGCCTATTATCCGAATCAATGAACATTCATAACCCGTATGGACCTGAGCGTCCGTTCGGGTATGATCGACCGCAGAACAACTACAAGCGGAGCCCTGGAATGAACCTCAGCAAGGTCGATCTGAACCTGTTCATCGTCTTCGACGCGATCTACACCGAAGCCAACCTGACCCGCGCCGGACAGATAGTCGGCATCACCCAGCCGGCCGTTTCCAACGCTCTCGCCCGCCTGCGTGAAACCTTCAATGACCCGCTCTTCGTGCGCACCGCCCAGGGCATGGTGCCCACTCCGATGGCGCAGAACATCATCGGGCCGGTGCGCAACGCGCTGCAGCTACTGCGCGTCTCGGTGCAGGAGAGCCGCACGTTCACGCCGACCCAGGCGAGCAAGACCTACCGCATCAGCATGACCGACCTCACCGAGGCCATCGTCCTGCCGCCGCTGTTTCAGCGACTGCGCCGCCTGGCGCCGAACGTGCACATCGAGAGCTTCCTCTCCAAGCGCCGCGAGACCACCAAGGAACTGGCCGCCGGTCGCCTGGACTTCGCCGTGGACGCGCCACTCAACACCGACCCGCAGGTGCGCCACGTCAAGCTGATGGAAGACCGCTACGTTTGCGCCATGCGCCAGGGCCACCCGCTGGCCAAGGACAAGCTGAGCCTGGAAGAATACCTATCGGTGGCGCACATTCAGATTTCCAGCCGCCGCAGTGGTCTGGGCTATGTGGACCTGTCGCTGGGCAAGATGGGTCTGCAGCGCAAGATCGCCCTGCGCTCGCAGCACTACCTGATGGCTTCGACCGTGGTGCAGCAGACCGACATGGTGGTCACCGTGCCCGAGCGCTTCGCCCGCCACCACGGCCTACATTTCGTCGACCTGCCGGTGAACGACGTGCCCAAGTTGGAAACCCACTTGTACTGGCACGAAAGCACCGACCAGGACCCGGCCAACCGCTGGATGCGCGAACAGATCATCGAGCTTTGCCAGCAGGTGACGGCGCGGGAAGCGCGCGAGGCGGCAGAGCGCGCCTGATGCTTCCGGCGATACCCATCGAGGGTATCGCTTCGCTCCACGCCATCCTACATTGGTATGCCCGAGCCAACCCTGTAGGAAAAACAAGCCACCCGCAGACCCCGCCCTGCCGAAGTGCCTGTCCAACGAACAGGCCGGGGTCTGCCGGCGAACCCTTCAAAGACTGCGCGCGATCACCAGCCGCTGCACGTCGCTGGTGCCTTCGTAGATCTGGCACACGCGCACGTCGCGGTAGATGCGTTCCACCGGGTAGTCCTGCAGATAGCCATAGCCGCCGAGGGTCTGGATCGCCGCAGAGCACACGCGCTCGGCCATTTCCGAGGCGAACAGCTTGGCCATGGAGGCTTCGGTCAGGCACGGCAGGCCGGCTTCGCGCAGGCTGGCGGCGTGGTGGACCATCTGCCGGGCCACGGCGATCTCGGTCGCCATGTCGCTGAGGCGGAAAGCCACAGCCTGGTGCTGGATGATCGGCTTGCCGAAGGTCTCGCGCTCGTGGGCGTAGTCGCGGGCGTATTCGAAGGCCGCGCGGGCCATGCCGACGGCCTGCGAGGCGATGCCAATGCGCCCGCCTTCGAGATTTGCCAGGGCAATGGCATAACCCTGCCCCTCTTCACCCAGCCGGTATCTGGCCGGGACGCGCACGTCATCGAAGGCTATCTGGCAGGTATCGGAAGCGTGCTGACCGAGCTTGTCCTCGACGCGCAGCACGCGGTAGCCGGTGGTGTCGGTGGGCACGATGAACGCGCTGATGCCCTTCTTGCCCGCCGCCGCATCGGTCACCGCGAAGACGATCACCAGGCCGGCATGCTTGCCGGAGGTGATGAACTGCTTGCTGCCGTTCAGCACGTAGTGGTCGCCGTCGCGGCGCGCGCGGGTCTTCAGGAAACTGGCGTCCGAGCCGGCCTGCGGTTCGGTCAGGGCGAAGGCGCCGATCATCTCGCCGCGGGCCAGCGGCACCAGGAACTGGCGCTTCTGCTCGTCGTTGCCGAACTTGGCAATGGGCATGCAGCCCACGGAGTTGTGCACGCTCATAATGGTCGAGCAGGCGCCGTCGCCGGCGGCGATTTCCTCCAGGGCCATGGCGTAGGCCAGGTGACCGGTCTGCGCGCCACCCCACTGCTCCGCCACCAGCATGCCGAGGAAACCGAGGTCGGCCATTTCCTTGATGGCTTCGGCCGGGAAGCGGTGCTCGCGGTCCCAGTCGGCGGCGAAGGGTTTCAGCTGCTCCTGGGCGAACTGGCGGGCAACGTCGCGGATCTGGATGTCTTCTTCGCTGGGAATCATCACTCGCTCCTTAGGCCAGGCGCTCGACCGCGATGGCCGTGGCTTCGCCGCCACCGATGCACACCGAGGCCACGCCGCGCTTGAGGTCGTACTGCTTGAGCGCCGACAGCAGGGTCACGATCACCCGCGCGCCGGAAGCGCCGATGGGGTGGCCGAGGGCGCAGGCACCGCCGTGGACGTTGAGCTTGTCATGGGGGATGTCCAGGTCGCGCATGGCGGCCATGGCAACCACGGCGAAGGCTTCGTTGACCTCGAACAGGTCGACGTCGCCCAGCGCCCAGCCGGTGCGCTGCATCAGGCGCTCGACTGCGCCCACCGGGGCGGTCGGGAACAGGTTCGGCGCGTCGGCGTAGGACGAATGCCCACGGATTGCCGCCAGCGGCGTCAGGCCACGCTTCTCAGCTTCGGATAGGCGCATCAGCACCAGCGCGGCGGCGCCGTCGGAGATGGAACTGGCATTGGCCGCCGTCACCGTGCCGCCGTCGCGGAACGCCGGTTTCAGGGCGGGGATCTTGTCCAGCTTGGCCTTCGGCGGCTGCTCGTCTTCGCTGATGGCGCGCAGTTCCTTGCCGGACTTGACCGTCACCGCGACGATCTCGTCCTTGAAGCGGCCCTCGCTCATGGCCTTTTGCGCGCGCGTCAACGAGGTTATGGCGTAGTCGTCCTGCTGCTCGCGGGTGAAGCCGTATTTCTCGGCGCAATCCTCGGCGAAAGTGCCCATCAGGCGGCCCTTGTCGTAGGCGTCTTCGAGGCCGTCGAGGAACATGTGGTCGAGCACCCGGCCATGGCCCATGCGGTAGCCGCTGCGGGCGCGCTCCAGCAGGTAGGGCGCGTTGGACATACTCTCCATGCCGCCGGCCAGGGCGACGCTGGCGCTGCCGACGAGGATGGCGTCGTGGGCCATCATCGCGGCCTTCATGCCCGAGCCGCACATCTTGTTCACCGTGGAGCACGGCGTGCCGCGCGCAAGGCCTGCGCCCAGCACTGCCTGGCGCGCCGGCGCCTGGCCCTGCCCGGCGGCAAGCACGCAGCCGAACACGGCTTCGTCCACTTCTTCGGCGCCCAGGCGGGCGCGTTCGACAGCAGCACGGATCGCCGCCGCGCCAAGGGTGGCTGCGGTCACGTCCTTGAAGTCGCCGAGGAAGCCGCCCATGGGAGTACGGGTGGCGCTGACGATGACGATGGGATCGTTCATGACTCTGACCTCCTGCTTACTTCGCGGCCATGCGGATGGCGCCGTCGAGGCGGATGACCTCGCCGTTGAGCATGGTGTTCTCAATGATGTGGCGGGCCAGCGCAGCGTACTCGTCCGGGCGGCCGAGGCGCGGCGGGAACGGCACGCTGGCGCCGAGGGAATCGCGTACTTCCTGGGGCATCGCGGCCATCATCGGCGTCTCGAAGATGCCAGGGGCGATGGTCATCACGCGGATGCCCGAGCGCGCCAGTTCACGGGCGATCGGCAGGGTCATGCCGACCACCGCGCTTTTGGAAGCGGAGTACGCGGCCTGGCCGATCTGCCCGTCGAAGGCGGCGACCGAGGCAGTGTTGATGATGATGCCGCGCTCGCCACCGGCGTCCGGCTCGTTCTGCGTCATGGCTTCGGCAGCCAGGCGCAGCATGTTGAAGGTGCCGATCAGGTTGATGTTGATCGTGCGGGTGAAGCTTTCCAGCCCGTGCAGGCCGTTGCGGCCGATGACCTTTTCCGCCGGGGCCACGCCAGCGCAGTTGGCCAGGCCGTGCAGTGCGCCGAAGCTGTCCAGCGCGAGTTGCACGGCGGCTTTGCCGTCCGCCTCGCTGCACACATCGGTGCGGATAAAGCGCGCACTCGCCTCGCCCAGCTCGGCAGCCTGGGCCGCACCGGCTTCGGCGTTGATGTCGGCCAGCACCACCTTGGCGCCAGCGCTCACCAGCAGCTTCGCAGTGGCCGCGCCGAGGCCGGAACCGCCGCCGGTGATGAGGAATACCTTGTCCTGGATCTGCATGAAGTCTCTCCGCTGTACTTAGTGAGCCGCCGCTTTCTCGGCCGCTTCGCGTTGTTTGGCGATCTCCTGGTTGCGCAGGAGGAAGCGCTGGATCTTGCCGCTGGGGGTCTTGGGCAGTTCATCGACGAACTCCACTTCCCGCGGGTAGCTGTGCGCCGACAGTCGCTTGCGCACGTACTGTTGTAGTTCCTCGGCCAGCTCCGCGCCCGGCCGGTAGGACGAACAGAGCACCACGAAGGCCTTGACCAGTTCGGTGCGCTCCGGGTCCGGCTTGCCGATCACCGCCGCCTCGATCACCGCCGGGTGTTCGATCAGCGCGCTCTCCACATCAAATGGGCCGACGCGGTAGCCGGAGGTGGTGATCAGGTCGTCGGCGCGGCCGACGAAGCTGATGCTGCCGTCGGCGTTCAGCTCCACGGTGTCGCCACTGAGGTAGTAGTCGCCGACGAAGGATTTGGTCTGCATGCCCTGGTAGCCGGCGAACCACATCAGCGGCGACTGGCGGCGATCCATGGCGAGCACGCCGGGCTGGCCGGCGGGCAGCTCGTTGCCCTGCTCATCCAGCACCACCACGCGGTGGCCGGGAATGGAGAAACCGGCGGCGCCCATGTGCACCGGGTGCTGCAGCTCGTGGTGGTTGGCCAGCACCATGCCCAGCTCGGTCTGGCCGTAGTGGTCGTGGATGGTCACGCCCAGCTCGCTGGCGAACCAGCGGATGACTTCCGGGGTCAGCGGCTCGCCGGCGCTGCTCACCGCGCGCAGGCGGCCCTTGAGCGGTTTGGACACCGCCTCGCCAGCAGCAATCAGCAGGCGGTAGGCAGTGGGCGAGCCGGCCAGGTTGGTGATGCCGTACTTGCGCACGATGCGGCAGGTGCTCTCCACCGTGAACGCACCTTCGTAGAAGGTGATCGGGTGCCCCATGGCCAGCGGCCCGGTAACGCCGTAATAGAGGCCGTAGGCCCAGCCCGGATCGGCGAGGTTCCAGAACGAATCTTCCTCACGCAGCCCGACCGCATCGCGCATGTAGCCGACGAAGGCTACGATGGCCTTCAGCGGGACGGCCAGCGGCTTGGCCAGCCCGGTGGTGCCGGAGGTGAACATCAGCAGGAAGGTGTCTTCGCCGCTGCGCAGCACCGGTTCGAAGTCCGGCGAGTGGCGTTCCAGTTCGGCCCAGAAGCTGTAATCGCCATGGTGGATGCCCTGCCCCTTCGGCCCGCCGACTGTCACCAGCGTGGGCGCGTCGGGCACCTCGTCGAGCTTGCCGCGGTTGGCGCCGTCGGTGACCACCACCTTGCTGCCGGCCAGCTTCACACGGTGCTCGATGGCCTTGGGCCCGAAGGCGGTGAACAGCGGCTGGTAGACCGCACCCAGGCGCCAGGTGCCGAGCACGGCGATCAGCAGCTCCGGGGTACGCGGCAGCATGCCGGAGACGACATCACCGGGACGCACGCCGAGGCCGTGCAGGAAGCTGGCGAAGCGGCCGGAAAGCTCCTTGAGCTGGGTGAAGGTGTAGGAGGCGCTATCGCCGTCCTTGCCCTCCCAGAACAGCGCGACGCGGCCGGGAATGGCGTGGCGGTCGCAGCATTCGACGCAGGCATTGAGGGCATCGAGGTTGCCGGCCAGGACGGCGTCGGCGGTGGCGCGGTAGTCGAATTCGGCCGTGGCGGCAGTATGGGAACGCATCGCGGAACTCCTGGGTTTGTTCTTGTCTGGAGTCCCCTGATGTTCCCGCCGCGCTGGCGCGCGGGCAATGTCGAAAGCCGCCAATCTGGATGAGCGGATTGGACAGCCCGGTGAGTACGTTTGTAGGGCGGATAACCTGTTCCAGGTTATTCGCCCTACGGTGTAACCGGACTGCCTTCCGTAGATGGCATGCCCGGAACTCAGACGCGGAACTGATCCATCAACCCCTGCTGATGATTCGCCAGCTTGTTCAGCGACTGGCTGACCTGCGCCGATTCCTGCGCCTGGCTGGACAGCGATTCGGTGACGTCGCGGATGCCGGCGACGTTACGGTTGATCTCCTCGGCCACCGCGCTCTGTTCCTCGGCGGCGCTGGCGATCTGCAGGTTCATGTCGGTGATCACGCCCACTGCGTCACCGATGCGCTTCAGCGCGGCCACGGCCTGCTCGACCTGACTCACGCTGTCCTGCGCCTGGCGATGGCTGTTGCTCATCGCGCCGACCACGTCGCGGGTGCCGTTCTGCAGGCCTTCGATGACCTGGCGGATTTCCTCCACCGAATCCTGGGTGCGCTTGGCGAGGTTGCGCACCTCGTCGGCGACCACCGCGAAGCCGCGACCGGCCTCACCAGCGCGGGCCGCTTCGATGGCGGCGTTGAGCGCCAGCAGGTTGGTCTGCTCGGCGATGCCGCGGATCACTTCCAGCACCGAGCCGATCTGCTCGCTGCTCTGTGCTAACCCTTCCACCTGGCTCATGGCGCTGCTCATGTCGCTGGCCAGTTCGTCGATCAGGCGGGTGGTGTTGTCGATCACGCTCAGGCCATCGCGGGTCGCGCCGTCTGCGCCGCGTGCGGCATCGGCAGCCATGGCGGCGCTGTTGGCGACGTCGTGGGCGGTGGCGCTCATCTCCTGAGAAGCGGTGGCGACCTGGTCGACCTCGCGGAACTGCTGCTGCATGCCGGCACTGGTCTGGCTGGCGATTTCCGAGGACTGGTCGGCAGTGGCGCGGGCGTCCTGCACCGAGGATTTCACGTCGCGGATGATCGGCTGCAGCTTGTCGAGGAAGCGGTTGAACCAGCCGGCCAATTCGCCCAGTTCGTCCTTGCCGCTGTAGTCCAGACGCTTGGTCAGGTCGCCTTCGCCGCTGGCGATGTTGCGCAGCATGGCGGCGACGCCCAGGATCGGACGGGTCACGCCGCGGGCGGTGAGCCAGACCAGCAGCAGCCCGACGACGGCAGCGGCGAGGCCGAACAGGGTCTGCCACAGTGCGCCGCTGGAGTTGCGATCATCCAGTTGTTTTTGCAGCTCCAGCGCGGGAGCCAGCAGCACGTCCTGCGGGACGTCGAGCACCACGGCCCAGGGCTTGGTGGCATCCGGGATCGGCAGCAGCGGTTGCAGTACGCGCAGCTGGCCGTCCTGCTCCAGCACCTGCGGACGACCGCCGGCCTGCAGGGACAACAGCTCGGCGGCCTGGCCGGGAATGGCCTTGGCCAGCGGCTGGCCGAGCAGCGCTTCGTCGCTGCTGTAGCCGGCGAGCAGGCCGGCCGGGCTGACGATGCTGACGCTGCCGGCGCCATCGTAGAGCTGACGGTCGCCGTCGACGGCGAGCTGCTGCAGGCGGCTGAGACTGATATCGATGCCGATCACGGCGATGACCTTGCCCTGGTCGATCAGCGGCAAGGTCACGGTGGTCATCAACACCTTGGTGCCCGAGGCACTGTCGAAATAGGGGTTGAGCACGCAGGCCTTGCGGGTCTGCAGCGGGCACAATTGCCAGGTGTTGAATGGGCTGCCGTCGAGCATGACGGAGGTGTCGGCGATCATGTCCTCGGTCACCGCCAGGCCGGTCATCTCGCCGGAGGTCTTCTGCGCCCAGTAGGCGCCGAAGCGGCCCTTTTCGTTGCTGCCGGCGTCTGGCTGGTCATGGAAGCCGGCGTCCTGGCCGTCCAGCGCATCGGGCTCGAAGACCACGTAGAGGCTGAGCAGGTTCGGGTTGCTCTTCAGGCTGTCGCGTACCAGTTGGTTGAGGTCCTTGCGCACGCCACCGGCATCCGCACCGTGCTTGATCGATTGCTCGCGCAGTTGGGCGACCTGGCGGGAGAACTGGTTGCCGAAGTGGTAAACGTCGGTGAAGAAGCGCTGGATGATCTCCGCCTGCTGCTCGCTGCGCGCTTGCATCCGCGACTTGGCCGCGTCCTTGAGCATGTCCGCGTTGGCCGCCTTGATCAGCTGCGCGTCGTGGTTCATCCGGAACAGCGAGAGGCCGACCAGCAGGCAGACGATGCAGAGCAGGCAGAGGCCGGTCAGCAGCGTGATCTTCCACTGGATCGAGAGGCGGGACAGGGGCATGGTTGGCGTCCTTGAGCAACAAGCAATTCTTTGAGGTTTTATCGGCTTGTAAGGCGGCTACTTGAGCCGGGCCCTTAAATTTCAGGGCTCCTGGCGGATCAGCGCGCGGTATTGCCCGGGCGTCGATCCGGTCCATTTGCGGAAGGCCTTGTAGAACGCGCTGGTGTCGGCGAATCCCAGCTCCTCGGCCAGGTCGGCGAAGTTGCCGTCGCCACTGTCCAGCCGCGCGATGGCGAGGTCGCGGCGCAGCTGGTCCTTGAGTGCCTGGTAGGACTGCCCCTCGGCGGCGAGCTTGCGGCGCAACGTCGAGGGCGCCATGTAGAAGTGCCCGGCGAGGGCGTCGAGGTCCGGCCAGCGTTCGAACTTGAGGCTGCGCAGGTAGGCCTTGGTGCGTGCGGCAAGGCTCTGCGGGTCGCGATAGCGCACCAGAATGTTCGCCGGCGCGCCATTCAGGAAGCGGCGCAGCTCTCGCTCGTCACGGCGAACCGGCAGATCAAGCGCCTCGGCGTTGAACAGCAGGCGCGAATGGCGGCGGGAGAAATTGAGGTTCTCGGTGAACATCACCCGGTAGTCGGCGATGAAGTCCGGCTGCGGGCAGCGCAGCTCAATGGCCAGGATCGGAATCCGCCGTCCCACCAGCCAGCAGGCCAGGCCGTGCAGCATCAGCCACAGGGTGAAATAGCAGAAGGCGCGCGGCGCCGGGCCCTCGGGTTCGTCGAGGACGATGGCGGCCAAACCTTCCTGGCGCGTCAGGCGCGGGGTGAAGTCGTCGAACACCAGGCCCATGAAGCGCAACGCAGCGTTCATTGCCGCCTCCAGGTTCGGTTCGCGCACCGCTGCGGCCGCCATGAAGTTGAAGCTGCCGGACTTCATGCGCCGGGCGTTCATGCCGAAGAATTCGTCGTCCATCTCCCTGGCCAGGCGCAACCAGAGCCGTGCATAGACCTGGCAGGACACCCGAGCGTAGGGCTTGCCGAACAGCTCTGGGGCGATGCCGGCGGCGGCCAATAGCGGGCCGTCGTCGCGGCCGGCGCGACGAAACTCGGCCAGCGCTTCGCTGACCAGGCGGATGGAGATGGTGCCCTTCTCTACGCCCATGGCGCCCCGGCTTTATGCAAACGCGCCAGGGCGAGGGCAGGCCTGAAACAGTCAACCACGCTTGCTGCGCACCTCTTCGATGCTGATCTCGCGCATGCGGAACTTCTGGATCTTGCCGGTCACCGTCATCGGGAACTCGTCGCAGAAGCGGAAGTGGCGAGGCACCTTGAAGTGGGCGATGGCGTTCTTGCAGAAGGCGCGCAGCTCGTCTTCGACGACGCTGTGTCCGGGGTGGAACTTGACCCAGGCCACCAGTTCCTCACCGTACTTCTCGTCGGGTATGCCGATCACCTGGGCGTCGGCCACTGCGTGGTGGGTATAGAGGAACTCCTCGATCTCACGCGGATAGATGTTCTCTCCACCTCGAATGATCATGTCCTTGCTGCGCCCAACGATGCGCACGTTGCCGGCTTCGTCCATCTCGGCGAGGTCGCCGGTGAGCATCCAGCGTGCCGGGCTGATGGCCTCTGAAGTCGCCTGCGGGTTGTTCCAGTAGCCGAGCATCACGCTGTAGCCGCGTGTGCACAGCTCGCCGATGGTTCCGCGCGGGACGATGCGGCCGTCGGCGTCGATGATCTTGCTTTCCAGGTGCGGCTGGGTGCGGCCGACGGTGGTGACGCGGGTTTCCAGGTCATCTTCCGGGCCAGTCTGCAGCGAGACCGGGCTGGTCTCGGTCATGCCGTAGGCAATCTGCACCTCGGCCATGTGCATCTCGTCGATGACCCGGCGCATCACTTCGATCGGGCAGGTGGCGCCGGCCATGATGCCGGTGCGCAGGCTGGAGAGATCGAAGTCGCGGCGGGTCGGGTGGTCCAGTTCGGCGATGAACATGGTGGGCACGCCGTACAGCGCGGTCGCCTTCTCTTCCGCCACTGCTGCCAGGGTCGCCTCGGGCTCGAAGCTGGGCGCGGGGTAGATCATGGTGGAGCCGTGGGTCAGGCAGCCGAGGTTGCCCATCACCATGCCGAAGCAGTGGTACAGCGGCACCGGGATCACCAGGCGGTCGTGCTCGGTGAGGCCGAGGCTGTCGCCGACCATCAGGCCGTTGTTGAGGATGTTGTAGTGGCTGAGCGTGGCGCCCTTGGGAAAGCCGGTAGTGCCGGAGGTGTACTGGATATTGATCGGCTCGTCGAACTGCAGCAGCGCCTGGCGCGCGGTGAGTTCGGCGGCGGCAATACCCCGGCCCAGCGGCTCCAGCTGGCTCCAGCGCAGGAACCCGGCGGGCGCGGTATCGGAAAGGCTGATCACCCCGCGCAGCTCCGGCAGGCGGTCGCTGGAGAGCTCGCCCGGCCGCCCCTGCCCCAGTTCGGGCAGCAGGTCGGCGAGCATGCCGTGATAGTCGGAGGACTTGAAGGCGTCGGCGCACACCAGCCAGCGGCAGCCGGACTGCTTGAGCG
Source organism: Pseudomonas sp. NPDC086581 (assembly GCF_044746165.1). Lineage (NCBI taxonomy): Bacteria > Pseudomonadati > Pseudomonadota > Gammaproteobacteria > Pseudomonadales > Pseudomonadaceae > Pseudomonas > Pseudomonas sp. NPDC086581. The sequence goes on along the minus strand of NZ_JBIVBR010000012.1, from coordinate 37,637 downwards.
CGTATTCAAGTTCGTTCACCCGGTAGGCCGGGTTGATGTTGACCAGCACGGCGCCGACCTTGGCGCTGGCGAACTGGGTGACGCACCACTGCGCGCAGTTGGGCGCCCAGATGCCCAGGCGGTCGCCGGGACGCAGGCCGAGGGCGAGGAAAGCGCGGGCGACGCCATCGACCACCTCGGCCAGTTCCGCCCAGGTGTAGCGTAGGTTCTGGTGACGCACGACCAGCGCCTCGCGCGGGGCGAAACGTTCGACGGTGGCGTCGAAGGCAGCGCCGACGGTCATGGCCAGCAGGGGTTTGTCCTGGGGGCCGCGGGTGTAACTCAGGTGGTTCATGGCTTTCCCTTGTTGTGCTTGTTCTGGGATCAACACTGAACGATCGGTTCGGGCAGCGACGCAGAGCGTCGGGAACCGCGCTTGCTTACCGGCAGCCGCGCGGCTGACTGGTCGGTCGCGGCTGCGGAACATGTTTACGTTAACGTAAAGGTAAACGCAACCCCGACCATCGGCAAAGCAGCAGGCCGGGCGCCTCCGCTCATTTCAGGATAGCCACTCACAAAGCATGCCACTCTGCCCGAACGCCATATGTGGCGGGGCTTTGAGAAGGTTTTCAGTCGCTCTGCGGGAAGCACTTCCGGTTGCATTTCGCAACAGCTCGGACAAGCGGCCGCGCCGCGACTGCCAGCACGGTTCATGGCCTCTGCGCAGCGGGCGGCGCGACGTCTCAATCTGTCGCAATCTGAGACGCCTCACGCCGCGTGCGCTATGGCGGACCTTGCATTAGAATTCGCCGAAAATGCCTACATGGATGTAGACACATTCCCACCTCATGCTTGCGAATCACATCCATGCCTAGCCGTCGTTCGATACTGAGCCTGCTGTTTGCCTGCGCCGCTGTTGTCTGTTCATCGAACACCTTCGCCGCCTCCCCCGCCAAGGCGGCCTCTTCCAAGGACCTGGTGCTCGCTTCCGGCAGCGCCCTGGTGATCGACCTGGAGAGCGGCAAGACCCTCTATTCCAGCAATCCCAACCTGGTGGTGCCCATCGCCTCGGTGACCAAGCTGATGACCGCCATGGTCACGCTGGACGCCCGGCTTCCGATGAACGAGCTGATCCCCGTGGATATTTCCGAGACCGCCGAGATGAAGGGCGTGTTCTCGCGCGTCCACCTGGGCAGCATGATCAGCCGCCAGAACATGCTGCTGCTGGCGCTGATGTCCTCGGAAAACCGCGCCGCCGCCAGCCTCGCCCACAACTATCCGGGCGGCTCAAAGGCCTTCGTCGCGGCGATGAACGCAAAGGCGAAGTCCCTGGGCATGACCAGCACCCACTACGTCGAGCCCACCGGCCTGTCGATCCATAACGTCTCCGACGCCAACGACCTGATCCGCCTGGCCAAGGCCGCCTACACCTACCCGCAGATCCGCGCGATGAGCACCACCGCCACCAGCGACGCCCGCTTCAGCAAGCCCAGCTACTCGCTGAGCTTCTTCAACACCAACCCGCTGGTGCGCAGCGGCAAGTGGGACATCCGCCTGACCAAGACCGGCTTCACCAACGATGCCGGCCACTGCCTGGTGATGGTCACCATGATGAACGGCCGCCCAGTCGCCCTGGCGCTGCTCGATGCCTTCGGCAAGCGCACCCACGTGGCCGACGCCGCGCGCATCCGCCGCTGGGTGGAAACCGGCGTCGCCTCGCCGGTGCCCGCCGTTGCCCTGCAATACAAGGCCCAGCGCAGCCAGGCGCGCGCGGCCAGCATCACGGCCACCGCCGAGTAAACTCCTCCCGCGCTGGCGGAGCCCGCTCCGCCAGCCACCCTCTCCTGCTCCCGTCTTCTCGCCCTGTCGCTTCAGCCCTGCTGGATGGCGCTTCCGTCACTTATATGCTGGTCGTCATTCAATGCTAGTATGATAATCGTAATATTCGATTGCCGGAGCCTTGCGATGACCGACCTGACCCTCACCCGTGAACAGAAGATCGCTGCCTGGGAAGCCGCCGCGGCGGACATGCGCCAGCGTCTGGCCGAGCCCGGCGTGGTTTCGCTGGAGGAATTACGCGGCAAGACGCCCCAGGAATTCTTCGACGGCATCGGCGCTGGCGAACTGCCCGCCCCGCCGATCAATGCGCTGATCGGCTTCGTCCCACTGGAATGGGGCCAGGGCCGGTTCATCTTCCAGGGCACCCCGGACATGCGTCACTACAACCCGCTGGGCACCGTGCACGGTGGCTATGCCGCCACGCTGCTGGACTCGGCCATGGGCTGCTCGGTGCACACGATGCTCGAACCGGGGCTGGGCTACACCACCACCGACCTGCGCATCAGCTACATCCGCGCGCTGACCCGCGACACCGGGCCGATCCGCGCCGAAGGCACCTTGGTGCATATCGGCCGCTCCACCGCCCTGGCCGAAGGCCGCCTCTACGACGTGGACGGCCGGCTCTACGCCACCGGTTCCACCACTTGCCTGATCCTCGGGCGCTGATCTCTCAGGAGAACGACCATGACTTCCGTCGTCATCGCGGGTTATGCCCGCTCCCCGTTCCACTTCGCGAAAAAAGGCGCACTGATCGACGTGCGCCCGGACGACCTCGCCGCGCAGACGGTCAAGGGCTTGGTTGCGCGCAGCGGCCTCGACGCCCGGCTGATCGAGGACCTCATCATGGGTTGCGCCTACCCCGAGGCCGAACAGGGCATGAACCTGGCGCGCATCACCGGCTTCCTCGCCGGACTGCCGGAGACGGTGGCCGGCGCCACGGTGAACCGCTTCTGCGGCTCATCGATGACCTCCATTCACTTCGCCGCCGGACAGATCCAGCTCGGCGCCGGGGACGCCTTCATTTGCGCGGGCGTGGAGTCCATGACCCGCGTGCCCATGGGCGGCTTCAACCTCTCGCCCAACCCACGCCTGCTGGCGGAGTTTCCCCAGGCCTACATGCCCATGGGGCAGACCGCCGAGATAGTTGCCGAGCGCTTCGGCATCTCCCGCGCGGACCAGGAAGCCATGGCCGTGGACTCCCACGCCAAGGCCGCCCATGCCCGCGAGCAGGGCCTGCTGGCGGCGGAGATCGTGCCCATCGATACGCCCAGTGGCGTGGTCAGCGAGGATGGTTGCATCCGCCCCGGCACCAACCTGGAAGCGTTGGCGCAGCTCAAACCGGCCTTCGGCGGCAGCGTCACCGCCGGCACCGCCTCGCCGCTGACCGATGGCGCTGCGGCGGTGCTGGTATGCAGCGAGGACTTCGCCCGCGCCAACGGGCTGGACATCCTGGCGCGGGTGAAAAGCGTCGCGGTTGTCGGCTGCCCGCCGGAAATCATGGGCATGGGCCCGCTATATGCGACCCGCAAACTGCTTGATCGCTCGGGGCTGCGAATGGCGGATATCGATCTGGTGGAAATCAACGAGGCCTTCTCCAGCCAGGCCCTGGCCTGCCTGCGCGGGCTGGAACTGGATATCGACCGGGTCAACCTGCACGGCGGTGCCCTGGCCATCGGCCACCCGCTGGGCGCCACCGGCGCTCGCATCACTGGTAAGGCGGCAGCGCTGCTGAAGGAAACCGGCGGGCGCTATGCCATTGCCACCCAGTGCATCGGCGGTGGGCAGGGCGTGGCGACCTTGCTCGAAGCCGTTCGCTGAGGACGACACCTGTAACCCGCAGCCCGTAGGGCGCATAACGCGCCAGCGTTATCCGCCGCGAACCAGCCGGCGGATAACCTGTTCCAGGTTATCCGCCCTACGGTGGTACAGGACGACTCCGGCGCGTAGCCAACTTGTAGGAGCGAGGGGGACGCCGTCGTTATTGCTCGCGAACCCAAAGCCCGCAACGGAGTCTGTTCGCGAGCAAGCTCGCTCCTACAGCCCACTGCACCTTCGTGCCTGCCCTGAATCACCTCCCCGCGCCCACCCTGCGTTAGAATGACATCCAGCATTCCATGATCCGCAGGAGACCGGTCATGCGTTACTCCGAAGACCACAAGGCCCAAACCCGCGAACGCATCATCAACGAAGCGGCGCAGCGCTTCCGCAGCGAAGGCGTGGACGCCACTGGCCTGCAGACGCTGATGAAGGCGCTGGGCCTGACCCACGGCGGCTTCTACGCGCACTTCAAGTCCAAGGACGAACTGGTGGAGATCGCCCTGCAGCAGGCCGCCGAACAACTGCGCCCCATCGTCGACCAGCAGTTCGCGAAGGCCGACCCGCTACCCGGCTTCATAGACCAGTACCTCTCCCCCGGCCACCGCAATACGCCCGGCAAGGGCTGCCCACTGCCGACCATATCCGCCGAGTTGGGCGCGCGCGGCCATGCCAGCGCGACCACTGACACCATCGTCCAGGCACGTATCGACGCCATCGAGAAAGCGCTGCCCAGCGAGCATGCCGAGGACGAGAGCGTTGCAATGCTCGCCACCCTGATCGGTGCGCTGGTGCTGGCTCGCAGCGTGGCTGATCCCGAGATGTCCGACCGTATCCTGGAGAGCACGCGGCGGCATCTGAAGCGGGAGATTGGGGCGGCGGAGTGAATCTCCCACAGCAATCGCATGCGACGCTTTTGTAGGGCGGATAACGTACCAGCGTTATCCGCCGTTCAAGGACCGGTGGAAAACCTGTTCCAGGTTATTCGTCCTACGCTCCCACGCACCAATTTCAGCGCCGATCAACACCTGCAGGAGCGGGCCATGCCGGCGATCGCGCGCATGGCACGCTCCTACAAAAACCGTGCATAAAAAAGCCCCGGCGCAAGGCCGGGGCAAGCTTTTCGCCACTCAGTTAATCGATCAAACCGCCACGCCATAACGCTGCGCCGGGGCGCTGCGCGACAGGTTCGGCGCCATCTTCAGGCGCGCGGCGGTGAAGGCTTCGAATTCGCCCGCATCCGGCAGCGCCGGCAGGGTCACCACTTCGCCCTGGGCGAGACCGGCCAGCGCGGCGTCGACCATGTGGTTCACGTCCATCAGCATTTCCGCCGGCAGTGCGGAGATATCGGTACCGGCACGGTCCCAGATTTCGGTGCGGGTGGCGCCCGGCAGCACGGCCTGGATGCGCAGGCCCAGCGGCGCCAGTTCCTGCTGCATTGACTGGGTCAGGTTGAGCACGAAGGCCTTGGTGGCGCTGTAGCTGCCGTTGAACAGTTCCGGCGCCAGGGCCAGCACGGACGCCACGTTGATGATGGTGCCGCGGCCACGCCCGGTGAACGCCTTGGCGGCGGCGCCGGCCAGGCGCGCGGTGGCGATGACATTCAGCTCGATCATGCTTTCCAGGCGGTCCAGGTCGGTTTCCAGCAGGGTGCCGTTGATCGCCACGCCGGCGTTGTTCAGCAGCAAGCTGATGCTGGCGTCCTCAGCCAGGCGAGCTTCGATTCGGGCGCGGTCTTCGCGGCGGGTCAGGTCGGCCTTCAGCACATCCACCGAGACGCCGTATTCCTCACCGAGGCGCGCGGCCAGGGCGTCCAGGCGTTGCTGGTCGCGGGCCACCAGCAGCAGGTCGTAGCCCTGGGCGGCGAGGCGCTGGGCGTAGGTGGCGCCGATGCCGGAGGAAGCACCGGTGATCAGTGCGCGGCCCAGTTCGGATTTGGCATTCATGGTTCTTTCTCCAGGGAGGCATTCGCCTCGCTTGCAGGATTGAGTGGGCCGGGTGGCCGTCTGGAATGTCCGGCCAATTGAATGATGGCCGTCATCTGAATGTGAATATTATGCTCATAATATTATCTGTCAAGGTCTTAGGTTCAGCGCTGACGAACGGCCAGGTAGGCAGTGGAAATCCTTGTGCGATGGGCGTCACGCGCCGCTGGGCAGTTTAGGTTGCCCATTCCAGAGCGCTCGCGAGAGGCTCACCGCGTCTCCACACAAGAACAATCCCGGAGCGTCACCTGCACCCTGCTGCCTGCCTACGCACCGGAGCGATCCGGAGGAGGACACATGCGATTGCGCTGCTTTTTCCTGGGATGTGTTTGGGATGAAGGGAATCTGACCGAAGTCGGCCGCGTACCGATGCTGTGCCAGCGCTGTGCGCGCTGCGGTGCACAGAGGTACCTCAGCCCCGAACCGGAAATCTGAGCCGGAAACAAAACTGCCCCGGAGCACGCGAATGCTCCGGGGCAGTTCGTCAATCAGACAGCTTTCAGTTGGCCACGAACGCCTGGCTGGTGGTGATCGCCATGTCGCCGCCGGGCAGCTTCAGATCGCCGATGCGCTCCAGGCTGTCGGCGTCGAAGATCGCCACGTCGTTCAGGGTGCCGGTCAGGTACAGCTTGTTGCCGGCCTTGTTGGTCGACAGGCAGTAGTAGGAGTGGTCCAGGTTCGCCGCCTTGACCAGCTTCTGCTCCTTGATGTCGTACTTGGCCAGGCGGTTCAACACGCCGTAGACGATATTGCGGTCCTTGGCCGAGCGGATACCGCTGAAGTACACCTCGGTGACCGGGCCGAAATCGACGGTCTCGGTTTTGCCGGTGGCCAGATCGATGTTGAAGAAGCCGTAGAGGAAGTCGGCCGTGGCCATGTCCTGCTTGGCGTCCTTGAACTTCGCCGTGGTGTAGAGCAGCGAGAAGTCACGCGGGTAGGTCTGCTGGTTCCACACGTAGAGCACATCTGGCGGCGCATAGTTGGGGCGCTTCCAGTTGCGGCTGGGGATCACCACGTCGAACTTTCCGGTTTTGACGTCCACCTTGTAGATGTCCGGGCCCGCTACATAGAGGGTACCGTCGTCGCCGCTCTGCATGATGGTCAGCTGGCGCGGTGCCGGGAAGGTGCGCACCGGCTTGGCGTCCATGCCGTCCGCGACGGAATACACCTGCAGGCGCGGCTGCTGCACCTCGTAGTGCTCGGCGAGGATCAGCGTCGGGTTGGCGATGGCGTAGATCTCCTTGCCGTCATGACTGACGGTCATGGAGAACATCGCCCGCGCGTTCTCTCCCGGTTTCTGCGCGATGGTGGCGTGGAACACCGGTTTGCAATCATCGAGCTGGATGCCGTAGATGTCCGCGTAGTGGTTGCTGAGGATGTAGACGGTCTTGCGGTCCGGCGACAGCTGGGTCATGCCCGGGCCGTAGGCGCCGGGGATGGTGCAGGTCTTGAACAGCTTGTCGGTCTGCATGTCGATGACGTGCAGGTTGTTCGGGTAGTTGGTGCTGATCAGGTACTCGTGGCCACTTTCCAGCGCTTTGCTCACGTCTGCGCCGGCGTCGGCGGCTACAGTTTGCAGCGCACAGGCCAGCGAGAGGCCGCCGAGGGCGGCGGCGAATGCTTTTCTGGACATGCAGGTTTTCCTCTTGTTCTTCTGTCCCATATGTTTCAGGGCGATCATTTGTCGTCCGGGAATACGGTGCCGAGGTTGCGCCAGTTCTCGGCCGAGGCCTGCGCATCCTTGTTCCAGTCGGGGTAGGTGCTCATCATGTCCGGCACCTGGGCCGGCCACCAGCAGGGGTCGGAGCAGCCGTAGAGGTCCGCTTCCATCGGCTGGCAGAGCGAGGACACGCCGCCGAACACGTCGACTTCCCAGCCCGGATCGGTGGTCGCCGCGCAGCCGGCCACGGAGTTCATCGCCACCACGTCCTCGATGCGATCCTCGGCGGCGGCCTGTTCGAGCTTCTGTGCTTTGGTGTTGATCGCTTTCAGATGTTTCATGTCAGTGCGCCTTCCGCGGAGTGATGTGGCGGTCGATGAAGCTGGGGTTGGAAGCCATGATCCGGCTGTAGACCTCGATGCCGAAGTCGACCCAGTCCCTCATCAGTTCGCAGTAGTGGTAGGTGGGGTGCGCCGGGTCGCCGTAGCGCGCGTAGCTCTCGTGGTAGCAGCCGCCGGAGCAGAGGTTGCGGATGTGGCAGCTGGCGCAGCCGGTGTCGGTGCGGTCCAGGCGCTGCGAGAGGAACTCGTTCAGCTCGGCCTGCTTCACCCCTTCATGCACGTTGCCGAAGGTCGGCAGCGAAGAACCGGTGAAGCGATGGCACAGGTTCAGCTCGCCCTTGTGGTCCACCGCCAGCATCTTCAGGCCGGCGCCGCACGGCAGGGCCTTCTTCTGTCCTTCATGGATGTCGGTGATCAGCTGGTGCAGGTTGGAGAAGCCGATGTTGCGCCCCTGCAGCGCCTCGTCCAGGTAGCGGCGGCCGAGGGCCTTCATGCCGGCGAAGACGTCCTTCAGCTCATCCCCGGTGAGGTTGTAGCTGCTGATGTCGCCCGAGGTGACTGGCGCGAAACCGACTTCGGCAAAACCCATCTCGTTGAACAGGTGGTTCCAGATGGTCTCGACGTCGGTGACGCCGGTGGTCAGGGTCACCCGCGCGCCGACCGGCCGCGCGGTGTAGCGCGACAGCAGCATGTCGGCCTTGCGCCGCACCACGTCATAGGTGCCCTGCCCGCCCACGGTGATGCGGTTGCGGTCGTGCACCGTCTTCGGCCCGTCGATGCTGATGGACAGCCCGAAGCGATGGGCGTTGAGCCAGTCGACGATTTCCTCGGTGAGCAGCGTGGCGTTGGTGGTCATGACGAAGTCCACGGTCTTGCCCAGCTCGCCGAAACGGCGCTCGCAGTAGGCGACCATGTGCTCGATCAGCGGGCGGTTGGACAGCGGTTCGCCGCCGAAGAACACCACGGTGTAGCGCTGCTCGTCGGGGGATTCCTGGATCAGCATTTCCACCGAAGCCTCGGCGGTCGCCGCGCCCATCTTCTTGCCGGCGGAGGGCTTGTCCAGATCTTCCTTGTAGCAGTAGGTGCAACTGAGGTTGCAGCCAGTGTTGACGTTCAGCACCACGGTATTGAGCGCGGTGCGATCGACTTTCCTGATGCCAATCTCAGGGGTCAGCGGCGAGCCGTCGCTGACCAGCTCCAGCGCGATCAGCTCGCGCAGGGTCTCGTCGATTTCTTCGGCGGCGAAACGCCCGCCCAGGCGTTGGGTCAGCTCGTCCGGCGAGCAGGCATGCCCGCGCAGCGCGTCGATGATCCCGCCGGTCAGCTCGTCGCTGGCGAACAGCGAAGAACTGGGGATGTGGAACAACAGGCGGTCGGCGTCGACCTGCACTTCGTGCAGGTTGCGTTCGACCAGATTCAAGATGGCGCCCATGGCGACCTCCCGGAACTTGCTTGCCAATCCCCGTCCGCAGACGGGGTTCAGGGGTTTAGTTCATCCGATACCGACAATTACGGGATCGGCGGGTTGTTCCAACGCTGCACGGTGACGATCATGTGCCCTTCGCCCTTGTGCGACTGGCCGGCGTCGTCCACCGCGGCGATCACCTTCAGGTTGCCGGCGTTGTTGGTCATCATCTTGCGTTCCGGATTCGGACCGGCGTCGCCCGGCGTGAAGATGCCGGTGGCGGCGTCCATCGCGCCGGCGAACTTCACGTCCTGGTCTTCCTTGGCGCGGTCATCGAAGGGCTCGACCGACCACTGCGCCGGGAACACGCCGATGCGGAACGGCTTGCCGTCGGCGCCCTTGCCCCAGGCCTCGGCATCGAAGCTGCCCTGAACCTTGGGCGTGGAGCCGCCGTTGCCGCCGATGCGGGAGATAGAAAACTCCGGCACCACCTTCACTTCGGCGATGTCCTTGTACACCGCGAGGCTGCCGCCTTTGGCGGTGCCCACGGTGACATCGCGCTCGCCGGCGGCGGCCACATCGCTGGCCTTGACCTTGACGGTCACGCGCTCGGGCGTCTCGGAAACCACCGACACCACTTCCACGCCCTTGCCGAACGACGGCTTGCCCTTCAGGCCGGTGCCGACCACGCTGACTTCGGTCTCCGCGCCCGCCTTGATGTAGGCCGGCTGCACACCCAGCACATGGCTGGTGCCATCCTTCGCCGCGACGAAGTCCAGGCCGCGCTCGTCGTGGGCCTTGTCGAACATGCGGCCCTGCATCTGGCCATTGAGTGTCGCGAACACCTGGCGCAGGGTCACGTCGCCAACCTTGACTGCGCCGCGCCACTCGTAGCCGTTGTAGAGCACCGCGCTGCCCTCGCCGCTGAACGGCGAACCGTCGGCGTACTGGCCCTTCACGCTGACCTTGAAGGCATCGTCGCCGTCCTTGCTCACGCTCATGCTGCCGGCCAGGTCGCCCTTGCCCGGCATGTGCCCGGCGAAGCTCCAGTTACCGGCCAGGGATTCGGCCTTGGGCCGGTTCTTCTGCCAGTCGGACCAGGCTTTGCTGTCCAGCGGGTAGCGCTTGGCCAGTTCCGGGACCATCTCTTTTTTCGCCAGGTCGAACCAGTCGCGATCGCGGGCCAGGGCCTGGTATTCCAGCGACGGCCAGCGGCCGAGGTGGAAGTTCACCAGCTTCTCCCACTCCGCCGCCGGGCGGCGCTGCAGGGCGATGCGCGCACCCGAGTGGCAACGGGCACACATCTGCTCGAAGTTCGTATCGAACTTCTCGACGGTGTTCAGCCGGCGCTCGAGGGCGTAGCGCACGCCTTCGGTCTCGCTGGGCGCCAGGCCCTGCTTGTCGGCGAGGAACTTGACCACCGAGCGGCGCTCGTCGTCGGTAATCTTCAGGCCGTACATCACCTGCATGCGGGCGATGCTCATCAGCCAGCCTTCGGGCGTCTTGCGCTGGTGGCTGATGCGGCTGAGGGAATTGTTGCCTTCGGGCGTGTGGCACGCCTGGCACTTGGCGTTGATGATCGCCTGGCCTTCGGGTGCGGCCTGGGCCGTCTGGTGGAGCGCAAGGGCCAGTGCGGCCAGGGTTCCGGCACCCAGATAGTGCCGAAGTCGTGTCATCTTCAAGGTCAGGCCTCCTCGGTATTCTTGTTGGTTATTGGCGCCCACCGATGGGCAAAGAGCGAGCTCTTGAAATCGGTTTTGCAGGTTGTGTGCCACTACTACGCATGCCCCGCCGAATCAGGCTTTCGGCGGTATTTCCGGGCACTCCCGGCAGTGGCTGCCGGGGGTGCGTCGTCACATTTCGCGATTGCTGTCTAACTCTGAGACAGGCCCGGTGAGACAGCCTGCGAAGCAGTATGGTCCGGCTTGCGCAAAGCGCCGCCCGCCGGCAGCAACAAGGCGCCGAACAGCATGGTCAGCAGCCCGATCCAGACCAGCGAGAGGAACGGGAAGCGCCTTACCACCACGACGCTCTCGATGTGGTCACCGGGCTGCTTGAGCAGCCGCGCCGACGCGGGCACCCAGATCTGCAGGTCGCCGCTCCAGCCGCGGACGATGAAGGGATGCAGCACGTAGCCGCGATCCGAGGCGAAGCGTGCGTAGTGGTAGTCGAGGATCTCGCAGAGCTGGCGCACCGGGCCCTGGTAGGCCGGCGTGCTGCCCCGGCTGTCCTGGAACAGCGCGTGGCCGGCGAGCGTGCCGTCGCCGTCGCGCAGCTCCACCCTGGCCACCGCGTGGTAGCCGGAGAAATCCGGGCGACTGGCCTCCGGCGCGACGCGCAGCTGCATGCCGCCGATCACCGCGTGCCACTGCTCGAAGGAAGTGCCCGGCGGGATGCTGATCTGCTGGTAGCTGTTCAGCGCCGTGGCAGCCAGCCCGCCCACCAGCGCGATCACCGCGCCACCGTGCACCAGCGCCAGCCCGCCGCTGTAGCGCAGGTTGCCCACCCGCCGGCTGCGCCACAGGCTTTGCACGCCCCAGAGCAGGCAGCTGAACATCAGGAAGGCACCGCCGAGCAGCGCTGCATCCAGCCACGGCAGCACCTGTACGATGTTCTGCGAGAGCATGCCGTCGCCGTTGTAGCCGTCGCTCAGCCAGCCGCCACGCCAGCCGGTCCAGAACATCAGCGCGGCCACCAACACGGTCGCCAGCAGCGCCAGACGGGGCCGTCCGCAACGGCGCAGGAAGCTGTAGCCGCCCATCAGGCCGAGTGCCGCCAGCAGCGGCACTACCCAGTGCACCAGGCCGTAGCCATTGACGTCCCACTGGTCGAAGGCGCGGCGCAGGCTGTCCATCTCGGCGGTGGTGGCCCAGGCGGTCAGGGTCTCGAAGAAGGGCTTCAGCTCGCTCGGCCGCTCCATCCCCAGCCATTCGTAGAGGTGCGCCTGAAGCAGCGCACCGAGGGCCAGCAGCCCGGTGCCGGCGAACAGGTAGATGGCCACGTCCAGCGTCCAGTCCGAGGCCCCGCGCCGCCGCCCTACCCCTTTGCGCGCCCGCCACCCGGCCAGCAGGTGGAATGCCGCGAGCGCCAGGAGGATCGCCGCCAGCGCCAGGTGGCTGAGCCAGGAGGTGGTGCCGATGTAGCGGTGCGAACTGGCGAGCACCGTGCTGCGTGTCACCGCCATGGCGCCGCAGGCCATGGCTGCGGCCAGCAGGCTGAGGACTGGCAACAGCCGTGTGTAGGGGCCGTCCGCGCGCCAGCGGCGGGCACCGTGCAGCACCGCGCCGAGCAGCGCCCAGATGATGAAGGCCGACGTCTGCACCGGGTCCCAGTGCCACAACTGGCCGTAGGTGAAGTCCTCCATGGCCCAGGCCATGCCCACGCCGATGCCCGCGCTGAGGATCAACCACGCACGGCGGCTATACCGCGGCATCACCCAGGCGTAGGCGTGGCCGCCCCGCCCCAGCGCCTCCAGCGCGGCACCGGCCGGTGCCAGAACCCAGGAGTAGGCGCAGAGAATCAGCGGCGCGTGCAGGGACATCCAGAAGGTCTGCAGGTGGGCGTTCATGCCCTGGCTCGGCTGCGCCGCCAGCCAGTCCGCCGGCGTCGCGCTGAACGGTCCAAGCCAGGCGGCAGTGGCGGCGTACCACGCGGCAATCAGCGCCATGCCGCGCCCCGCCCAGCCGGGCAGCGCCGAACTTTTCAGGGCGATGGCCATGCAGAAGGTCGCCAGCAGCAGCACCGTTCCTTCGTCGCCGCCCCATAGGTTGGAGAACTTCAGGTAGTCCGGCAGCGCCGCGCTGCTGTAGAGCCACGCGTAGCGCAACTGGAAGTGGTCGGCCACCAGGTGCAGGCCAAGCGCCAGGCAGGCGCCGCACAACACACCCAGCGCAACAGGCCACAGGCGCCCGCGCCACACCGGGCGAATGGCGCCCAGGGCGATCAGAACCGCCAGGGCCCAGAGCAAGCCATTGCCCGCGCCGGGCAGCAGCCACAACAACAGGCCGGTCAGCGCGGCAGCCAGCGGCCCCGCAATCCACGGCAGCGATAGGTGCATCCTCTTCAAGCCAGGCCTCCTTGTGCAGCGCCGACGTGGCGCAGGGCGAAGCCCTGAGCGTTTCACGTTGCGTGCCAGGCGGAAAAATCCCTGCGAAACAGCAGGCTGCGCGCGGCCCAAGCCCGTCTGCACGTGGCAGATCGCGACAGCTGTAGCAGTCTGAGACGACCCAGCCGTTATAGACGATGGTCTAATTGCACGTCTTCACCACAAGGAAGTGCCGACCAACGAGGCGCCAGCCAGACGCCTCGCGTTATCCGGCCTGTCCGGAACAGGTACCAATCCGCGCCAGCCGGTGCTTTGCCGGGGCCGGCAGGTGGCTGAATACGTGAGAACGATTATGCTTTCAGATGACCTTGCGGCCTTTCGCAGGGCCGCCTGTTTTCAAGCTTTGCGCAATCCGTACGACCTGACATCAGCCCTGGGCTCGAGTGCGGTAACGGAAAATCGAGGGACTCCGGCCCAAAACAACAACAAGACGGAGACGAACATGGCGCAGACATACAGCCCGGCCGCGGGCAACGCTCCTCACAGCGGGATCACCAAGGAGGAGCGCAAGGTCATCTTTGCCTCGTCCCTGGGTACGGTGTTCGAGTGGTACGACTTCTATCTCTATGGCTCCCTGGCGGCGATCATCGCCAAGCACTTCTTCGCCGGGGTCAATGAAACCACCGCCTTCATCTTCGCCCTGCTGGCCTTCGCCGCCGGCTTCGCGGTGCGGCCCTTCGGCGCCATCGTGTTCGGTCGCCTGGGCGACATGATCGGGCGCAAACACACCTTCCTCATCACCATCATCATCATGGGCGTGTCCACCGCCGTGGTCGGCCTGCTGCCCGCCTACGCCACCATCGGCGTGGCCGCACCGATCATCCTGATCACCCTGCGGCTGCTGCAAGGCCTGGCACTGGGCGGCGAGTATGGCGGCGCGGCGACCTACGTCGCGGAGCACGCGCCCAAGGGCAAGCGCGGCTTCTTCACCTCGTGGATCCAGACGACCGCGACCCTGGGCCTGTTCCTCTCGCTGCTGGTGATCATGGCCTGCCGCACCGTGCTCGGCACCGAGGCGTTCGAAGCCTGGGGCTGGCGAATCCCCTTCCTGCTGTCGATCCTGCTGCTGATCGTCTCGGTGTACATCCGCCTGCAGCTCTCCGAGTCGCCGGTGTTCCTGAAGATGAAGGAGGAAGGCAAGGCGTCCAAGGCGCCGCTGACCGAATCCTTCGGCCGCTGGGAGAACCTCAAGGTGGTGATCATGTCGCTGCTCGGTGGCACCGCCGGGCAGGCCGTCGTCTGGTACACCGGGCAGTTCTACGCGCTGTTCTTCCTGCTGCAGACGCTGAAGATCGACGCGCAGACTGCCAACCTGCTGATCGCCGGCTCCTTGCTGCTGGGCACGCCGTTCTTCGTGTTCTTCGGCAGCCTGTCCGACCGCATCGGCCGCAAGAAGATCATCATGGCCGGCTGCATCCTCGCCGCGTTGACCTACTTCCCGATCTTCCACGGCCTGACCCAGTTCGGTAACCCGGACGTGTTCGCCGCCCAGGAGAAGAACCCGGTCACGGTGGTCGCCGACCCGAACGCCTGCTCCTTCCAGTTCGATCCAGTGGGCAAGGCGAAATTCGTCAGCTCCTGCGACATGGCCAAGAGCCTGCTGGCCAAGCGCGCCATCCCCTACGAGAACCTCAAGGCGGAAACCGGCGCACTGGCCCAGGTGCACGTCGGCGACAAGGTCATCGCCAGCTTCGAAGGGGCCGGCATGCCGGCGGCGGAGTTCAAGGTGCAGTCCGAAGTCTTCACCGCGCAGCTCGCCGCCTCGCTGAAGGAAGCCGGCTACCCGGAGAAAGCGGACCCAGCGAAGATCAACCACCTGATGATGCTGGTGCTGCTGACCATCCTGGTGATCTACGTGACCATGGTCTACGGGCCGATTGCCGCGTGGCTGGTGGAGCTGTTCCCGACGCGCATCCGCTACACCTCCATGTCGCTGCCCTACCACATCGGCAACGGCTGGTTCGGCGGCTTCCTGCCCACCGTCGCCTTCGCCATGGTGGCCGCCACCGGGGACATCTATTACGGCCTCTGGTACCCCATCGTCATCGCCGTGATGACAGCCATCCTCGGCATCTTCTTCCTGCCGGAGACCAAGGATCGGGATATCACCAATACCTGAGCCCTGCGTCTCAGCCGCTGTCGCACAATGCGACAGCGGCTTCTCTTCCGCTGGCCAAAAAATCAAATTAAATCCTTTTAATTCAATTATTTATAACAACCAGACAGCCTTGGCACAGCCGTTGCGATGCTCCGCCTCAGCGACTCCCAGACCGGGAGCACGAACAGACAACAAGAGGCCACCGCAATGCTCGCTTCCCTGCCCATCAAGCCCGAATCCCGCGCCTTCCTGCAGCGCGCCCCGAAGATGCTGATCGGTGCCGACTGGACCTCCGCCAGCGACGGCGCCCTGATGGACCTGCGCAACCCGGCTACCGGCGAAGTGCTCTGCCAGGTGCCGGCCGGCACCGCCGCCGACGTCGACCGCGCCGTGCGCGCCGCGCGCCAGGCCTTCGATGACTCGGCCTGGAGCCGTACCCGCCCGCGCGAACGGCAGAACCTGCTGTGGAAGCTCGCCGACCTGATGGAACGCGACGCCGACCTGCTGGCCGAGCTGGAATGCCTGAACAACGGCAAAAGCGCCGCCGTCGCCCGCGTGATGGACGTGCAACTGGCCATCGACTTCCTGCGCTACATGGCCGGCTACGCCACCAAGATCGAAGGCACCACCGTCGACGTGTCCATGCCGCTGATGCCCGATGGCGAATTCCACGGCTATATCCGCCGCGAAGCCGTCGGCGTGGTCGGCGCCATCGTCGCCTGGAACTTCCCGCTGCTGCTGGCCTGCTGGAAGCTCGGCCCGGCGCTGGCCACCGGTTGCAGCGTGGTGCTCAAGCCCGCCGACGAGACCCCGCTGTCCGCGCTGAAACTCGCCGAGCTTGTCCTGGAGGCAGGCTACCCGGCCGGCGTGTTCAACGTCGTCACCGGCGCCGGCATCACCGCGGGCGCCGCCCTCTCCCACCACCCGCTGGTGGACAAGCTGACCTTCACCGGCTCGACCCCGGTCGGCAAGGAAATCGGCAAGGCAGCCATGGACAACATGACCCGCGTGACCCTGGAGCTGGGCGGCAAGTCGCCGACCATCGTCATGGCCGACGCCGACCTCGCCACCGCGGCCGCTGGCGCCGCCCAGGCGATCTTCTTCAACCAGGGCCAGGTCTGCTGCGCCGGCTCGCGCCTGTACGTGCAGCGCAAGCACTTCGACAACGTGATCGCCGACATTGCCGGCATCGCCAACGGCATGAAGCTGGGCAACGGCCTGGACCCGAGCATCGACATGGGCCCGCTGATCTCCGCCAAACAGCAGAAGCGCGTGTTCGACTACATCGAACTGGGCCGCGACAAGGGCGCCACCATCGCCTGCGGCGGCGAACAGTTCGGCCCCGGCTACTTCGTCAAACCCACGGTGATCGTCGACGTCGACCAGAAGAACCCACTGGTGCAGGAGGAGATCTTCGGCCCGGTGCTGGTCGCCATGCCCTTCGACGACATCGAGGACGCCCTGCGCCTGGCCAACGACAGCCCCTACGGCCTGGGCGCGAGCATCTGGTCCAACGACCTGGGCGCGGTGCACCGCATGGTGCCGCGCATCAAGTCCGGCTCGGTCTGGGTCAACTGCCACAGCGCGCTGGACCCGGCGCTGCCCTTCGGCGGCTTCAAGATGTCTGGCGTCGGCCGCGAGATGGGCGCCGCCGCGATCGAGCATTACACCGAACTGAAGTCGGTGCTGATCCGCCTGTAAGCCTCGACGGCCGGGCAGGAGCCGCCCTCACCGGCTGATGTCTTGGCTTCGTCCTGCGCCGAACGGTCCCCTCTCCCGCTTGCGGGAGAGGGTTAGGGGTGAGGAGCTCTTGATCTTCAAGGGACTCGATTGTCTACCTCCCCGCGCGGTCCCCCTGCGTGGGTCTTGCATCCCCCGGTCGCGGCAGCGCACGGGGGATTTTTTTGCCTGTTGCGCGAGGTCTGTCCGATAGCCGAACGATTGCCCCCTGTAGGAGCGAGCTTGCTCGCGAACATCCCGAGCGCCGTGCCAAGGGATTCGCGAGCAAGCTAGCTCCTACAAGAACGGGAGGCAACGGCGCTCTGTAAAACTCAATCCCGATCCGGCGCCCCCAGCGGGAACAATGGCCGGTGCGGCCGCGCCTCCTCCACCGCGCGGGCAAAAGAGGGGCGCGCCAGCAGCCGCGAGCGGTAGGCGCGCAGCGTCGGGTACGGGTCACCGATGGGATGGGTCCAGTCCGCATAGAACAGCGACGGAGCCGCAGCGCAGTCGGCGAGACTGAAGCTGTCGCCCGTCGCCCAGGTGCGCCCGGCCAGTTCCTCTTCCAGCCAGGCATAGGCCAGTTCGAGCTTGCTCACCGCATGGGCCAGGCCTTCCGCGCGCTTGGCCGCTTCGCCGCTCATGGCGCCCAGAACGGCATGCTGCACCGGGGTCATCACGTGCCAGTCGAAGAAGCGATCGAGGAAGCGCACGTCCAGCGCCTTCAGCGGATCGTCCGGCAGCAGGCGCACCGGGCCAGAGTGCTTGAGGTGCAGGTACTCGATGATGATGCTGGTCTCGGCCACGCTGTGCTCGCCGTCCAGCAGCACCGGGAACTTCGCCAGCGGCCAAAGGCGCAGCCAGTGCGCGCCGTTCTCCGGCTGATCCGGGCCGAGACTGCGGAATTCGAACGGCGTGGCGTTCTCGTAGAGGGCGATCAGCACCTTCTGCGTGTAGGAGGAAAACGGATGGCCGAACAGGACGAGGGACATGGCGGGTCACCTGGGCAGACGGAAGTACTCAGCCTAGCCTCGAATCAGCCCGCCATGGATTGCTCAGCCGACCTGCGCCTGCCCTGCAAACGGGCGCGGCGGTGCAAAGCGGCTGGCGAGAGCGAGCAGCACCAGGCATACCAGCGCCATGCCGATCCAGGCCGGTGCCAGGCTGGCCATGGACTGCCGCGCCAATCCCGCCAGCAGCGGGAACAGCGCGGCGATCAGGTAACCCACACCCTGCACGAAGCCCACCAGCGCACCGGCCTCGGCCGGGCTGCGGGCACGGTCCATGGCGACGATCAGCGACAGCGGGAACAGCGCACCGATGCCCAGGCCGAGCCCGACCATCGCCACCAACGCCAGTTGCTGCGGCCACATCACCAGTACGATCAGCCCGCCGAGCAACAGGGTAATGGCCAGCAGCAACGCTGGGCGGCGGTCTGGCAGGCGATCGATGAAGGCGGAAACCATGAGGCCGGCAACCACCTCGGTCAACGTCAGGCCACCGAGCAGCGCACCGGCCTGGGCGGGCGTCCAACCCAGCGCCGTGTAGTACGGCGGGAGCCAGGCAAGCACCAGCACATAGGCGCCGGTGCCCAGACCGAAGAACAGCGCCAGCCACGCCGCGCGCCGGGCGATGCCGGCAAAGGCTGGAGCGGCATAACTTACGGGCACCCCGCCCTGCGCCGCGCGGCTCCAGACCGGCAGCGCGAACAAAGCTGGCAACGCCCAGAAGGCCAGCGCCGGCAGTTCGCCCCAGGCTTGCGCCAGCCAGGGTGAAGCGACACTGGCCAGCACCGCGCCGCCCATGATCGCGGTGGAATAGGCGCCCATCGCCCCGCCGACCCGCGCCCCGAAACGCTGGCGGATGAATACCGGCAGCAGC
The DNA here is from genome assembly GCF_044746165.1 of Pseudomonas sp. NPDC086581. Lineage (NCBI taxonomy): Bacteria > Pseudomonadati > Pseudomonadota > Gammaproteobacteria > Pseudomonadales > Pseudomonadaceae > Pseudomonas > Pseudomonas sp. NPDC086581. The sequence continues at coordinate 18,810 of NZ_JBIVBR010000012.1, read as the reverse complement.
GCCTGGCAGGCGGCGATCCCCAGACCGGCCAGCACCGCGCCGCCGAGCAACCCGAACGGCCCCGGCAACAGACGCAGCACGCAGGCACACGCGATCAGCAACAAGCCGAATGCCACGCCACGGAGTACGCCGAAGTGGCGCAGCAACCGTGAAGCGCCCAGCGCACCCAGGCCCATCAGCAGCACCGGCAGACTGGTGAGCAGGCTGGCGAGGCTGTCGGACAAGTGTGCGTGCGCCTGCAGAGCATCCAGTAACGGGCCAATGGAGGCCAGCGCCGGGCGCAGGTTGACGCCCGCCAGCACGATGGCAAGCAGGCAGGCTGCAAGGGAGAGGGTTCGAGACATGACAAACATCCTTCCAGTGGGGCGCCGGCACTTGATCGCGAAGGCAGCGCAGGCGAATATCTCTGCATCAAGACAAATCCAATGTATCTCGACATCAAGATAAAAAGGAAGCCCCCATGAACAGAGCCGCGTTCGCCGTCGCGCAATGGCGCCAGCAACTGCCCGAGCTGGAAACCGACGGCATGCTGCTGCTTGGCCGCCTCGGCGAAGCAGCGCAGCTCATCGCCCGAGACCACCTCAATCCGCTGTTCGCCGAGTACGGCCTGCAACCTGGCGAGTTCGACGTGCTCGCCACCCTGCGCCGCAGTGGCCCACCCTTTCGCCTCACGCCCACCGTGCTCTACGAGGCGGCGATGATCTCCTCCGGGAGCATGACCAACCGCCTCGACCGCCTGGAAAAACAGGGCCTGATCCAGCGCACACCCAACCCCGAGGACGGCCGCGGTTCGCTGGTCGGCCTGAGCGAGACGGGCCTGGCGCTGATCGACCAGGCCGTCGGCGCCCATGTCGACAACCAGCGCCGAGTCCTCTGTGGCCTGAGCGTGGCCGAGCAGAAGAAGCTCTCCGCCCTGCTGGAAAAACTCCTCGCCAGCCTGCCGGAAGCTGGCCGCTGAGCAGTCCCTTTCCGGCGCAGCCGCGCACAGGAACCGTGGTCCCGGAGCTACCCCTGGCGAGCCCTCCGCCGGCCGACCATGTCGTTTTTGGTCATGCCCATGGCGATTTCGAGCAACCGGCTACCCATCCACTGCCTTAGCTTGAGACCTGCGTGAAACGCACCGGCGCCCCCCCGTTTTCCCGGCTCCTGTTGAAGACCCCAGCGCGGCGGGGAGCCGCCCCCGACCTTGCGTCACCGCGCCCGAGCCGACAATTTCAATAAAAGGCCGACAAATGAATGCTTCCAGCGCAAAACGCGCCCATGGCGATCTGATGCAGGGCTCCAAGCCCCGTGAGGTCACGCTGCTTTCCATCGCGGGAATCATCGGCGCAGGTTCGTTCATCGGCCGCCACGCCATGTGCGGCTGAGCCAGTCACCCACAGACGCAGACGAGGTGCCGCTTGGTCGAACGCCGCCAGTTCAGTGGGGCCATGCAGGGCCGCAACCTGCGCTACCTCGACGGTGAATCCCGGCAGCCGGCCCGCCTCGCGCGGGTGGGTTTCCTGCTGCTAGAGAACTTTTCCCTGCCCGCCTTCACCCAAGCGCTGGATACGCTGGTCACCGCCAACCTGATCCGCGCACAGACCTTCGCCACCGAGACCTTCAGCCTTAACGGCGAATCCGTCACCAGTGACCTTGGCCTGGTGATCTGCCCCGGCGCCGCGCTGGCCCCGGCGCAGCTCGCCGAGCTGGACCTGCTGGTCATCTGCGGCGGCCTGCGCACACAGCTGCGGGCTATACCTGAACTGACGCGTCTGCTGCAGATGGCCGCCGACAAGGGCGTCGCTCTCGCCGGCCTGTGGAACGGCGCCTGGTTCCTCGGCCAGGCTGGTCTGCTCGACGGCTACCGTTGCGCCATCCACCCGGAAAACCGCGCGGCGCTGGCGGAGATTGCCCGGCACAGCGAGGTCACCAGCGAGAGCTACCAGGCCGACCGCGACCGCCTTACCGCCGCCAGCCCCACGGGCGCCTTCAACCTGGTGCTGGAGTGGATCAACGCCCACCACGGCCGCGAGCTGGTGGACGCCATCGTCGACATCCTCGCCTTCGAGGAATCGCGTTTCCGCCGCACCCGCCCGGCGCTGCACGAGAAGCTCAGCGAGCCGCTGCGCGAGGCGATCAACCTGATGAGCGCGAACATCGAGGAGCCGCTGAGCCAGGACCAGCTGTCGAGCTATGTCGGGCGATCCAAGCGGCAGATCGAACGGCTTTTCCAGGAGCAGTTGGGGACCACGCCGGTGCGCTATTACCTGGAGCTGCGCATCACCGAAAGCCGCCGCCTGCTGCAGCACTCCAGCCTGCCGATGTACGAGGTCGGACTGGCCTGCGGCTTCGTCTCGCCCAGCCATTTCAGCAAGTGCTACACGTCCTTCTATGGCTACTCGCCTTCGAAGGAAGCACGCTTTGGCAACGTGAAGTCGGCGAAGTCAGCACAGCTCCCGTAGCGGACCTTGTCCGCAAATGGTTCGGCTCGCAGAAGAGCATCGCCAGGACACCCCGTTCCTACCGGATAGCTCTGCGTTCGGATCGCCCCTCACCCTAACCCTCTTCCCTTGGGAGAGGGTTAGGGGGGGTAAACGCGAACCACGGACCCGCACCGACAACGCGCGCCCCTCTTCGCGCTCATAAAAAAACCGCGCCCTGAGGCGCGGTTTTTTATCCTGCAGCCAATCAGCCCAGCGGCGGCGTGCTCGGCGGCACCAGGCGCTTGGAGCCGGTAGCTTCGAAGGCCGCGGCGAAGCGCAACAGCGCGGAGTCGTCATAGGCGCGACCGGCGAAGGTCAGGCCCACCGGCATGCCGATGTCGGCCATCACGCCCATCGGCACGGTGACGGTCGGCACGCCCAGGTGACGGATCGCCAGGTTGCCGTTGGCGACCCAGATACCGTTGCTCCAGGCGATGTCGGCCGATTCCGGGTTGACGTCGGCGTCCGCCGGACCAACGTCGGCCACGGTCGGGAACAGCACGGCGTCCAGCTTCAGGCCGTCCATCCAGTCTTCCAGGTCGAGCTTGCGGGTCTTTTCAAGGCCGCGCAGGCCGTCGGGCAGGGTCTCGATCTGGTCCCAGGTCTTCAGGCCGCGCTTGGCCATATTGACGTACTCGTCCATGCCCGCGACCAGGTCGTCTTCACGGTTCGGCAGGGTGCCGGGGTCGTGCGGGAAGATCTTCAGCCCATCGACGTCGGCCAGCTTGTTCAGCTTGGGATCGCCATTGGCACGGAGGAAATCATCGAAGCCCCAGCCAGACAGCTCCCACAGCTCGTCGTGGAGGAATTCCGGGGAAACGATGCCGCGATTGAACACGGTCGGCGCGCCCGGGCGGTCGCCCTCGCAGTTGGAAACCAGCGGGAAGTCTACTTCGATGACTTCGGCGCCAGCGGCCTCCAGGGCCTTGCGGGCCTGCTCCCAGAGATCGATGACAGAGGCGCGGGTGTGAATGCGCTGGCCGGTCGGGCCACCGATGCCGGGCTTCTCGCTGGTGCCGGCCAGTTCGTCTTTGTTGATGTACATGCGCGGTACGCCCAGGCGTTTGCCCTTGAGGGCTTCAGGGCCGGCGGCGAGGTCCAGGTAAGAAGACGGGCGCACCTCCGCGACGGCGGGGATCGGTACCCACGGCTGCAGGCGCCACAGGTCACCACGCTTGTCGGCGTCCTCGGCAACCACTACGTCCAGCACTTCCAGCAGGTCGGCCATGGTGCGCGCGTAGGGCACCACCACGTCCATGGTCGGAGTCAGCGGCCAGTTGCCGCGCACCGAGATCACGCCACGGGACGGCGTATAGGCGCACAGGCCGTTGTTCGAGGCCGGGCCCCGACCGCTGGACCAGGTTTCTTCCGCCAGGCCGAAGGCCGAGAAGCTCGCGGCAGTCGCGGTGCCGGCACCATTGGAGGAGCCGGAGGCGAAAGGCGCGGTGAGGAACTTGCGGTTGTACGGGCTTTCCGCACGGCCATAGACGCCGCGCTGCATGCCGCCGTTGGCCATGGGCGGCATGTTGGTCTTGCCCAGGCAGATGGCGCCACCGGCGCGCAGGCGCTCGACGGTGAAGGCGTCGCGGTAGGCGACCAGGTCCTTGAAGGCCGGGCTGCCGGAGGCGGCGGTCAGGCCCTTCACCAGGTAGCTGTCCTTGGCGGTGTAGGGAATACCGTCCAGCGGGCCGAGGGTCTCGCCACGGGCGCGGCGCTCGTCGGAGGCTTGGGCTTCCTTCAGGGCTTCGGGATTGCGTACGACCACGGCATTGAGCTTGGTCGGGCCATCGTAGGCGTCGATGCGCGCGAGGTAGGCCTTGACCAGTTCGACCGCGGTGGTGCGGCCCGACTCCAGGGCTTCACGCAGCTGCGCAATGGAAACTTCGGTTACCTCGATCATGCTTTCACCGTCGGCTGAAGGTTGATGGGAAGGGGCAGGTCTGCGTCGCGACGGACCCAGACGGCGCAAGTCGGAAAATGCGTGTTCATCTCGATTCTCTTGTACTTCTGTTACGCGACGGGAGTGAGTGTACCGTCGGCCGGCGGCAAGGTTCAGCGCCCGGCGGACAAACCGGATGCGCATCGACAGGCTGTGAAAGGCGAATACAGCCGCCAGGGCGCACACACTGGCATGCGCGATCAGAATACACAACAGTCGTAAATTAAAAAAAACGCCCATCGAGTGGGGGCTCGACAGGCGATAGGCGAGGCGCTGGGGGGAGCGCCCCTGGAGAGTGAATCAGCGTAGGCCCGATGGCAGACACTGACGCAGGCTATTCGCCGCCTGCCGGCGCTGGGCGGGTCGCTGGGGGGAGCGACCCGCTCGAAGCGGATTCAACTGTGCTGCGCGCACTGGTAGGCGGCGTCCAGCAGCTCACCCTTGTCCTGCCAGGCGCTGCGCTGGTAGGCACTGAAATGGTTGCCGCCGTCGATCGGAGTCACCTGGACGATACCGCTGGCCAGCAGCGGGTCGGCGCTTCCGGTGAGCAGCTGGCGGGTGGCGCCGGTGTCGCTGACGAAAGTGGCGGTACCGGGGGTGAGCCTGCCGTCGACACAACTCAGGTAGGCGCTGCTGTCCTGCGCGGTGGTGCCGCCCAGGCTGTCCCAGCTCAGCCGGGTTTCGGAGGTCGCCGCGCAGCCGCTCAAGCTGGCCACGGCCAACACCAGCGAAGCCAGGGCAACACGGGTCGTCAGGCGATTGGGTGTGAGGCGCGCAGTGTTCATCGATTCTGTCCCTTGCTCGGTTCGACAAGCTCGTGGGACAGATAGTCAGGCGCGCCGGGCCCGCGCACCACTCGATTGCATCGATAGTGAAACTCGACGCCATCGATGGCCACGCACCGCCGCGCAGGAAGTTCGAACCCTCCCCGCCTCGCCGGGTCGCAAATCAGGAAGCACCTGCTTTCCCAACCCGGAGGACACGCCATGAGCTACGACTGGGACCTGATCGAACGCCTGTTGCTGCGCGCCCAGGATTGCGCCAACGAACCCTACAAGGCCCGCGAATGCGGTGAGGAAGTGGCCGAGCAGCACCGGCTGCAAGGCGAGCCGGTGGAAGGTAGCGTCGATCACCTGAAGAAGGTCGCCGGCGACCTGGAGGGCGACCTGTTCGCCAATGGCTACATCCAGGAACGCCCGCGCGAACACGGCGGCACCGGCAACAACTTCGAGCTGACCGAGCGCGGCACCGAGCTGCTGACGCTGATCAGCCGCAGCTTCCCGGATCACCTGGTGTTCCGCCAGCTGCTCGACGAACAGGGCGAAGCCGCTCTGCTGCCGGAAACCTTCGATCAGCTGGCCGAACGCGCCACCCGCGATCGGGTGAACGACCGGCCGGAACGCTGAGAACTGCGGCGTCAGGCTGTGGGCAATTCCATCACCATCTCGTGCCACGCCATGCCGCCGTGGTCGGACGCCGAAGGCTTGACGTAGCGGTAGCCGAAGCGTTCGTAGAGTGGTACATGGCGGTCTTTGCACATCAGATGGATGGTGCGCTTGCCCCGGCCGGCCATGTGTTCGATGAAGGTGCGCATCAGCAGCGTGGCGTAACTCTTGCCCTGCTGCGCCGGGTCGATCACCACCGACATAATCACCACGTTGGGCGCCGCCGGGTCATGGCCGATGAGTTCCTTGAACTCCTCGTCGGACATCTCCACCTCGAAGGCGCAACCGCAGTTGATGAAGCCGATGATCTCGCCGTCCAGCTCCATGATCAGGAAGCCCTCGGGATACTGCGCGATGCGCGTGGCGATCTTCTCCCGAGTCGCGGCCTCGTCGCCTTCGTAAGCGGATATCTCGATCTCGAAGCAGCGGTCGGTGTCGGCTAGGGTGGCGGTGCGGAAGGTCGGAGCAGTCATGGGGGATTCCTGGCGGTACGAAACAGGACGGCATGGTAAAGAAACCCGGCCATCCCGTCTCGCCGCCCTGCCCTGCGGCCACCTCAGGGTTGCGGCAGGCGCGCGATGACCTTGATCTCGAAGTCGAAGCCGTACAGCCAGGTCACGCCCACGGCCGTTACCGTCGGATAAGGCGCCGCGCCCCAATAGTCGGCGGCAACCTGCCAGGCGCGCTCGAAGTTCGCCTGCGGATCGACCATGAACAAGGTGACGTCGAGAACGTCCTCAAAGGTGCAACCGGCGGCGACCAGGACCGCGTTGAGGTTGCCGAAGGCGCGGCGCACCTGGGCTTCCAGCTCGGGCTCGGGCGAGCCGTCCTCGCGGCTGCCAACCTGGCCGGAGACGAACAGCAGGCCGTCGCTGCGGACCGCCGGGGAATAGCGATTGCGTTCATAGAGGGCCTGGCGGCCAGCGGGGAAAACCACGTCACGGATACTCATCTGCTTACTCCATCGAGGGCCACGCTGGCCCGGTTTCAACGATGGAGGCAGGTTACGGCGCACGGCACTCGCGATAATCGGGCAACGCTGGTCAGCATTGTTTGTAGAATCCAAACAATCAGACCTTTCCCGCCTTCTTCAGCCGTCAGCCGGAGCCGCCATGGACCGTTTCGATGCGATGCAAGCCTTCGCCCGCGTGGTGGAAACCGGCAGTTTCACCAAGGCCGCCGACACCCTGCACATGAGCCGCACCAGCGTGACCCAGCTGATCCAGCAGCTGGAAGCGCGGCTGCGCGTGCGCCTGCTCAACCGCACCACACGCAAGCTGAACCTCACTGCCGATGGCGCGGCGTACTACGAGCGGGTGACACGTCTGCTGGCGGACATGGATGACGCCGAGACCAGCCTTTCCAGTGCTGCAGCCCTGCCGCGCGGGCGCTTGCGGGTCGACGTGCCCACCCCGCTGGCGCGACTGCTGTTGATCCCTGCCCTGCCTGATTTCCACGAGCGCTATCCGGACATCCAGATCGACCTGGGCGTCAGCGACCGCATGGTCGACCTGATCGACGAGAACGTCGACTGCGTGGTACGTGGCGGTGAGCTCACCGACCTGTCGCTGATGGCGCGCAAGGTCGGCGACCTGCCGCTGGGCGTCTTCGCGGCTCCCGCCTACCTGCGGCGCGCCGGTGTCCCCCGGCATCCGCGCGATCTGGAGGACGGCCAGCAGCGCATCGTCGGCTACCTCTGGGCGCGGACCGGCAAGCCGCTTTCGTACGCCCTGCAGAAGAACGGCGAATCCGTGCAGGTCCAGGGTCGCCCGGTGCTCACGGTGGACGATGGCAACGCCTACCTGGCCGCCGGGATCGCCGGCATGGGCGTGCTCTGGCTGCCGCGTTACATGGCGGTGGATGCCCTGGCGCGCAACGAGTTGGTAGAACTGTTCGGCGACTGGAGCATGCAGAGCATGCCGCTCTACCTGGCCTATCCGCCCAACCGCCACGTCAGCGCCAAGCTGCGGGTCTTCATCGACTGGGTCGCCGAACTGATGGCGCGGCATGCACCAGTGTCTAACCCGCCGCTCTAGCCCGCGCAGCCTCAGCCCAGGCGCATGGACAGCTCCACGTCGTCGGCGAAGGGAATCGACAGGTAGCGCCCGCCCGGCATGCGAACCTCGGCCAGGTACTCGGGGCAATAGTCGGCGTTGTCCGCGATGATCATCGCACCGGGGCGCAAGCGGTTTTCCACCAGCGCAAGGATATCCGGGTAAAGCGATTTGGCGCCGTCGAGCAACAGCAGGTCGATGTGCTCGGGCAGGTCACTGGCCAGGGTCTGCAGCGCATCGCCCTGACGGATTTCCACGAGTTCGGCCAAGCCGCCAGCCTCCAGGTTGGCTTGCGCCCGCGCTACTTTCGAAGGCTCGAACTCGCTGGTGATCAGCTGCCCGCCGCCGTTGTCGCGCAGTGCGGCAGCCAGGTGCAGGGTAGAGATGCCGAACGAGGTGCCGAACTCGACGATGTTTTTCGCGCCGATGCCGCGCGCCAGCATGTACAGCAGCGCACCGGTTTCCCGCGAGACGGGCAGCGGCTGGTCCTTGAGCTGGCCGTAAAGCTCGCGGTACTGCGTCTTGCTCTGCATCAGGCGGGTCAGCGCGGCCTGATCGAGGTTCGCGAAAGCCGGGCTGGCCTGCGGAGAAGCCGCGTCGGCCTCCTCGAAAAGCTGCTGCAGAAGGGGTGCCACGGGGGCGGAAGTGAGGGTCGTCATGGTGGTTTCCCGTGTGGAGTTTGAGTGCGGAATAACGCCCGACTAGAATGCGATCTTTTCGTCAGGTTTTACTATTCGCATTGCCGGAGCCAGCCATGAGCGAACGCCGCAGCCCGCGTATTTCCACGCGCAAGGAGCCGAAACAGGCCCGCTCCAACGACCTGGTGACGGCCGTTCTCGACGCCGCTGTTCAGGTTCTGGAGAAGGAAGGCGCCCAGCGTTTCACCACGGCACGGGTCGCCGAACGCGCCGGCGTCAGCGTCGGTTCGCTGTACCAGTACTTCCCGAACAAGGCCGCGATCCTGTTCCGCCTGCAGAGTGATGAGTGGCGACAGACCACTGAAATGCTGCGCGGCCTGCTGGTCGATGAAAGCCAGCCGCCGCTGCAACGTTTGCGCAATCTGGTGCATGCGTTCATCCGCTCCGAATGCGAGGAAGCGCGCATGCGCATCGCCCTGAGCGACGCCGCCCCGCTTTACCGCGACGCCCCCGAGGCCAGGGAAGCCAAGGCTGCCGGCGAAGGCATCTTCCAGACCTTCATCGCAGAAGTTCTTCCTCTCGCATCCGATGAGCAGCGTGCGCTGGCGCGCGAATTGATCACCACGACCCTCGGCTCGGTGGGCAAGCAGTTCTCGGAGACCCCGCGCAGCGTGCAAGAGACCGAAGCCTTCAGCGGAGCGATGGCGGATATGTTCTGCGCTTACCTGGAAAGCAGGGTGAAGTAACGGCTCACGCCCTGCCTTCCACCAGCAGCACTTCTGCCCTGGCTCCCGGCATCATCGCCTGCAACCCGCCAACCAGCTGGTCGCCCGCTTGGTGCAGTGCCTCAAGCGGCATTTCCGGCAGGCATTCGAGGATGAACCACATGCGCTGCGCCTCTGCATCCAGGCGAGTGCGCACGCCCTGGCGCCAATTCCAGCGCCGGCAGGTGACGCCGAAGTCGTCGCGCCAGATGACTTCGCCAGCATCGGGTGATTCATGGGCCGGCGCACCGTCCTTCAGGGTATCGAAGGTTTCGCTGCCGTCGGCGATCACCAGGCGCGGAGTACCGGCGTAGGCGGCGAGGTTTTCCCCACCGACCGGAATGGCGAACTGCACGCTGATGGCGTTGTAGAGGTCCACTACCGGATCGATGCTCGGCAGGCTGCCGTCACGCAGCGCGCGTTTGCGCAGCGCTTCCGCCGAACAGGGCGTGCGCTGGGGCTTGGCGCCGAAGCGGCGGAACACCTCGGCCCAGGCCGCCAGGTGCGCGTCGCCCCAGGCCGGCTCGCCCGCCGCCAGTGCCGCGCAAGCTCGCTGCAGCGCCAACTCCGCCACCTCCGGATGGAGGATCGGTGCGGCTTCCAACGTGATGCTCAGGGCTCGAAAGCCGGGAGCGATGGCGGCGATGGCGGGATCGATCTGTGGCGTGACACGTTGCATGGCGAAATCCTTGTACGGTGAAACGGGGTGATTCGGACTCTCAGGTTGCCCGCCTCAGCGGCGGACGAAGTTGCGCTTGTTGTAGTCGCCCCAGGCGACGGAGAGGGTTTTCAGCACACACAGCAAAGCGGTCCATCTGGACTTCATTGGAATAGCTCCGCAAACAGGGGAATGGGCGCGCACAGCGTGCCCGACCCGCACAGTTCTACCGGCAGAGCGTCGTCGCTGCCATGAATTCCCCGAATGAACAATTAGCCCTGCTTATGCACAACCACGAAAATCAGCGTCGCTAATCCCGCCAGGCTTTAGCCGAGCTGAACTGTCGGCCGCAGAAATCGTGCATTGAAGTACGCCCTCGCCAGCGGTGAGATGGACCGGCGGACAACCCGCCGTCCCCGACAACAACGAGAAAGAGGTACGCGCTCATGCGCACACTGATGAAAGTCCTGGCCGTGGCTTCAACTACCCTCCTCGGCGCGCCCTTCGCCGCGATCGCCGCCGAAGCACCCAAGGCTGAAAAGCCGGCCTTCGTGGTACACAAGCTGACGGACTTCCTCTACGCCATCGGCGAGCCGAACTACTACCAGAAGAATTATTCGTACCTGCTGGTGGGGGCGAACCAGGCGCTGATGTTCGACTCCGGCGCCAACCAGAAGGAAGACATCACCCAGGTCGCCCGCCAGATCACCGACAAGCCACTCGCGGTGCTCCCCTCGCACTTGCACTTCGACCACCTGGGCGGGCTGCACAACTTCCAGAACATCTATCTGGTGGATACGCCCTTCACGGCGAAATTCCGCCGTGCCGACGGCCTCTACCAGGTGCCCGAGCCGGTCTACCTGGGCAACATCGACCACATGACCCTGGCGCCCTTCAAGGTCGCGCGACTGGTGAAGCCCGACGAGGTGATCGACCTGGGCGGCCTCAAGCTGCGCCTGCTGAGCATGCCCGGCCACACGCCGGACGAAGTGGCGCTGTTCGATGAGGCGCACAACGTCCTGCTCTCCGGCGACCACCTCTACCCGTCCTGGCTGCTGGCCGGGAATCTCAAGGACTACGTCGCCTCGCTGGACGCCACGCTGAAGGTGATCAACCCGCAGACCACCCTCTACGGCGCCCACGCCGACGAGGACCCGAGCAAGGTGCCGGCCATGACCTACGCCGACGTCGTCGCGGTGCGCGACAAGATGCAGCAGATCCAGGCAGGCCGCGCCAAGGGCGAAGCCTTCAGCGACCCGGAGCTGATCAGGAGCTCGGAGCTGTACAAGGTCGAGAAGGGCATCAGCATCCTCACCGACATCCAGTTCACCGATGGGCGCGGTTACGGTTACTGAGCCGGCTCGCTGATCGACAGCAACCACTCGATGAACGCCCGGACCTCCGGGCGTTCGCGTTTCGCCTCGGGGCAGACGACGTAGTAGTTGTGGACCGCCGCCACCGAGATAGCCAACGGGCGAACCAGCCGACCTTCGTCTAGATCGCGCTGTGACACCGTCTCATCGCTGAGCGCCACGCCGAATCCATCGCGCGCCGCCTGCAGGATCATGCCGAAGTCCTCGAAATGGATGTCCTCGGCGCCACCCCGACTGTATCCAGCCTCGGCCATCCACTGCTGCCACTGGCTGCCGTCGTCCTCGTGCAGCAACCGGTGTCGCGCCAGGTCGGCGACCTCGACAATGGCCAGCGGTCCGCGCAGATATTGCGGGCTGCACACCGGCGTCATGCGGATGCCATGCAGCAGGCGCCACCAGACACCCGGCCACGGCGGCGTGCCGTAGATCACCGCCACGTCGGCGCGGCGCCAGTCGACCTGCGGCATGCCCGGCGCGGTGATCACACTCACCCGCACCGAACGCGATTCCTCCATGAAGCGCAGCAGCGGTCGTGTCAGCCACTCCACGCCTTCGGCTGGAGGGATCGACAGGCAGAGATCCACCCTTTCCGCTTCCGGCCGGGCCCCCGCCTGCAACGCCAGTACGGCCTCGGTGATCTCGCCCATGGCACTGGCCACGCGCTTCTGCAACTGGCGGCCGCTGTCGGTCAGCACCAACTGGCGGCCGCGCTTCTCGAACAGCTCCACGCCCAGGCTGGCCTGCAGCGCCTTGACCTGCTGGCTGACCGCGCCCGTGGTGACGTGCAGCTCGACGGCTGCCGCGGCCAGGCTGCCCAGGCGAGCCACGCTTTCGAACACCCTGAAACTGTGCAGCGGTGGGAGGGCCATGTCTTTTCGAAATCCGACGAAAACCAAGGCGAATGGTTATAGCAGGAGCTGCTTTCGCCGGGGAGAACGGCGAGTCCGGCAAACCGCTGGCCCGCAATTTGCGATGACCTGCATACAGGGGGCCGGAAAGAACCTTTCGGAGCTTTGCATGCAGCCAACTGGTGCTTTTGGATTCAAACATGCACACATTTCGTGCAAGACAATTCGGGTCAGGATTTCATGCAGAGCGCCTATTGCAGAGCAATCTAATCCGATCAATCACATAACCGACCGGTCAGATTCCGGACCATCGGCCGAAAACATGTATACAAAATAGTGGATATTCACCATGGACTTTGTCTACAGTGGCCCCACAACAAAAACAAGCGAGTCCTCAGCCATGAATGATCGTTCAGCTGTAGCGTCCGCCGGAGCACGCCCGGAAGACGAGAACCTCGGAATCGGCGCCAACCTGGCGTACGGCCTGCAACACGTTCTGACCATGTACGGCGGTATCGTCGCCGTGCCCCTGATCCTCGGCCAGGCGGCCGGGCTCTCCCCCAGCGAGATCGGCCTGCTGATTGCCGCCTCGCTGTTCGCCGGTGGCCTGGCCACCTTGCTGCAAACCCTCGGTCTTCCCTTCTTCGGCTCGCAGATGCCACTGGTGCAGGGCGTGTCCTTCGCCGGTGTCGCGACCATGATCGCCATCCTCGGCGGCGGCTACGAAGGCGGTGGCATGCCCGCTGTCCTGGGCGCCGTCATGGCAGCCTCCTTCATCGGCTTCCTGATCACGCCGGTGTTCTCGCGCATCACCAAGTTCTTCCCCCCCATGGTCACCGGCATCGTCATCACCACCATCGGCCTGACGCTGATGCCGGTAGCGGCGCGCTGGGCCATGGGCGGCAACCCCAAGGCGCCGGACTTCGGCAGCATGGCCAACATCGGCCTGGCGGCCCTCACCCTGGTGTTCGTCCTGCTGCTGAGCAAGCTGGGCAACGCGTCCATCTCGCGGCTGTCGATCCTGCTGGCCATGGTGATCGGCACCGTCGTTGCCGCCGCCCTGGGCATGACCGATTTCTCCCGCGTGGCCGAGGGCCCGATGGTGGCCTTCCCGGCGATCTTCCACTTCGGTCTGCCGACCTTCCACATCGCCGCCATCATCTCGATGCTGATCGTGATCATGGTGACCCTGGTGGAAACCTCGGCGGACATCCTCGCCGTCGGCGAGATCATCGGCACCAAGGTCGACTCCAAACGCCTGGGCAACGGCCTGCGCGCGGACATGGCGTCGAGCATCCTGGCGCCGATCTTCGGCTCCTTCACCCAGAGCGCATTTGCCCAGAACGTCGGCCTGGTGGCCGTGACCGGCGTGAAGAGCCGCTACGTGGTCGCCACCGGCGGCCTGATCCTGGTGACCCTCGGCCTGCTGCCGGTGATGGGCCGGGTGATCGCCGCAGTGCCCTCCTCCGTCCTCGGCGGTGCCGGCGTGGTGCTGTTCGGCACCGTGGCGGCCAGCGGTATCCGCACCCTGTCCAAGGTGGACTACCGCAACAACATGAACCTGATCATCGTCGCCACCTCCATCGGCTTCGGCATGATCCCGATCGCCGCGCCCAGCTTCTACGAGCACTTCCCCAGCTGGTTCGCCACCATCTTCCACTCCGGCATCAGCTCGGCGGCGATCATGGCCATCGGCCTGAACCTGCTGTTCAACCACCTCAAGACCGGCAACTCCAACCAGCAGTCGGTGTTCGTCGCCGCTGAGGAGCGCACCCTGCGCTACCGCGACATCGCCGCGCTGAACGAGGGCGACTACTTCCAGAATGGCAAGCTGTACGACGCCGAAGGCAACGAAGTCCAAGTGGTCGGCGACGATCATGACCACGACGAGCATCACGCGCCAACCGCCAGAACGGTGAAGCGCGAAACGGTGAACAGCAGCGCCTGACGCTCAGTCAGACGCCCATGAAAAAGGCCCCTTCCGGGGCCTTTTTCCGTTCAGGGTGCCTGCTCCTGCAGCATGGTCTGATCGATCAGCCGCCAGGTCTTCGGTCCGACTATGCCATCGGCCACCAATTCGTGGCGGCGCTGGAATTCCCGCACCATGGCCTCGGTCTTCACGCCGAAATGGCCGTCCTCTTCGGCCCCGCAGGCGCGCTGGAGCAACCGAACCAGATCGCCTACCGCACCGCGCCGCAAGGTCGGTCGCGGCAGCTGGCCAGGCGCGGTGTCCGGCTCCAGGGCCGGGATCATCGGCCGGAGGATCGCCTTGCCATCGAGGATCTCGCGTACCCGCACGCGAAATCCGTCCATATCGAAGGTCGGATCGTTCTTGCGCCCTGGTGGCAAGGCGTACTCCTTGTGGCCGGCACAGGCCTGCTCGTCCTGCTGCAGGTACCTGAGAATGGCCGCGACACCACGCTGGTAGCTGTCCATCTGCACGTCGCTCCAGGCTTCATCAAGACCGGTGTTTTCCGCTTCGATGCCGATGAAACTGCTGTTGCCCGAACTGATGCCTTCCCAACTGCCCTTGCCAGCATGATTGCAGCGGCCGGCGGCGATCACGTAGTAGGTGCCATCCCGCCCGAGGCCCAGTTGCGCCAGGGGTCCGCTCAGATCACGGCGCCCCTCGATGAGGGTCTTCAGGCTGGGCATGTTGCCGCGCAACGGACCGGCGGTGTGGTGGCAGATCACGCCGTGTACATGCCCCATTTCACCTACTCCGCGACTGCTCCAGCCGTCCACGCGGGCGACTTTCAGGCCGGCGGCTTCGAGCACGTCCGGCAACCAGGTCAATGCATAGCTCATGCTTGGACTCCTCCGGTGGCGGCGGGCAGGTCCTCGTCCGCGGTTTCCTCCTCGATGGGGCAATCGCAGCCGTCGATTTCAGTCTCCGGGTGCAGCACGACGACGCCGGGCGCCGACAACCCCACCGAGGCAGCGAGTGGCGCCACGGCGTGCTCCAGCAGCGGCAGCATGAGCGGGGCTGAGGCACCTCCGCCCGGCGGCGGATTGACCACCACCAGACTCAGTGGGCGATCCGTCTCCAGGTCTTCCTCCAGGAGCTGGACCGCCAGGCGGGTACTGTCGCTGACGGTGGTTTCACGGCTCACGCCGTTGACCTGAACGACGGCCCCGCGCACGAAGCCGCTACCCAGCAGGCAAACGTAGAGCGACTGGGCATCCACGGCGCCAGGCTGAGCGTCGGTGAGGGTCGGCACCGGGTTGCCCAGGCCGTCGCGGCGCTTGTCACCCTCGCGGGTCCGGAACAAGGTGTCGAACAGCTCGCCCAGCTTGTCGGTGGCCTGTTTGGCGAACATGCCGGCGAGGCAGGCCATGCCGACCAGGCCGTAGAGATTGACGTTGACCACGCCATCATCGGCCGCCGCCGTGGTGCCGACGGTGAGGAACCCGCCACGGATGACCAGATAGAGCATCAGCGCGAGGATCATGCCGATGAAGGGCTTGAGGATGTACCACCAGATCCAGCTGGCCATGAAGCGGTCGTTACCGACGAAGTCGCCGAACGACTTGGCGATATGCACGAAGCTGCCCAGGCCGCCTGCGACCATGACCATCACCAGCAGCCGGGCATCAGGGCCAGGGCACCAGCCAAGCAGGCACTGCGCGCCGACATCGCCTTCGACGCCGGCCAGCGGGAACTTCGGATAATGCTGCGGCCAGAGCGACACCAGCAGCCAGGCCAGCAAGAGGGAAAGCAGGATCAGGCCGGCGCCCATCGTCCATATCTGCAGACGATTCGCGCGACGAGTCCGGGTGCGTGTGTCCATGACGGCTCCGGGCAACGAGGGATGGGAACAATCCCTGTCGCGAAGCGCCACGGCATGCGCCCGAAGCCTCAACCATGGGCGCCTTCCGCGCATTCGCACGGCTGACAGTCCAGCTCACGTTAGCGCAGCGCCAAGTCTCTGCAAGGGGGCTTTGCAGATAAATTCGCGCTTCTCGCCAACGTTACGTTGCAATGCTGAAACAGGTGCCGTTCCAGCACTGCAATCAAGCCGCTTCGGTCTCCGCCCCCGGTGTGTTCAGCAGACCGATGAAGGCCCGCAGCGCCGGCGTATCGGTGCCGCGTCGCCAGAACAGCCAGGTCATCGCGTCGGCATGCTGCGGCGCCAGGCGGTGGATCGCTACGTTGCGCCCGCCCGCCAGGCTCTCGAACATCGCCCGCGGAATGATCGCCACGCCGCCGCCCGCCGCGATGCAGGCGAGCATGCCGTGGTAGGACTCCATCTCCATGATTTTTCCCGGCACCACGCGGTGCTCGGCGAACCAACCCTCCAGGCGTTTGCGGTAGGAGCAGGTGTCGCGAAAGGCGAACACCGTCTCCCCCGCCACGTCCCGCGCGTCATGCACCGGGGCATGGTGCTTGGCGCTCATCAGCACCAACTCCTCGCGGTATACCGGTTTGCCGTCCAGCTGTGGGTGGTTGGCCGGGCCGTCGGCGAAGGCGGCGATGAAACGGCCGGAGAGCACGCCGTCGATCATCTCGCCCGAGGGGCCGGTAGACAGGTCCAGCTGCACCTTCGGGCACTGCTGGTGATAGCGCGCCAGCATCTCGGGAATGCGCACCGCCGCCGTGCTCTCCATCGAGCCGAGAGAGAAGCCACCGTGAGGCTCGGCGCCCACCGCCACCTGCCGGGCCTCCTCCACCAGATCGAGGATGCGCTCGGCATATTCGAGGAAGCTGCGGCCGGTCGGCGACAGACGGAGGCGCAGCTTCTCGCGGATGAACAGCTCAGTGCCCAGCTCCGCTTCCAGCTGCTTGATCCGCGTGGTCAGGTTCGACGGCACGCGATGTAGACGGGCCGCAGCGGCAGTGATGCTGCCCTCATTGGCGACGGCGCGGACGATTTCCAGCTGGGTGAGGTCCATGATTCTCTCCGAGAGAAAGAGTCTTTCTTGATTATTCATTTTACATGAATAGTTGCGCATCTTAATTTCTGCGCCATCCCGGAGCCACCCGCCCGGACGAATGACCGGCCTTGCGCCTCAAACAGAACAAGCAGGACTCACCATGAACCAGATCGCCGCCATCCCCGCTGCCATCTCCCGCAGCCCCGCCACCGGCCAGGAACTGGCTCGCTACACCTTCGAAGATGCCGCCCAGCTGGAAATCTCCCTGGCCCGCACCGATGCCGCGTTCCGCCAATGGCGCGACACCAGCATCGCGGAACGTGTCGCCGTACTGCGCAAGATGGCCGAAGTCCTGCGTGCCAACGTCGAGCCGATGGCCCGCATGGAAGCCCAGGAAATGGGCATGCCGGTCACCCAGGCCCGTGGCGAAATCAACAAGTGCGCCAACCTCTGCGAGTGGTACGCCGACAACGGCCCGGCCATGCTCGAAGACGAGAAGACCAGCATCGAAGGCGCTTACATCTCCTACCTGCCGCTTGGCCCGGTGCTGGCCGTGATGCCGTGGAACTTCCCCACCTGGCAGGTCATGCGTGGCGCGGTGAGCATCATCCTGGGCGGCAACACCTACGTCCTCAAGCACGCCCCGAACGTCATGGGCTGCGCCTATCAGCTGCGCGACGCCTGGCTGCAAGCCGGCCTGCCCGAAGGCGTGTTCGAGGTACTGAACGTCGAGCCGCCGTTGGTTTCCAAGGCCATCGCCGATGACCGCATTGCCTCCATCGCCGTGACCGGCAGTGTCGGCGCCGGCGCCGCCATCGCCTCCCAGGCCGGTGCCGCGCTGAAGAAGTGCGTGCTGGAGCTGGGCGGTTCCGACGCCTTCATCGTGCTCGCCGACGCCGACCTCGACGCCGCCGTGAAAGCCGCCGTCGCCAGCCGCTTCGGCAATTGCGGCCAGGTTTGTATTGCCGCCAAGCGCATGATCCTTGAAGAATCCATCGCCCCGGCCTTCACCGAGAAGCTGCTGGCCGCCGTCAAGGCGCTGAAGATCGGCGACCCGCTGGCGGACGACACCTTCGTCGGCCCGATGGCCCGCTTCGACCTGCGTGACGAACTGGACGGCCAGGTACAGCAGGCCATCGCCGACGGCGCCACCCTGCTGCTGGGCGGCCACAAGCTCGAAGGCGAAGGCAACTACTACGCACCGACCGTGCTGGCCGACGTGAAGCCGGGCAACACTGCGTTCAAGAAGGAAATCTTCGGCCCCGTCGCTTCGCTGATCGTCGCCCGCGACGCCGAGCACGCCCTGGAGCTGGCCAACGACAGCGAGTTCGGCCTCTCCGGCGCGATCTGGAGCGCCGACAAGACCAAGGCCCAGCACATGGCCCGTCGCCTGGTCAGCGGTGGCGTGTTCATCAACGGCTTCTCCGCCTCCGACCCCCGCGTACCGATCGGCGGCGTGAAGAAGAGCGGCTTCGGTCGCGAGCTGTCGCACTTCGGCCTGCGCGAGTTCACCAACCCGCAGACCGTGTGGATCGACCGCAAGTAAGCGCCCCACAAAAAGGCCCCTGCCGTTCGCGGCAGGGGCCTTTGCTTTTGTAGGGGCGGACGTTGTCCGCGGTGGTCCGCGGCGCGATGCGGACCCATCGCGGACGGAGTCCGCTTGTGTCTGCAAAGCTCGATAAGCTCGAAGGTGAGAGCGACGGGAGGCAAGCTGCAGGTCCGCGGTGTTGGTCGCACGAGTAGGAGCCCAA
>NZ_JBIVBR010000011.1:120809-289518 GCF_044746165.1 Pseudomonas sp. NPDC086581 | reverse complement strand
AACTGGATCAGGCCGCATCAATTCAACGACGGGCTACCGCCTGCGGTGGCCGAAGAAAAACTCAACCCACTGTCCGGGATGGGTTGACCACTACAGCCGCGCTGCACAACCCAACGGCTCGATAGGGAAGATACAACCGAGACAAGCCAAGCCCGGCAATGCGGCCATCACCCCGCCGCCGCTGGGCTCAACCTATGACGCAGCAATGATTACAGGGGAGTAGGTGTAGGCGGCCTTGCTGGATACGGTGGAATTTCTGCATAGTGGCGGCCAGCTTTGATGTAGCTACCAACCTACTTGCCCCTTTGTCATAGCTGCCTCCGTGAGAACCCAACTTATAAGGAGTTAGGATGGGCGGAAAACCGAGACCTAAGCCGTCGATAGTTGACAAGTTCGAAGTTGCCTTTGTCGAGGGAAATAGAAAGTATTACTTCGACCCCGCCGAGAAGCGGTACTACTCGTGGGACTCCTTGCACGGAGAGTTTGAAGTATTCGACAGGCGGGGCTATCACCTCGGATCGGCCTGCCCAACTACTGGCTTCTTGCTTAAGCCGCCAGTGCGCGGCCGTAGAATCAATCCAAATTAGGAGGGAGGTGCAATGAGCTTTATAAAACTTTGCCTGTCCGGCGACGTATTGGCTGAAGAAATAGAAGAATTTGTCGAAGACTGGCATGAAGGACGTGCAGGTGCAGATCAAGAGCTGCATGAATTCCTTGGAATGAACTGGGATGAATATGCTGTTTGGGCTACAAATCCCTCGATTCTTCCTTTCATTTTATCTGCGCATCACAAAGGCATATCTCTAGACGAGGAAATTAATCAAGAACGATATGCTTTAGCTGCGCGTGCGCGTTCAGCTATTGAGGCCAGACAAATAGAAAAATGGTTGAAAGTCATGGGCAAAATCTAATGACCAAAGAGGAAAAGATGGCCCGGCGGGTACTGGCTAAGCGAATGCTACTTCCTCCATTCGATCTTGTGGACTTAGCCTCTGAATATGGCGATGTTGAGTTCTTGCAACTCCCACAAGGAGCTGACGGAATAACAATTGGTATTGGCGAGTTAGAAAGACCCAAAATACTTATTAACTCTAATGCTCCAGAAACGCGCATGAAGTTCACGCTGGCGCACGAATTGGGTCATATCGTTATCCCCTGGCACACTGGAACCATCGTCTCACACCTAGAGCCTGGAGAAGAAGACTTCGAATATCTGCAAATGGAGTCCGAGGCGAATCGTTTTGCAGCCGAGCTTTTAATGCCAACTGACTGGCTATCTGAAGAGTTCGAAAAGTCCCAATCAGTAGCCGACTATTTCCGAGGCATCCTTAGAAAATCCGGCTCATCAAAAGATGCGGCGTTCATCAAGATATTCAAATCCATTCCCGCCCCAGTTATTTGTGCCTATGTCGATCCGAGCTTCCGCTTGATTCAACTCGCAAGATCGAGCGCGGCACCATATTTTGCGCCAGAAAGACATACCTTCATGAAAAAACTCATATTCGGCACTGATAACGAATTTGAGAAGTTTGAAATCGACGATAGGATTTATTTCAGCTGGCGATTTACGGGCGTAGATATTACCGAGATAGACGATAGAAGTTGGCGCGAGATTCTAGCGACTATCCTCTCGGACATGCGCGCCGAAGAAAAGCTACAAAGTGTTAACGCGACTTTGGCTGCCACATTCCAAAAATCTAAAGCACTCAGCGAACCAGAAATTTGCGGAGCGATCCTTAGAGCGTTTGCAGCTAAAGATAATTTGTCTGACATTACGTACCACCCTCTTTTTGAGCAGTACGTAGTCAAGCGCGTTAAAGAGTTGTCTGCGAGAAAATAGCCTTTAGCCATTGCGCCATCCAGCCTTCCTTTTAGAAGCGGGTCCCTCCAGAAAACAAAACTTTCTTTACGGTCGGCAGGCCCGCCCGGTTCGCGGATTTTCTGGTCCGGCGAAATCGGTGCCCTTTGCCCACCTTTTCTGGCCAAAAAATAGACAAATCAAGCGCCTAACATGCTGTTTTTCTTAACTTCTTCCACCTCGATAAAAGGTGGCAAGGTGGACACAGCCAGCACACCAGCCTCTAGCCAGACAAGCCGCAACCCGCACTGCTACTGGCCCCGGCAAGCGCATTGGAGGGGGGTGGTCAAATCCCTGGAGGCTCAAAGGCTCGACACCGAACGCCCAGCCGTTTTTACACAGTCGCAAAATAAAAAAATTCACCTATTGGTTCTGACCGGGAGGCCAGCCCTACTCGCGCTGTATCCCATCCTGTATCCCAACCCTTTTCGTCAAAACGAAAATCAATATAAATCAGCACCTTATGAATACAGTTCAAACGTCCCCGGCCCACCAAATCCAAAGAAAAAAGGCGCTGAGCCTCAAGCCCAGCGCCTTTTTTCTTGCCCGAGATTTGCCTAGAGCGTCAGGAATCCCAGCCGTGGCATCAGCGGTTCGGCCTGTTCCTCCATCACCACTTCCACGCATGGCTTGCGCAAGCGCAACCGCTCCGCGTTGTATAGCAGAGGACCGTCCTCATCTTCGGCGCCGAAGGGGTCGTCGATCAGCACGCCCTTGATCACCCCTTGGCGGAACAGTTCGCGGATCGCAAACAGGTTCGCTTCGCGTGGGCCGGTAAGGTCGCCGATAGATTTGAAATCGGTTTCCATGAGCTGACTGAGCACGGCTTTCAGCTGGGCCTGGGAGGGTTTGCGACTCATCGGGTACTCCGGGGTGAAGCGGGGGCAAGCATGACTATCGAAGGCCAATATTAACGCTGCATTAGCAGGCAAGTAGGCCGACCTTGGTCGGCCTGTCCGGAGAAACTGCCGGATCAGTCTCGGGAGATGCCCATTTCCAGCAGCGCGAGCCGCTCTTCGAGAGCCGCTATACGGCCTTCCAGCTCGACCAGACGCCCCTCGTCATGCCCGCCGCCGTCACTGCGTTCGCTGGAAGCGCGGCTACCGCTGGCAGCGATAGCAGCCTCGCGGTCTTCCTCGGTGCCCAGCAGATGCATGTAGCGATCTTCGCGCTGGCCGGCATGGCGCTCCAGCTGCACGGCCATGCCACGGCCGGCGAGGCGCTCAAGCTGGTGGCGGACTTCTTCTGTGTCATCGAAGTCGTGCATGCGCTGGCTGCGAGTGAGAAGTTCGTTGAGGGTCTGCGGGCCACGCAGGAACAGCAGGCCCAGCAGGATGACCTGTGGCTTGACCAGTTCCAGCGCTTTGTCCAGCCGCTGCTCCCAGCGGTCGGCGCGGCTGCCCATGACCAGGCGGGTCATCTCGCGACCTTCCAGATGGCGCAGGGATTGGCCGACCTGGCCGGGGGTGAGGTTCATCACCGGGTCGCGACTGGTCTTCTGGTTGCACGCGGTGACCAGGGCGTTAAGGGTCAGCGGGTAGGCTTCGGGGGTGGTGAGCTGCTTTTCGATCAGGCACCCGAGAACGCGGGCATCCACTGCACTCAGGGGTTCGAAGTCGGGGAGGGTGTCGAGCGACTGGCTCATGGCGGTATCCGTCGATGAGGGAACCGCACTAGCCTAGCCGTTTACGCAGCGTTTGGCAGCCTCAGGCAGCGCCGGCGAGGCGGCGGTTCAGTGGTCGCTCAATGACCGCCCAGTGCGAGAAGGACGCAGCCAGCTCCCGCTCGCGCCCCTGCGCATCACGCCCCAGCGTGCGCCGGGCGAGATCGCCGCTGAACCAGTTGGCTGTATTGGCTGCGACAACACGTCCTTCGCCGTTCACCACCAAGGCCTCATGGCCCATCTGCATCAGGCTGCCCAGCAGCACACCCTCGAACTCGTGCAACGCGATGTCGGCGGCAGCCACGCCGATGAAGCGCCCGTCCACCTGGATCGGCACGGAGAAGGCGAGGATGTACAGGTCGGTGCCATAGAGGTCGACGAAGGGCCCGACGACCGAGGGTTGGCCACTGGCACGCGGGCGGGAGAACCATGGCATGTTGAGGTAGTTGTAGAAGCTCTCACTGCGCCGGTTGAAGTTCAGGCTCATGGGCACGACCTTGTCGCCGCGGCCGTGGTACCACCACTCCAGATACATTTCCTGGTCCGCCAGCTCGCCTGGCTCGATTACCACGCCGGTGCCGTGCAGGCGCGTGCCGTCATCGGTGAGGTCGTGCTGGATGCGCGGGCGCAGCGCGCCTAGGTCCTTCGAGGACGGGCGTTTACCCTCCTCCGCCAGCGTGCGCCAGATCGCCACGACATCGCCGGCCAGCTCGTCAAGGCGCTGGAAAACGTTACGGATGGAAGCGTCGATGCGCTGGGCGCAGCGCTGGAGTTCATCCGTGGGTTGTTGGCTGGACATGACCGGGGCCTCGCTGTTCTTGTCGTTGTGCTTGCTCAGGGGCGAGCCAGAGGGGCTCGCAAGGTCGTATCGGTAAATCACTCTGTGCGTCCGCTTGACCGCGCAGGGACAGCAGCAAGCGCTGTGCCAGTCAGCCGTCGTCGGCCAGCAGACTCAGGCGCAGGTTGATCAGCCGCTTGATACCACGAGTGACATGGGCTTCGGCCAGCGCACCGGCCAGGTTCGAGTCGCTGGCGATGATCGCTTCGAGAATGGCGCGGTGTTCCTGCACAATGATCGCCGCACCAGGGAAGCCTTCCACCGGCAGCCACAGCCATTCGCCGATTTCCGCCTGCAGGCGCGTCTCTGCGTGAGTCAGGCGCACGGACTGGGCGGCAACGGCGATCTCGATATGGAAACGTGCATCGGCGCGACGCTGCTCCTGCCGGGTAGTGGCGGTCGCCAACGCATCGAGGTACTGGGCGATGCGCGCTTGCTCATCGGATGTCGAACGTTGGGCCGCCAGGCGTGCAGTGGCACCGGCGATAGCGACGTGTTCGTCGCCCAGATCACGAAGCTCCAGTGCACTCATCTGGCGCAACTGCCCCAACAGCGCGTCCTCGGAGGTGTGCTGCGGCGAGCAGACGAAACTTCCTCCGTTGCGCCCGCGCCGGGTCTCGATCACGCCGCGTTCGCGCAGTTCCGCCAGGGCATCGCGCAGGGTCACGGTGGCGACGCCGAACTGCATCGCCAGCTCGTTTTCGCTGGGCAGTTGTTCGCCTTCGGCGTAAAGGCCGAGATCAACCATTTCCACCAGCCGGCGCGCGACCTCCTCGGTGCGCCCTTCCTGGCGCAGGCGCATGAAACTGGCGGGGCGGACTTTCCTGAATTCATTCATAGGCAGCAATGCGCGGAGCGCGGACGCTTCCTGCGCGGAATATTCCTCTTCGGTAGGAGTGACGAAGTCTATCGGCAAGTCCGGTTAAGGCTTCTCGAAAAACTATGTCTCCATATTTTTAAATCGCTTTCCGCACTTACGGCAAGGTCTTTTGCGGTGAAAACCCCGTTGGAACACACATTTTTCGCCCCGTATTGGCAAGCGCAAAAACATAAGATATGGTTTCAAATGTATTTGCCAGCGACGGTCCGCAGGCCGTCTCCGCCAACCAGCAAGAACGAGGAGCGATACGCATGAGCCAGCCAACCCGCGCCGAATGGGAAGCCCGCGCCAAGGCCCTGAAGATCGAAGGCCGCGCCTTCATCCAGGGCGAGTACCTTGCCGCCGCCTCCGGCGAAACCTTCGACTGCATCAGTCCGGTGGACGGTCGCCTGCTGGCCAAAGTCGCCAGCTGCGACGCCGCCGACGCCGAGCGCGCCGTGCAGAGCGCCCGCGCGACCTTCGATTCCGGCGTCTGGTCGCGTGAGGCGCCGGCCACCCGCAAGGCTGTGATGATCCGCTTCGCCGCCCTGCTGGAAGAGCACGCCGAGGAGTTGGCACTGCTGGAAACCCTGGACATGGGCAAGCCCATCGGCGATTCGCTGAACGTCGACCTCCCGGGCGCCGCCGACTCCCTGCGCTGGAGTGGCGAGGCCATCGACAAGGTCTACGACGAAGTGGCCGCCACCTCCCACGATCAGCTTGGCCTGGTCACTCGCGAGCCAGTGGGCGTGGTCGCCGCCATCGTGCCGTGGAACTTCCCGCTGATGATGGCCGCCTGGAAACTCGGCCCGGCGCTGGCCACCGGCAACTCGGTGATCCTCAAGCCGTCCGAGCGCTCGCCACTGACCGCCATTCGCATCGCCCAGCTGGCCATCGAAGCGGGCATTCCCGCCGGTGTGCTGAACGTGCTGCCGGGCTACGGCCACACCGTCGGCAAAGCCCTGGCGCTGCACATGGACGTGGACACCGCGGTGTTCACCGGTTCCACCAAGATCGCCAAGCAACTGATGGTCTATGCCGGCGAATCGAACATGAAGCGCGTCTGGCTGGAAGCTGGGGGCAAGAGCCCTAACATCGTCTTCGAGGACGCGCCAGACCTGCAGGTCGCGGCCGAATCTGCCGCCGCGGCCATTGCTTTCAACCAGGGCGAAGTGTGCACCGCCGGCTCGCGCCTGCTGGTGCAGAAATCGATCAAGGCGAAGTTCCTGCCACTGGTGGTCGAGGCCCTCAAGGGCTGGAAAGCCGGTCACCCGCTGGACCCGGAAACCAACGTCGGCGCACTGGTCGACGGCCGCCAGCTGGAGCAGGTGCTGGGCTACATCCAGGCCGGCCAGGACGAAGGCGCGAAGATCCTCACCGGCGGCAAGCGCGTGCTGGAGGAAACCGGCGGCACCTACGTCGAGCCGACCCTGTTCGACGGCGTGAGCAACGCGATGAAGATCGCCCGCGAGGAAATCTTCGGCCCGGTGCTCTCGGTCATCGAGTTCGAGGACGCCGAGGAAGCGATCCGCATCGCCAACGACACTCCCTACGGGCTGGCGGCGGCGGTCTGGACCCGCGACATCTCCAAGGCCCACCTCACCGCCCGCGCCCTGCGTGCCGGCAGCGTGTGGGTGAACATGTACGACGGCGGCGACATGACCGCGCCCTTCGGCGGCTTCAAGCAGTCGGGCAACGGCCGTGACAAGTCGCTGCACGCCTTCGACAAGTACACCGAGCTGAAGGCGACCTGGATCAAGCTATAACACGATCCGGAATACGAGAGGTTTGGAGCAAGACGGCGCGCGGCTGCCCCGCGCGCCGAACAATAACAACAACGCTTTCCGTTGCACCCGATTGGCTGCCGACGCGAAAACCTCATACAGGACACCCACGATGAACAGCTCGATCCAGCCAGGCGCCGCCCTGGACCGCGACGCGGAGCAACTCCGCGCGCTGGGCTACACCTCCAATTTCGAACGCAGCATGACCCTCTGGCAGAACTTCGCCTTGGGCTTCACCTACCTCTCGCCGGTGGTCGGCGTGTACACCTTGTTCGGCCTGTGCCTGGCCGCCGGCGGGCCGCCGATGTTCTGGTCCTACCTGCTGGTGGGCATCGGGCAACTGCTGGTGTGCCTGATCTTCTGCGAAGTGGTTTCCCAGTTCCCCATCTCCGGCGGCGTCTACCCCTGGGCAAGACGACTGGTGGGCAAGCGCTGGGCCTGGATGGTCGGCTGGATCTATTCAGTGTCGCTGTGCGTGACCATCGCCGCCGTGGCCTTGGGCGCCGGCCCGTACATCGCCACGCTGCTCGGCTTCGAATCCACGCCGGTGACCAACACCTTCGTCGCCCTGGCGCTGACTGTGATCGCTACCCTGCTCAACCTGTCCGGCACCAAGCTGCTGGCCCGCGTGGCGATGTTCGGCTTCATCTGCGAGCTGCTCGGCGCCCTGGTGATCGGCACCTACCTGCTAATCTTCGAACGCCACCAGCCGTTCTCCGTGCTGTTCAACACCTTCGACATCCGCATCGACGGCAGCTACTGGCCGGCGTTCCTCACCGCCTCGCTGGCCGGCATGTTCCTCTACTACGGCTTCGAGGCCTGCGGTGACGTCGCCGAGGAAACCCCGAACCCCAGCCGCCGCATTCCCAAGGCCATGCGCATGACCATCTGGATCGGCGGTGGCGCGGCCATCTTCGCCGCCCTGGCGCTGATCCTCGCGGTACCGGATATGCAGGCCGTTATCTCCGGCGCGGACAAAGACCCTATGACCACCATCCTCGACAACGCCTTCGGCGTGACCGGCGCGCGCCTGGTGATGGCGGTGATCATCGTCTCGTTCGTCTCCTGCGTGCTCAGCCTGCAGGCCGCCGCCAGCCGCCTGCTGTACTCCTATGCCCGCGACGAGATGGTGATGGGCAGCGGCCTGCTCAAGCGCCTGTCGCCCAATACCCACGTGCCAGTGGCTGCGCTGATCGCCTGCGGCGTGATCCCGTCGGTGATCGTCTGCGCCGGCTTCTACCTGCAGAACGCCATCGCCATGGTGGTGAGCTTCGCCGCCATCGGTATTTACCTGTCGTTCCAGATGATCGTCAGCGGCGCCCTGTTCGCCCGTGTGCGCGGCTGGAAGCCAAGCGGCGCGTTCACCCTGGGCAACTGGGGCTGGATCGTGAACATCCTGGCGTTGACCTACGGCGTGCTGGCGATCATCAACATGTCCTGGCCACGCACGCCGGATGCGCCCTGGTACCTGAACTACGGGATCATCCTGGTGGGTGGAGTCGTGATCGTCCTGGGCCTGGCCTACATGACCCTGTTCCGCCCGTACGACAAGGGCACCGCTCCCCACGGGGATGCGTGGAAGCTGCATCAGCAATAAGCGTTCGACGTGAAACGAAAACGCCCGGCAAGGATGCCGGGCTTTTTTTGCTGTTCAAGTGGTGTGACGCTCGGATCAGGCAGGATGCCGCAATCCGAACAGGCAGGCGATTAGGTCGACTCAATCCTCTCGGGAAGAGTTGGCAGAAGACTCTTCAGCGAATCAACTATTTTCAAACCGTGTTGCTCGCAGTATTCGATATAGCCTTCGAACTCAGTCCAGCCTTGCACAAAGACAAATCCCATATCGAAATGACTGGCTGCTACATGGTCATATCGGCTGTCGCCGATGAAGAGCGCCGGCAACTGGATGTTTGCGCTATCGACTTCTCTTTGCAGGATATCGATCTTGTTGTCAGGGCTACCGAAGATGCCCCCGTCGAACAAATCGGCCAGGCCTCGCTCGCGGAAGAGTTCACGCAGCTCCTGCTGATCGCCACCGGAGGCTACGAGCCAGCGGCTACCCTGGGTGAGTCTACGTAACTCTGCCAGGCCATCGGCACACTGGCACTCACGCAACCCCTTGTGAACCTCACTCGAATAAGCGACGAGCAACTGCTGGAGAGCTGCCTCGTCGATGTGCCGTCCAACGATGTGGGAAAGAAAATATTCGAATTTGCGGTAGCGGGAGATGCCACCGTTTGCTGTGTGGTAGTCAACCAGCGCAATCGCTGCGGCTTCTCCGTACGGCAATGCAGTAGTGAAAAACGCCTGCGTCTTGACCTTGTTGGAGTCCAGAATCACACCGTCGCAATCGAAGATTAGTGTCTTGTAGTCGGAAAGCTTCACTGCCCTTCCCGCCTCTGCAAAGCGGCCTCAACAGGAGCAACGTCTTCGGGCACATCTACCGCCAAACTGCCGCCAGACGACTCGACCATGAGAATGCTCTTGTTCATTTCAAGGAAGCGCAGGATTTCAATATCCTCACAGGCTTCCAATGCACTCTTGCGCCCAAAGGACTGGAACGCCTCGAGTTCCTCCCGAGTGAAGGCGTAGATGCAAACCTGCTTCTTGTACCTTGCCGGCGCGTTCTTCTCATCCTTGTAACCGGGAAGCGCCTTGCGTGACATGTAAATCAGACGGTTCTGCTCGTTGCTGATGACCTTCGGAACATTCACGCTATCGGGGTCTTCGCCGTCGTGAATCCAGCAATAGGCATTGATGATCGAATCCAGGTTTTCGCGCTTCAGATCCCGTACCTTGCGGATGTCCAACGGATCAATGACCGGCTCATCACCCTGGACATTGATGTAGATGTCAGCATCGATCTGCCTGGCAGCCTCCGCCAGACGATCAGTTCCGGTCAGCGCGGAAGAACTTGTCATCACCGCAGAGAATCCAGCAGCCTCGACAATCTGAGCGATCCGTTCATCATCAGTCGCCACGTAGACCGAGTCTCGTCCGACAGCCTCTGCGGACAGCTCTGCCACCCAAAGGATCATGGGTTTCCCCAGCAACGGCACCAATGGCTTGCCAGGGAAGCGGGAGGATTTGTAGCGAGCCGGAATGATGACGACAGACTTCATGGCAACCTTCAGAGTGCGTATACGGATTTACTGGGAATGCTGTAACGCGTAGGCGTGATGGAGCACAGCTTCACGTGGTCGTCCTGCTCCAGATAAGCGTTGAGAAGCTCCTGCATCTCGCGGCTGCGTGGATCATCCGCGCCATAGCCATCGAAACCGGCGAGCAGCACCTTTGCTGCCTTGCCGCTATTGGCCACTGCCAGCGCATAGACGATCACCAGAGCCGCAGGAAGTACACTGTGGTCAGCGGCGAACTCGAACGCCCCTTTCTGCACTCCCAGGCCGTAGTCGAGCAGTTCCTTCCCGCGCAGCGACTCCTGGATATCGGGAGGTAACATGCTTGCCGGTGTGATCAGGGGCTGGGGTAAGCGTGCATGCTCGTCGCAGTCGGCCAGCAGTCGGACGGGGTGGCAGGCAACGCGAGCATCGATCAACTCGGCAGCAATGACCGACTGGGTATTGAGCGCCAGCACATAGGGAGCGGACTCGCGAATGAAGCGCTCGAGCGCGCCACGGTGCTCGGCGACACCGGGGCCGGCCCCCAGGATGAGCACGGTTTTTCCTTCCAGTACTTGCGCAGGGCGCCATTGGCCGCGAGGTATGCCCTGATAGAAATGTCGGGCGGCGTCCAGAGTGTCAGCGCTGTATTTCTTCCCGCCTTCAACCCGAAGATGCTCAAGGACAGCAAGGATGTCTTCCTCGTTGTAACGGGAGTCGGCGAGCATCTCCTGCACGTAGGTAGGATGAATGCCGTATTTGCCGGCAATATAGTAGTAGGTGTTTGCCCCCCAGCCACAGCGTTGCTTCATCGACAGGAAGAAACGACGGATCAATCCCATCAGTGGCGTGATGTTTGGCTTGAGGTTGAAGCGTTCGGAGAGTTCAAGCACCAGGTACTCAGTCTTCGCATTGCCAGGTCCGCGCCCCATCCCCGTAACAGTGGCATCCAACCAGGTAACGCCATCGTCCAGAGCTTGCAGACTGTTCTGCAGCGCCATCCCCATGTTGTCGTGGGTATGGATCCCCAAGGGCCCCGACCAGTAATTACGCAACCAGCCGATGATCTGCGAGCACTGAGCGGGGCTCATGCTGCCCAGGCTATCGGCGAAATACAGGACATCTAGCGGCCACTTGCTGGCCTCCTTGGCTAGCGCCTCAATGTCCGACTGAGAACGGTCGGAGACCTGCATCAGATTGAAGCCAACCTTGTAACCTCGTTCCACCAACCAGGAACTGGCCGGCAATGCGGCAGAGAACTCGTGAACGTGGCAGGCGATGCGCACAAGCTTGATACGCGATTCTGAGGCCTCTACGGGGAAAAGGCGCTCGAGAATGCGTTCCAGATTGGCATTCTTGGCGACCAGCTCAGATGCGTTGATCATCACCCCAGGAGTCAGACTCTCGGGAATTTCGAGGGTGTTTACGAACTCGTCGGTGGTAAATGCGCACGGGCCACGGAAACCCTCGTTGCGTAGCGAGCGAAGCCCCAGTTCGACATAATGAACGCCGAGCGCGGCCATGGCCTGCAGGTATTCGTTGATCAGGCTGGTTTCGAAATTCCACGAGTTGTAATAACCGCCATCTCGAAGAGTGCAATCCAGCAATGCAAATTCATTCTTCATGAAAACACTCCATGTCAGTCAAGCAGGATGTGGCCGCCTTTCTTGAGGGCGAAGAAAAAATCCCTATAGCGTTTCAAGGACTCATCACCGAAAAACGCGATGTAATCCTTGGCTAACGCTCCGAAATCGACGTGCTCGGCCTTTTCAAGCAACCCTCTCAACTGCTCGACAGAACTAAATACAAGTTCGCTGGGCATCTTCACGCACGGTATATCCGAGTCAAACTTGAATACCGGAAGTCCGACGAGGAGCATCTCGTGCATCATGGACGACGTATGCCCTACAACGAAGACCGATGCACTTAGATCAAGATCGGAAAGATACTCATATCCAAGGCCCTCGTATATTTTCCTATTATTACCCGGATGATAACGTACATTCATTGCCAGCCCGGAACTTTTTGAATACTCAGAAAGCACCTTGAGCATCTCGACGTTCTGAGTCTGAAATATATTCTGATCTAGGACCAAGGTGAAATATTTAATGTCACCCCCGGCAGAAATCTGAACATTCGATCTTGCCACGGAAGCCAACGCTACGCTGGGCTTCCCGCAGATCACGACCTTGCGATTCTCCCCTGACCTGTAAATCAGCTGAGCGGTATCACGCCCCCATGCCAGAAAATACTCAGACGGCTGATGAAGATAATTGATAACATTAATCGTCGGATAACTTCCGTAATCAGCGTACAGGCCATGCTGAAGAGTTACTGTATTTTTTCCGCGCCGACGAAAATACTGCGCCAGCAAGCACTCGACTGGCTGCATATCAGAGAATAGAATCAAATTATCGAACTTCAGCGTCGAGATTGCCTTGACCACTCGATAGTAATAACACAGCCTGAGATACAGATACGCTCTCTCGAACAGAGAGTCAGCCCTTATCATGAAAAACAATGGAAGAAGAGTAAAAAGCAGGACAAAAGCTCTTCTAGCCGAATTCTGAGACGGGCGAACGAAGTCTTCAACTACAATTCTATCTTCTTCAGGAACCGCCGAAGCAATTCCATTAAAAAGCATTTTGTAGTCCGCACGCTCCAAGCTCCGGAAAAACAAAAACTGACCAGTTCTTTTCTCCGGAAAACTGAAACCCGTCAGGAAAAGTTCTCTTGATGCATTTTGCAGATTCCGCTTCCGCCCTAACTTCGAGCGAGTCTTAAGCAGATATTTATCTGCCTGCAAGACTTGCTCGATGTCAATCATTTTCGGCCCCCATCAGTTTGGCAATCGTATTTCTATCATCAACAAAATCAATCGTATGATAATCCCAGTAGCCCACCGTCTTGAGATACTTGGAATAATCCTCTTCAGGGTATGCTACCCCCTTCCATTTGTTGATCAAACGAAGGCGGTCATGCTCCTTTTTGGAGTCATTATTACTCGCCCGTATCTCCGGAGTTGCTTCAAAATAATGCTCGACATAAGAAGTGGGCGAAGCTATGCACTCATATCCATTAGCCTTTATCTTCAAGACGAGATCGGTATCGGCGAAGTAAAAATGATAATTCTCGTCAATATAGCCAACCTCATCCAGCGCGCTCTTCAGATAGAGTCCATGGTTGACGTACAGATTCCCCACATTCACAGCTACTGCATATTTCTTACGCAGCGGGTAATCCCTGAAATAAAACGCGACCGCGCCTAGTCGCTGCCCGGCAGCCAGTTGCTTCTCGAACAGATAGAGACCGTCATTTATGGCACCAGGAACTATCAACGAGTCGTCACTGAGCATGCACACAAACTTTCCTGAAGCTGCCTTGAAGGCAAGGTTCATAAAGTAAGCCCAGGGCTTTCTTTCAATAGGCTTGCCATTCCACTCGCCCCGATTGTGCTGGACAATCGTGATGATGTCCTTCTGCTGCAGTAACCACTCGACGGTTCCATCAGTCGACCCACCGTCGACTACAATTATTTCGCTGGCTTTACCTTGAAGCTCCTCTCTGACAGCTTCGATGCAGATCTTGAGCATCTGCAGCCTGTTGAAGCTTCCGATAACCATGGAAACATATGGTTTATGCTTGGGAGGTGTGTCGAACTCACCGTGCTGCGCGGCAACCGACGCAGATCCCTCGATCAGAGCAGCGTACTTCTCTTGCAGCTTTGGATTGCTCAGTGAAATAAAGGACTTAGATAAGCTTCGCTTCTGTATATCGGGCTTCTGCCATGCTCTCTTGTGCAGGAACAGGTCAAACTTGTCCCTTAGACTCATCACTTCAGAAGCGACTGAATCAAACTCCTTATTATAAGCAGCCAGATCAGAGCTCTTATTCCCTGGGTGCGTCCTGAATCCGGATACGATGGAATCCACAATCCAGAGTTTGTTTCTTTTCGAAAACTCGTGCCAAATATAAAAGTCACCGGCAAACTTGAACTGCTTAAGACGAGAAAAATCGATCTGCTGAAGCAGAGAAGTCCTCCAGAACACGCTTTCCTGCTGAATGAAGTTCAACTCCCGGCCGTAGACACCCTTCCGAATAAAATCACGCCGATACTCGAAAGGCGTTGTCCTTTTTATATTCGAACCAATGGAGTTATAAACGCTCGGCAGCCCAGTCAGCCAATTCATCTTGTCAAAATGCAAGAACACAGAATGAATCGACCTGAACGCGTTTAGCTGGTAAAAATCATCGGAATTGATGTAGCTACAAACATCACCTACAGCGCGCGAAAAACCTTTGGCAAGGGCGTCATACATCCCCTCATCCGACTCGGAAACCAACTCCAGGCTCACACCGAGATTTGCCCCGGAATAGTAACCACTCTCAATTTTTCTTTTATAATCACCAACGATCTGTAAAGTAGCGTCTGTAGACCCACCGTCAACAATTATATATTGAATCTTAAATGGACCACTCTGCGAAACAACACTCTCGATTGCTTCAGCAATATAGCGCTCAGCGTTGTAGCACGGCGTCACGACGCTAAAAACAAATTCACTCACCGAAACCCCTCCCCATATCTCTCAGCGGAGACAAATAAATCTTATCGCAACTGGCGATCATTCCCTTGTCGCGCGCATGAACTCTCTAACCGATGCAAAGCTTTCCAGCAAATTCCTGTAAGCATTGATCTTGTAACGAGGAGAACGCAGCACTCTCCTGGCCGTCAGCCTTTCAGCTGCTTCAACCAACAGACTTAGGCGCCCCTCTAACTGCCTGGACTGTAGAGAGCTTTCTTCAAGTTTCATCTGACTCTCACTCGCCAGTATTGCGTAACTTGCCAGCTCAGCTTCCTGCCGGCCAAGAGCATCATTGAGTATCACTATCTGCTGAGACGCTCGCTCTATTTGCTCTGAAAGTTCACCGACGCGAATGTCACGAGCCCTCAGCTGCTCGTCTCGTTCGTTGAGCAGAGCATTCCGATGGCTGAGCGTCTTGCTTTGCTCTTCCATCTGCGTATCACGGATGCTGACTTGCTGATCACGCTCCTTGAGCTGCCCGACAAGTACACTGATCTGCTCATTTCGCTCCTGAAGCTGAATCTCGCCAAGGCAACTTCGCTCTTCATGGGCCTGCAGCTGTGCATCACGCTTTGCAAGCTCCGCAGTTCGTCTGTTGAGCAATGCATCGCGATTGGCAATTTGCTCATCCCGATCCCGGAGTTGTGCATCTCGTGCATTGATCTGCTCGTCGCGATCACCTAACAGCGCATCGCGTACCGCAATTTGCCTGTCACGATCACTCAACTGCGTATCGCGCTCAGCAATCTGCCCGTCACGGTTCCTGATCTGCGCATCCCGCAAACCGATCTGCTCGTCACGTGCCTGGATCTGCAAGTCTCTGGAACCCAACAGACCCTCAAGGTTCTTGACGCGTGTAGAAAGCTCCTGAATAAGGCCGGAGTCCTGCTGGTGCTCCGCTCTTGCTTCGCTCAGCTGTTGCTGAGCCTCCTGACAACGCAACTCGAGAGCCTTGATGTCCTGCTGCAATTTCGCATTGCGCTGATGGGCCCGCTGTGCGATCTCTGAGTCGGCCAACAACAGGTTCGCAAGTGAGAGAGTGATCTTTGGTGCGCAATCCGACTCACTCGGCTCAGAACTTGCGAAAACTCGCAATGCATCGTCGAAGCTATAGCCCAGACGCTCGAATGCGGGGCGCCCGAGTATCTGCAGGTAGTCGAACAGCAGCTTTCGACTTTCCGGAACAGCCAACTGTTTGTGCCAGCCATTCGCATGCTGCGCATCTGGCCGGCTCTTTTTGTAAATGGTAACCGGATCACCATACTTCCAGCGCTCACCAGGATTATTGCCGTAATCAATACATTCTGGCTGATTGGGGAGTTTGAGAAACTTAAAAATTTCCTCCACCTTGCAGTCAGCATCGAGAAGTAGATCCTCATACTTCACCAAGTGAGTATTAGAATACCTGGAGAAGTCACGCTGGAGGAATTCCACGCCATCGTAGAGGTCACTACGATAGTCTTTCAACCCCCGGTAATTGCCTTTAACCCATGTTTCCAGCATGGACGCCAGGACTGCCAGTGGATTGCGATAGAGGATAATGAACTTTGCGTTCGGAAAAGTTTTTTGTAACTCATCAAACACTTCATAATAGCGTGGCGTCTTGTCTAGAAAGCACCGCTTTCCACTTCCGCTCAGATAGGTACCATAAAGGGAAAGGTAACAGTCTCTAATCTGAGAATAATAGTAAGACTCATCTTTCTCCGGCATGTTCGAGATAAAGTCCTGCACGCCGGCTGCCGCCACCTGAGCATTGTACCGGGCCTGAATTCCTTCAGTTCTCAATGCAAAGAGGGAGTGAAGCATCAACCACGGCTCCGAACGGGTATAGATTTCGCTATGCCCGCCAAGAATCCTCTGCAGCAAGGTGGAACCGCTTCGCGGCAGCGAGATCATGAAGATCAGTTGATCATCCTGCATGGGCTTTTTCACAAGGTCTCTACCTCAAGAACTTGCCCGAGGTCGACCGTGCCGCGCACGATGCGCTTCTCGTCCGCAATTACCTTGATGACCGCAGCGTCGACCACCCGAGCTATGTAGATGGGCTCGCCACCGATGACCTCTGCCACACCGGCGTTGCTGAAGTAATGCCCCGTCAGCAGATTGCAGGTGAAGCGCCAGGAGGCCTTGAGCGACGAATTCCGAGGTGCCTGCTCTATTAATCTGAGCGGGTCGTAGTGGAGCGAGGCAGCGGTGATTGCAACTCCTTGCACGTCCTTGAACTGCATGCCGAGTGATAACTGCCTGGCGTCGTCCTTGAAAGCCACTGTGTAGGTGTAGAAATACTCATCGCCGCTGACCAGTACGTTCACTCGCTTGCCAGACAAGGTCGTGAAGTGAGGATCGATGATCTCCGCACGATCAGAAGGGTACGTCAGGCTGGATTTGGAAATTAGCTCAGGGATGTAGTAAGGCTGCAGACGTGGCTTTTCCGCCTCCGGCCGTACGGACTCGATCAAGCCCGTGCTCTTTTCCACGGTGTGGGAATGTGAAAGAGGCGCCGTTCCTTTCGGTCGGAAAGCTGCAATTTCATCAAGAATTGCCGGGTGATCCTTCTCCTGCGCATAGGCGAGCTTTTCGTAATAGCGCGTCACGTCCTTGGGCTCTGCATCCAGGATGATGTTGCCGCCGTGCAGCAGCACCGCTCGCGTACACAACTTGTTCACCGAGTTGGTGTCATGGGATACGAAAAGCACGGTCTTTCCGGCCTTGAAGAACTCCTCCATCTTGGCGAAGCACTTCCGCTTGAAGACCGCGTCGCCTACTGCGAGTACTTCGTCAAGAATCAGGATATCCGGCTCGACATGAACGGCGACGGCAAACCCCAGTCGCGACTTCATGCCGCTGGAATAGGTCTTCACCGGCTGGTCGATGAATTGGCCCAGGTCGGCGAACTCGATGACTGCCGGAGCCAATTGCTCGATTTCCTCGGATGAGAGGCCGAGGATCGTCGAGTAGAAGTGAATGTTCTCCCGCCCGGTGAACTCCGGATTGAACCCGGCCCCCAGTTCGAGCAGAGCGGTGATGTTGCCGTTTACCTCGATGGTCCCCTCGCTGGGTTGCAGCACCCGGGAGACCAGCTTGAGCAAGGTGGATTTTCCACACCCATTTCGCCCAACGATCCCGAGGATCTCCCCTCGCTGGATGTCCAGGCTCAAGTCACGGATGGCGTAGTAATCCTCGTGGTATTTCTTGCCCAACGGATGAAGGGCTTCCTTCAACCTGTCCTTGTTGGCGCTGTACAGTTTGTAGAACTTGGAAACGCCCTTGATCGAGATAGCCAGCGGCTGCATCAGATCACCTCCGCGAAGTGGGGCTTCAAGCGGCGGTAAACCACTGTCCCGATGGCCAGCAACAGCAGCGTCATACCCCAGAAGATCAAGGTTTCTCGCGGGTGCTGCCAGAAGTAGTGGGTACCCGTCAGGCTATCGCGATAGCCGGTCACGAGGTAACAGAGCGGATTGAGCTCGGTCAGCCAGCGGTAGCGCTCCGGAATTATATTGACGTTCCAGAACAGGGGAGTCAGCCACATACCGAACTGGGTGATGATGTCGACCGCATTCCTCACATCGGGAATGAACAGGGTCGCAGATGAAGTAATCCAGCCCAGCCCGACAAGCAGTGCCGCCATGCACAGGAAGTAATAGAGCAACTGCAGAGTGTGCAACCCGAGCGGGAACCCACTGTGTGCTGACGCCACCAGCAGTAGCACCAAGAGCAATACGTGGGGCAGTAGCGAGCTGAGCAACTTCACGAATGGCAGTACGCTCAGCCGGAAATCCACCTTCTTGACCAGGAAGGAATAGGAGCGAATCACTCCGGTGATAGAAGCCACGTTCCCTGAGAAATACAGCCAGCAGATCATCCCACTCAGGAGATAGAGACTGAACGGCAGATCATCCTGAACAGCCCCCTGACGAAAGCCGATGGTGAACACGCCGTACAACAGGGCGATATGCATCAGCGGCTGGAGGTAATTCCAGACGAATCCCAGGTAGGAGCCCTGGTTGATCTGTTGATAATCGCGCTTCGCCAGCTCGAAGATGACACTTTTGAGCCGGACCACATCGCGCAGGAAACCGTAGAGCATCAGCCTGCCTCAGAGCCTTGTGGTGTCTTGATCAAGGTGCAGGACGTACCAATCGTATGCCGATTGCAGCCCCTCCTTGAGACCGATGCGCGACTGCCAGCCCAGCGCGCGCAGACGCTCCACATCCATCAACTTGCGAGGAGTGCCGTCAGGCTTGCTGCTGTCGAAGGCGATGCGGCCTTCAAACCCCACCACGTCGGCAAGCAACTCGGCCAGCTCTCGAATGGTCACGTCTTCGCCAGTGCCCACGTTGATGTGGGAAAGCATGGGCTGGGTGTTCGCCGAGTAAGTCTCCGCATCGATGTTCATCACATGCAGGCAGGCCGCAGCCATGTCATCGACGTGCAGAAACTCGCGCATCGGCGTCCCGGTGCCCCAGATCACGACCTCTTCGGCGCCCGTCTGCCGAGCCTCATGGAAGCGACGGATCAAGGCGGGGATGACGTGGCTGTTTTCCGGGTGATAGTTGTCATGTGGGCCATACAAATTGGTCGGCATCACCGAGCGGAAGTTGGTGCCGTGTTCCCGGTTGTAGGACTCGCAGAGCTTGATACCCGCGATCTTCGCGATCGCGTAGGGCTCGTTGGTGGCCTCCAGCACGCCGGTCAGCAGCGCACTTTCCCGCATTGGCTGGCTGGCCAGCTTCGGGTAGATACAGGAACTGCCAAGGAACAGCAGATTCCGCACTCCCGCTGCGAACGCCTGGTGAATGACGTTGCACTCGATCATCAGGTTTTCGTAGATGAAGCTGGCGGGATACTCGTTGTTGGCATGTATCCCGCCCACTTTCGCAGCCGCAAGCACAACGTAATCGACCGGGTTATCCGTGAAGAACCTCTGGACCGCCGCCTGCGAAGTGAGATCCAGCTGATCATGGGTGCGTGTAACGATGTGTTCGTAGCCCGCCGCTCGAAGCTGGCGGACGATGGCCGAACCCACCATTCCGCGATGTCCCGCAACGTAGATGCGCGTATCAAGGGGGAGATTCTGCATGACTTCAACTCCTATCCCTTACTCGTGGTAGGCCATGATCTTGTAGCCGCTCTGCTCGACCAGGGCGTCACGCTGAGCTAGCTTGAGATCCTCGGTGATCATTTCCGCCACCAGCTCTTCAAAGCTGATTTTCGGCACCCAACCCAGGTCGGACTTGGCCTTGGCAGGATCGCCCAGCAGGGTCTCCACCTCGGTCGGCCGGTAGTAACGCGCGTCGACCCGAACGATCACGTCGCCTGCTTTCATGCCAATTACAGCGGCATTCGCCACGCTGGTGACCACGCCGATCTCTTCCTCGGCCTCACCCTGCCATTCAATGGTGACATCCAGTTCCTTCAGCGAGAGCTCGATGAACTGGCGAACCGAGTACTGGCGACCAGTAGCGATCACATAATCGTTGGGCTTTTCCTGCTGCAACATGAGCCACTGCATCTCGACATAATCACGGGCATGTCCCCAGTCGCGCAGGGCGTTCATATTGCCCATGTACAGGCAGTCCTGAAGACCTACGGCGATACGGGTCAGGCCGCGGGTGATCTTGCGGGTCACGAAGGTCTCTCCGCGCAGCGGAGACTCATGGTTGAACAAGATGCCGTTGCAGCCGTAGATGCCGTATGCCTCGCGATAATTGACCGTCATCCAGAAGGCAAACTGCTTCGACACCGCGTAGGGCGAACGCGGATAGAAGGGAGTGGTTTCCTTCTGAGGGATTTCCTGCACTTGCCCGTAGAGCTCGGAGGTGGAGGCTTGATAAAAGCGGGTTTTCTTCTCCAGCCGCAGGATGCGGATGGCTTCCAGGATTCGCAGAGCACCCAGCGCATCGACGTCAGCTGTGTATTCAGGGGATTCGAAGGAGACAGCCACATGGCTCTGCGCACCCAGGTTGTAGATTTCGTCGGGCTGGCAGTCCTGGATGATTCGCAGCAGATTGCTGGTATCGGTCAGGTCGCCGTAATGCAGAACCAGGCTCCGATCCTTGCTGTGAGGGTCCTGATAGATATCGTCGATACGGTCGGTATTGAACGACGACGCCCGGCGCTTGATGCCATGAACGATGTAACCCTTCTCCAGCAGAAAACGGGCAAGGTAGGCGCCGTCCTGTCCAGTGATGCCGGTGATGAGTGCAACTTTGCGTGTCATGTGTCCTTTCCTGCAAAAACGAATGGCAAAAACTTGCTCAAAACAAAAGCATTCCGGCTTTCGACTCATCGGGGGGCAATCGGTCAATCACCCTTGGGAGAGTTCGAAGCGTGCGACTTGCTGACTTCGTGCTGACCTCCAGAGCTATGCCCTCCCGTAACGATCATCGATGCGGACAATGTCGTCCTCGCCGAGGTAGTCACCGCTCTGAACCTCGATCAGGACCAGTTCTATGACGCCAGGGTTGGCGAGACGGTGCTTGTTACCGGCCCGGATGAAAGTGGACTCGTTGCATCGCAACATGAGTTCATTTTCCCCATTGGTTACCAGCGCCGTCCCGCTGACGACGATCCAGTGCTCGCTGCGATGGTGATGCATCTGCAATGACAAAGACGCACCAGGCTTGACGGCGATGCGTTTGATCTTGAAACGCTCGCCTTCCTCAAGCGTGGTGTAGGTCCCCCACGGTCGGTGCACGGTGCGATGGGTGAAGTACACCTCGTCACCGGCCTTCTTGAGTTGCCGCGCGATGTGACGAACGTCCTGGGCATGCTCGCGATGGCTGATCAGCAGCGCATCCGGGGTATCCACTACGATCAGGTCCTCCACACCCACGAGCGCCGTCAGGCGATCAGGGCTGTGGACGAAATTGTTGAAGGCGGAATGGGAAAGTGAATGGCCGGCCAGCCGGTTACCGTTCGGATCCGCTTCGAACAGGCTGCTCATCGCTGACCAGGAACCGATGTCGCTCCAACCAATGGAACAAGGTATGGTCGCAACGCGGCTGGAGCGCTCCATCAGGGCACAATCGATGGATATGTCGGGTACCGCCTCAAAGCGACTGGCATCAAGACGAATGCAGTGCCCGCCATCCTGAGCGAAGGATGAAGCGAAGGCCCCCTCGACAGCACTCAGCACGTCCGCCGCGTGGGTACGCATCTCGCTGAGGAAGGCCCCCACCTGGAAACAGAACATCCCGGAGTTCCAGTAGAAACTCCCGGCTTCGCAGTAGCTCTGTGCAGTGGCGGCATCCGGTTTCTCGATGAAACGCTTGACCATCACCCCGTGCTCAGGCGCCTCACTGGCCTCCGTTTCGATGTACCCGAAAGCGGTTTCGGCATGGGTGGGCTCGATACCGAAGGTCACCAGGAGCCCATCTAGCGCCAATTGACTGGCGTGACGGACTACCTCGGCAAATACCGTCTCTTCCTGAATGAGATGGTCCGCGGGAAGAATCAGCATGATCGACTGCGGCCCGAAGCGGTTCTGCAAATGAATCGCGGCGCTGGCAATGGCTGCCGCGGTATTGCGCCCAACCGGTTCGAGGATGTAGTCCAGCCGACAATGCTCGGGGCGGACCTCGCGGTAGATGTCTTCGGTGGTGAAGAACAACTCCTGATTGGTAACCGTCAGAACCCCCGTGACGCCGGGGAGCCCAGCAGCCCGCAGAAGCGTCTTCTGCAGCAGGCTCTGACCGTCGGGCAGAGGCAGGAACGGCTTGGGGTGTTTCTCGCGAGAGGCGGGCCAGAGTCGGCTATCGGCCCCCCCGCAGATAATGACTGGATACAGCATTTCCCATCCTTGTGGAGATATCCGGATCGGCAACACCCATCCAGAAACTACGCGTCCATTTCGTCTCGAGAGTGCCGCCCGTCAAAAGACTCGATGCAACCGAGAAAAGCCGCCGGACCGAACCGGCAGATCCTTCAGACGAAGAGCCGCCTGGCGCAGAGGGAAGAATCCGCAAAGACGCCCGGGAGCCTGCAGGCGCAGCTGGCGCCACGGCAGGACAAACGACGGGCAACGGATACGGAGCAAGAGATGAATCGGCCAGGCGAATGGCCGGGCCGAGAGCCCAACGGAGCCTTCGTCCCTAGCTGAAAAACCCACAGTGCAACCCCACACTCTTCCAAGGCCGAATGCATCACTCCAGGCGCTGCAGTGCGGGCGTCCGGAGTGACAAGACCTCAAGGCAAACAAGCTTCACCATCCAGGCGGAATGAGTGAAACCCCCGAAAACCAGAGAAACTCAGGCCTTTATTAGGAATTTATTAAGGCACTGAAAAACGCCAGATTTGCAGGAAATATCTGACTGACATCACAATGATACCCTCCAGAATGCGCACCTTGGTAGGGAAAATAGCTGCA
This sequence comes from Pseudomonas sp. NPDC086581, assembly GCF_044746165.1. Classification (NCBI taxonomy): domain Bacteria; kingdom Pseudomonadati; phylum Pseudomonadota; class Gammaproteobacteria; order Pseudomonadales; family Pseudomonadaceae; genus Pseudomonas; species Pseudomonas sp. NPDC086581. The sequence goes on along the minus strand of NZ_JBIVBR010000011.1, from coordinate 266,443 downwards.
CTTTTGTCGTTTCTTGTTTCCTGCAAGCACACTATCCGGACGAAAAAAACCAGGAAGCGCCTTTCCAAAAGAATCTGAAAAAATGCAAATATCATCACAATTCGCGGAAAATCACGAATGTACGCCGCTTTTACCAGCATCTAGGAAGGTAAAGATTTCGGAAGCTCATTGATATGAAGTGCGACGCTTCCGTCGTCGGTTAATTCCCCGCGGGCCCGCAGGTAAACTCAAGACTGAACTTCAGCCCACTTCCAGGCTCTCTCCCCGCCTCCTGGCAGTTCCGACCATTGCTGCAAGGAACGCGTCGGCAGGTCGAAATACTCCCGGGTACGCGCATAACCATGCCCACCCATGCGACCGATGGCGTCGAGGCCGAGCTGATCGATGTAGAGCGTGGCCGGGTCGATCAGGTCGTCGCGCACGTGGGCCATCAGCACTTCGCCAAGGATGATCTCTCGCGATTGGCCGATGGACAGCGCCATCATCCTCCGGCACTCCAGTGCCACCGGCGCCTCGCCGATGCGCGGGCAGCCGACGCGGGTGCCGGGGATGGCAGTAAGGCCGGCGGCGACCAGTTCGTCGAAGCCCGGCTCGAAGGGCACGGCGCAGACGTTCATGGCTTCCACCAGCGCGTCGGAGACGATGTTCACGGTAAATTCCTGGTTCTGCCGGATATTCAGCGTGGTGTCCTTGGGACTGAGGTCGCTGTAGTTCTCCACGCCCAGGGCGAGGATCGGCGGGTCGGCAGAGAGGGCGTTGAAGAAGCTGAAGGGCGCCGCGTTGGCGCGGCCCTCGGTGTCGATGGTGGTGACCAGGGCGATGGGCCGGGGCACCACGCTGCCGATGAGGATCTTGTATTTCTCGCGGGCGGAGAGCTGCTGGAAGTCGAAGCTGAGCATGGGGTGATCCTTCACGGGGCCGTTGGTGCATGCGCGTCGAGCAGCGGCGCGTCGGCGCTGTACGAGTCGGCAAAGGGAATCGCGGAACGGAACAGCGTGCGCCACGGCGGGTTGCCGAAGGCTCGCTCGGCGTGGTGCTGCATCTGCTTCAGGAACAGCGCGTCGGCACGGCGTTGCAGGTCGGCGTAATCGACGCCGATCACCTGGCCGCCCTGCATCACGCTGCGGCCGTCGATGAAGCTGGCAATGCAGTCGTCACCGCGGCCGGCGGTGAACAGGTTCTTCAGCGGGTCGAAGAACGGTCCCTGATGGAAATCACCCAGGCGGAACACCGTGATGTCCGCACGCGCGCCGACGGCGAGACGGCCGAGGTCGTCGCGGCCCAGCGCCTGGGCGCCGCCGAGGGTGGCAGCGTTATAGAGATCGAGCATGCGCGTGTGTTCGGCATCGCCCTCCTTCACCCGCGCAATGTTCAGGCCTTGGCGCAGGTTGTCGAGCATGTCCGCTGGGAAAGTGTCGGTGCCCATGGCGAGGTTGATGCCGCGTGCGCGGTAAGCGCCAAAAGAATCCAGCGCGTCGCCTTCGCGGGCGAACACCACCGGGCAATGCACCAGGCTCGCGCCGGTATCCGCGAGGCGCTGCAACTCATGCTCGCCGCTGTGCAGGATACCGTGTGGCAGAACGCTGTGCGGATTGAGCAGACCATAGCTGTCGAGCCACTGCAGCGAGGACGTGTCGCGCAGGCGACGCACCAGCTCCACCTCGTAGCGCGACTGGCAGCAGTGCAGGCGCAGTGGCGCGCTCAGTTCACGCTGTACAGCGGCGGTGCGTTCCAGCAGCGCAGGCGTACAGGTTTCGATGCGGTCTGGCAGCAGCGCGCCGCGCACCAGGCCGTGGTGGGCGCCGTCGAAGTCATGGAAGAAGCGCTCGGCTTCCTTCAGTCCGGCGAGGCCGGCGGCTTCGTCCCAGTGCTGCCCGGAGGTGCCGTCCGCACGGGCGTACGTCATGCCGCTCATGTAGCAGGGGCCGAGGTAGGTGCGCAGGCCAAGCTCGCCGGACAGCGCGGCGACCCCGGCGAATTCGTCGTAGCGCTCGGCCCAGCGTCGGTAGTACATGGAGGTGATCGGCATGGCGGTGGTTATGCCGTTGCGGATCAGCTGGGTGAAGGCATAGCGGTACTTGAACAGTTCCTCGTCGGGGCTGTAGCACTCGCTCGGCCCCGCCCGCAGGTAGTCCTCGGACCAGACGCGGCCCATGTTCCACTCGGCGCCGTTGTCCAGGGTAAGCACCGTGGAGTCGAGGTCGCCGAGGGCGTCGAGGTCGATGAAGCCGGGGCCGATCAGCGCGTGGCCGTAGTCGATCCACTGGCTGACTTCACCGGGGAAACCACGGCCGACGAAGACGATTTTCCCGCCCTCGAACACCACTTCGCCGTGGCGCCAGAGCACGTGCTGCTTACCGTCGAAGCCAACCACGAAGCTGGCTTTCAGGCCGATGCGGGGCGTGCTCACAGGCGCGACTCCACCAGGCGCCCATTCTCGGCAATCAGTTTGCCGGCCTTGAACACTTGGCGCTGCGCCGGGCGCGCGACCACGGCTTCACCGAGGGTTTCGACCGGCAGCAGGAGGAAGTCCGCCGGCGCGCCGACTTCGATACGCGCCGGCTCGCGACCCAGTGCGCGAGCACCGTTGTCGGTGGCGGCGGCGAAGGCGGCGGCGAGGTCTTCGTCCTTGCACAGGTCGAAGCGGAAGGCGAGGAGCATGGCGCGTTCGAGCATGTCGCCGTTGCCCATGGGCGACCAGGCATCGCGGATGCCGTCGCTGCCCAGGCACAGGTTGACGCCGGCTTCGCGCAGGGCGAGGAACGGCGGCACCGGGGTGTCAGCCGGGGCGGAACTCATCAGGGAAATGCCCAGTTCGGAGAGTCGCTCGGCCAGCGGCTCGACCTGCTCCCAGGGCGCCATGCCCAGGCAGTAGGCGTGGCTGATCATCACCTTGCCCTGCAGGCCGTGGCGCTCGGTGTAATCGGCGATGCGAGCGATCTGCCAGAGGCCCAGTTCGCCCTTGTCGTGCAGGTGGATATCCACGCCACGGCCGAATTCCACGGCCAGGCCGAAGACGATATCGAGCTGGGCAATGGGGTCGTCGTCGATACCGCAGGGGTCGAGGCCGCCGACATTTTCCACGCCCAGCGCCAGTGCCTCGCGCATCAGCTCGGCGGTGCCGGGACGACTGACGAGGCCGGTCTGCGGGAAGACCACGAACTCCATGTCGATCAGGTCGGCGTAGCGCTCGCGCAGCGCCTGCATCGCTACCACGTGGCGCAGGCCCAGTTCGGGGTCGATATCCACGTGGCAGCGGAAGGTCAGCGAGCCGCGGGCGATGCATTGCTCCAGCAGCGCGCCGGCACGGGCGGTGATGGGCGCCTCGATCTCGCGCAGCACGCGGCGCTCGTTGGCGATGTAGTCCTTGAGCGTGGGCCCGGCGCTGTTGGGGCGCCAGGGTTGGCCCCAGAGGGTCTTGTCCAGGTGGCAGTGGCTTTCCACCAGCGGCGGCAGCAGGAGCTGGCCGCCGCCATCGATGTCGCCGGCCAGCGGCGCGGCGTTACTGGCGGTACGACGTTCGGCGATACGGCCGTCACGGATGAGGAAGTCTTCCGCTGCATTGCCCAGCGGACGGATGTTGCGCAGCCAGTAGCTGTCGGTCATGGGGACCTCGAACAGAAATCGGATAAATGACGTCGGGCGGATAAAGCGTTCCGCTTTATGCGCCCTACGGGGTAGACCGGGACGACACCTGTAGGAGCAGGCCCGGCACGTAGCCGGGCCAACTATCAGCCCTTGAGCTTGGACCAGATGCGGTCCTGCAGCTCGCGGGACTTGTTGCTGCATTCCTTTTCCAGGCGCAGACGCTGCGCGTATTCCTCAGGCATGTTGATGGCGTCCATCACCTTCCACTTGGCGTCGAGCAGCTTGTCGGTCTCGATGCCGTTGGAATAGGCGATGGCGTTGGTCACCGCGGCGGCGTTCTCAGGCTTCATCATCCAGTTGATGAAGACCTTGGCGTTCTCCGGGTGCGGCGCGCTCTTGGGCACGGCGAAGTTGTCCTGGAAGGAGGCCACGCCCTCGCGCGGGTAAACGTACTTGATGGTGCTCTTCTGCAGCGTGGCGCGGGCGGTGGAGCCGTTCCAGTTCTGCATCAGCACGACCTCGCCGGAGGCCATGCGGTCCACGGTGTTATCGGAGCTGTACATCTTCAGGAAGGGCTTCTGCTTCTGCAGCAGCTCGAGAATCTTCTTGGCGTCCTGCGGGTTCTCGGTGCACTCGTCGACGCTGAGGTAGTGCGCGGCGGCGTTGATCAGGCTGCTCGGAGTATCCAGCGCGGCGACCTGGCCCTGCAGTTCCGGACGCGGCTCGAAGAATTCCTTCCACGAGTCATCCAGCTTGCCACCCGGCACCCGCGCGCTGTCGTAGGAGAAACCGGTGGTGCCCCACAGGTAGGGCGCCGAGTACTTGCGGCCGGGGTCGAAGCCCGGGTCGCGGAACGCCGGTTTGACGAACTGGAAGTTGGCCAGCTTGGGCGTGTCGATTTCCAGCAGCAGGTCCTGCTTGATCAGCGTCTGCATGATCGAGTGCGACGGCACGATCACGTCGTACGCGGCGCCGCCGGCCTGCAGCTTCGCCAGCAGGGTTTCGTTGCTGTCGTAGCCGTCCATGGTGACCTTGATGCCGGTCTCCTTCTCGAACTTGGCCAGCAACTCCACCGGGTAATAGTCGGTCCAGTTGTAGAAGAACAGTTGCTTGGGCTCTTCGGCCCGGGCAACGCCCGCAGCCAGCAGAGCGAGGGACAAACCGGCAAGGCCGTGACGCAGGGCATTCAACTTCATCGTTTTCTCCAGAAAGAGCGAAAGGTCGGCAGTCTTGATCAGGCGTCCGGCTTGCCGCGCTGGCCGAGCCAGTACGACAGCACCACGAGGACGATGGAAATCACCAGCATGAGGGTCGAGATGGCATTGATCTCGGGGGTCACCCCGGCCTTGATGGCCGAGAAGATGTAGACCGGCAGCGTCGTCGAGCCGGGGCCGGCGACGAAGAAGGTCATGATGAAGTCGTCGAGGCTGACCACGAACGCCAGCACCGCGCCGGACAGCACCGCCGGCCACAGCAGCGGCAGGGTCACCCGGCGGAACACCTGCCAGGGGCTGGCGTATAGGTCGCCAGCGGCTTCCAGCAGGCTCTTGTCCAGGTCGTTCAGTCGCGCGCGGATCGGCAGGTAGGCGAAGGGAATGCAGAATCCGACATGGGCGACTATCACCGTCATCAGGCCCAGTTTGATGCCCAGCGACATGAACAGCAGCAGCGTGGCCACCGCGATGACGATCTCCGGCAGGATCAGCGGCAGGTTGATGCCGCCCTCCACCAGCCGCCGGCCGTAGAACGGCCGCGAGGTCGCCAGCGCCGCGGCCAGCGCGATGCCCGTGGACAGCACGGTGGCGAAGCCGGCGACCACCAGCGAGTTGAACGCCGCCGCCTGAATCGACGGGTTGGCGACTATCTTGCCGTACCAGGCGAAGGAGAATTCGGTCCACACTGTGGCCGAACGGTTGGCGTTGAAGCTGTAGCCGATCAGCACGAAGATCGGCAGATACAGGTAGGCCAGGACCAGCAGGCTGGTTTCGCGGGTGCCGGGCAGTTTCTTCAGGTGCTGGGCGATCATGCGTTGGCTCCTCCCAGGTGGACGGCCTTGGCGGCGCGGCGGCTATACAGGGCGAACGCGATCAGGGCGAGGAGCATGATCGCCAGCAGCAGGAACGACAGCGAACCGCCCAGGGGCCAATTGCGCGCGGTGCCGAACTGCTGCTGGATCAGGTTGCCGATCATCAGGGTCTTGCCGCCGCCAAGGATCGCCGGAGTGATGAAAGCGCCCAGGCTCGGGACGAACACCAGCAGGGAGCCGGCGATCACGCCGGGCATGGACAGCGGCAGGATCACCCGCTGCAACGCCTTCCAGCGGTCCGCGCCGAGGTCATAGGCGGCCTCGACCAGGCGCCAGTCGAGCTTCTCCAGGGTCGAGTAGATCGGCAGGATCATGAACGGCAGGAAGCTGTAGACCAGCCCGACGCAGACGGCGAAGTCGTTGTACAGCAGTGTGATGCCGCCAGCCTGGGGGAACAGCGCGTTGACCGACTGGGCGATCCAGCCGTGCTCGCGCAGGATGATCAGCCAGGCGTAGTTGCGGATCAGCAGGTTGGTCCAGAACGGGATGGTGATCAGCAGCACCATCAGGTTGCGCGAACGCTCGCTGAGGCTGGTCATCCACAGCGCCACCGGGAAGCCGAAGAGGAAGCACAGCAGCGTGGTGCCGCCGGCCTGGAACAGCGAGCGCAGCAGCGCCTGAGCGTAGACCCAGTTCAGCTCCAGGTTGCCGTCGAAGTCTTCCTGGAAGAACAGCTGCACGTAGCTCTGGATCTGCCAGTCAGCGTGCCAGTCGACGCCGCCGTAGAGGTTGCGCGGCAGCAGGCTGATGTAACCCATGATCGCCAGCGGGATGGCGATCAGCCCGAGCAGCGTCAGCGCCACCGGGCTGAGCAGCAAGAGGCGGCGAGTGGTGGGCGATTCGTTCATTTCAGGCCTCCATCAGCAGGCAGGCCTGGGGCGGCAGGTGCACCGCCACGGCCTCGCCGACGTCGCGGGCGCGGCCGCCCTCGTTGCTCTCGCGCAGGGTGATCTGCGAGGCATCCGGCAATCGGCAGCGATACAACGTGGCGGTGCCGACGTACATCACCGTCTCGATCACTGCGCGCAGGTGGTGCGGCTGCGACGGGTCGACCAGCCTCGAACGCTCCGGACGGAAGGCCAGCTGCACGCTGGCGCTGCTCAGGCCCGCCGGCAGTTCGCAGGGGATTTCTGCGGCCATGGCGTTGGGGTGGAACCAACCCTGGCGCATCTGCCCGGGGAGGAAGTTGATGTCGCCGATGAACTGCGCGACGAAACGGTGCGTCGGGCGCTCGTAGATTTCGTTGGGTGTGCCAATCTGCATGATGTTGCCGTGGGACATCACGGCGATGCGGTCGGACAGGGTCAGCGCTTCTTCCTGGTCGTGGGTGACGAAAATGAAGGTGATGCCCGCCTCTTCCTGTACGCGCTTGAGCTCGACCTGCATCTCCTTGCGCAGCTTCAGGTCCAGCGCGGACAGCGGCTCGTCGAGCAGCAGCACCGACGGCTTGGGCGCCAGCGCGCGGGCCAGCGCCACACGTTGCTGCTGGCCGCCGGACAGCTCGGCCGGCTTGCGCCGCGCCAGGTGTTCCATCTGCACCAGCGCCAGCATCTCCTTCACCCGGCCGGGAATCTCGCCGCGCGCCAGGCCCTGCATCTCCAGGCCGAAGGCGATGTTCTCGCTCACCGACATATGCGGGAACAGGGCGTAGCTCTGGAATACGGTATTGATGCGACGACGGTACGGCGGCAGGTCGTTGACCCGTTCGCCGCCGACGAGGATGTCGCCCGAGGTGACGTTCTCGAAACCGGCGATGCTGCGTAGCAGCGTGGTCTTGCCGCAGCCGGACGGCCCCAGCAAGGTGAAGAACTCGTTATGGGCAATGTCGACCGAGACTTCGTTGAGGGCGGGAGCGACGTTGGGATCATCGGTGTAGCGCTTGCTGACCCGACGCACCTCGACTGACGACGAGTGATTCATTTTGGTGCATTCCTCTTGTTTTTGTATGCAATATTTGAATGCAATCTAGAAATAGCGTATGTATTTTTCTTCTGCAACTGGTTTTGCACGGACGGTTTTGCGGCATCCTTTGATGGGTCAAGCAAGAGGCGGAGTCGCTCATGGCGGAGAATCACCCCGAGTCCACGGTGGAACGCGTCTACCAAGGGGTTTACGAGGCAATCAGCAAGCGCACCCTGCGCCCTGGCATGAAGCTGGGCGAGGCGGCGTTGGCGGAATTGTTCAAGGTCAGCCGCACTTCGGTGCGCGCGGCGCTGAAACATCTGGAAGCGGACGGGCTGGTTTCCAGCGCGCTCAACAAGGGTGCATGGGTGGCGTTACCCAGCGACGAGGAGATCCGCTCGCTGTTCGAAACGCGGCGGCTTATCGAGATCGGCATCGTCAGTGAACTCTGTCGCCGCGCGGACAGCGCGATCATCCAGGACCTGCGTGACCACGTGGCGCTGGAAGAGGCGACCCACGACCACGACCACGCGCGGTTCGTCCACCTGCTGGGCGAGTTCCACCTGAAGCTGGCAGCGGCGCTGAACAACCCGGTGCTGCTGGACTTCTTCCGCAAGCTGATCGAGCGCGCCTCGCTCTACGCCACCACCCTGGACGACGACCAGCACGAAACCTGCCGCGGCAACGAGCACCAGCGGCTGATCGAGTACATCGAGTCAGGCAACCAGGCGGCGGCCATCGAACTGACCTGCATGCACCTCAATGCGATCGAGCAGGCCATCCTCAAGGCGGCGGGAAACCTGAAGGCGGATTACCACCCGCTCAAGCATCTGATCGGCGGCTGAGCCGCCCCGCCGCTTTTCTGTAGGAGCGAGCTTGCTCGCGAACCACCGCACCCGGCTGACTCCAATTTCAGCACTTGCGCCGTACAGTCCCCTCTCCCTGAAGGGAAAAGGGCGATTCCGTGCAGCGTCTGCCTTTGGCACCCGCCGAGAAGTCCCATTCGCGAGCAAGCTCGCTCCTACAAAGAGCGGCGGAGAAAAACGCCCGGCACAGGCCGGGCGTTTTTCATTCAGGCGGTCGGGCCGCCCGTAATGCGATCGAAGCCACGACGAATCTCTTCTTCGGGCAGGTTGTCGCCGATGAAGACGATCACGCTCTCGCGCTGCTCGTTGCCCTTCCACGGCGTATCCCAGTCGAAGCCATACAGCCGCAACACGCCCTGGAACACCAGGCGACGCTCCTCGCCGGCGATGTTCAGCACGCCCTTGTAGCGCAGCAGCGAGTTGCCGTGCCACTGCAACAGGTCGTCCATGAATTCGCTGAGGGCCTCGATATCCAGCGGGTAGTCGCTGCGCAGCACCAGGGTGGTGATGCGGTCGGTCGTATCCGCCGCCGGGCGAACCGGGCGCAGCAGCGGGCGCAGGCCGAGGTCGGCGTTGAGGTTGAAGCCGCGCACGTCGAGCAGGCGCTCCAGTTCGATGGCGCCATGCTTCACGGCATGGATCTCGGCGCGGCGGTTGATACGCTGCAGGCGCTCGACCAGGGCCTCGTACTGCGCCGGCGACACCAGGTCACTCTTGCTCACCAGGATACGGTCGCCAAAACCGACCTGGGCCTGGGCGATGGCTTCCTGCAGGTGGCGCTCGGCATTGGCGGCGTCTACCAGGGTGATGATGCCGTCGAGCAGGTAGCGCTCGCGCAGGGTCTCGTCGACAAAGAAGGTCTGCGCCACCGGGGCCGGGTCGGCCAGGCCGGTGCACTCGATCACCACGCGGTCGAAGTCCAGCTCACCGTTGTCGCGGCGCTCCAGCAGGACGTAGAGCGCGCGCTCCAGGTCGCTATTGATGGTGCAGCAGACGCAGCCGTTGGACAGCGTCGTCACCTGAACCGCGTCGTCGCCGAGCAATTGAGCGTCGATCGGCGTCTCGCTGAATTCGTTCTCGATCACGGCGATCTTCAGGCCGTGCTCTGCCTTGAGGATGTGCTTGAGCAGGGTGGTCTTGCCGGCCCCGAGGAAGCCGGTGAGGACGGTCACCGGAATCTGCGGCGCGCTTGCGGAATCGGTCATGGAAACTTCCAGGCAATCAGAATGAAAAACGGGCGGAAATGAAAACGGGCCGCGATCGCTCGCGGCCCGCATCTCTACTTATGAAACGTCGGCGAGGCAGGCGAGGCAAGGAGCCAGTGGCCGGGAAAAGCGGAGTCTACTTCAGTAGATGAGCATTTTTCCGGCCGCTGGCAACGCAGCATCGGCCACGCAGCCAGTTTCATCGCGTCAACAGCAGCGGATCGGCCGTCCCTTGCCGCCACCGTAGCGCGCCTCCTGGCGCTCGCGGAAGAACTCCTCGTAGGTCATCGGAGTCTTGTCCGGGTGCTTGTTCTGCATGTGCTGAACGTAGGTGTCGTAATCGGGCATGCCGACCAGCATGCGTGCGGCCTGCCCGAGATACTTACCCATGCGGCTGAGGTCGTTGAACATGATGCTCCTCCGTCAGGCGTCCGGGATCGGCTGGAACGGCGCTTCCTTGTCGGTGCGCTCCTTCTTGGTCCAGGCGCTGGCGCCCACCTTGATCGCGTACACCAGCACGCTGAACACCACCAGCAGGAACAGCACGGTGAGGCCGGCGTTGATGTAGGCGTTCATCATCACGTGCTGCATCTGGCCGATGTCCTTGGCCGGGGCGATGATCTGACCGGCGTCCAGGCCGGCGGAGTACTTCTTGCCCAGCGCGATGAAGCCCACAGCCGGGTTGCTGTCGAACAGCTTGATCAGGCCGGCGGTGGTGGTGCAGATCAACAGCCAGGCGGCCGGCAGGGCGGTTACCCAGACGTACTGCTGGCGCTTCATCTTGATCAGCACGACGGTGGAGAGCATCAGCGCGATACCGGCGAGCATCTGGTTGGAGATGCCGAACAGCGGCCACAGCGTGTTGATGCCGCCCAGCGGATCGACCACCCCCTGGTACAGCAGCCAGCCCCACAGCGCGACGCAGCCGCCGGTGCCGATGATGTTGGCGGTCCAGGATTCGGTCTTCTTCAGCGCCGGGACGAAGTTGCCCAGCAGGTCCTGCAGCATGAAGCGCCCGGCACGGGTGCCAGCGTCCACCGCGGTGAGGATGAACAGCGCCTCGAAGAGGATCGCGAAGTGGTACCAGAAGGCCATGGTGTTCTCACCCGGCAGCACCTGGTGAAGGATGTGGGCAATACCCACGGCGAGGGTCGGCGCACCACCGGCACGGGCCAGGATGGTGGTCTCGCCGATGTCCTTGGCGGTCTGGGTCAGAATTTCCGGGGTGATGGTGAAGCCCCAGCTGCTGACGGTCGCGGCCACTGCGGTGACGTCGGTGCCGACCACAGCCGGCGGGCTGTTCATGGCGAAGTAGATGCCCGGTTCGATGACCGAGGCGGCGACCATCGCCATGATGGCCACGAAGGACTCCATCAGCATGCCGCCATAGCCGATGTAGCGGGCGTCGGGCTCGCGGTTGAGCAGCTTGGGCGTGGTGCCCGAGGAGATCAGCGCGTGGAAGCCGGAGACGGCGCCACAGGCGATGGTGATGAACAGGAACGGGAACAGGCCGCCCTTCCAAACCGGGCCGGTGCCGTCGGTGAACTGGGTCAGGGCCGGCATCTTCAGTTCCGGCGAGACGATCACGATGCCGATGGCCAGGGCGATGATGGTGCCGATCTTGAGGAAGGTCGACAGGTAGTCACGCGGCGCCAGCAGCAGCCACACCGGCAGGACCGAGGCGATTGCGCCGTAGGCGATCAGCATCCAGACGATCTGCACGCCATGGAAGGTGAACACCGGGGCCCACTCGGGGCTGGCGGCGATCTGGCCACCGAGCCAGATGCTGCCCAGCAGCAGGATGATGCCGACCACGGAAATCTCGCCGATGCGGCCCGGGCGGATGTAGCGCATGTACACGCCCATGAACAGCGCGATCGGGATCGTCGCCAACACGGTGAACATGCCCCAGGGGCTTTCGGCCAGGGCCTTCACCACGATCAGCGCGAGCACCGCGAGGATGATGATCATGATCAGGAACGCGCCGAACAGAGCGATGGTCCCCGCCACCTGCCCCATTTCCTCGCGCACCAGCTCACCCAGCGAACGCCCGTTGCGGCGGCTGGAGATGAACAGGACCATGAAATCCTGCACGGCACCGGCCAGCACCACGCCAGCGATCAGCCAGAGCGTGCCGGGCAGGTAGCCCATCTGCGCGGCCAGTACGGGACCGACCAGCGGGCCGGCGCCGGCGATGGCAGCGAAGTGGTGACCGAAGAGGATGTGCTTGTTGGTCGGGACGTAGTCCAGGCCGTCGTTGTTGAGGACCGCAGGGGTCGCTCGGTTGGCGTCCAGTTGCATCACCTTGGTGGCGATGAACAGGCTGTAGTAGCGGTAGGCGACCAGGTAGATGGCAACCGCCGCGACGACGATCCACAGTGCGTTGATGGCTTCGCCGCGACGTAGTGCCACGACTCCCAAGGCAAATGCACCGACTATCGCCACCGCCAGCCAGGCGAGGTGACGTAGCAGGCTGTTGTTATTGTTCATAGCGAGGCTTCCGACAGTTTGAAGGCGAGAATTCGCAGAAAAATTCTAGTCTTTTCCGGCGACCCATTCATACGACCTTAGTCTAGGGCGGTTACGCGCTTATTGCCGGAGGTCAACGCGTTCGACCGCAGGGTCAGGAAATGAAAAGGCCCGCCTGTGGCGGGCCTTGGCGGCGCGACGTCCAGTCAGGCTGGCTGCTTGGCGTACTGCGCCAGAGTCTGGTCACGGCTCATCACGGCCAGGGTGTTGTTCAGCACCTGCTCCCCGGTGGCGTCCTTGGAAGTGAAGATCTCACCGAAGTGCTGCTGGGTGACCTGGGCGAAGTGCGCACGATCCTGAGTGGGGATGCCCAGCAGGACGGCATAGGCGTCCAGGGCCTCTCCGTGGCCCTGGGCCATGTTCTCGGCGATGTTGTCGAGCATGCCGTTCATGGCGAAGATCGAGCGGCCGCCGTAGGAGATGCGCTGGCTGGCGTCGCAGCCGTTGGTGCCGGAGGTCAGGCCGAAGGTGGCGTTGCCCGAGGTGCCGTTGGTGGTAGTGGCCAGCAGGTGCGGGAACAGGCCGCGCTGACCGTCGAAGACCATGTTGCCCCAGCCGCAGCCCTTGCCGCTCTGCCCGGCTTCGTCCGCGTGCGCTGCCAGGCTGGCAACGCTGATAACCCCAAAAATCAGACCCTTGATGAGTTTATTGTCCATGCTCTGCACTCCGCAGTTGTGGTGGTTAAACGCACATGGAGCTTTGGCGAGGGTCCGCAAGCTGTCAAACCCGTGCGACGCGCCTCTGACGGACGCCACCTCAACGACTGGCTTCCGACGCGTCAGCATTGCCTTGCGTCTATAGTGAGGCGAAGCAGAAACGGCCGGAGAGCCACGACATGACTGACGATCACGACGAGCGCCGGCGCTTCCAGCGCATCGCCTTCGACGCCGGCACCGAGATCAGCCAGGGCGACCTGCGCTGGAAGGTGACGCTGCTGGACTTGTCCCTGCAGGGCCTGCTGGTGCAGCGGCCGGAACACTGGAACATCGTCGCGCAGGAACCGGTGCAGGTGCGCATCTACCTGGGCTTCGACGTCAACGTCTATATGGAGGCCGACCTCGCCTGGGAGCGTGAAGGCCTGCTGGGCTTCAACTGCCGGCACATCGACCTGGACTCCATCAGTCACCTGAGGCGCCTGGTGGAACTGAACCTGGGTGACGAGTCACTGCTGGAGCGGGAGCTGACGCTGCTCAGCGAGCATTGAGTCGCTCAGGAGCGAGCCTCTATTCGAACAACGCATCCAGCGCCTGCTCCAAGCGTGTCACCGCGATGACCTGCAGGCCTGGCGGCGACTCCTTCGGCGCGTTGCCCTTGGGTACGATGGCGCGCTTGAAGCCGTGCTTGGCGGCTTCCTTCAGACGCTCCTGTCCACTGGGCACCGGGCGCACCTCGCCGGACAGACCGACCTCGCCGAATACCAGCAACTGGTGATCGAGCGGACGATTGCGCAGGCTGGACATCACCGCGGCCATCAGCGCCAGGTCCGACGCCGTTTCCAGAACCTTCACACCGCCAACCACGTTCAAGAACACATCCTGATCGTAGGTCGGGATGCCGCCGTGGCGATGCAGCACCGCCAGCAGCATGGCCAGGCGATTCTGGTCCAGGCCCAGGGTCACGCGGCGCGGGTTCGCCAGGTGGCTGGTGTCCACCAACGCCTGTACTTCCACCAGCATGGGCCGCGAGCCTTCCCAGGTGGCCATGACCACGCTGCCCGGCACCGATTCCTGAGCACGGGTGAGGAAGATGGCTGACGGGTTGGAAACTTCCTTCAAACCACGGTCGGTCATGGCGAACACGCCCAGCTCGTTCACCGCGCCGAAGCGGTTCTTCACCGCCCGCAGCAGGCGTAGGCGGCCATCGGATTCACCCTCGAAATACAGCACGGTGTCGACCATGTGCTCCAGCACGCGCGGGCCAGCCAGGGAGCCTTCCTTGGTGACGTGGCCGACCAGGAAGATCGCCGTGCCGCTCTGCTTGGCGAAACGCACCAGCAGCGCCGCGCTTTCGCGCACCTGAGCGACGCCGCCGGGTGCGGATTGCAACTGTTCAGTGAAGATGGTCTGGATCGAGTCGATCACCATCACTTTGGGCTGCTCCTGGCGCGCCGTGGCGATGATGGTCTCGATGCAGGTCTCGGTCATGACCTTGAGCTTGTCCTCGGGCAAGCCCAGGCGGCGGGCGCGCATGGCGACCTGCTGCTGGGATTCCTCCCCCGTGACATAGAGCGCCGGCAGGCGCGTGGCGATGTTGCAGAGGGTCTGCAGGAGGATGGTGGACTTGCCGATGCCGGGATCGCCGCCGATCAGCACGACCGAGCCATCGACCAGGCCGCCGCCCAGGGCGCGGTCCAGCTCCGCCGAGGCGGTGGAGAAGCGTGGCATTTCCTCGACGCTGACTTCGGCGAGGGTCTTGATGTTGGCCTGCTGGCCAGCCCAGCCGCCGCGGCCGGAAGAGCTGCTGGCCGATCCACCGGTGGGGGTGGTGTCGATGACGGTTTCGACCAGCGTGTTCCAGGCACCGCAATCAGGGCACTGGCCGGCCCATTTCGGGTAGGTGGCGCCGCACTCGGTGCAGCCGTACATGCGCTTGGCCTTGGCCATGGGGGACTTCCGTCGAATGCAAAGTCCCCATCATAAGCCAATCGGGTGGAGCGGTTCAGAACCTATTTACGGTCTCGCGAGCTAGAGCAGAAGTGCGCTGAAATCGGTTGAGGGAGCGGAGTTTACGCGCAGTAAATGAGCACCCCGAGGCCGATTTCAGCGCGGTTCTGCCGACGCGCAGCAGACCGTAAACAGGTTCTTAGCTCGCCAGGCGGCGATACTGGCTCTCCATATCGTGCTTGAGGCTTTCACGGCGCATCAGCAGCGAGGCCAGGGTGCAGTCGGGACGCTCGATGCCCTCCTCCACGCGACCAATGCGCTGATCCAGCAGTTCGTACTGCAGCTTCAGACGAACCAGGCGTTCCTGCGCGCGCAGGGTTTCGGCGTTGCGTTTGGGGAGCTTGGTGACGGAGTTGCCAGAGGACGAAATAGCTTTACGCATGGCGGTGGCACCGGTTGGAAAGAGATGACGGGAGCCTACGCCTCGCTCCGACACGCACCCTTGACTCTGGTCAAGCTCAACCGGATCGCTTGAGCAGGTCGGAAATCTCGTCCTTCAGCGCCACACGTTGCAGTTTGAGGGAGTTGAGGGCGAGGTCGTCCATCGCCTGGCGGCCGTCCTCGATGTCGTAGATCTTCTTGTCCAGCTCCTCGTAGCTGGCGGCCATGCGGGTGAAGTTCGCGTCCTTCCCGTGCAACCGGGTCATCAGGGCCTTCTGGTCAGGGAATTCGCGGGACAGGGGATGATGCTCGAGCGGCATGGCGGGCCTCCTTCTGTTGATGAGTTGCCCGATAAGCCTAGACCACCGCGCGATGCCGCCCACCGCCGCCGGTCATACCGTTGGAATTGACCGCGCGCAGGGTGTTCAGACGGCGACGGGCCGCTAAACTGCGCCTGTCCCCCTCTATCTTGCGTAACAAGGAGTCTGTGCATGAGTCTGCTCAACGAATTCAAGGCCTTCGCGGTCAAGGGCAACGTGGTCGACATGGCCGTTGGTATCATCATCGGCGCCGCCTTCGGCAAGATCGTCTCGTCCTTTGTCGGCGACGTGATCATGCCGCCCATCGGCCTGCTGATCGGTGGCATGGACTTCTCCGACCTGGCGATCACGCTCAAGGCCGCCGAAGGCCAGACGCCGGCGGTGATGCTGGCCTACGGCAAATTCATTCAGACCTGCCTGGACTTCATCATCGTCGCCTTCGCCATCTTCATGGGCGTGAAGGCCATCAACAAGCTCAAGCGCGAAGAAGCCGTGGAGCCCAGCGCCCCGCCGGTGCCGAGCGCCGAAGAAACCCTGCTGACCGAGATCCGCGACCTGCTCAAGCAGCAGAACAACCGCGCTCCCTGAGCAGACCGCTGATCCCGGACTGGGTCAGGCGGGCGGCGTCAGCAACACACGGCCGATGCGCCGCTCGCTGACGTCCGTCACCTCCAGGCGCCAGCCGCCCAGCTCCAGCGTGTCACCCTTGGCCGGCAATCGGCCAAGGTGCTTGAGCGCCAGCCCGCCGAGGGTCTGGTACTCCGCCGTCGGGCGGGCGTGGAAGCCGACCCTGTCGGCCAGCGCCGACAGCGTCACGGCACCGTCCACCCGGTAGGCTCCCTCCTCCGCTTCGATGTCCGTGCCGGACACCTCGCTGGCATCTGGCAGTTCACCGGCGATGGCCTCCAGCACGTCGGTCATGCTCAGCATGCCCTCGAAGCCACCGAACTCGTTGACCACGAAGGCAAGGTGGGTCGAAGCCTCGCGCATCAGCTCCAGCGCACCCAGCACCGTGCTGCTGTCCGGCAGGCTCAGCGGCTCGCGCAGCAGCGGCAGGATGTCCAGTTCGCGGCCCTGCAGCAGGGCGGAGAACAGTTCCTTCTTGTGCACGTAGCCCAGCGGCTCGTCGATATTGCCTTCGCTGATCACCAGCAGGCGCGAGTATGGCGACTCCAGCAGTGCGCGGCGGATGCTCTCCGGGCTGTCGGCCAGGTCCACGCGGTGCACGCGCTGGCGGTCGATCATCACGGCTTTGACCGGACGCTCGGCCAGGCCCAGCACACCACTGATCATCACCCGCTCGCGGCGGTGGAACGGCGCGTCGCCGCCATCGTCTTCACCCACCAGGTCGGCGATGTCTTCGCCCACCTCGTCGGCGTCGACCTTGCCACCCATCAGGCGCAGCACGGCGTGGGCGGTCCGCTGGCGCAGACCACGCTGGCCGCGCTGGCTCTTCTGGCGTTTCCAGCGCACCAGCTGGTTGGCCATCTCGATCAGCAGGCTGAAGCCGATGGCGGCGTACAGGTAGCCTTTCGGGATGTGGAAGCCCAGGCCTTCGGCGGTCAGGCTGAAACCGATCATCAGCAGGAAGCCCAGGCACAGCATGATCACCGTCGGGTGCTCGTTGACGAAGCGGGTCAGCGGCTTGCTGGCCACCATCATCAGGCCGATGGAGAAGATGACCGCGATCATCATCACTTCCAGCTGCTCGACCATGCCCACGGCGGTGATCACCGCGTCGAGGGAGAACACCGCGTCCAGCACCACGATCTGCGCGACCACCGGCCAGAAGGCGGCGTAGACGCGCTTGCCGTTGGAGGTGTGCACACGGCCTTCCAGGCGTTCATGCAGTTCCAGCGTGGCCTTGAACAACAGGAACAGACCACCGAACAGCATGATCAGGTCGCGGCCGGAGAAGCTCTTGCCGAACACCTCGATCAGCGGCGCGGTGAGCGTGACCAGCCAGGAAATGCTCGCCAGCAGGCCCAGGCGCATCAGCAGCGCCAGCGACAGGCCGATCAGTCGCGCGCGGTCGCGCAGGTGCGGCGGCAGCTTGTCCGCGAGGATTGCGATGAAGACCAGGTTGTCGATGCCGAGCACCAGCTCGAGCAGGATCAGGGTGAGTAGGCCGAGCCAGGCTGTGGGGTCCATCAACCATTCCATGTCGAACGACCTCGCTGGGTGCGCGCCATGGCAGGTTGGGAAGGCTTATCCGCGAACGCGGGTGCCGGGGGAGGTTCGCCGAACGCCGGCTCTACGGGGGTAGATACGGGGATCGGCGTTGTACTTTGACTGTCCATAAGGTCCGGAAAAAGGGAAACGGACACCTATCCTAAGGGCAAAGCCTCGCCGCCCTAAGGGGACAATCTTTTCAAAATCTATCGAGCCGGGCTTACCAATAGTTTTCCACGGCGATCTGGCCGGGCTTGCGCGTCAGTGCCAGGCTCATGCCGCGGGCCTTCAGCACGGCGCGGGTGTCCTCGATCATCTGCGGGTTACCGCAGAGCATCACCCGTGAATGTTCCGGGGTCAGTTCCAGACCGGCGGCACGTTCCAGCTCGCCGTTCTCGATCAGCGTGGTGAGCCGCGCATTCAGGCAGCCGGGCACCTGTTCGCGGGTAACCACCGGGATGAACTGCAGCTTGTGGATATGTTCGGCCAGATGCTCCATCGCGCCGAAGCTGGCGATCAGGTCGCGGTAGGCCAGCTCCTTTTCCTCGCGGGCGCTGTAGACCAGCTTGATGGTCTCGAAGCGTTCCCACACCTCGAAGTCCTGCAGGATCGACAGGAACGGCGCCAGACCGGTACCGGTGGACAGCAGCCAGAGGTCGCGGCCATCGGGGAAGCGGTCCAGGGTGAGGAAGCCGAAGGCCTGGCGATCCACCAGCAACTGGTCGCCGACACGCAGGCGGCTGAGCTCGCTGGTGAATTCACCGCCGGGAACGACGATGGAGAAGAACTCGAGGAAGTCATCGTGGGGCGCCGAGACCATCGAGTAGGCGCGCCAGACGATGCTACCGCTGGGCTTGTAAACGCCCAGGCGAGCGAACTGCCCGGCACGGAAGCGGTAGCCGCTGTCGCGGGTGGTGCGCAGGGTGAACAGGCTCGGGGTGAGCGTCTGCACCTCCACCAGGGTCTGGCGGGTGAACTTCTCTTCGCTGGCGGTCATCGTCCGCTCCTTTGCAGGCAACGGCCCATTTTCCCGTATTCCCGGCGCGAGAAACACCCGCAAGGCTTGTGGCTATCCGCGGAGATCGCCACAAGCCTGCTCTGGATCAGTCCCGGTGGATCAATGCTTGCGGTTCACCACCTGGGCGGCGCGCAGCACGTCGGTGCCGATCTCACCCTCGAACTGCTTCCACAGCGGCTGCATGGCAGTGCGCCAGGCTTCACGCTCGGCCGGAGTCAGGGCAATGATGCGCGCCTTGCCGTTGGCGACCACGTGCTCGCGCTCCTTCTGGTTCAGCGCCTCGGCGTCCTTGTTCACCTCCACGGTGACCTCTTCCATGATGCTTTCCAGCTGGGTGCGCACCGGGTACGGCATGCTGTTCCAGAACTTCTGGTTGCTGATCACCATGTAGCTGAGCACGCCGTGGTTGGTCTCGGTGATGAACGGCTGGGCGCTGTCGAGCTTCTGGCTGCCGATGTTCGACCAGGTGTTCTCGGTGCCCTGCACCTTGCCGTCCTGCAGCGCCTTGAGGGTCTCGGCGAAGGGCATCTTCACGGCCGTGGCGTCGAGCAGGCCGAACTGCGCGTTGATTACCGAAGACGGCTGGATACGAAAGGCCAGGCCCTTGGCATCGGCCGGCGCGCGCAGTTCTCGGTTGGCCGAAAGCTGCTTCATGCCGTTGTTCCAGTAGGCCAGGCCGTAGATGCCCGAGCGCGCCATGGAATGCAGCAGTTCGCGGCTCTTGTCGCGCTTCTGGAAGCGCTTCACCGCCTCCAGGTCATCGAACAGGAACGGCAGGTCGAAGACTTCCAGCTGCTTGGTGTAGCCCTCGAACTTCGACAGCGACGGTGCCAGCATCTGTACCTTGCCGTCCTGCAGTGCCTGCAGTTCATCGGCGTCGCCGAACAGCGTGGAGTTGGGGAACACCTCGACCTTCACCTGTCCGGCCAGGCGCTCTTCCACCAGCTTCTTGAACAGCAGTGCGCCACGGCCCTTGGGCGTGTCATCGGCGACGACGTGGGAGAACTTGATCACGATGGGCGCATCGGCGAGAACCGGCTGGGCCACGAGGAAAAGGGCGGACAGCGCCACCCCGAGCAACGACTTGTACATCGACATCCTTATGCAATGGCAATAGCCCGGCGCGCGAACGGGAGTCGCGTGTCGAGGATTCGTGAAGACTTGGAAGGGTGGCCGTCGGTCGGCGGAGACGCGCTCCGGGATCGGGCCCTACCGGGTCGCGAGGGGCGCCCGGTTATTATTGGGAAGCCGCCGCGCAGACGAGCGCGGGCGGATAGGTCATAATTTTTCGGTATAACGCGCGCCCGCACAAGCAGGAACACGTAAACCACGTCTCAATTTGATGACAATATCGTTGCAATAAGCCATCAATCATTGCCAGCAAAGCAACACCTCTATTCCAGCCATTTCCGTCGTTTCGAGAGTCCCATGCCCGTCCTCGCCAGCCCCTTCGCCCAGCTCGACCTGGTCCGCCACCCCGAACAGCGCGAAGACCCGCTGCAGGCCTTCGATGCGGCCGACGAGTACCTGCTCAGCCATCTCCACGAGCAGGGCGTCGGCGCAGACAGCCGCGTGCTGGTGCTCAACGACAGCTTCGGCGCCCTCGCCGCCAGCCTCGCGCCCCATGTGCGCCTGACCAGCAGCGGCGATTCGCACCTGGGCTTCATCGCCCTTGAGCGCAATCTCGAACGCAACGGCCTCGCCGAAGCGCCGCTGACCTTCGTCCCCGCCAGCGAAACCCCGCGGGGCCCGTTCGATCATGTGCTGATCCGCGTGCCCAAGACCCTCGCGCTGCTGGAAGAACAGCTGATCCGCCTGCACGGCCAGCTCGCGCCGGGCGGGAAAGTCGTCGCCGCCGGCATGGTCAAGCACCTGCCACGCGCCGCTGGCGACCTGCTGGAGAAATACATAGGGCCGATGCAGGCATCGCTGGCCGTGAAGAAGGCCCGCCTGCTGGTGGCCACCGCCGAGGAGCGCCCCGCGCCCTCCTCGCCCTACCCCAGCCGCTACCGCCTGGACAAGCCCGCGCTGACGCTGCTCAACCACGCCAACGTGTTCTGCCGCGAAGGCCTGGACATCGGCACCCGCGCCTTCCTCCCGCACCTGCCGCAGATTCACCACGCCGTGCGCGCGGCAGACCTGGGCTGCGGCAACGGCGTGCTGGGCATCGCCTTCGCCCTGCTCAACCCGCAGGCCGAGCTGACGCTGGTGGACGAGTCCTACATGGCCGTGCAATCCGCGCGGGAGAACTGGCAGGCCGCCCTCGGCGAGCGCCCGGTGGATATCCACCCCGACGACGGCCTCGCCAGCCAGCCCGCCGACTCCCTCGACCTGATCCTCTGCAACCCGCCGTTCCACCAGCAGCAGGTGGTCGGCGACTTCCTCGCCTGGCGCATGTTCCAGCAGGCCCGCGCCGCGCTGGTCACCGGCGGCGAGTTGTGGATCGTCGGCAACCGCCACCTGGGCTACCACGCCAAGCTCAAGCGCCTGTTCCGCGGCGTCGAGCAGGTCGCGGCGAATCCGAAATTCGTGGTGCTGAAAGCGACCAAATAAACTGTCGGGATTGCTCCGGCCCGCGCGCCGGAGCAGCATGGATCGCCCCCACTCGGAAGCGCGCCATGACCGCACAAGAAGCCGCCCTCCTCCCGGAACTGATCCGTACCGCCGACGGCGTCGATCTCGCCTTGCGCCGAGTCGGCCCGGCAGATGGCGTTCCCGTCGTGCTGACCCACGGCACCTTCTCCAACCACCGCAGTTGCCTGGGCCTGGCCAACTACCTGGGCGGCCAGGGCTTCGCCTGCTGGCTGTTCGATTGGCGCGGCCATGGCGACAGCGCACGCAACGACTTCCGTCACAGCTTCGACGACGTGGCCGAGCAGGACGTGCCGGCGATTCTCGATGCGGTGAGCCAGCGCACCGGGCAAATGGCGCTGCACTGGGTGGGCCACTCCGGCGGCGGGCTGATCGTCTCGATGTGGGCGGCGCGCCATCCTGACCTGGCGCAGCGACGGTTGCGCTCGCTGGTGCTGATCGGTTCGCAGGCCACGGCGGCGGGAGCCAGCCTGCGGCACCGGCTGGCTCTCCAGGCGTTTGACTGGATGCTGCGCTGGAGACGCATCGTGCCCAGCCGCGCTAAGAGCGTCGGCCCCGAGGCGGAGAGCGCCCGGCTGATGCGCCAATGGTGCCAGTGGAATTTCCGCCGGCGATTCGATTCGCTGGAAGGCTTCGACTATCTCGCTGGGGTAGGCAGCGTCGAGCTGCCGGTGCTGGGCGTGGCGGGCAGCGGCGATACCTTCATCGCGCCGCTCGCGGGTTGCGAGGCGCTGGTGCAGGCCTTTGGAGGGACAGAGGCGAAGCTGGAGCTGTTCGGGCTGGCGACCGGTGCGCGGGAGGATTACAGCCATAACCGCCTGCTGCTGTCGCGCAATGCCAGCCTGGAAGTCTGGCCGCGCATAGCTCAGTGGCTGGTGCAACATTGATCGCCGTCGAGCGCAGGCACTCCCCAGTAGGAGCGCACCATGTGCGCAGTCGCGGGCATGGCCCGCTCCTACAGGTTCAGTGCAGCTGGAGTGTCGACGTCGCGCAGAACGCCTGAATCGCTCACGTCCAACGTCACACAGCGATCACGGTGCGCCTGCACGACTACCCGAGCGCCTTCGTCGCCGCTGAGTTGCATCAGCGCCGGCCAGAACTCGCGGCCGAACAGCACAGGATGGCCGCGCTGGCCGTCGTGAAGCGGGAAGAGAATGGTCGAGGCACCGGCCGCTTCGGCTAATGCACGCAGAGTTTGCGAGGTGATCCATGGCATGTCGCCCAGCAGGATCGCCACAGCCTCAGCCTGGGAATCACCCAGTGAGGCCGCGCCGGCCGCGAGGCTATGCCCCATGCCCAGCGCGGCGTCCTGGCTGTGGACAATCCGGCAGCCAGCGGGCAGGCCAAAATCTTCGGCGCGCTCACCATCACGCAGCACCACCCGGACTTCATTGAATACCGCCTGCGCACGTTCGACGCTGTGCGCCAGCAGGCTGCGTCCATCAGGCAGGGTCGCGCGGCGCTTGTCTGCGCCGAAGCGCGAGCCCTGGCCGGCGGCCAGGACCAGCGCCACGACAGTCACAGCGCCTCGCGGGCGATGCCGCTGCGGGTGCGCAGGATGTCGGCGAGCACGGCCAGGGCGATTTCCGCCGGAGTCTTGCTGCCGAGGTTGAGGCCGATGGGGGCATGCACGCGCGCCAGATCGGCGTCGTTCAGACCGCCGATACGGTGCAGGCGCTCGCGGCGCTTGTCGGAGGTGGTGCGCGAACCCATCACGCCGATGTAGAACGCTTCGGTACGCACGGCTTCGAGCATCGCCAGGTCGTCGATCTTCGGATCGTGGGTCAGGGCGACCACGGCGGTGTCCGCGTGGCAGCCGCCGTTGGCGATGAAGATCGACGGCAGTTCGCGGCGAATTTCGATGCCGTCCAGCACCACGCCGTCCAACGCCTCTTCGCGGGGATCACAGAGGATCACCTCGAAGCCCAGGCCCTTGCCGAACTCTGCACAGAAGTGCGCAACGCTGGAGTAACCCGCCAGCAGCAGGCGCTGCGCAGCGCCGACGCGCAGACGCACCCGGGCTTCGTCACGCTCCACTCGCGGGCCGTGCTCGTGGTCGTCGCTCAGGCGGCGGCTGCCGTCCTGCAGGTTCACTTCGCGCAGCAGGCGGCGCTGGCCGAGCAACGCTGATTCCAGTTCACGAAGGTGGGCCTGCACGTCGCAATCGGCCGCGAGGTTTTCCACCAGCACGTCGAGAATGCCGCCGCAGGGCAGGCGGATATTCGTGCGGGTGTCGGTGCCGTCGCCGTAGCGGACGACGACTACCGGTTCGCTGAACTCACCCTCGGCGACGCGTTCGAGAAAGTCATCCTCGACACAGCCGCCGGACAGCGAGCCGACCCACTGGCCGCTGGCGTTGACCGCCAGCAGCGAGCCCGGCGCGCGGGGCGCCGAGCCGTAGGTGAAGAGCACGCTGCACAGCCACACGCGCTGGCCCGCGTTGGACCACTGGAGCGCCTGCCGGACGACTTGCAGATCGAGATGCTGCACGACTCACTCCGCCTTCAGTTGAGCGACCTGTTGTACGCCCATGTCACCCGGCAGGCCACCCCAGGCCTGGCGCAGGTAGTTGATCAGGTCCGTGAGCTGCTCGTCATTGAGCTTGTCGGCAAACCCCGGCATCGGCTGCATGCGCTCGAAACCGGTGAACTGCTGCTCGCGGATGCCTTCGACGATGACCTTGGCCAGGTTGCGAGAATCGGCCAGGCGCAGGGTGGTGTTGCCCTGCATGGCCACGGCGATGTGCGGCTTGCCCTCGCCATCGTTGCCGTGACAGCCGGCGCAGACGTTGAGGTACTGCTGGCGGCCACGCTTGGCGCTGTCGCTGAGCTGGTCCTCGGCAACCGCCTTGACCACCTTGGCCTGCGGTGGCTGCTCGCCGAGCAGGTAGGTGGACATGGCGGCCAGGTCCTCGTCACCCAGGTGCTGGGTGCTCAGGTGCATCACCGGGAACATCTCGTTGAACATGCTGCCCTGTGGGCTCATGCCATGCTTGAGGAAGCCAGTGAGATCGGCGCTGGTCCAACCGCGCTCGGCCAGGTCCTGGGCCAGCAGGCTCGGCGCGCTGTAGCCGTTGAGCAGGCCGCCGGTGAGGCGCTTGTCCTGCTCCAGGGCGCCAATCTGGTTGCGCGGGGTGTGGCACTCGCCGCAGTGGCCGAGCACTTCCACCAAGTACTGCCCGCGCTGGTACGCCGCGCTCTTGCCCTCGGTGTTTTCCAGCTGGACGCTCTTGCCGTAGAGCATGTTCCAGCCGGTCAGGCCCAGGCGCACATTGAACGGGAAGCTCAGGCTAGTTTCCGGCGCGGCGCGATGCACCGGCGTCTGGCTCATCAGGTAGGCGTAGAGGGCATCGCTGTCCTCGCGCTTGATGAGGTGATACGAGGTGTACGGCATGGCCGGGTAGAGGTTGGCGCCGTCCTTGCGCTTGCCCTCGGTGAGGGCGGCGAAGAACTCGTCGGCGCTGTAATTGCCGATGCCGAAGTCCTTGTCCGGGGTGATGTTGCTGCCATAGATGGTGCCGAACGGCGAGTGGATCGGCAGGCCACCGGCGAACGGCGCGCCGCCCTCGGCGGTGTGGCAGGCCATGCAGTCGGCGGCGCGGGAGATGTACTCGCCGCGCTTGATCAGCTCCTGGTCAGCGGCTTGTGCGCTGACCGCCAGGCCGAAGCCGACTGCCAGCGCGAGGCCGGAAAGAATGCGCTGCATGCTCAACCCTCCTTGACCAGGCCGAGATCGGTCAGCACTTCACGGGTGGCGTCGTAGTAACGCACGTACCCGGTGCAGCGACAGATGTGGTGGCCAAGGCTCGCCTCGATGGTCGACTCCAGTTCGCTCTTCTTCAACGGCTGGCGCTGGGCCTTCTCCACCAGCACGGTGGCGGCGTTGACGAAGCCCGGTGCGCAGTAGCTGCACTGGAAGGCGAAGCGATCGACGAACTTCTGCTGGATCGGGTTCAGCTCCTTCACCGAACCGTCTTCCTCACGCTTGGCGTGGCCCTCGATGGTGCGCACTTTCTTGCCTTCGAAGTAGTGCGCGCCGGTGATGCAGGTGCGCACTTCCTCGCTGGTGCCGTCGGGGTTGTCGACGATCACCACGCAGGCATGGCAGATGCCCTGGCCGCAGCCCAGGCGAGAACCGGTGAGGTTCTGGTATTCATGCAGGTAGTCGATCATCGGCAGGTCCTCGGGAACCTCGACCGGACCGACGGTTTGACCATTCAGGGTCAGGTTGAGCGGACGGTTAGCCATTGAGGGCCTCCTTGATGCGAGCGGGGGTGATGGGCAGGTCGCGGACGCGCTTGCCGATGGCGTGGGCCACGGCGTTGCTGATGGCGCCGACCACCGGGATCATCACCACTTCGGCGATGCCCTTGGACGGGTCGCTGGGCGAGAGAGGCGGAAGGATTTCCGAGCTCTGCTGCCAGACGGCCACGTCTTTCGCCTTCGGAAGACGGTAGCGGTTGAAGTTCCAGTCGCCCTCGCCTGGGCCACCCTCGTATAGCGGCATGTCTTCGAGCAGTGCATGACCGATGCCCATGGCGGTGCCGCCTTCGATCTGGCCTTTCACCAGTTCCGGCACCAGCACGCGACCGCACTCGATCCAGCTGTGGTGGTTGAGCACGCTGACTTCGCCGTTGCCCTTGTTCACCTTCAGCTCGACGATGGTCGCCACCGGGCTGTAGTAGGTCACCGCAGCATTGTTCAGCTGCACCGGCGGATAAGCCACGTTCTGGCGGTCCAGCAGGTGGAAGCCGGCGCTGTTCATCTGTGCCTTCTTCACGCCCGGAGCACCGTCGCCGTATTTCACGGCCAGGGCGTCCAGCGGCAGGCGGTCGCGCACGCCGTCGATGACGAAATCGCACTCCGCCCAGCTCCAGCGGTTGAAGCCATGGACAGTGGCGCCGGTGACCAGGCCCTTCTCGTGGCAAACCTGGGCCAGTTCGGCGAACGACAGCGGTTGCAAGCCGTTGGCGGTGAGTTTGCCGTCGACCCAGTGGGCGTCTTCGCGGCGCACCACCAGCGGGTTGGCCGCGCCGTTGAAAGGACCGCGACGCCATATTTCCAGGGCCGCCGGCCACAGGCCGTGGTTGAACAGCACACGCGCCGCTTCACGGGTCGCGTGGCTGAAGTAGTAGGCCGAGTTGGTCGCCGACGACGCCGAGGCGTACTTGCCGACCCAGCGCGGGTTGCGCAGCTTCTCGTCCTGGGTGGGCTGGTTCATGGTGTAGGGGTCTTCGCCGCTGAGCAGCTGAAGTTCCGGCCACTCGGTCTCGGCGGTCTTCATCTCGTCCGCCGGTTTGCCGAGGAAGTCGGCCACCACCAGCGCCTGGGAGGTGGACATGCCGGTGCCGATCTCGATGCCGATATGGCGCATGTGCACCTTGCCCTGGGCATCGAACTCGATGCTCGCCATGGGCGCTTCGGAGCCGGTGCCGAAGTCCTTCTGGCAGATGGCGAAGCCGACGCCGTACCAGTGGTCCGGGTCCTTGGCATCCATCTCTTTCTTGCGTGCGTCGCGGGTCTTCCACCACTCGTGGGCGGCAGCCTTGTCGAGGATCTCGTGCAGGCGCAGGGCGCCGGCAGGGATCGCGCCCTGGGTGTTCTTCATGCCGGATTTGAGCGCGTTGACGCGACGCAACTCGATGGCATCGACGCCCAGGCGGCCAGCGATCTCGTCCACCATCATCTCGGTGGCGGCCATGCTCTGCAGGGTGCCGTAGCCACGCATGGAACCGGCCTCGACGGCGCGGGAATGGTAGGCGGTGACCTGCAGGTCGTTCTGCGGCATGTAGTAGATCGATTGCGCCGCGGTGGCGCCCACAGCGGCCACGGACGGGCTGTAGTTGATGCGCCCGCCGCCGTCCACGCTCATCTCGGTGCGGAAGATCTTGAAGGTCATGTCCTTCTTGTCCACCGCCAGCTGGTAGCGAATATCGAACGGGTGGCGCTTGATGCCGCTCTGGAACTGCTCGTAGCGGTCATTGGCCAGGCGCACCGGCACGCCGTTGCCGTACAACGCAGCCAGGGCCGCGTAGTAGACGAAGATGTTGTGGTCCTTGGAGCCGTAACCCACGGTATAGCCGGGGTGCATGTTCAGCTTGGCCAGACCGAAGCGCGACGGGGCGATCATGTGCGCCGTCTCGAAGGCGGCCTCGAACGGGCACTGGGTGGCGACCACGAAGTGCAGGGTCTTGCTCGCCGGGTCGTACCAGCCGTTGCCGTTGTCCGGCTCCATGGCGGCCGGCTCGATGGACGGGGTCTTGTAGCGCTCGTCGAAGACCAGCCAGTTCTCCGGCGGGTTGTCGATCTGCTCCTTGATCTTCTGCGCGTAGAACAGGCCCTGCTCGGTGAGATCACCGTGCTGGTTGGGCTGCTGGTTCCACACCGGTTTGCGCTCGCGGATCATCGGGAAGAGGATCGAGTCCTTGAGGCTGGAGAACTCGTCCGGATCGGCCGAGGTCGCGCCGCCGACACGTACGTAGCGGAAGCTGCCGTAAGGGTCGCCCTGGTACAGCGGGGCCTGCGCGCCGTAGCGGATCGCCTTGTCGTTGAACTTCATCTTCAGCTTGGCCTGACGGAAGCGCTCGAAGTCGTTCCAGATCAGGATGGCCACCGGGTGGCCGATGAACATCGGCACCTTGCCGCGCGGCAGCAGCGGGTCCGGGGCGTGGGCTTCGGGGAAGACGATGCCGTCCTTGTCCAGGTCCTCGGCGGTGACGATGCGGTCAGGCTGCAGGTCGGTGCCCAGCCAGGCGAGGTCGATACCGTCGAAGATGCGATCGGCCTTGATGGTCTTGAGCAGCATGGCGTGGCCCTGCTGCTGCGGCCAGCCGGGCATGTCCTTGGCGCGGATGTCACGGGCGAACACCTTGTTGCCACAGACCTTGGACAACGCGTCGTTGCGGAAGCGCGCCTTGCCGTCGTGGCCCATCCACTGCTGGGGGGAGACGGTGACGGAGTTTTCCATCAGGGCAGCGAAGGCCCGGCTGCCAAGCGGCGCCATGGTCACGCTGACACCGGCAATCAGCCCGCCTTGCAGGAAGGCGCGCCGGGAAATATCACGGTTGGACATGGTTCATCCTCTGAGCGGTGAAGGTCCGCCCATGTCGTTTTTTCTGTGCGGGAGAGAGTTCGGAGGACGCGGAATCGCGGGCGTCTCGGGGATGGCGCCGAAGGAAAGATCCTGCAGAAAAACCTGACTCTTCTGTCAACTTTAACGCACCTCAATAGTGCGAAGCAAAGTCAATCGGGCGGCTTGTCGCGGCGATGAAAATTTTAGTCGACGCATCGAGACGATTAGCCAATTGCGGATTTCGCCGACGACAGGCGTAAAAGTGTTACAGCGTGCTACGCTGCGCAGCCCTTGCTTAGCCTCCTAACGAAAGCACTTTTCCATGACCGCCGAAGCCACGTCCCTGCTGCGTCATCGCCCCTTCCTCGCCTTCTGGCTGGCCCGCGTCTGCACCGCCAGCGCCTTCCAGATGATCACTGTGGCCATCGGCTGGCACATCTACGAGCTGACCCACAACGTCCTCGACCTGGGCCTGGTGGGGCTGGTGGAATTCACCCCGCGCGTGCTGTTCATGCTGCACACCGGTCACGTCGCCGACCGCTACGACCGGCGACGCATCGCCTCGCTCTGCCAGATCGGCCAGGGCCTGATCGCCGTGGCGCTGGTGGTGGGTGCCAGCACCGACAACGTGACCCGCGAGATGATCTTCGTGATGGCCTTCCTGCTGGGCACCGCGCGGGCCTTCGAGATGCCCACCACCCAGGCGCTGCTGCCGAACATCGTGCCCACCGCACTATTCCCCCGCGCAGTGGCGGCGTCCGCCTCGGCGATGCAGGCCGCGACCATCGCCGCGCCAGCCTTCGGTGGCTTCCTCTATGCTTTCGGCGCCTTCTGGGTCTACATGCCCACCGCAGCGCTGTACTTCATCGCCTGCACCCTGGTGCTCACGCTGCCCAAGCGCCAGGCGCCGGCTGCGCAAGGCAAGGCGACCCTGGAATCGCTGCTGGCCGGCATCCGCTTCATCCGCAGCCGCCCGGACATCTTCGGCGCCATCTCCCTGGACCTGTTCGCCGTGCTGCTCGGCGGCGCCACCGCGCTGCTGCCGGTGTTCGCCAAGGACATCCTGCTCACCGGTCCCTGGGGCCTGGGCCTGCTGCGTTCGGCCCCGGCGGTGGGTGCGCTGCTGATGTCGTTCTGGCTGGCGCGCTTCCCCATCGAGCGCAACGTCGGGCGGATCATGTTCCTCGCCGTGGGCATCTTCGGCGTCACCACCATCGCCTTCGGCCTGTCGACGTCCTTCTGGTTCTCCCTGGCGGTGCTGGTGGTGCTGGGCGCGGCGGACATGATCAGCATGGTCATCCGCGGCGCCTTCGTGCAGCTGGAAACCCCGGACGAGATGCGCGGCCGGGTCAGCGCGGTGAACGGCCTGTTCATCGGCGCCTCGAACCAGCTGGGCGAATTCGAATCCGGCCTCACCGCCCACTGGCTCGGCACAGTGCCGGCCGTGGTGCTCGGCGGGGTCGGCACGCTGGTGGTCACCGGGGTGTGGATGAAGCTGTTCCCGACGCTGGCCAGGCGCGACAAGTTGCACTGATCGCCACGCCGCGCGCTCCTACAAAAACCAATCCCGACCGCTGGACAAAAAAATCCCCCGCCGGAAGCACCGGCGAGGGATGTGGGAACGGACGCTGCGAGCAGCGCCCGGATGGGATCGATTGCGTGAAACTAGTGCGGTGTGCCCAGCCCCGCCGCGCTCATGAACAGGCGCATCAGCCAGGCAGCGATACCCAGGCCGGCGACGCTCAGCGCCCAGATCAGCACCAGCCAGCCCAGTCGCTTGCGCAGCGGCGCCTTCTGCTGTTCCTCGTGAGTCATGCTGCGCACCTCTACCTCTAGTGGTAGCCGTCGCCGTGCTTCACCTTGCCGCGGAATACGTAGTAGCTCCACGCGGTGTAGACGAGGATGAACGGGATGATGAACAGCGCGCCCACCAGCATGAAGCCCAGGCTCTGCGGCGGGGCCGCGGCGTCCCAGATCGACATCGACGGCGGGATGATGTTCGGCCATAGGCTGATACCCAGCCCGCTGTAGCCCAGGAAGATCAGCGCCAGGGTGAGCAGGAACGGCTTCACGTGGTCATTGCGCGCCACCGAGCGCAGCAGTCCGTAGAAGGTCAGCAGCACCAGCAGCGGTACCGGCAGGAACCAGAACAGGTTCGGCAGGCTGAACCAGCGCTGGGCGATGTCTTCGTGAGCCAGCGGGGTCCACAGGCTGACGATGCCGATCACGGCCAGCAGCACCAGCGCCAGCGGCTTGGCCAGATCATGCATGCGCTCCTGCAGGCGGCCTTCGGTCTTCATGATCAGCCAGGTGCAGCCCAGCAGGCTGTAGGCCACGACCAGGCCGAGGCCGCAGAACAGCGGGAACGGCGCCAGCCAGTCCAGCGAACCGCCGGCGAAGGCGCGGTTTTCCACCGGAATACCTTCGATGAAAGCCCCCAGCGCCACGCCCTGGAAGAAGGTCGCCACCAGCGAGCCTGCGATGAACGACTTGTCCCACAGGTGACGCTTGTTGGCCCGAGCCTTGAAGCGGAACTCGAAGGCCACGCCGCGGAAGATCAGCCCGACGAGCATCAGGATCAGCGGCAGGTACAGCGCCGAGAGCACGGCTGAATAGGCCACCGGGAAGGCGCCGAACAATCCCGCGCCGCCCAGTACCAGCCAGGTCTCGTTACCGTCCCAGACCGGCGCGACGGTGTTCATCATCACGTCGCGGTCGCCTTCGTCCTTGAAGAACGGGTAGAGCATGCCGATGCCCAGATCGAACCCGTCCATCACCACGTACATCATCACGCCGAAGATGATGATGATCGCCCAGATCAGCGGAAGATCGATTCCCATGGCTCAGCTCCTCCCTGCCGGGCTTGCGTTGTCATCGTCGTCGAAGTCGTCCTCGGCAGCCGACAGCGGCCGTGCCGGAGTGCGCTTCTGACCGGCGCCGCCGTGGCTGGTCTCGCGGCCTTCGTGGGTGACCGGACCCTTGCGCACCAGGCGCATCATGTAGCCGATGCCCACGCCGAACAGGGTGAAATACACCAGCACGAACATCACCAGGGTCAGGCTCATCTGCGTGACGCTGTGGTTGGACACCGCATCCGAAGTACGCATCAGCCCGTAGACGACCCACGGCTGGCGACCGATTTCGGTGGTGAACCAGCCGGCGAGGATCGCGATCAGGCCGGATGGCCCCATCCACAGCACCAGATGGAGGAACGCGCGGTTCTCGAACAGGCGCTTGCGCCAGCGCAGCCAGACGCTCCACAGGCCCACCAGGATCATCAGCAGCCCCAGGCCGACCATGACGCGGAACGACCAGAAGATGATGGTGGAGTTGGGCCGGTCGGCTTTCGGGAAGTCCTTCAGCGCCGGGATCGGCTCGGTGAGGCTGTGGTTCAGGATCAGGCTGCCGAGCACCGGAATCTCGATCTTGAAGCGGGTTTCCTCGCGCTCCATGTCCGGCCAGCCGACCAGTATCAGCGGCGTCGGGCCGCCTTCACTGTTGTCCCAATGGCCTTCGATGGCGGCGATCTTCGCCGGCTGGTGCTTGAGGGTATTCAGGCCGTGGGCGTCGCCCACCATGGCCTGGATCGGCGCGACGATCAGCGCCATCCACATGGCCATCGAGAGCATCTTTCGGATCGCCGGGTTGTCGCGGCCGCGCAGCAGGTGCCAGGCCGCCGAGGCGCCGACGAAGAAGGCGGTGGCGACGAACGAGGCGATCGCCATGTGCAGCAGGCGATAGGGGAAGGACGGGTTGAAGATGATCGCCAGCCAGTCCACCGGCACCACGATGCCGTTGACGATCTCGTGGCCCTGCGGGGTCTGCATCCAGCTGTTGGAGGCGAGAATCCAGAAGGTGGAGATCAGCGTGCCGATGGCCACCATCACTGTGGCGAAGAAGTGCAGGCCCGGACCGACACGGTGCCAGCCGAAGAGCATGACGCCGAGGAAGCCGGCTTCGAGGAAGAACGCCGTGAGCACTTCATAGGTCAGCAGCGGGCCGGTGACGCTCCCGGCGAAGGCCGAAAAGGCGCTCCAGTTGGTGCCGAACTGGTAGGCCATGACGAGTCCGGAGACCACGCCCATGCCGAAGTTGACGGCGAATATCTTCGACCAGAAATGATAGAGGTCGCGGTAGACCTCCTCATGGGTCTTCAGCCACAGGCCTTCGAGCACCGCCAGGTAGCTGGCGAGGCCGATGGTGATGGCCGGGAAGATGATGTGGAAGGACACGGTAAAGGCGAACTGGATCCGGGCCAGGTCGAGCGCCTCTAATCCGAACATGACGATTCCTCTTCAGGCTGACGCCCGCCACTACCAGGGCCGGGCACCTTGCCATGCGCATGCGCAGGGCGTTCTTGCGTGATGTCTGTATTTCCAATGACTCAGTTTCGAGCCACCGATCTGGCGTCGGTTCGGGTTCTTTTTGCCGCCCAATCAGAATGGACCACCATCTGCATTGACGCCGCTCAAGAAACTGCATCGATCTTACGCGCCCACCGGTCGCGGGCTGGAGTGGTGGGTTGCCGCGCGACGGGGTGTCGCGCGACAGGTTGTCTCAGGGGAGACCGCGACCTCCCTTATGAACAAAATCGAATATGAAAATGAAAAATTAATATTTTATTGGAATAACAAGTGCGGGTAACTTTCGCTGCAACCGCTGCCGAGTGAGCTGCGGAAAAAAGAATCCACCGCCCGTACGAAGGCCCCATCCCGGCCGGCCCGGACGCCAGCGGTCATCTGCCCCACAAGGACATCGCAATGAAAAAGCTGCTGCTTCTGACCGCCCTCGCCGCTGCCTTCACCACTTCCGCCTTCGCCAACGAGAAGCTCGTTGTCGCTGCCACGCCGATCCCCCACGCCGAGATCCTCGAGCTGATCAAGCCGACCCTGGCCAAGGAAGGCGTGGACCTGGAGATCAAGGTCTTCACCGACTACGTGCAGCCCAACGTGCAGGTCGCCGAGAAGCGCCTGGACGCCAACTACTTCCAGACCAAGCCGTACCTGGACAACTTCAACTCCGGCAAGGGCACCAACCTGGTCACCGTGACCGGCGTGCACGTCGAGCCCTTCGGCGGCTACTCGAAGAAGTACAAGTCCATCGACCAGCTGCCTGACGGCGCCACCGTGGCCATCCCCAACGAAGGCAGCAACAGCGGCCGCGCCCTGCTTCTGCTGCAGAAAGCCGGCGTGATCAAGCTGAAAGATCCGAGCAACGCCCTGGCCACCCCGAAAGACATCGCCGAGAACCCCAAGCACCTGAAGTTCAAGGAACTGGAATCGGCCCTGCTGCCGCGCGTGCTGGACCAGGTCGACCTGGACCTGATCAACACCAACTACGCGTTGGAAGCCAAGCTCAACCCGGTGAAGGACGCACTGATCCTCGAAGACCGCAACTCGCCCTACGTGAACTACCTGGTGGCGCGTCCGGACAACAAGGACAGCGATGCCCTGAAGAAACTCTCCGCCGCCCTGACCAGCCCGGAAGTCAAAGCCTTCATCGAGAAGAAGTACAACGGCGCCGTGGTGCCAGCCTTCTGACCCGTCGCCCGGCAGACTGCCGGGCGCAACGACTCCCACGCTGGGCGCACCTCGAGTGCACCCGCTTCAACGCCGGTGGGCAGGTTCCACCGGCGTTTTTCTTTCCAAGGACCTGCCATGAGCGACCACGCCAAAGGCCCCTCCACCCGCGCCGTACATGCCGGCCACGATGCCGACCGGCGCATGGTCACCCGTGCCAAGAGCCAGCCGATCTACCAGAGCTCGGTGTTTGTCTACGACTCGCTGGAGCAGGTCGACGACTTCCTCGCAGGCAACCCCGACAACTACATGTACACGCGCATCGGCAACCCCAACCACAGCGCCGTGGAAGAACTGCTGCGCGAGCTGGAAGGCGGCGAGGACGCGCTGTTCTCCGCCTCCGGCATGGCGGCCATTTCCGCCGCGCTGCTGGGCGTGCTTGGGGCCGGGGACCACCTGATCGCCAGCCGTGAGCTGTACGGCACTACCCAGAGCCTGATCGAAAAGGAACTGACGCGCTTCGGCATCGCCTCCAGCCTGCTCGACCTCAACGACCTGGCGGCGGTGGAAGCGGCAATCACCCCGACCACGAAGCTGATCTACACCGAGACCGCCTCCAATCCGCTGGTACGCATCAGCAACGTCCCGGCGCTGGCCGAGCTAACCCATCGTCACGGTCTCAAGCTGCTGGTGGACAACACCTTCCTCTCGCCGGTGCTCTACCAGCCGCTGCGCGATGGCGCCGACCTGGTTGTCCACAGCACCACCAAGTACCTCAACGGCCACAGCGACGCCATGGGCGGCGCGCTGGTCGGCGATGCGCAGTGGATCGCCGCCGCGCGGCGCTTCCAGATCAACGCCGGCGGTAGCGCCAGCCCCTTCGAGAGCTGGCTCAACTTCCGCGGCGCCAAGACCCTGGCCCTGCGCATGAAGGCCCACTCGCAGAACGCCCAGGCACTGGCCGAAGCCCTCGAAGCGCACCCGCAGGTCGACCGTGTGTTCTACCCCGGCCTACCCTCGCACCCGGACTTCGAACTGGCGCAGCGGCTGTTCCGCAAAGGCCATTCGGGCATGTTGAGCTTCACCCTGAAGGGCGGCCTCGACCAGGTCGACACACTGATCGGCGAGCTGCAACTCGCTGCCTTCGCCCCATCGCTGGCCGGCGTTGCCAGCAGCATCACCCACCCCGGCAAGACCTCGCACCGCGCGCTGTCCGCCGAGGCCCTGACCGCGCTGGACATCCATGACGGCACCATCCGTGTGTCGGTGGGCATAGAGGACAGCGAGGACATCGTCCGCGACTTCCTGCAGGCGCTGGACGCGCTGTAGAAGCAGAAGGAGAAACACCATGAATGCACCCCACGCGCCGCTACCACTGCTGACCTTCCCCGACGCCGACAAGAGCCCACTGAGCATCCGCGCCAAGGCGCTGGTGTTCTTCGACCCGCGCTCCCATGAAGTGCGCGACGAGGTGGAGCGCCTGGCGCCGCTGCCGCAGCCGGTGCTGATCCACGGCGAGACCGGTACCGGCAAGGAGCTGCTGGCTCGCCACATCCATCGCGCCAGCGAGCGCCCCGGCCTGTTCGTCGCGGTCAGCTGCAGCGCGCTTAGCCGCAACTACGCCGACGCCGAGCTGTTCGGCTACGCGCCCGGCGCGCACAACGGCCCGGTGGGCAGCCGCGCCGGCTGGTTCGGTTCAGCCAACGGCGGCACGCTGTACCTGGACGAGATCGCCGACCTGCCGCTGTCGCTGCAGCAGAAACTGCTGCGCGTGCTGCAGGAGCGCGAAGTGCTGCGAGTAGGCGCGCGCGAACCGGTGCCGGTGGACGTGCGCCTGGTCGCCGCCACCAGCATCGATCTGGGGCAGGCGGTGAAAGCGGGAAAATTCCTCGAAGGGCTGCAGCAGTATCTGCACGACGGCAACCTCACGCTGCCGCCACTGCGCGAACGCATCGGCGATATCCAGCCACTGGCCGAATACTTCCTCGGCGTGCATGCGCAAAGGCTGGAACTGCCGGTGCCGCAGATCGCCACGGATACGCAGCGCGCACTGGAAGGCTATTCGTGGCCGGGGAATATCCGCGAGCTGGAGAACGTCATCCATTTTGCCCTGCTGGTCAGCCCGGACGAGGAGATTCGGCCGGAGCACCTGAACTTTTCAGGCGGCGTGGCGGGGTCAGGCGGCGTGGCGGGGGCGGAGGGCGTATCGGGACCAGGTAGCGTGGCGGAAGCCAGCGAAGAGGCGCTGGAGCGTCTGGTGCGCCAGCCCGGCGTCGAAGTGCAGCTGCGTGCGCTGCTGCAACGCCTGGAGCACGAGCGCGGCTGAGTGGCCGCGCTGTAGTCGCCAGCGCGACCCGAAGGGCCGCGCACAGGCGACAGCATGCAACTGGGGGGATTACTTGGTGGCGGTGTTCGAGTGAGCAACCACCGGGGTGCACGACGGGTTGGTCAGCTTGGCCGGATCGGTCAGCAGGCCCGGCATCATGCGCGAGGTGCAGTTGAACACGCGGCCTTTGGTGGTGGTGGCGACGTAGGAGAGTTCCTGGGCACCCAGGGCGTCCGGCTGACCGGCTTTGACGTCGCTGACGACCAGTTCGTCGGAAGAGGCCAAGCCAATCATTTGAGCGGTGGCGGCTTGCAGCGGAACGATGGCCTGGTTGGTGGTCATGGTCTGGCAACCGGCCAGCGAAGCGAAGAGTGCAGTGGCAATGGCGATGCGTTTGAAGTCCATCTCGAAATACTCCCTGTTGGTGGTTTTTTGTCCTGCGGGGGGAGACTAACGGAATCGGCAAGTCAATCGCCATAGCCGTTTCACATGTTTTTCACGAAAAATTGCACACCCGCTCAAACTTCCTGACTGCAACCCGCTCTATTCCGGCAACTGTGCTATGCGAAGAACTGTTTCACCCGCCTGACAACCGGTAATCGCGGCAAAGCCAGATACGACGCTGAACCGTTTCACCTTTAGCGACGAACGGTCGCAGTGAAAGGCTTTGCCGAGTAACAGGTCGGCAGGAGGGAATCCTGAACAAATAGTCAATTTCAGGACTATTTACCGCAAAAAACTAGAATTGCAGCCTCATCGACCAGATCAATACCGCCCATCAAGACCATTTACTTCTTTTTGTCACAATCTTCAGGGAAAATGGCTATCAGGCGGTCGGGACCCATTTTCCCCGGCGCCATTGGAGACTATCGTGACCAGCTTTGCCGCTCTTGCTAACTTCTTCGCCGCCACCGCTTTCCTGACCGCGCCCGCGAAGGCCGACCCGGAACGCCGTGAAATCCGTGAGGCGAAAAAGAACCGCCGCAAGTAAAGCAGTACCCGCTCCGCTCGGCCCTCGAACAGGGCCGGCGGCGGGACCATCGGTCCCGCTGATTGGCCTTTCAGGGCTCAATCGTGTTTTCATTGAATGCTTGTTCAAGGAAAACTTCGAGGGACCCCGCCCGTTTTGTCCGTTGCACAATCCTCCCCGTCCGTAACACCCTCCCCCGCCATGCGCATGAATCCACCGGTCTTCTACGGTGCGGCCGCGCTGATCCTTCTCTTCGCCCTGATCGTCATCGCCCAGCCGCAACAGGCAGGTGAATGGCTTCTCGCCGCGCAGTCCTGGGCCGCCGACAGCGTCGGCTGGTACTACCTGCTGGCGATGACGCTGTACCTGATCTTCGTGGTGGTCACCGCGCTTTCCGGCTACGGAAAGATCAAGCTCGGTGCCGACCACGACGAGCCGGAATTCAGCTACCTGTCCTGGGCCGGCATGCTGTTCGCCGCCGGCATCAGCATCACCCTGTTCTTCTTCTGCGTATCCGAGCCGCTGACCCACTTCGCCCAGCCGCCGCAAGGCGAGGCCGGCACTCCGGAAGCGGCACGCCAGGCCATGCAGCTGCTGTTCCTGCACTGGGGCCTGCACGGCTGGGGCGTGTTCGCCCTGGTGGCGATGGCGCTGGCCTACTTCGCCTACCGCCACAACCTGCCGCTGGCGCTGCGCTCGGCGCTCTACCCGCTGATCGGCAAGCGCATCAACGGCCCCATCGGCTACACCGTGGATTGCTTCGGCATCATCGCCACGGTGTTCGGCCTGGGCGCGGACATGGGCTTTGGCGTGCTGCAACTCAACGCGGGCCTCGACTTCCTGTTCGGCATCGCCCACAGCCACCCGGTGCAGATGACGCTGATCGCGCTGATGATGGGCGCGGCAATCTTGGTCGCCGTGTCGGGTGTCGACAAGGGCATCCGCCTGCTGTCGGACATCAACATGCTGCTGGCATGCGCGCTGCTGCTCTTCGTGCTGTTCGCCGGCCCCACCCAGCACCTGCTCAATACCCTGGTTCAGAACATCGGCGACTACCTCGGCGCGCTGCCGACCAAGAGCTTCGACCTCTACGCCTACGGCAAGGACGGCAGCGACTGGCTGGGGGGCTGGACGGTGTTCTACTGGGCCTGGTGGATCGCCTGGGCGCCCTTCGTCGGCCTGTTCATCGCGCGCATCTCGCGTGGGCGGACGATCCGCGAGTTCGTCTTCGGCGTACTCTTCATCCCGCTGGGCTTTACCCTGGCGTGGATGTCGATCTTCGGCAATAGCGCCCTGGACCAGGTGCTCAACCACGGTTTCAGCGAACTGGGCCGGGTGGCGATCAGCGATCCGTCCATGGCGCTCTACCAGATGCTGCAGAATTATCCGGCCAGCCGCGCGGTGATCGCGGTGACGGTGCTGGTCAGCTTCGTCTTCTTCGTCACCTCGGCGGACTCCGGCACCGTGGTGCTCTCCACCCTCTCCGCCCATGGAGGCAGCGCCGACGACGACGGCCCGAAGTGGCTGCGGGTGTTCTGGGGCGTGGCCACCGCACTGGTCACCGGCGGCCTGCTGTTCGCCGGCAGCATCGATGCGCTCAAGTCAGCGGTGGTGCTGACTTCGCTGCCCTTCTCGCTGATCCTGCTGCTGATGATGTGGGGCCTGCACAAGGCGTTCTACCTGGAGTCCCAGCGTCAGCGTGCACGCACCCATTCGCTGGCACCGCCGCCTTCGGCAAAGCCCGGCGGCTGGAAGCGGCGCATCTCCCAGGCAGTGCACTTCCCTACCCGCGACGAGGTGTACCGCTACATGGTCGATGTAGTCAGCCCGGCGATCGCCGAGGTTTCCGAGGTATTTCGCGAGAAGGGCCTGCAAGTGGATTCGGACCTGGACCTGAGCAACCTCGAAATAGGTCTGGAGATCGGCCACGGCGCGCAGCATCCGTTCCTCTACCAGGTGTCGATGCGCGGCTACTTCACCCCATCCTTCGCCCGCGCCGGCATGGGCGGCCTGCACCTGAAGAACCGTCGCTACTTCCGCGCCGAGGTGCACCTCTCCGAAGGCAGCCAGGACTACGACTTGATGGGCTATAGCAAGGAGCAGATCATCAACGACATGCTCGACCAGTACGAGCGGCACCTGCAGTTCCTGCATCTGGTGCGCTAAGCCCGTACACCCACGAAAAAGGCGCCCGCAGGCGCCTTTTTCGCATCACGGCCAAGGGTCAGGCGCGGGTGCCGGTCAGCACCTTGCGGTAGAACAGCACGCAGATCGCCACGAAGACCACCAGGCCCAGCCATTGTGCGGTGTCTTCGAAGCCGTCGCCGACCAGCGCCAGCGGCGCGGCAGAACCCGTGGCGCCGATGATGGCGGCGAGCAGGATGCCCATCAGGCTCTCGCCGACGATCAGTCCGGAGGCCAGCAGCACGCCACGGCGCTTGGGCTCATCGGAGAACTTATCCACATCCTTGCCGGCAGTTGCCGCACGCTTGGCCAGGGCGGCTTCCAGCAGCCAGCCGATCACCGCGCCCACTACCAGGGTCATACCGATGGTCGGCGGCAGGTAGATGCCCAGGCCGACGGCGAGTACCGGCAGGCTGGCCTTGCCGGTGCGGCGCAGCAGCACGTCCACCAGGATCAGCGCGATGCCCAGCGCCACGCCGATCAGGATCATGTTCCAGTTCAGCGCATTGTGGAAAATCCCGCTGGCAATCGCCGTCATCAGCGTCGCCTGCGGTGCGGCCAGAGCGGCGTTCGGGTCCATGCCCTCGCGCGGCAGCGCGCCGGTGAAGCCGTAGGCGTTGAACAGCAGTTCCAGCACCGGCGGGATTACCAGGGCACCCACCAGGCAGCCGACGATCAGCGCCACCTGCTGGCGCCACGGGGTTGCGCCGACCAGGTAGCCGGTCTTCAGGTCCTGCAGGTTGTCGTTGGAAATCGCCGCGATGGCGATCACCACCGAGGTGGTGAACAGCGCCAGGGCGATGGCCAGCTTGCCGCCCTGCTGGTCGAGGAAGCCGGCTTCCAGCGAGCCGACGCCCAGGATCAATAGCGACACCAGTATCACCGCGATGATGCCGATCCCGGAGATCGGGCTGCTCGACGAGCCCACCAGGCCGGCCATGTAGCCGCAGGCGGCGGCGATCAGGAAGCCGAAGAAGAAGGCGAAGATCACGCAGACCGTCACCAGGCCCCAGAAGCCGAAGCCGTGCAGGTCCGGCGCGGCCTCGCCGAGGAAGTAGGAGAACACCACGAACAGCGCTACCAGCAGCACGCCGGCGATGGTGACGATCCACTTCGCCGACAGGTCCTGCTCGGTGCGCAGGTCGCTCACTTCACCGCGCCCGCGCACGGCGCTCAGCGACGACCAGACGCCCTGCACCATGGGTTTGAACAGGGTGGCCAGGGTCCACAGCGCGGCAATACCGATGGTGCCGGCGCCGAGGAAGCGCACCTGGCTGCTCCACAGCTTGGTGGCCAACTCCGGCAGGCTCTGCCCGGCGGCCAGCACGCTGTTAACCGAGAGCAGCGGCACGGCCACGCCCCAGGCGATGACCACGCCGATCAGGATGGCGATACCAGCGGTAATGCCCATCAGGTAGCCGGCGCCCACCAGCGCCAGGGAGAAACCGGTGGACAGGCGGAACGCCGCCTGCCCAGCGGTGAGCCAGAAGCTGAAGCCTTCGGCGAGCACCTTGAAACCGCTGCTGAGCAGGCTGAATGCGGCAGCGACCACGCCACCGGCGAGGATGTCGCGCAGGCCCGGACCGCCGGCCTTGGTCGGCTTGCCGGCCTTCTCCTCTTCCTCGTCCTGGCTGCCGACACGCAGGATCTCCGCGGCGGCCACGCCCTCGGGGTACGGCAGGCTGCTCTGCACCACCATTACCCGGCGCAGCGGAATGGTGTAGAGCACGCCGAGGATGCCGCCGATGGAGCAGATGGCGGCGGTCTGCCAGAACGGGAAGCCGCTCCAGTAGCCGATCATCAGCAGGCCGGGAAGGATGAAGATGATCGAGGACAGGGTGCCGGCCGCCGAGGCCTGGGTCTGCACCATGTTGTTCTCGAGAATGTTGGAGCCGGAGAAGTAGCGCAGCACGGCCATGGAAATGACCGCCGCGGGGATCGACGAGGCGAAGGTCAGGCCGACCTTGAGGCCAAGGTACACATTGGAAGCGGTGAACACCACGGTAATCAGCGCGCCGAGGATCAGGCCGCGAACCGTCAGCTCGGCGAGGTTGGACTCGTCGGGAATCCTTTCTTGCATGTAGGCAATCTCTTAATGAAGCGAAACTGCCAAAGCGTAGGACAGTGCACCATCCACCGCGACCCAGAATGGCGACGAATGCGGTCTGCGGTGCGGCTTCGTTGCCGCAAGTCACGGGGATGGCGGGAAATTCCCAGGTAAAGCAGGACTGTGGGAGCGAGCTTGCTCACCCATGAAATCGGCGTTATGCGGTTCGCGAGCAAACTCGCTCCTACATACCCATCCTCGGGCCCGTAGGGCGCATAACGCCTGGGGCGTTATCCGCCAATGCGGCGGATAACCCGCTCCAGGCTATTCGCCATACCAGAGCGAAAAACCGTCAGAACGGCTTGTCGCCAAGGATGGTCGCGCGGTGCATCACCCGGCGCTGCGGGCGGTAGTCATCCACCGCGTAATGCTGGGTCACGCGGTTGTCCCAGAAGGCCACGTCGTTCTCCTTCCAGCGCCAGCGCACGGTGAACTCTGGCCGGGCGAAATGGGCGAACAGCAGGTCGAGGATCGCGCGACTTTCCGCCGGTTCCAGCTCGTTGATGCGGGTGGTGAAGCCATCGCTGACGAACAACGCCTTGCGCCCGGTGACCGGATGCGTGCGGATCACCGGATGGCTGCGCGGCGGGTTCTTCTTGCGCGCTTCTTCCAGGCGCGCGAGGTCCGCGTCGGTGGCGCCGAAGCGCTCCTGGGGGAAGGACTTGCTGATGTCATGAGTCGCGGTGAGGCCGTCGAGCAACTGCTGCAGCGGCTTGGACAGCGCTTCGAACGCCGCGATGCCGCTGGCCCACAGGGTGTCGCCACCGTAGGGCGGCAGCTGTTTGGCGGCCAGCACGGCGCCCAGAGCCGGGGTTTCCAGGAAGGTCACGTCGGTGTGCCAGATGGCGTTGTCGCGCACGTCGGTGACGGCAGTGTCGAGGACAATGACTTCGCGCTGCTCGGGCGAGCTGGGGTAGATCGGGTGGATGTGCAGGTCGCCGAAGCGCGCGGCGAAGTTCGCCTGCTGGGTCGGCGTCAGCGGCTGGTCGCGGAAAAACAGCACGTGATGATCGAGCAGGGCCTGCTCGATCTGGCGCTGCGCCGCGTCGTCCAGCGGGTCGGCCAGACGCACGCCGGAAACGATGGCGCCCAGGGCCGGGCTGATGGGTTCGATGCTCAGGGTCATTTCAATTCACTCATCTAGTTCGGGCTGGGCGTCGTAGC
This sequence comes from Pseudomonas sp. NPDC086581, assembly GCF_044746165.1. Taxonomy (NCBI): domain Bacteria; kingdom Pseudomonadati; phylum Pseudomonadota; class Gammaproteobacteria; order Pseudomonadales; family Pseudomonadaceae; genus Pseudomonas; species Pseudomonas sp. NPDC086581. Next base: position 223,780 of record NZ_JBIVBR010000011.1, on the reverse strand, counting down.
CCTCACCCCAGCCCTCTCCCAGAGGGAGAGGGAGTTGTTCGGTGTGCTCGGGAAGGACGAGACAGTCCTTCAACAACGGAGGAATGGCAGTGAGGCAGCGAACGAAACGCCGCTCGGAACAGTCCCCTCTCCCTCTGGGAGAGGGCTAGGGTGAGGGGCTCCTGCCCCGACTGCTCTACTCCCAGGAAGCAAACCGCTTCTGCAGCCAGCGCAACCCCAGTTCGAAGCTCAGCGCGATGGCGGCGATAAGCAGGATTCCCAGCACCACGACATCGGTGGCGAGGAACTGCGCGGCGGACTGCACCATGAAGCCCAGGCCGCGGTTGGCGGCGATCAGTTCGGCGGCGACCAGGGTCGACCAGCCCACGCCCAGGGCGATGCGCAGGCCGGTGAGGACGTCCGGCAGCGCACTGGGCAGGATCACGTGGCGCACCACCTGCAAACGGCTAGCGCCCAGGCAGCGCACGGCCTGGATACGAGACTTGTCCACGCGACGCACGCCGGCGGCGGTGGCGATCAGCAGCGGCGCGAACAGCGCGAGGTAGATCAGCAGCACCTTGGACAACTCGCCGATTCCGAACCAGATGACGATCAGCGGCAGGTAGGCCAGCGGCGGTACCGGGCGGTAGAACTCCACCAACGGATCGAACGCCGCGCCCACCAGCGGGTTGAGGCCCATCAGGATGCCCAGCGGAATCGCCGTCAGCACCGCCGCGCCCAGCGCCAGCAGCACGCGCAGCAGGCTGGTGCCGACGTGTTGCCACAGCGAGGCATCGACGTAGCCCTCGGCCAGCAGGCGCTGGAAGGCTTCCACCAGTTGCTCCGGCGCGGGCAGGAACAGGGTGTCGACCCAGCCCAGGTGCGTGGCCAGCCACCAGAGGACGAAGATTGCACCGACGCTGCCAGCGGCGGCCCAACGGCGGTAGTCGCGCGGCACGCTGCGGGCAGTCGGCGCGGCGGCCGGGAGTTTGGCGGCGAGGGTTTCAGTGGGCATGCTCGACCTCCGGTTCCTCAAGCGTCTCTTCCAAAAAAAGATCGAGAAGCAGTTGGCGCAAGCGCGCGAATTCCGGGTCGGCCTTGATCGAGCGCACCGGTTCGCCAGCGGCGTAGCGGCGAGCGAAGTCCAGCGGCAGGCGCTTGACGATGCGCGCCGGCGGGCCGTCCATCACCACCAGGTCGGTGGCGAGGAACAGCGCTTCATCGACGCTGTGGGTAATCACGAACAGGCCCTTGCCGGTCTTGCGCCACAGGTCGAGGGTCAGCACCTGCATGCGCTCGCGGGTCAGCGCATCGAGGGCGCCGAAGGGTTCGTCGAGCAGCAGGAAATCCGGCTCCACCGCCAGCGCGCGGGCCAGGCCCAGGCGCTGCCGCTGGCCACCGGAGAGCTGCGAGATGCGGTAGTCCGCGTGCTCGCCCAGGCCCACCAGCTTGAGGACTTCATGGGCGCGGGCATTGCGCTCGGCGGCACCAACGCCACGGATACGCAGGCCCAGCGCGACGTTGTCCAGCGCGCTCAGCCAGGGCATCAGCGCATCGTCCTGGAACACCACGCCGCGCTCGCCACCGGGGCCGCTCAGGGTGCGACCGTCGATCTGCACGCGGCCGCTGTCCGGCGCCTGGAAACCCGCCAGCACGTTGAGCAGGCTGGACTTGCCGCATCCCGACGGGCCGAGCACCACCAGGGATTCGCCCTTGGCCAGGCTGAGAGTGAGGTTCTGCAACACGACGCGCTCGCGTCCGCGCTGCTGGAAAGTGAGGCTGACTGCCTCGGCCGTCAGACGGCTCATGTTCTGCCCTCCGTAGGGTGAGAAGAAATGCGTGGGGCCTTGTAGGAGCGAGGGGGACGCCATCGTTATTGCTCGCGAACCAGCCCGAACTTCAGTGCCGTCCGGTGTTCGCGAGCAAGCTCGCTCCTACGAAGAACGAAGAGCAACGGATCAGCGCTGCCCGACCTGCACGCTCTCCGCCTGGCGCACGTACTCGGCGCTGACATAGGGCGAGTAATCCTTGAGCACCGACGGCACGCGCTTCTGTTCTTTCAGGAAGGCGGCGGTGCCGGCGATGTCCTTGGCGGTGCCGCCACCCAGCAGGGCGGAGGACAGCTGCGCCTGGGATTCGGGGAAGGCGGAGCCGGCCAGCAGTTCAGGCACGTCCTGCGGATCGGCGCCGGTCAGCTTGGCGATCTTCTTCACCTGCTCGGAGTCGGCGGTCCACTGCGCCTTGTGGGCGTTGTAGTCGGCGAAGGAATCCAGGCTCACCTTGGCGAACTTGGCGATGATTTCCGGGTGCTTCTCGGCGAAGTCCTTGCGGGCTACCCAGACCTCGAAGGTCGGCGCGCCCCACTGGCCGACTTCGGCTGCGTCGGTCAGCACCTTGCCGGACTTCTTGATCTCGCCCAGGGCGGGCGACCAGACGAAGGCGCCGTCGATGTCGCCACGGCGCCAGGCGGCGGCGATCTCGGTGGGATTGAGGTTGACGATCTTCACCTTGGTCGGGTCGATCTTCCAGTGCTTGAGTGCGCCCAGCAGGCTGTAGTGCGAGGTGGAAACAAAGGGGGTGGCGATCGTCTTGCCGACCAGATCTTCGGGCTTCTCGATCTTGCTGCCGTTGCGTACGACCAGGGCCTCGGCGGCGTTGATCTGCGCGGAAACGATGAAGGCAATGATCGGCAGACCGCGCGAGGTAGCGGCGGCCAGCGGGCTGGAGCCGAGGTTACCCAGCTGTACGTCGCCGGAGGCGATGGCGGCGACCACTTCCGGACCGCTGTTGAAGCGGCGCCAGTCGAGCTTCTCGCCGATGACCTTTTCATAGGTGCCATCGGCTTGCGGAACCTTGGTCGGGTCGATGCCGGTCTGGTAGCCCAGGACGATGTCGGCGAACGCGGCGCTCTGGAAGGTCAGGGCAGCCGCAACAGCGACGCCGGCCACGGCACGGCGTACGAAACGAGGTTTGTTCATGGTGTTTCCTCTGAAGGTAACGGCGGTGCCGGCCTCACAGAGGGGACGGACCACGGGACGGGATTCGATGGGTGAAACGGGTGTCCGGCGGTCCGGTAGAGCTAGATTACCGATATAAAAAACTTCGAATAAATACTTTTTAGTTCTTAACTTATGAGCGCCAGCGCTTGTCTCGATTCGGCTACAGGCCCCGTGTTACGGCGCCTCAGGTAGCACCGGAGAGCACACGGGCGCGGGTGCCTTCCTGGCGCAAGCCTACCTGGACCGCGTGCTGCGCCACGGCGGCGGTTTCCGCCACCAGGGTCGCCAATGCCGCGCTGCGGCTGAAGCTCAGGCCGTTGCCCGCCGCCTGGGCGGATTCGAAGGCCACCGCCGACTGTTCGGACAGACGCAGCCCCAGCGCCAGCAGCCGCTGCAACTCGCCCGCCGCCGCCCGCGCCGGCAAGTTCTCGAACGCCTGCACGGCAAGGCCCAGGGCAATATTCGCCTGCAGCAGCGCGGAGAGGCTGCCGCGCAGTTGCGCACGGGGCGTCCACGGCAGGCCGGGCGGCAGCAGGATGTCCTCGGGATGCAGGCGCACCTCATGGCAATGCAACAGGCCGCCGCCGCTGGGCTCGAATCGATCCAGCCCGTTGCGATCCGCCGGCAGCGCGGCGATCAGCAATCCTTCGCTGGGCGCATGGCGCGCCGAGATCAGCAGCCAGTCCACCGACTCCGCGCCGAAGCAGTCGTGGCGCCCGCCCTGCAGCAGGAAACCGCCGCGCCGATGCTCCCTCGCCAGCAGGCGGCTTTCCTGGTGATCCACCGCCTCGCCCCACAGCCATTCGCGCTCAATGCTGAGCGGCAGCAGGCGCTCGCGCTGCTCGGCGCTGCCCAGCAGCAACACGCTGGCCAGTTGCAGGTGATGCAGGGCAAACAACCGGGCCAGGGTGCCGTCGCGCTCGGAGAGATCGCGCAGGGTCTGCAGTACCTCGTCCCAGCCGGCACCTCGGCCGCCGTACTCGCGCGGAACGGACAGGGCCAGCAGGCTGGACGCACGTAGAGCGTCGCTCCAGCGCTGGATGGGAGGCAATTCGGAAAGCGAGGAAAACGGTACCACCAGACTCATGCACACCTCGGCTCGAAGGGGTGGATCAGTGGCCTGGGCGTATGGCGCGCGGGTGTACTGAAAGGGAGGAAAAGAACGGCCTCCGAATGGAGGCCGTTTCATACCCTAGCGAATCGCACGAGACGCGCGAAATAACCTTTCGGGCTTAGCTCATGCCGCGAGTCAGACGGCTTCCTTGCGCCGCCACTGCGGCAGGCCGATCAGCACCACCGCACTGATAATCACCGCCATTGCCAGGGATTCCGCGAGGCCGATGTGCTCGCCGGCGAACACCACGCCAAGCAGCACCGCAACCGCCGGGTTGACATAGGCGTAGCTGGTAGCTGCCGCCGGGCGCACGTTGGCCAGCAGGTACATGTAGGCGCTGAAGGCGATGATCGAGCCGAACACCACCAAGTAGGCCAGCGCACCCCAGCCGGCGGCGGTAGGCATCTGCTCCAGGCGCTCGCCACTAAGGAAGCTGCCCAGTAGCAGCACGCCACCACCCACCAGCATTTCCACCGCGCTGGCCATGGCGCCACCGGGCAGGTCCAGGCGCCGGCTCCACACCGAACCGAAGGCCCAGGTCGCCGCCGCGAAGAGGATCAGCGCCGCGCCCGCCGGGCTGCCCTGCAGGTTGGAACCGAGATTGAGCAGCACGATGCCGAACAGGCCCAGGGCGATGCCGGCCCATTCCAGCGCCGTGGTGCGGTTGCCGAAGAAGCGCCCGAATACCAGGGTGAACAGCGGCACGGTCGCCACCGCCAGCGCCGCTACCCCCGAGGCCACGCCCCAGTGCTCGGCCACCGTCACCCCGCCGTTGCCGCAGCTGAGCAGGAGGATGCCGATGGCGCCCGCCGACAGGCACTGTTTCAGCGTCGGCATTGGCGCGCCGCGCGAGAGCATCCAGATGAACAGGATCGCCCCGGCGATGATGAAGCGGCAGCCGGCCATCAGCATCGGCGGCCAGGATTCGACGCCGATGCGGATCACCAGGTAGGTCGAGCCCCAGATGAAGTAGAGGGCGAAGAAGGCAGCAATCAGGGTCAGTGAGACGCGGGCTCTGGGCATGGGCATCGTGGTCATGGGTGGGACTCGACAAGGCAGGCAAGGCGCTTCATTTTATGCAGGCCAACCGCCCCTTATAAGGCACAGACAACGCCATTACGGGCATAACACTTTTCATTCGATGGATTTTTTCAAGACTTGCCGTCGAATCAAAACCGGAGTAATCGCATGGACAAGTACGACCGCGCCCTGCTCGCCGCCCTGCTGGAAGACGGCCGCCTGTCCTTCGCCGAACTGGCCCGCCGGATCAACCTCTCCCCTCCCGCCGTGGCCGATCGCGTGGCGCGCCTGGAGGCCGAAGGGGTGATCACCGGGTACCACGCCAGCGTAGACCTGTCGAAGATGGGCCGCTCGATCCAGTGCCTGATCGAGATGCGCCTGAACGACCATCGCAGCAAGAGCATGCTCGACCCACTGCTGGAAATCCCGCAGATCATCGACTGCTACCGCATCACCGGCGAAGCCTGCGTGATGCTCAAGGTGGCGGTCAGTTGCACTCAGGAACTGGAAGAGTTGATCGACCGCCTCGCCCAGTTCGGCACCAGCAGGACATCGCTGGTGCTCTCGACGCCATTCGCGCGGCGAATCCATCCGGGGATGTTGCAGGGAGGTTGAGCCGCCTATCTAGAAGGAAATTGCGCTCCCCGCCAAACGACGGCCGCAGCCTGTAGGAGCGAGGAGGGACGCCTGGTTCTTGCTCGCGAATACCGGACGGCTCCGAAGCAAGCCTCGCAGGGCGGATAACCTGTCCCAGGTTATCCGCCCTGCGCGTTGCTCGCTCCTACATATCCGGCGGACAAAAAAAGGCGGCGCCGCTTGCGCGGTGCCGCCTGAAGTCACGGAGTTGCTTACATCGGGGAGGAAAACATCCGTCCCGCTGTATTGGATTACCTTTCGACGATCGCGGTCACACCTTGGCCGCCTGCCGCGCAGATCGAGATCAGTCCGCGTCCCTTGCCGGCGCCATCCAGCAGCTTCGCCAGGTTGGCGACGATGCGCCCGCCGGTGGCCGCGAACGGGTGGCCGGCGGCCAGCGAGCTGCCCTTCACGTTGAGCTTGCTTCGATCGATCGAGCCCAATGGTGCGTCCAGGCCGAGGCGGGTATTGCAGTAGTCCGCGTCCTCCCAGGCCTTGAGGGTGCACAGCACCTGAGCGGCGAAGGCTTCGTGGATTTCGTAGAAGTCGAAGTCCTGCAGGGTCAGGCCGTTGCGCGCCAGCAGGCGCGGTACCGCGTAGACCGGCGCCATCAGCAGGCCCTCGTGACCGCCGACGAAATCCACCGCCGCCGCTTCGCCGTCCTTGAAGTACGCCAGGATCGGCAGGCCGCGCTCTTTCGCCCATTCCTCGCTGGCCAACAGCACCACAGACGCGCCATCGGTCAGCGGCGTGGAGTTGGCCGCCGTCAGAGTGCCCCGCGAGCCGCGCTCGAATACCGGCTTGAGGGTGCCGATCTTCTCCAGGTTGATGTCCGGGCGCAGGTTCTGGTCGCGCACCAGGCCGCGGAACGGCGTCATCAGGTCGTTCTGCCATCCCTCGTCGTAGGCGGCAGCCAGCTTGTGATGACTCTCGTAGGCCAACCTGTCCTGTTCGTCGCGCGGGATGGCCCAGGTCTGCGCCATCAGCTCGCAGTGCTCGCCCATCGACAGCCCGGTACGCGGCTCGCCGTTTTTCGGGATGTGCGGCATCAGGTGGCGCGGGCGAATCTTCAGCAGGCTCTTGATCTTCTCGCCGTTGGACTTGCCACGGTTGGCTTCCAGCAGGATCTTGCGCAGCCCTTCGTTAACGCCGATGGGCGCGTCGGAGGTGGTGTCCACGCCGCCGGCGATGCCGCAGTCGATCTGCCCGAGGGCGATCTTGTTGGCCACCAGGATCGCCGCTTCCAGGCCGGTGCCGCAGGCCTGCTGGATGTCATAGGCCGGGGTTTCCGGCGCCAGGCGCGTGCCCAGCACGCACTCGCGGGTCAGGTTGAAGTCGCGCGAATGCTTGAGCACGGCGCCGGCGACCACTTCGCCCAGGCGCTCGCCGTGCAGCTTGTAGCGCTCGATCAGCCCATCCAGCGCGGAGGTCAGCATCTCCTGGTTGCTCGCCGTGGCATACACGGTGTTGGAGCGGGCGAAGGGAATACGGTTGCCGCCGACGATGGCGACCCGGCGCAGTTGGGTCATGCAGAGCTCCTACAAGGGTGAGCGTTGAAGTGCGGTCAAGGCTAACCTTAGCCGCTTGTGTCGCATTGGCCGCCCCGCCGTTGCGCAGGTCAGCGCGGTCAATTGCGCCGAACCCGCCGCTGCGTAGAGTGGTCAGCACTTTAGAGACCCTGTGCAGGAGCCCGTTCCATGACCGATCGCTACATCGCCTTCGCCAACTCCAACGTCGGCCGCCGCCTGGTCGGAGCCCTCGGCCTGCCCGCGCCGGTCCGCCTGGAGCGCTGGAGCGCCGGGCGCACGCGGCCGGTGGACGGGGCGCTGCTGCTCGGCGGCGAGGGCAACCTGAACGAGGCGGTGCTGCCTTTCGCCGAGCGCCTGACCGATGCGCTGTTCTCCTTCAGCGACGGCCAGTACGGGCTGCCACGCTGGACTGCCGAGCATGGGCCCAAGCTCAAGGCCATCGTCTTCGATGCCAGCGGCCTGACCCGTTTCGAACAGACCATCGAGCTGCGCACCTTCTTCCAGGGCGCCCTCAAGGGGCTGGATAAATGCCCCCACGTTGTGATTCTCGGCCGCGCGCCGGAATCCGTGAAAGACCCCATCGCAGCCAGCGTGCAGCGCAGCCTGGAGGGCTTCAGCCGCTCGCTGGGCAAGGAAATCCGCCGGGGCGGCAACGTGCAACTGGTGTACGTCGGCAAAGGCGCCGAGGATCAGCTCGAAGGCGCGCTGCGCTTCTTCCTCTCGCCCAAGAGCGCCTATGTGTCCGGGCAGGTCGTGCGCCTCTCCGCCTATGACAAGCAGGTACAGGACTGGAGCCGCCCGCTGGTGGGCAAGCGCGCGCTGGTGACAGGCGCCGCCCGCGGCATCGGCGCGGCCATCGCCGAAACCCTCGCCCGCGACGGCGCCGATGTGGTGCTGCTGGACGTACCGCCGGCCAAGGAAGCCCTCGATGCGCTGGCCGCGCGCCTGGGGGGCCGTGGTGTGGCACTGGACATCTGCGCCGCCGACGCCGGTGCTCAGCTGGTGGCAGCACTGCCCGAGGGCGTGGACATCGTGGTGCACAATGCCGGCATCACCCGGGACAAGACGGTCGCCAAGATGAGCGAAGCCTTCTGGAACTCAGTGATCGACGTGAACCTCAAGGCCCCGCAGGTGCTGACCCAAGCGCTGCTGGACGCCGGCAAGCTGCACGACGACGGCCGCGTGGTGCTGCTCGCTTCCATCAGCGGCATCGCCGGCAACATGGGCCAGACCAACTATGCGGTGAGCAAGGCCGGCCTGATCGGCCTGGCGCAGGCCTGGGCCCCGGCGCTGGGCAAGAAGGGAATCAGCATCAACGCAGTGGCGCCGGGCTTCATCGAAACCCAGATGACCGCCGCCATCCCGCTGACCATCCGCGAAGCCGGCCGACGCATGAACTCCATGGGCCAGGGCGGCCTGCCGCAGGACGTCGCCGAAGCCGTGGCCTGGTTCGCCCAGCCGGGCTCGGGCGCGGTGAGCGGGCAGGTGCTGCGGGTTTGCGGGCAGAGTTTGCTGGGGGCCTGATTCTGGGCGCGGCCAGCTTGTACAACAGCTCCGTGCCTCGATCATCCGTGTAGGGCGCATAACGCCTGCGGCGTTATCCGCCGTCTTGGCGAATAACCCGTTCCGGGTTATTCGCCCTACGGATGCCAGCGCTCAATTACCCCCGCGCCGCCACCAGCTCACGAAACTCCGCCGCACTCACCCGATGATCGCCATCGCGGTCCGCGCGCACGATCAGCGCCGGCTCCTGGGTCATGAACTCTGCTTGGCTGACCTTGCCGCCACCATCCCGGTCCGGCCAGGCAATGGCGTTGGGCGAGACGTTCACGCTGGGGTTGGGCGGGGTCACTTCTTCGCGGGTGAGCAAGCCATCCTGATTGCGGTCCAGCCGGTGGAACATGCGCACGCGCATGGCCGACAGATCATCGGCCTCGATGAAGCCGCTGCCGTCGCGGTCCAGGCGGGCGAACGCCGTCTGCTCCATTTCCCCCGCCACGGCGTGCTCAGCGCTCATCAGCAGGACGGTGGACAGCAGCAGGGTCTGGCGGATTCGGCTTTGCATCGGGCATACCTTGGCGGGAATTGACCGGCAAAGCCTAGCCAGAGGCGGACTCGAAACGGTTCGATCACTCCGCCGGCGATTGCGGGCGGCCACGTCGGCGGAACTCCACCGGGGTCTCGCCGACCCACCGCTTGAAGGCGCGGTAGAAGGTGCTCGGCTCGGAGAAGCCGGTGCGTTCGACGATCACCTCGATGCGCTCGTCGGTCTTGAGCAGCAGCTCCTTGGCCAAGCGGCAGCGGTAGTCGGTGACCAGGTCGTTGAAGCGCACCCCGGCCATGGCCAGGCGCTCGCGCAAACGGCGGGCGGGCATGTCGAGACGGGCGGCGACCTGCTCCAGCGTCGCGCCGCCATCCACCAGCAGCACGCCGATCAGCTCGCGCACTTTACGCACCAAGTCCAGCCGCTCCACTTCCGCCAATTGCCGGCGCGCCAGGGACTCGTGCATGCGCAGCAACTCAGGCGCGGCGTGGCGCGAGGGTTTCTCCAGCACCTGGGCGTCGAATACCAGCGCATAACGATTGGCGCCCAGCACTGCCGGGCAACCGTAGACCTCGCGATAACGCTCGGCGGGCGCGCCTTCCTCGTGCATCAGTTGCACTTGCTGGGGCTTGAAGTCGCCCTCGGTGAGAGCATGGAACAGGCGCACCACCGCTCCGGCGAGCATTTCGGGGAAGTGCCGGTTGGTCCCGGCGGTGTGGCCGAGCAGCAGCACGGCCTTCTCGCCTTCCACTTCCAGGCGGGCGTTCAAGGTATCGGAGAGCAGGCGCACGTAGCGCAGGGCGTGGCGCAGGCCTTCGCCGAAGGTGGCGCTGGAGAGGAACAGGTATTCCAGCAGCAGGCCGTGGAACGCGGGCAGGTGGCCGGCCAGATAGAGGCCAACGTGCTCTTCGCCGCATTCTTCGGCGGCGGCCTTCCAGAACAGGTTCTGTGCGCTGTGAGGGAATCGTCCGGCAGGCAGACTGCCGGCAGGCAGGCCGACGCGAGCCAGCACGCGGTCGGGGTCGGTACCGCTGGCGCGCAGGGCGTCGATCACCGGGCGCATCAGCGCCACATCGTCGGTCAGATCACGCATGGTGTTTTTTCTAGTTATCCATGAGGCGGGCCCATCTTAGGCAGCTTTCCTATCGCCCCTCAAGAGAATCAGGAACAAGCGTGCGGGAAATATCTGAGCGATCGGACGGTCATATTGACTTGCCTGCCGCGCGCCGCGTTGCCACGGCCAATGCCCGCGCTCCAGCGCTGGCTAAGCTGATTGAATGACCCGCCAGGAGATACCCGATGCCCCGCGATTGGCTTGACCTGTCCGCCCCACCCGCCCTTACCGGCCTGTTCGCCCGCGCCGCCGTGCGCCGCGGCGTGCGTGGCCGCAGCCTGCCGACACGCGGCCTGCGCTGCCCGGTCACGGTCGATCCGAAGCACCTGGAGCGCTACCGCAAAGTCTGCGGTTTCGCCGACAACCACCTGCTGCCGCCCACCTACCCGCACATCCTCGCCTTCGGCCTGCAGATGGGCCTGCTGACCGACGCGCGTTTTCCCTTCCCGCTGCTGGGCCTGGTGCACCTGGAAAACCGTATCAGCGTGTTGCGCCCGCTCGGCGGCCTGGGCCCGTTCAACGTCAGCGTGCGGGTGGATGACCTGCAGCCCCACGAAAAAGGTGTGACCTTCAGCATCATCACCCAGCTTCACGACCAGCTCGGGCTGCTCTGGGAAGGCGACAGCCGCATCCTGTTCCGCGGCATGCGCCTGGACGGCACGCCGCCCGCCCGCGATGAAGTGGCCGAGCTGCCGCTGGAACAGATCGACGCCTGGAACTGCCCGGCGGACATCGGCCGGCGCTACGCCCGCGTGGCTGGCGACTACAACCCGATCCACCTGTCGGCCGCCAGCGCCAAGCTGTTCGGCTTCCCCCGCGCCATCGCCCATGGTCTGTGGAACAAGGCGCGCAGCCTGGCCGCCTTGGGCGAGCGCCTGCCGATGGCCGGCTATCGCGTCGACGTGCGCTTCCAGAAGCCGGTGCTGCTGCCGTCCCAGGTCAACCTGCTGGCCAGCGAGCCGGGGCCTTCCGGGCAGTTCAGCCTGCGCGGCAAGGACGGCCTGCCGCACATGGCCGGCAGCTGGAGCCCGCTGGACGTTTGACGCGTCAGGCTTGAAGCTATGGGGCTCACGTTGGAGCCCCATCTGCATGAACCTCGAAGCCATCACCGCGCGCCTGCACGCCATCCGCGACCACAACGACTGGAGTCGCTTCCACAGCCCGAAGAACCTGGCCATGGCGGCCAGCGTGGAAATGGCCGAGCTGGTGGAAATCTTCCAGTGGCTGCGCGAAGACGAATCGCGCCAGCTGCCGCCGGAGAAACTCGCCCACGCCGGGCAGGAAGTCGGCGACATCGTCCTTTACCTATTGCTGATGTGCTCGGAACTGGGCATCGACATGGAGCAGGCGGTGCTCGCCAAGCTGGCCGACAGCGAGCGGCGCTTCATTGAGGGGGGCGCCAAGTGAGCGATTCCCCGAAGACCGGCGACCGCCATTTCGACGAACTGGCCACGCGCTTCGCCGAGAAGATCTATGGCGGCGCCAAGGGTGCCATTCGCCTTGCCGTGCTCCAGGCCGACCTCGCCGAGGCGCTGCCCGACCGTCCGCTGCGGGTGCTGGATATCGGTGCGGGGCTGGGCCACATGTCGCTGTGGCTGGCCGGGCGCGGCCACGACGTAACCCTCGCCGAACCCGCCGCGCCGATGCTCGAAGGCGCACGCCAGCGCTTCGCGGAAACCGGCCTGCAAGCCACCTTCATTGCCGCACCCTGGCAGGACCTGCTCGGCCAGCTCAACGAACCCTATGACCTGGTGATCTGCCACGCCGTGCTGGAATGGCTGGCCGAACCGCTGGCGATCCTGCCCGTGTTGCACCAGCTGACCCGCGCCGATGGCTGGCTGTCCCTGGCCTTCTACAACCGCGATGCGCTGATCTACCGCAACCTGCTCAAGGGCCACTTCCGCAAGCTGCGCAAGAACCGCTTCTCCGGCGAGGGCCAGAGCCTGACCCCGCAGGAACCGCTCGACCCGCGCGTGCTCGAAGCTGCCATGGCCGGGCACTGGACCATCGAGGCGCGCAGCGGCGTGCGGGTGTTCCACGACTACATGCCGGTGGAGTTCCAGCACAAGGCCGAGCCGCTGGACCTGGTGGAGATGGAACTGCAATACCGCCGCCATCCCGCCTTCGCCGGCCTCGGCCGCTACCTGCACTGGCTGTGCCGGCCGCAGGATTAGGTGCATAGTTGCCACTGCGCACGCCTCACCAAACCGGCGTGCGGGAGTCTGTCATGCCGCGTTACCTGTTGATCCTGCCGCTGCTCAGCGCCCTGGCTGCCTGCCAGGGCCAGAACCCCTACAGCAACACTTCGCTGCCGATCCCGCCCGCGCCCGCGCAGGCCGCCAACCCCGGCCTCGACCCCGGCAGCTATCCGGCCCCGCCGCTGGACTACGGGCGCTACCGCTCGTGGAGCTGGGCGGACGGCAGCGGCTTCGGCGGCCCGCTTCAGGACGCGGTCAGCGAAGCCCTCGACCAGCGCGGCCTGCGCCCGGCGCGCTCGAATGCTCCGGCGGACCTGAGCGTCAGCGCGCACCTGTCCAGCGAGCAACGCACCCGGCAGACCACCGACTATTACGGCGGCGGCTACTACGGCGGCTGGAACGACCCCTGGTATGGCGGCGCTTCCTACCCCGTCACCCGCACCTACGTGGTCACCGTCAGCGTGGTGCGCATCGCCTTGTTCGACGCCCTTAGCCACCAGGAAATCTGGAGTGGCAGCGCCGAATTCGAAAACGCCAGCAGCCAGACCGACCAGGCCCGCGCGCTGCGCGAAGCAGCGCGCAAGGCCATGGACGGATACCCACCGGGCTGACTGCCACTGGCCGGAAATCCTGCCGGCCAGACATCTCCTGCGACCACGCGCAGCCCGTCTGCCGCTTGCCTTTGCGCGGACTCTGCGCTTGGATGGAATTCTCTGACAGGAGTATTGCGATCATGATCCGCCGTTTGCTGTCCCGTTCACTGCTGCTGAGCCTGATGCTCGGCCTCGCCGCCTGCGAAACCACCAGCGTCAGCCGCGACTACGACACCACCCGCGACTTTTCCCGCTACCTGACCTGGAGCTGGGCACAGCCGGCCTTCGAGTACCGCCCGGACGACCCGCGCATCAAGAGCGACCTCACCGAGCAACGCATCAGCGACGCCATCGCCGACCAGTTCGACCAGCACGGCCTGCGCCAGGCCCAGGGCGGCAACCCCGGCGACGTGAAGCTGCGCGCCTACCTGATCGTCGACCAGCGCCAGGACCAGGTCACCACCTACACAGGCGGCTACTGGGGCGGTTACTGGGGAGGCTACTGGGGCCCGCCGCCCATGGCCGAGAGCCGCACCGTGACCTACAAGGTCGCCACCATCCAGGTCGACATGTTCGACGGCAAGGACGGCAAGCTGGTCTGGCGTGGCAGCGGCGAACAGATCATGCGCAGCAGTCCGCCGACGCCCGCCGAGCGCGAAGCAGCGATCCGCGAGACGGTGCAGAAGATCATCGCTCAGTACCCGCCACACTGACCTTCACCAAGACATCGGAGAACGCGTGAACTTTCCCGCCCTGCAACACCGCCCCGCCCTTGCCGACGACCTCGGCGAGGTGGTCGGCTTTCCCCAGGACGCCGACGAACTCTTCTACTGCTACCCCAAGGCGAGCTGGCCGCTGACCATCGGCCAGCTCGCCGCCGCTATCGCCGAACGGCGCGACAGCACCGTGGCGCTGCTTGATGGCCAGGTCGCTGGCTTCGCCAATTTCTACCAATGGCAACCGAACGAATTCTGCGCGCTGGGCAACATGATGGTCGCGCCCTGGGCGCGGCGGCATGGAGTGGCGCAGTACCTGATCGAGGTCATGGAGAGTCTCGCCCGCGACCAGTACAAGGCGCAGGTCATGAAAGTGTCCTGCTTCAACGCCAACGCAGCCGGCCTGCTGCTCTACGCACGCCTGGGCTACAAGCCGCAGGGCATCGTCGAGCGCACCGACCCGCAAGGCCGGCGTGTCGCCCTGGTCCAACTGGAGAAAGCCCTTGTCCACGCCTGAGCCCCAGCGCGTGCTGATCATCGTCAGCAGCGGCCCGAGCACCCCGGCGCGCTGCGCTGCGCCCTTCTACACCGCCACGCTGCTGGCGTGCATGGATGCCAAGGTCACCCTGTTCCTCAGCGGCGAAGGCACGCGCCTGGCATTCCAGGACATCGCCGATACCCTCTACGCCGCCGAGGATGGCGAGCCCATCAGCCACTTCATCCAGCAAGCCAAGGAAGCCGGCGCACGCCTGCTGATGTGCCGCGCACCGGGCGTAGCCATCGACGAAAGCCGGCTGATCGAGGAAGTCGACGAGATCGCCAGCGGTGGCGAACTGGCGCGCATGATCCTCGAATACGACCGGGTGCTGACGCTGTGAAGCTGCAGGGCCTCGAGTTCCCGGGCAACCTGCTCTACGCCCCCGACTACAATCTCTGGCTGCGCGAGGAGCAAGACGGTGCGATCACCCTCGGGCTCACCGCCTACGGCTGCGCGGTCTATGGGCAGATATTCGCCTTCACCCCCAAGCGCGACGGCTGGCACATCGACTGCGACCGCAGCTTCGGCGTGGTGGAATTCGCCAAGGCAGCATCGTCTGCACGCAGCCCGCTGGGCGGCACCGTTCTCGCCAGCAACGAAGGTGTAGTGCGCAGGCCGGGGCTGATCAACCTGGACTGCTACGGCGAAGGCTGGATGGTGCGCCTGAAGCCCGACGACTGGACCGCCGCCCGTAGCCGCTTCCTGCAGGGCGATGCAGCACTGGAAGCCTTCGCCTTGCGCATGCAGTTGGACAACTTCGACCCCGACGACGATGGGGTCCAGGCCCTGCGCCCATGATCCGGGCAGGCGCGCGGCTCATGCTGCTGCTCTGCCTGCTCGTCAGCCCGGCACTACGCGCCGATCAACCAGCCCAGGACGGCTTCGTCTATCTCGACCAGATACTGAAATCCGCGCGCTATGACGTGCGCTACGCCGGCGCCGACAACTTCGTCGGCGAGCCCATCGACGGTTACCAGAAGGC
This sequence comes from Pseudomonas sp. NPDC086581, assembly GCF_044746165.1. NCBI lineage: Bacteria > Pseudomonadati > Pseudomonadota > Gammaproteobacteria > Pseudomonadales > Pseudomonadaceae > Pseudomonas > Pseudomonas sp. NPDC086581. The sequence continues at coordinate 208,318 of NZ_JBIVBR010000011.1, read as the reverse complement.
GCGGATCATCCTCACCCAAGAGGCCGCCACCGCCTTGGCTGCAGTGGAAAAGGACATTGCCCTGAGCGGCCTGGCGCTGAAGATATTCGATGGCTATCGCCCGCAGCGCGCAGTGAATGACTTCCGCCGCTGGGCCGCCAACCCACAGGACATCCGCCAGAAAGCGCGCTACTACCCACAGCTGGACAAGCCCGCGCTGTTCCGCGAGGGCTACATCGCCAAGCACTCCGGGCACTCGCGCGGCAGCACCGTCGACCTCACGCTGGTGGATTCGAAAACCGGGGAAGAGCTGGACATGGGCAGCCCGTTCGATTTCTTCGGGCCCATCTCCCATCACGGCACTGCGCTGATCAGCGTGCAGCAGACGCGCAACCGCGAGACATTGCGCCAAGCCATGCTGCGGCACAGCTTCGAGCCCTACAGCGCCGAGTGGTGGCACTACACCCTGAAGACTGAGCCTTATCCGAAGACCTACTTCGACTTCCCGGTGCAGTGAAGAACAGCGGCCGTCCCTGGCCGCGGTGGATCAGTTGTCGTGCTGGGTGTTCTTGTGGGCCGGCTTGGTCGCGGAAATCGCCGCTGCCTTGGTCTTGCCCTGGGTATCCTTGGAATGCGCCACGGCGGACGTTGCCTGGCCATGGCCCTTGCTGTCGTTCTTCTCGCTGCCGTAGTGGTTGCCACTCAGGCCATGGTCGCGAGTAGCCTTGCCGGCGTGCTCGCCGCCATCGTTCGCGCCATTGCTGTTGCTGCCGTGGTTACCGCCGGCATCCCCCTTGCCACCACCGTGGCCGCCGCCGTTACCACCACCGTTTCCGCCGCCATTGCCACCACCGTGACCACCGCCGTCGCCCTTGGCATAGGCCGAACCGATCGGCGAGAAGTCGGCAGGCAGCAAGGCTGTCGTGCCGAGTGCGACTGCACAGGCTACTGCAACAACCAGGGACATTTTCATCTTGTTATCGCCTCCATGGGCGGGGGGTTGAGATACCTCTATGACTCACTGCAGACCCCGCCGTTCGCGGCCTGCCGACGAAATGCGAGCACGCGTGTGCCAACTCTTGCCTGCCGGGACGTTCATCGCCAACCTGTAAAGCGAGCCGCTTTCCAGAACTGCCTGTGGCGCTCCTGCAGAATGACCCGGAACTCAGCCCACCGGATCAATCTCAAACCCTCGCCCTCACCGCCCCACCGCTGGAGTGACCGCATGACCCCGCAAGCCCCCGAATTCGACGGCCAGCGCTGGAGCAACGCCGACGAAGACCGCATCGAAGTCGTCGCCTACGATCCGACGTGGCCCCAGCGCTTCGCCGAGGAAGCCGACGCCATCGCCCACGCCGCCGACCTTCCCGGCCTGGGCATCGAACACATCGGCAGCACCGCCGTGCCGGGGCTGGACGCCAAGCCGATCATCGACATCCTCCTGCTGCCGCCACCGGGCAGCGACCCGCACCAGCTGATCGAACCGCTGCGAGGGCTGGGCTACCAGTACTGGGCCGAGAACCCCGACACCTCGCGGATGTTCTTCGTCAAAGGCATGCCGCCGCTGGGCAACGGGCGCACCCATCACGTCCACGTCATGGACCTGAGCGACGCCTCGCGCCGCCTGCTGTTCCGCGACTGGCTGCGCACTCACCCCGAGGACGCGCAGCTCTACACCCAGGTGAAGCACGACCTGGCAAAGCGCTTCCCCACCGACCGCGACGCCTACACCGAAGGCAAGGACGAGGTCGTCGCGCAGATACTCGGCCGTGCGCTCAACCCACCCGAGCACCACCGCGACCGCGATGGCGGCGCAGCCCATGGCGGCGAAATCCAGGGGCCGGAACGCCGCTGAAGAACCCCACGCGTTAATCCGCCGTTAATCCAGCCGGCCGAAGCTCGGGACTCCCACTCAGGAGGAAGTCCCATGCTCAAGCTCTCCGTGGTCACCTTCGCCTGCTTCGCCTTGGTCGGCTGCGCCGACTCCCCGCACTTTAGTCACTTCAGCGCCATCGAATCGCCCGTGCGCGAATCCTTCGGCGAAGACAACCTCGAACGCCAGCCCACCCGCGTACGCCTGCAAAGCGACGACTATTCGGCGCAGCAGCAGCGGATGATGTGGGGCCAGTAATGCCGCAACACCTCGGCAGACCGCGCCAGCGGCTGCCGATTGCGCTATAAGGGGGGCTCCCCCAAGGCACAGGAATGGACACCATGGCCTTCGACTGGCACAGCGACCCGATCACCCGCCAGACCCCGCTGGACGCCCACTACCGCAACACCCAGAACGTCCGCCGCTTCATGACCCAGCACTGCGGCGACAGCTTCCGTTTCGACCGCGACTTCATGGCCTGGATACGCAGCGGCGCGGCAGCGGACATGGGCGCGGTGGTGGATGAGTGGCGGCGCCGGAAAGGCCTCGCCATTGGCTGAACACGCCGCTTGCTGCCGATGGTGCGCGGGCCGGGTCGCCCGCTAGACTGCGCAGTGCACTCACCCCGGATCACCGCCATGAAGAAAGGGATCTTCCTCGCCGTTCTCGCGCTGCTCGCCTGGCAGTACATGGACAACCCCAACTGGCAGTCGCGCTTCTTCCGCCCGGCCCCAGCGTCCGCCAGCGCGCCCGTTGCACCCAGCGACCCCGCCGCAGAACCCGTCGCAACGCTGGAAAACAAGCCGGAACCCACGCTCAGCGTACGTTGCGACGGCCGCCAACACTGCTCGCAGATGACTTCCTGCGCGGAAGCCAAGGCGTTTCTGCGCAGCTGTCCGGGCATGAAGATGGATGGCGACCACGACGGCATTCCCTGCGAAGACCAGCTGTGCCGCATGTAAGGGTTGGCAGTGCTACAAGCCACCACCCAACCACAGCGTGAACTGACCGTCGCGCACTGCCAGCGCCTGCCGCACCACGCTATAGCCCAGCGGCAGCACACCGCCGGTACTGACCTTCAGCCGGTCGGCCAGCGCCAGCACCTCCTCGAAGGAAGCCTCCGGCAGGTACTTGTTGAAGGAGTAGCTGTCGCGGCCGATCAGCACCTGCACCGCGTAAACATCCTGCTCGATCGGGTCATAGGCCAGCAGGCCCTGCAATTCGATCCCGCAAGGAAGTCGAAACAGCGCCCGCGCCAACAACCAGGGAGCAGCGGGCGCCAGATCCCCCGCCGAAGCCAACGGCACCAGAAAGGCCTCCTCGCGAACGCCATCCTGCCAACGCCATAGGTCGCTCAGTTCCAGATGCTCTTCGGTAAACAGATCCAGCCTGACCATGGCGCGCTCCAGCCACTTAACCCCGAGCAGCTTAGCTGGCCAGTAATGCAAGGGAGCTATCGGCAGAAGAGGATCTGGCAAAAGAGTCTTCGGGGCCTCCCCTCCTGATCAGTATCCGTAGCTATCCGCAGAACTTTCCCTATTCAGATGTGCTGACATCGGGACCAATTGGAAACTTTCATCGCCTGCTCGATACCGGAGAGAATCGCGAGTGCTAGTATGTTTTGGCAAATTTTGCCATTCCAGAGAGACAGGTCCCATGAGCACGATGAACATTTCCCTGCCGGATACGCTCAAGAGCTTCGTCGATGAGCAGGTCAGCCAGCGTGGTTACGGCACCAGCAGCGAATACGTGCGCGAGTTGATTCGCAAGGACCAGGACCGTCAGCGTCTGCGGGGCCTGCTGATCGCCGGGGCCGAGTCGATGCCTGCGGCACCTGCCGACAGTGACTACTTCGAATCGCTCCGCACGCGGGTGCGTAAGGCCCGTGGATGAAGGCCAAGCCAGTCATTCCGCGAGCACTCGCCAATCAGGATGTTGAAGCGGCAGTCGATTACTACCTGAGCGAAGATGCCGAACAGGCTGCTCTGGGGTTTGTCGATGCCTTGGAAAAGGCATACGCCCATATCGCCCGTCACCCTGGTAGCGGCTCGGCCCGCTATGCCCATGAGCTGGATTTGCCGGGGCTGCACTGCTGGCCACTCAAGCGCTATCCCTACCTGGTGTTCTACGTCGAGCGCGACGACCACATCGATGTATGGCGCGTCCTTCACGGCATGAACGATATCCCGTCCTGGATGCAGGCTGGCGAGGGTGCACCGCACTGAAAGTCCTTCGACACTTCTTCGACAGCGGCGTCGAAGCGTCTTCCCGGGCTAAGCCGGAAGCCTAGAGCCACGCGGGCTGTAGACGGGGGAATTGGCGGAAGGCAGTGAGAGTCGAACTCACCCAGGAACGGTTGCCGTCCCCCACCGGGTTTGAAGCCCGGCCACGCCACCGGGCGTGATTGCCTTCCCTGGTCAGAAGCCGGCTGCTCGAAGGCTGCGGCGAAAGCGGGAGCCCGGATGTTGCCATCATTGCCATGACCGATGCCAGCGCAGCGATGCCGCAGTCGGCACAGGGTCGCCCAGTTAGTCCGGCGCAGTCCGTCATGACATTCTGGCCAATCAACATCAAAAGGCCACTTATTGGCCAGAAAAAGGCAGCGAACTGGCTGCCCGTGCTCTAACCTCGCTAGCAGTACCCAGGGAGCTCCACGGCATGAAGCCCACTCTACCCATCCTCGATATTTCCCCCCGCCTGGGCATTGGTCCGGTCTGCCTCGGCGACACGCGAGCCATGGCGCGGGATGCGCTGGCAGCCGTGGGTTTCCCGCTGGAATCCTCGAACGGGCCGACGGATTACTTCTGTCAGGCTGCGATCCAGACCGAGTGCGACGAGCACGGGTTCATCTGGTTCATCGGCCTCTCCCAGAGCGAGCAGTACCTCGCGCGCTACCTGGGCGTGGATGTGTTTGCGCTGGCGGCTGGCGAGCTGTTCTCGCTGATCGCCTCAGCGGACGACTCCGGGGCGCATGAATTCAACCACTGCGAATACCTGTTTCCGGGGCAGATCATCACACTGTGGGACGCGGACGAACAGTACGACCGCCAAGGCAACGAGACGCGCCCGGTCTGGGCTCAGGTGGGCATCGGCAATGCCGACTATGTCCAGGCGGTGTCGGCCCTTTGACCCGTGAGCGGACTTTGTAGCGCCAAGAGCTCTATGCTTGTCCCGGACGCCGCCAAAGGAATTCCATGCTGAACGCGAAACTCACCAGGGCGCTGCTCTGGCTGGTCATCCTCATCCTCGCCATCACCGTACTGGCACTGGGACTGCGCGTCGCCGCGCTGCGCAACATCCCGCCGCTGGAACCCTGGCACACCTGGGTGCCGGACGACATGCACAGCGACGCGATCGACCACTCCGACTGGGCCGGCTATCTGGCTGCCGAAGACAAGCTGATGCAGGCCATGCGCAAGGAAATGACGGCCAGCCTGCAACCCTTCGAGCGCGTCGCCTACAACCGCTACTTCGACCAGAGCCAGGTTTACCCCGGCCACTTCGCCACTGACTGGAATCGTTCCTACGAGATGCGCCCCGCTGGCGAAGTGCGCGGCGCGGCGGTGCTGCTGCATGGGCTGACCGATTCGCCCTACAGCCTGCGCCACCTGGGCGAGCACCTGCGGCAACAGGGCTTCGTGGTGATCGCAATCCGCATGCCGGGCCACGGCACCGTACCGGCCGGGCTCACCGACGCGGACTGGGAAGACTGGATGGCCGCCACCCGGCTGGCCGTGCGCGAGGCCTCTGCGCAATTGCCCACGGGCGCGCCGCTGCTGATGGTGGGCTTCTCCAACGGCGGCGCGCTGGCGATGAAGTACAGCCTGGATGCGCTGGATGACCCGAGCCTGACGATGCCGGAACAGGTGGTGCTGATCTCGCCGATGATCGGCGTTACTCGCTATGCGCAGTTCGCCGGCTTGGCAGGCTTGCCGGCTCTGCTGCCGGCCTTCGCCAAGGCAGCCTGGCTGAGCGTGCTGCCGGAGTTCAATCCGTTCAAGTACAACTCCTTCCCCATCGCGGCGGCGCGCCAGACGGTGGAGCTGACCGATGCCGTGCAGTCCAGCCTGGAGAGCGCCAGCCGCAGCGGTAGCCTCGCGCGCCTGCCGCCGATACTCACCTTCCAGTCGCTCGCTGACAGCACCGTCAGCACCCCGGCGGTGATCAGCAACCTGTACGACCGCCTGCCGGACAACGGCAGCGAGCTGGTGCTGTTCGACCTCAACCGCTCGCTGAACTACGGCCCGCTGCTGCGCCCGGAAATGGCCACGCTCGGCGAGCGCCTGCTGCCGCAGCGCGCGCGCAGTTACGACCTCACGGTGATCTCCAACAGCCCGCAGACCAGCCAGACCAGCGCCCTGCACACGCCGGCCCACAGCCGGCAACAGGAAAGCCAGCCACTGGCAGCCAGCTACCCACCGGACCTGTTCTCGCTGTCCCACGTGGCGCTGCCCTTCCCGCCCAACGACGCGCTCTACGGCCAGCATCCGGCGGCCGGAGAAGACTTCGGCATCCACCTGGGCACCCTCACGCCCCGCGGTGAACGCGGCGTGCTGATCGTCGGGCTGGACCTGTTCCAGCGGGTGACTTCCAACCCGTTCTACGACTATCTCGTGCAACGGGTCGATCAGGTGTTGCCGTCGCGCTAGCGCTTGCCCAGATCCAGCACGACGGCGATTACGGTGATGGCGATGAACAGCAGAATCAGCCAGGAACTCATTGGACCCACTCCCCGGTAGTCAACAGGTGTATCGAGGGGGCGTGGGGATCGGGAGTTCAGAAAGTTTCTTGAGTGGTGCGACTAGCCGGGAGGCAGCGACGTCCCCGCTGAGTGATTTGCTTTCGTCGGCAGTGATTTGCTTTCGCCGGCGATGCCATTCAGCACCACCGAGCTTTCTCACTGCTTGCGACTTGCTTCGGCTCGACGAGCGGCGAACTCCGCTTCAACTTCCTCGTCGGGCCGCCCATCCTAGGAGCTCACAGAAGCCCTGGCAGCCTCGACTTTCGCCCGCAGGTAGTCGTCGTATTCCTTCTCGCTGGTAGTCATGGCCAAAGCAGAATCCTCCCTGATCCGTCGCTCATTGCCAAAGCGGCGGGTGAAGCCGATGCGGTCGAAGTACTCCAGCAACTGGATGCAGCGCTTGCGGCCGATGCCGATGCGGTCGCGAAAGGCGGCGGCGCGGATGATGCCGGCTTCGTCACGCAGGTGTAGCGCGTGGCCGGCAAGCTGGCGGACGGACTGCTCAGGGTAGAACAGGTCCTTCACCACCTGATGCAGTTGTCCAAGGCGGGCGAGTTTGCGCAGCAGCAGGCGTACGTCGCCCTCCTCCGCGCCCAACTCGCGGGCGAGGTCACGCACCCACGGCGGGTCGAAAGCGCCGGCCAGCAGGAGTGGCCATACGCGTTCGCGCAGTTTCTCGTCGGCTTCGCCCAGTTGCACGCGGTGATCGGGCAGGTGCAGCCAGGGGCCGCTGCTCTCCACGCTCCCCGTCGCCAGCAGGCTTTCCAGCAGGGCGATGAAGACCGGCCGGTCGAGCTGCGAGAAGGCGTAGCGACGGAGACGGTCGCGGTCGGGGCCGAGTTCGTCGGGGGCGTCGGCGTGGAAGCGTTGCAGGGCGTCGAGTAGTTGCTGTTGCAGCGCGGACCAGCGTTCTGCGGCGAACAGCCGTGCGCCGAGCCGGGTGTTGATTTCGACCAGCTCGCCGGGCAGCTGCCAGCCTTCGCGCGGGCGGTTGAACTGGCGCGCCAGCAGCGCGGGATCGAGGCCGTTGCTGGCGTGGGCCAGCAGGGTTGGCAAGGCGCTTTCGAGGCTGTCTCCCTGCAGGGCGCGCAGCTGTTCCAGACGCTCCGGGCTGCGCCGGTTGCGCGCAGGGGCAAAGGGGTCGAGCACGCGGCCGCCGCCGAGGGTGCGCTGCGCGGATTGGTCGCGCAGCACCAGGTGGTCGCCATGCACGGCGTGGCTGGGCGCATTCAGCACCAGTTGCGCGAAGGCGCGTTCGCCGGGTTGCAGGCGCTCGCCTTCGAGCAGTGCGACGCGGCCGGTGACGTCCTGCGCGCCGAGGTGCACATGCACCGGCGTCCAGTGGGCAAAGGCGCGGGTTTCGCTGAGCAGCAGGTTCAGGTCGATATCGATGCGCGTGGTGGGCGCATGCAGTTCGCCAGCGATCAGCCAGTCGCCCCGGTGAATCTGTTCGAGGTTCAGGCGCTCGCCCGCGATGTTCAGCGCCACGCGCTGGCCGGCGTGGGCCTGCTGCGCTTCGCGGTTCTGTGCGTGCAGGCCGCGCACGCGAACGCGGCGGCCGGCATTGCCGAGCAGCAATTCATCACCGACATTCAGGGTGCCGGCAAAGGCTGTTCCGGTGACGACGACACCGGCGCCGCTGACGCTGAAGGCGCGGTCTACGGCCAGGCGAAAGCCACCGGTTGCGGCGCGCTCAAAGGTCTCGCGGGCGGCGTCGGCGAGGGCTTGGCGCAACGCTTCGATTCCCGCTCCGTTGATGCTGGAGACTGGGAAGATCGGCGCGCCGGCAAGTGGTCCGGACGCCAGCAGTTCACGCACTTCAGCGGCGGCCTGTTCTACCCGTTCGCCCGAAACGCGGTCGGCCTTGGTCAGCGCGACCATGGCGCGACGGATGCCGAGCAACTGAACGATGGCGAGGTGTTCGCGGGTCTGCGGCATCACGCCGTCGTCGGCGGCCACCACCAGCAGCACCAGGTCGATGCCGCTGGCGCCGGCCAGCATGTTGTGGACGAAGCGCTCGTGCCCGGGCACGTCGATGAAGCCGGTGAGCGCGCCATCGCCGAGGTCGGCATAGACGTAGCCGAGGTCGATGGTGATGCCGCGCTCGCGCTCGGCCGGGCGGCGGTCGCCTTCGATGCCGGTGAGCGCGCGCAGCAGTGAGGTCTTGCCGTGGTCGATGTGCCCGGCGGTGCCAACGATCATGCGTCGTCCTCGACCAGCAGCGGCAGTTGCGCGACGAAGCCGGGTTCGTCGTCGAGCTGGCGCAGGTCGAGCCACAGCGCGTCGTCATCGATGCGGCCGAGCACCGGGATCGGCAGGCAGCGCAGGCGCTCTTCCAGGTCCAGGAGGGCGCGGCCGCGCTGGCGTTTGGGCTGGTGCGGGCGTAGGCACAGCGCAGCGCTGGGTAGGCGCGCGACCGGTTGGGCGCCGCTGCCGATCATGCCTAAGGCGTCCACGGCACTGACGCTCCAGCGCTCGCCCAGCAGCGCTGCCAAAGCAGGCGCCAGGCGCTGGGCCTGGACGCGGATGTCGGCCTGCGGGCGGCTGAGCAGGCGCAGGCTGGTGAGGCGTTCGGCGAGGCGGTCGGGGTCGCGGTAGAGATTGAGCACCGCTTCCAGTGCGGCGAGGGTCAGCTTGTCCACGCGCAGGGCGCGCTTGAGCGGGTTCTTCTTGATCCGCCCGATCAGTTCCTTGCTGCCAAGGATCAGGCCGGCCTGCGGGCCGCCGAGCAGTTTGTCGCCGCTGAAGGTGACGATGTCGGCACCATCGCGCAGGGCTTCCTGCACTGTCGGCTCCTTGGGCAGGCCCCAGCGGGTGAGGTCGACCAGGGTGCCGCTACCCAGGTCCTCCAGCAGCGGCAGGCCGTGGGCATGGGCGATCTGTGCCAGCTGCGGGGTGGCAACGCTGGCGGTGAAGCCCTGCACGCTGTAGTTGCTGGTGTGCACGCGCATCAGCAGGCCGGAACGCGGGCTGATGACGGCCTCGTAGTCCTTGGCGTGAGTGCGGTTGGTGGTGCCCACCTCGACCAGCTTCACGCCGGCGCGGGACATGATGTCGGGAATGCGGAAGGCGCCCCCGATCTCGATCAGCTCGCCGCGGGAGATGATCCCTTCCTTGCGCGCGCCCAGGCTGTTGAGCGCCAGCAGCACGGCAGCGGCGTTGTTGTTGACCACGGTGACGGCTTCGGCGCCGGTGAGCTCGCGGATCAGCCCGGTGATGAGGTCATCACGGTCGCCACGCTTGCCGGTGGCCAGGTCGAATTCGAGGTTGAGCGGGTAGCGCGCGGCCAGCGTGATCGCTTCGATGGCTTCCTCGGGCAGCAAGGCGCGGCCGAGGTTGGTATGCAGCACGGTGCCGGTGAGGTTGAACACGCGGCGCACGCGGCTGGCGTGGTGCGCCGCGAGACGCTCGCCAGCGCGGCCGGCGAGCACACTCTCTTCCAGTTCGACGGCGGCAAGTTGGCCGTGGCGCGCGGGCTCACGCAGTTCGTCGAGCAGGTCGCGCAGGGTTTTGAGCAGGGCCTCGCGGCCATAGCGTTGCTGCAGTGGCTCGCAGGCCGGGCTGCGCAGCAGGCGGTCGATGGAGGGCAAACGTACCGAGGTCATGGACGAACCTTGTGCAGGAGGCGATGGCTGGAGTAAGTGTAGGAGACCAGGGTGGCAGCGGAAGTGCTGCATTCGTAGGGCGCATAACCGCTTGCGGTTATCCGCCATGTCCGCGCCATGGGGTTGGCGGCGGATAACGCGTTCCGCGCTATGCGCCCTACGAAGGGCGGGTTTAACCGCCGCCGCCCGGCGCCAGCAGGAGGTTCGGTGCGGTGCGCAGATAGCCGTCTTCGGCGAGGCGGATGTCCAGCGCGAGGCTGGCCAGGTCGTCCGCCTGGGCCTCGGCGTGCTTATCGTGCTCGAGGTAGAACTGTTTTAGGTAGGACTGGCAGCCGGGGCAGGTCTCGGCCTTGAGCGGTGCCTGGTCGCTGGCCACGCCTTCGCGCTGCAGTGAGTAGTAGGCCAGCCCCTTGCTCTCGGCGCAGTGGCTGCATTTTACCCGCACGTAGTGCCATTCGCAGGAGCACAACGAGCAGGACAGGTAGCGCAGCCCGGCATGCTTGCCCTGGCTGCGGATCATCCCCGCCACCGGCGGCGCGCCGCAGGCCGGGCAAAGGGTCTGGCTGTCGGTTTCCGCCAGGGTGTCGTCGGGCAGTTGCAGCAACCACTGGCTGAAGGCGACCTGCAGGACGGCGCCGAGAAAGGGCACCAGTGCCGGCGGCAGCAGGTCGAACTGGCCGTTGAGCAAGCCTAGCGCCCAGGCCTTGCGCTGGCCGGAATCGGCGCTACGCAGAACCTTCAGCGCTTCGACCACGGCCGGGTTGGCGGTGACTTCATAGGCGTCGAGGAAGGCGTCCAGCAACGGCAGCCACGCGCCTTCACGCACCAGCACTTCGTAGGCCAGCGGCGGCATGCGGTGCTCGCGGCTGCGGGCCAGCGCGACGGCGTCCGGCGATTGCAGGAACAGCTTGCGGTCGAGCAGCGCCTGCTGCGTTTCGCAGACCCCGGCGATCAGTTCGAGGTAGCCCTGCAGGGGATTGCCCGGCGCCAGCTCACGCAGGCGCGCGGCGCGGCGGGAGAACAGGTCGGGGGACGGCAGGTTGAACAGCGGAGGAATGTTGGCGGCAGCTTCGATCTGCCCGGGTTCGAGAATTCGGCCTGACACGCAGGACTCCTTGTTGGGTTCGGAGAGGGGCCTGAAAGCCCCTCTCCCTAGCCCTCTCCCTGAAGGGAGAGGGGATGGTTCGTGCCGGCTGACGCACGGGCGTCAACCGGCGATTACGTCGAGCGTCAGTGCCCCTTGCCCTTGTCCACATCCTTGAGCCACGCCGCGTGGTGCTTGCGCGCCCAGCCGCGGCTGACCCAGCCGTAGAGCATGGCGCCCATCGAGCCCTTCACCCAGATACCGGCGTAGATGTGCACCAGGATGCTGCAGATGAGCACGAAGGCGGCGAAGGCATGCAGCAGCGAGGCGATGCGGATGAGGTCGATGCCGAAGAAGTGGCTGAAGTAGGCACGCCACATCACGAATCCAGTCACCAGCAGTACCAGCATGCACAACAGCAGGGTCCAGAACAGCAGCTTCTGTCCGGCGTTGTAGCGGCCGACTTCCGGGAGGTTCTCCTCGCGGTTGGTGACCACGTCGCGCCATTGCTTGAGCCACTGCACGTCGCGCTTCTCCACCAGGTTGTGGTGGGCGAAGCGGATCACCAAGCCGAGGAAGAACAGGAACATCGCCACCCCGAGGAAGGGGTGCAGGACGCGAGTCCACGGGCCGCCGCCAAACAGGTTGGTCAGCCAGAACATGGCCGGGTGGAACAGCGCCAGCCCCGAGAGGCCAGCGAGGAAGAACAGAATGGCCACCATCCAGTGGTTACTCCGTTCGTTGGCGTTGTAGCGCTGGATATCTTTTTTCATGTCGTCGGGCTCCTGGGAGAGCTTGCGAGCACCCTCTCCCCAACCCTCTTCCTGAAGGGAGAGGGGGCAGTTCGGCGTGTGGGCTCAGCGTGGAGTACGCGGATCATAGTCATGCACCGAAGGGTCGACCTTGTGCACCGGTGCCTGCGGGTCGGGTCCGTCTTCCTCGTCCTCTTCGACCCGATTGGGGCCGATGCGGGTGTAGTGGAAGAACCCGGCCAGCACCACGCCCGCCATGGCCAGCAGGCCCAGCGGTTTGGTGAGGCCTTTCCACAGGCTGACCATCGGGCTGATGGCCGGCTTGTCGGGCAGGCCGGCGTACAGCGAGGGCTGGTCGTTGTGGTGCAGCACGTACATGACGTGCGTGCCGCCCACGCCTTGGGGGTCATACAGGCCGGCGTTCTCGAACCCGCGGGACTTCAGGTCCTCGATGCGCTCGGCGGCGTGCTCCTTCATGTCTTCCTTGGTGCCGAAGACGATGGCGCCGGTCGGGCAGGTCTTCACACAGGCCGGCTCCATGCCCACCGCCACGCGGTCGGAACACAGGGTGCACTTGTACGCCTTGTGGTCCTTCTGCGAGATGCGCGGGATGTTGAACGGGCAGCCGGTGATGCAGTAGCCGCAGCCGATGCAATGGTCCTGATTGAAGTCGACGATGCCGTTGGCGTACTTCACGATGGCGCCGGGGCTCGGGCAGGCCTTCAGGCAGCCGGGCTCCTCGCAGTGCATGCAGCCGTCCTTGCGGATCAGCCACTCCAGGTTGCCGGCCGGGTTCTCATGCTCGGTGAAGCGCATGACCGTCCAGGACTGGTCCGTGAGGTCGATGGGGTTGTCGTAGGTGCCGTGGTTGTGGCCCACCTCGTCGCGCAACTCGTTCCATTCCGAGCAGGCGACCTGGCAGGCCTTGCAGCCGATGCACTTGGACACATCGATCAGCTTGGCCACTTCCTGTTCGTGCCGCACCGAAGGTGACGGCAAGGTCGTGGCGGAGCGGGCGTAGATGTCTTGACTACTCATGCTTCACCTCACGCCTTTTCCACGTTGACGAGGAAGGACTTGAACTCCGGCGTCTGCGTATTCCCGTCGCCCACGAAGGGGGTCAGGGTGTTGGTCAGGTAGCCGTTGCGCGCCACACCCGAGAAGCCCCAGTGCAAGGGGATGCCCACGTGGTGCACGGTCTGGCCGTTGACCTGCAGCGGACGGATGCGCTTGGTCACCACCGCCACCGCCTTGATGAAGCCGCGGTTGGAGGAGACCTTCACGCGGTCGCCGGCCTTGATGCCGAGTTCCTTCGCCAGCGCCTCGCCGATCTCGACGAACTGTTCCGGCTGGACGATGGCATTCAGACGGCAATGCTTGGTCCAGAAGTGGAAGTGCTCGGTGAGTCGGTAGGTGGTCGCGGCGTAGGGGAACTCTTTCGCTGTGCCGAACAGCTCCATGTCGTTCTTGAACACCCGCGCCGCCGGGCTGCTGATCGCCTGCGGGTTCTTGTGCAGCGGGTTGACGCCGATCGGCGTCTCGAACGGCTCGTAGTGCTCGGGGAACGGGCCTTCGGCCATCTTGTCGACGGCGAAGAAACGCGCCACGCCTTCGGGGTTCATGATGAACGGGTTCATCCCCGCTTCCGGCGGTACGTCGGCCTTGTAGTCGGGCACGTCGGTGCCGCCCCAGGCCTTGCCGTTCCACCACACCAGGCGTTTCTTCACCGGGTCCCACGGCTTGCCGCTGACGTCCGCCGAGGCGCGGTTGTAGAGGATGCGCCGGTTGGCCGGCCACGCCCAGGCCCAGCCCAACGTCTGGCCCATGGCGTACGGGTCGCTGTTGTCGCGGCGGGCCATCTGGTTGCCCAGTTGCGTCCAGGAGCCGGCGAAGATCCAGCAGCCGCTGGCGGTACTGCCGTCGTCGCGCAGCAGCGCGAAGGCCGGAAGCTGCTCGCCGGCTTTCGCCAGGACCATACCGTTGTTCGGGTCGACGAGATCCGCCAGCGCCTTGCCGTTGTACTCCTTGGCGATTTCCTCCGGGGTCGGCTCATCGGGCGTCAGGTACGGCCAGTCGAGCCCGAGGATCGGGTCGGGGAAAGCGCCGCCATCCTTGCGATAAGCCGCCTGCAAACGATGCAGCAGGCCGCTCATGATGGCGATGTCGGTACGCGCTTCTCCCGGCGGCTCGGCGCCCTTCCAGTGCCACTGCAGCCAGCGGCCAGAGTTGACGATGGAGCCGTCCTCCTCGGCGAAGCAACTGGTCGGCAGGCGGAATACCGTGGTCTGGATAGCCTTGGTGTCGACGTCGTTGTGCTCGCCGGCATTGCGCCAGAACTCGCTGGTCTCGGTAGCCAGCGGGTCCATCACCACCATCCACTTCAGCTTGGCCAGCGCGGCGCTGACCTTGGCCTTGTTGGGGAAGGACGCAATGGGGTTGAAGCCCTGGCAGAAGTAACCGTTGACCTTGCCCTGGTACATCATGTCGAAGTAGCGCAGCACGTCGTAGCCGGCGCCGGGCATGTCCAGCTTCGGCAGCCAGTCGTAGCACCAGTTGTTCTCCTTGGTCGCGGCCTTGCCGAACCAGGATTTCATCAGGCTGACGTGGAATTTCGGGTAGTTCTGCCAGTAGGACAACTGCCCTGGGCGCAGCGGTTTGCTGGTGCGCTTGGTGATGTAGGCGTTGTAGTCCTGCTCCGCGTCCATGCCCAGGGTCAGGTAGCCGGGCAGCGAGTTGGACAGCAGCCCCAGGTCGGTCAGGCCCTGGATGTTGGAGTGGCCGCGCAGGGCGTTCATGCCGCCGCCGGGCATGCCGATGTTGCCCAGCAGCAGCTGGACCATCGCGCCGGTGCGGATCATCTGCGCGCCCACCGAGTGCTGGGTCCAGCCCAGGGCGTACATGATGGTCATGACCTTGGTCGGCGCCGCAGTGGTGGAAATCTCTTCCCACACCTTGAGCATCATGTCCTTGGGCGTGCCGCAGATGTTGCTCACCACATCCGGCGTGTAGCGGCTGTAGTGCTGCCTCATCAGGTTGAACACGCAGCGCGGGTGCGTCAGGGTCGGGTCGACCTTGGCGAAACCGTCCTCGCCCAGCTCGTACTGCCAGGAGGACTTGTCCGGGTAGGTGCGCTTCTCCGCGTCGTAACCGTTGAACAGCCCGTCGTCGAAGCCGAAGCCTTCCTTCACGATGAAGGAGACGTCGGTGTAGTTGTGCACGTATTCCTTCTGGTACTTGTCGTTTTCCAGCAGGTAGTTGATCAGACCGCCGAGGAAGGCGATATCCGTGCCGGTACGGATGGGCGCGTAATAGTCGGCGACCGAAGCGGAACGGGTGAATCGCGGGTCGACCACCAGCAGGCGCGCCTTGTTGTGCGCCTTGGCTTCGGTTACCCACTTGAAGCCGCACGGATGCGCTTCAGCGGCGTTTCCGCCCATGATCAGAATCAGATCGGCATTCTTGATGTCGGTCCAATGGTTGGTCATGGCTCCACGGCCAAACGTCGGGGCAAGACTTGCCACCGTCGGGCCGTGTCAGACACGCGCTTGGTTGTCGAACGCCAGTACGCCGAGAGAACGAACCACCTTGTGGGTGATGTAGCCCGCTTCGTTGGAAGACGCCGACGCGGCCAGGAAGCCGGTGGTCAGCCAGCGGTTCACCGTCTGGCCCTGGGCGTTCTTCTCGATGAAGTTGGCGTCGCGGTCTTCCTTCACCAGCTTGGCGATGCGATCGAGCGCCTCGTCCCAGCCGATGCGCTTCCACTCGGAAGAGCCCGCTTCGCGAATCTGCGGGTACTTCAGGCGGTTGGGGCTGTGGACGAAGTCCAAGAGGCCAGCGCCTTTGGGGCAGAGCGTGCCGCGGTTGACCGGGTGATCGGAATCACCCTCGATGTGGATGATGTTCTGCGCGACGTTCTTCGCCGCATCACCCTGGCTGTACATGAGGATGCCGCAACCCACCGAGCAGTATGGGCAGGTGTTGCGGGTCTCGACGGTGCGCGCAAGCTTGAAGTGGCGGATCTGGTCGGCGAATGCATCCGGGGGTGCCATCCCGAGTGCCGCCAGGCTCGATCCTCCAAGGCCCACGGCGCAGACCTTGAAAAATTGCCGACGGTTCATATCCATCGTGCGTCTCCTGATCAGGCAGCGTACGTCCGGTGCATGGCCGGACCCTTGCTGCTTAAAAGATAGCCAAGCGGGCGCAATGCGCCAGCTTTGAGCGGGGCAGACCATGCACGCCACGGATTTGCGGCGCATTGACGCGCGTCAGTGCGTCACTCAGAACGTGCCGCCGAGTACCCCCAAATGGGCAACGGGCGGGTAGGCACAGGAGATACTTTCGCCGTCTGCGCGGCAGGCGGATTGCGCGCGGTCTGGCTGGAGGGATTCGTGCAGCCCGAGCAGGGCCACGCCGATGAGGGCAGCGAGCAGGTAATGGCGCGCATGTCTTTTTCTTATCGCTTTCATGACGACCTCCGTCACTTCAGCCTGCGATCGGGCCTTGCAGCCCTGCCATGGGTTTGAGTCTGGAACCTGTGGCCAGTCTGTCAACCGAAGTGCTTGACCGAAATGCCCGAACAGTACGGCAGCCGGGCCGTTAACCAGCCCATCGCCGGCCCGTTAGGGTGGCAGGACCTGATTGCCCAAGAGCGCTTCCATGTCGTCCGCCGCCTCGCCCTACCCTCACCTGCTCGCCCCGCTCGACCTGGGCCCGATTCAACTGCGCAACCGCGTGGTGATGGGCTCGATGCATACCGGCCTGGAAGACCGCCTGTGGGATTTCGGCAAGCTCGCCGCCTACTACCGCGAGCGGGCGCGCGGCGGTGTCGGGCTGATCATCACCGGCGGCTTTGCGCCCAACCGCGAAGGCTGGCTGCTGCCGCTGGGCAGCAGCCTCACCAGCGGCCTGCAGGTGCCGGCGCACCGGCGCCTGACCCAGGCGGTGCACCGCGAGGGCGGGCGTATCCTGCTGCAGATTCTCCACGCCGGGCGCTACGGCTATCACCCGCTGGTGGTCTCGGCCTCGCCGGTGAAATCGCCGATCAGCTGGTTCGCCCCGCGCGCGCTGTCCGAGCGCGGCATCCTGCGCACCATCGCCGCCTTCGTACGCTGCGCGAAGCTCGCCCACGCCGCCGGCTACGACGGCGTGGAGATCATGGGCAGCGAAGGCTACCTGCTGAACCAGTTCCTCTGCCCGCGCACCAACCAGCGCGAAGACCGTTGGGGAGGCGACCTGGGCAACCGCATGCGCCTGCCGCTGGAAATCGTCCGCCGTACTCGCCGCGCGCTGGGCGAACGCTTCGTCATCAGCTACCGCCTGTCGCTGCTCGACCTGGTGGAAGGCGGCAACACCTGGGACGAGGTGCGCACCGTGGCGCGAGCCCTCGAAGGCGCCGGCATCGACCTGCTCAACACCGGCGTCGGCTGGCACGAGTCACGAGTGCCGACCATCGTCACCTCGGTGCCGCGCGCCGCCTTCGCCGACGTCACCGCACGCCTGCGCCGCGAGCTGCGGGTACCGGTGATTGCCAGCAACCGCATCAACACGCCAGAAGTCGCCGAGCGATTGCTCGCCGAAGGCCACGCCGACCTCGTGTCCATGGCCCGGCCGCTGCTGGCCGATCCGCAGTTCGTGGAAAAGGCCGCCGCCGGGCGCGCCGCTTCGATCAACACCTGCATCGCCTGCAACCAGGCCTGCCTGGACCACGCCTTTGCCAACCGCCGCGCCAGTTGCCTGGTCAACCCGCGCGCGGCCTTCGAGACCGAACTGCGCTACCGCAAGGCACGCGTCCACAAGCGCATCGCGGTAATCGGTGCCGGGCCGGCCGGGCTGTCCGCCGCCTGCGTCGCCGCCGAGCGCGGCCACCGGGTGACGCTGTTCGAAGCCGCCGGGGAGATCGGCGGGCAGTTCAACCTGGCCAAGCGCGTGCCGGGCAAGGAAGAATTCCACGAGACGCTGCGCTACTTCGCCGTGCGCCTGGGCGAACTGGGCGTCGAGGTGCAGCTGGGCCGGCGCATCCGGCGCGGCGAACTGAGCGGCGAGTACGACGAGGTGATAGTCGCCACCGGCATCCAGCCGCGCACGCCGTCGATTCCGGGCATTGGTCATGCCAAGGTGCTCAGCTACCTCGATGTGCTGCGCGGCGCAGCGGTCGGCGAGAAGGTCGCGCTGATCGGCGCCGGCGGCATCGGCTTCGACGTCGCCAGCTTCCTGCTGACCGAGCGCGACGGCCCGCAGCCGCTGGGCGAGTGGCTGGGCCAGTGGGGCATCGACCTGGACAACGCCACCGGCGGCGGGCTGATCCCGCCGGTCGCCGCCGCTCCCCGCCGGCAGCTCTGGCTGCTGCAACGCAAGGCCGGCCAACCCGGCGCCGGGCTGGGCAAGACCAGCGGCTGGGTACACCGCGCGCACCTCAAGCATCACGGCGTGCGGATGCTCGGCGGCGTCGAGTACCGGCGCATCGACGACGACGGCCTGCACCTGCGCATCGACGGCCAGGAGCAATGCCTGGCGGTGGACAACGTGGTGATCTGCGCCGGCCAGGAACCGCTGCTGGACCTGCAGCCGACGCTGGCGGCGCAGAACCTGCGCTACCACATCATCGGCGGCGCCAGCGTGGCGCGGGAGCTGGATGCCAAGCGGGCGATCCGCGAGGGTGCTGAGCTGGCGGCGCGGTTATAAGCGCAGTTGTTTTCGTAGGAGCGAGCTTGCTCGCGAACCGCCCAGCTCTGCAGTTGCCTGGAAAATGTTCGCGAGCAAGCTCGCTCCTACAGGGTCGGTCCATCTGTATACCTGCTGGAAGGGGCCACGCCGGCGAAGTGCGCCCAGGGCGTTCGACGTCACCCCTCCAGCAACACCTTGATCGCCTGCAGGTCGCGCTCCACCCACTGGGCGTCACGCTCGAAGGTGGCGTCGTCCATCTGCGGCTGGCGCAGCAGGGTCAGTTGCAGCTCGCAGCCATCGCCATTGGCGATCAGCCGCAGTGGGATGTGGACGGCCGGTGCCTGCTCGGGCAGCACGTCATGGTCGAGCACGCCGAACGCGTTGCGCGGCGAGAAGCGCACGCGCAGGGGGCCCTGGGGTGTCTGCGCCAGCCAGAGATCACCTTCCAGCGGCTCGATGGAGCTGCACAAGCCTGAAGCCCAGTAAGGGAAGTTCGTCGGGTCGGCGAGGAACTCGTAGGCTGTGTCGCGCGGCCGCTCGATGCGGACGCTCAGCACGCGGGAAGCGCGGGTGGCCATGGTCGGGACCTCCATCGGGGCGGGAGCGATGCTCCAGTGTGGTGCATACTACGCGGCTGACTATTCTCGATCGACCGCTGGCCAGCCCTTCGCTGTCCTGCTTTGCGACCCTTTCCGGAGCTTCCCATGCCTACGCCACCCTGGTGGTTGTTCGTCCTTCCGCTGATCGCCGGCGCCTGCCTGCCCCTTCAGGCCGGCATCAACGGCCAGTTGGCCAAGCAGGTGTCCAGCGTGCTGGCCGCCGCGCTGATTTCCTTCTTCGTCGGCATGCTCGGGCTGCTCGCGCTGACCCTGGCCAACCGCGAATTCCCCAGCCTCGCAGCGATGCGCGGGATGCCCTGGTGGCAGTGGTGCGGCGGCTTCCTGGGGATGTTCTTCATCTTCATCGCCGCCTTCGCCGCACCGCGCGTCGGCGCGCTGATGTTCATGGTGCTGGTGCTCGCCGGCCAGCTGGGCATGGCACTGGCACTGGACCACTTCGGCTGGGCCGGTTTCAAGGAAGCGCCGGTGAGCGCCCTGAAAATCGCCGGCATGGCCGCCATCGCCGTAGGCATCTGGATGATCCGCAAGGGCTGAGCCACTCCGTCTACTCTGAGCACGGATGGCTCGCCCGCAGGAGATTTGCATGACCGATATCCAAGTGATCCTGGTCGACGATCACGACAACCCGACCGGCACGATGGAAAAACACGAGGCCCATCGTCTCGGGCTGCGTCACCGTGCCATCTCGGTCTATGTGTTCAACCGCGCCGGCGATCTGCTGCTGCAGCGCCGCGCAGCGGGCAAGTATCACTGTGGCGGACTGTGGAGCAATACCTGCTGCGGCCACCCTTACCCCGATGAGTCCGCGAAGCACGCCGCCGAACGCCGGCTGCGCGAGGAGATGGGCGTACGGGTCGAGCTGCACAAGCTGTTCGAGTTCAGCTATCGCCTGGAGTTGGCCAACGGCATGACCGAGCACGAATACGGCCACCTGTTCGGTGCCGTCGACGAACAGCCGCCGCGCCCCGATCCGCAGGAGGCCGACGACTTCCGCTACGTCGCCCTGCCCGAACTGGAAGCCGAGATGGCTGCGCACCCGGAGCGCTTCACGCCCTGGTTCCTCCTCTGCTACCCGACGTTCAGGGACTATCTGCGCGATAACGGCGGAATCGCCGTTCTGTAGAACGCCCCCTCTGTTGATCGCCGCTCTGTTCGTCGAAAGGCCGCGCAATTCTGCGCGCCGGCCACTATGATGCGCGCCTTCGCGCCACCGCTACCGACTTGCCGCCATGAGAAAACCACCGCTGATTGCCAACGCCGAACTGGACCGCCTGGAAACCTGGGCGAAGTACACCTCGGGCCTGTGCAAGGACTGCAACGCCACCTGCTGCACCATGCCGGCGGAAGTGAACGTCAACGACCTGATCCGCATCGGCGTGGTCGACGAATTCGAGCGCGACGAACCGGCGAAGAACATCGCCAAGCGCCTGCTCAAGGAAGGCGTCGTCGAGCGCTTCAACCAGAAGAGCGGCATCTTCACCCTGACCCGCACCAGCAACGGCGACTGCTACTTCCTCGACCGCAAGACGCGCCTGTGCAGCGTCTACGCCAAGCGCCCGGACACCTGCCGCAACCACCCGCAGGTCGGACCGCGCCCCGGCTACTGCGCCTACCGCAAGAAGACCGGCTGATCACGGCCGGCTGACAGCACGGGGCTCCCGGCTCGCTATACTGCGCGCCAGCTCAGGAGCCCCTCATGAATTCCCTGCTCGAAGCGTGGCGGCACTCGCCAACCCATCGTCGTGTCTGGGCGCTCGCCGCGCCGATGATCCTCTCCAACGTTTCCGTACCGCTGGTCACCCTGGTGGACAGCGCAGTGATCGGCCACCTGCCGCACGCCCACCAGCTGGGCGCCGTGGCGGTTGGCGGCGGGCTCTACACCCTGCTGGTCGGCGTGCTGGGCTTCCTGCGCATGGGCACCACCGGCTTCGCCGCCCAGGCGGCCGGCCGTGAAGATGGCGGAGCACTGCGGCGGATTCTCGGCCAGGGCCTGCTGCTGGCTCTCGGCCTCGCGCTGCTGCTCAGCCTGCTGGCGGTGCCGCTGACCGGCCCCGCGCTTGCGCTGATGCGCCCGTCCCCTGAACTGGACGTGCTGGCCCGCGAGTTCTTCCATATCCGCCTGTTGGGCCTTCCCGCAGCGCTGGCCACCTACGCACTGGTCGGCTGGTTCCTCGGCACACAGAACGCTCGTGCGCCGCTGGCAATCCTGCTGACCACCAACCTCATCAACATCGTGCTCAGCCTGTGGTTCGTGCTCGGCCTGGGCTGGGGCGTGGCCGGCGCGGCAAAGGCCGCGGTAACCGCCGAATGGGGCGGCGCGCTGCTCGGTCTGGCGCTGACCCGGGGCGCGCTGTTGCGCTTTCCCGGTCTGCCGGACTGGTCGCGCCTGCGTGCCTGGGCCAACTGGCGACCGCTGCTGATGGTCAACCGCGACATCTTCATCCGCAGCCTGGCGCTGCAGGGCGTGTTCTTCCTGCTCACGGTGCAGGGCACGCGCCTGGGCGACGCCACGGTGGCGGCCAACGCGCTGCTGCTCAACGGCCTGATGGTTACGGCCTACGCCCTCGACGGCCTGGCCCACGCCGTGGAGGCGCTGTGCGGCCACGCCATCGGCGGCCGAGACCGCACCGCCCTGCGCCGGTCGCTGGTAGTCGCCAGCGGCTGGTCGCTGATCGCCAGCCTGCTGTTCGTCGCCTTCTTCAGCCTGTTCGGCCACCTGTTCATCGCCCTGCAGAGCGACATCCCGGAAGTGCGCGCCACCGCCGACCAGTACCTGCCCTACCTCGCCTGCCTGCCACTCATCGGCATGTGGAGCTACCTGCTCGACGGCCTGTTCATCGGCGCCACCCGTGCCCGCGAGATGCGCAACGCCATGCTGCTGGCCTGCGCTGCCAGCCTGCCACTGGGTTTCGCAGTGCAGGGCTGGGGAAATCACGGATTGTGGCTAACCTTCCTATGCTTCATGTTGCTGCGCGCGCTGGTCCTTGCCGGCTACGCGTGGAACCTGACACGCCAAGACGCCTGGCAGGCGCCTGCCAGTCCCTGACCTGTTGAGGAGACGCCATGCCGGCTTGTCCCATTCCCGTTGACGAATCCCTGCGTCAGCAGACCCTGGAGGAGATGAACCTGCTCGACACCCCGGCCGAGCACTATCTGGATACGCTGGTGCGGCTGACCCAGGACCTGGTGAAGGTCGATACCGTGCTGATCAGCCTGATCGACCAGGATCGCCAGTGGTTCAAGGCCCGTGTCGGCCTGGAGGCCACCGAGACCACGCGCGACGTGTCCTTCTGCGGCTACGCGATCCTCGGCGAGGACACGCTGCTGGTGCCCGACGCCACCCTCGATGAGCGCTTCGCCGACAACCCGCTGGTGCTCGGCCCGCCCTACATCCGCTTCTACGCCGGCCGGCCGCTGCGCGCTGGCAATGGCCAGGCCATCGGCACCCTGTGCATGATCGATCCCAGGCCGGGCACCATGAGCGAGGCGCAGCAAGCCAACTTCCGCGACCTCGCCACCCTCGCCGAGGGCTACCTGCAACTGCGCAGCCTGATCCAGAGCAACCGCGATCTGCGCGTGGAGATGGACCGTGAGCAACGCAAGGCCCTTCTCGACCCGCTGACCCAACTGTGGAACCGGGGCGGCCTGCTCACCTTCCAGGACCGCGAATGCCGCCTGGCGCGGGAGAACCACGTGCAACTGGGCGTGCTCTACGCCGACCTGGACTTCTTCAAGGCGATCAACGACAAGCACGGCCACGCCGCCGGCGACCAGGTGCTCTGCGAATGCGCCCGCCGCCTGCGCGCCGCGCTGCGTCCGGACGACCTGCTGGTGCGCCAGGGCGGCGAGGAGTTCGTCGCCTTGCTCAAGGTGAAGGACGGCGAGGAACTGCAGCGCATCGCCGAACGCGTGCGCGAGTTGATCGGCCACGAGCCCGTGCAACTCCCCTGCGGGCCGCTGCCGGTCAGCCTGAGCATCGGTTGCACCCTGCGGGCGGGAGAGGAGCCTGTCGATCAGGCGCTGGAACGCGCCGACGGCGCGCTTTACAGTGCCAAGCAGGCCGGGCGCAACCGGGTGAACTTCAGCGCGCCGCCGGCCTGAGCCTGATCACAAGCAAGGCCCCAGCAGAGGACCCACTCATGGCCCAAGCCATCGCCGCGTACCTGCACTACCTGTCGATATTCATCCTGTTCGCCTTGCTGGTGCTGGAGCACCAGTTGTTCCGCCTGCCGCTGGACCTGTCGCGGGCGCGCAGCCTGGTGATAGTCGACCTGGCCTACGGCGCCTGCGCCGGCGTGGTGCTGCTGACCGGCGCGGCGCGCGTCGTCTGGTTCGCCAAGGGCACGGATTACTACCTCCACAACAGCCTGTTCCACGCCAAGATCGGCCTCTTCGTGCTGGTGGCGCTGCTGTCGATCCTGCCGACCATGACCTTCCTCAACTGGCGCAACGAACTCAGGGCCGGGCGGGTTCCTGTCCCCAGCGAGCGCCAGGCCAAGCTGGTGATCATGACCATCCGCGTGGAGCTGCTGGCGCTGATGATCCTGCCACTCCTGGCGACACTGATGGCGCGTGGCTTCGGGATGATCGGCTGAGCCTCCGGACTGGCTGGCCGCATTCCTACAACCAGTACCGAGCAATCCGATACAGTCGCTCCGCTGATCCGTGGATGCTCCTGCGCAGCTTTGACTGCCGCAGGACCTCCACATGCTTCCCCAAGCCTTCAGCCGCCCGCTATGGCGGTTGTTCCCCACATTGGTGGTATTCGCCCTGAGCGGTTGCGCGAGTGACGAATTCACTTTCGAAGCCGACCTGCCGGGCGATTTCAGCCTGGTGGGTAATGCGCGCTATTCCCCACCCGAGGGCAGGCACTGTCATATCCCGGCGAAAGACGACCTTACGCAACGCCTCTTTGCCACGTCCGGCCGAGGTGAGCGCCCCTACCGGGTCAGTTATCAGGTCCCCCTGAGCCTGAACAGCGCCGGCTGCAAGCTTGAGCTACGACACATCCTCATCGAAATCGACGGCGAGCCGGCTAGCTATCCCCTGAACGCCGTGCCGTCCCACAACAGCTTCGCCAGCCTGACGATCCGCAACCGGCTTGCCGGCAGCCCCGGAATGCCGAAAAAGGGCGCGCGCATCTTCGACGGCCGGTGCCGCTGGTTGCTGCCAGACTCGCACGGCGGCAAGCGCCAACTGCAATGCCGGGCCTCGGACATCGACGGCAACTGGCTCACCGGCAGGCCCGGCGGCGAGCTGCAACGCGACGAACTTCCAGGCCGCATCGTCCGGCTGGCCATCGGCGTGGCGCCGGACATTGCCGCCTCGGCCGAGCCTCGCGGCACTCAGGCGCTGACGGCCGACTCCAGCAACTGAGCCAGCCGACGGCACAGGGCTGGCAAGTCCGTCGCCGCCGGTTGCAGGTAGAAACGCTCGCGCAGCACGTCCAGCAGCTCATCGGCACTCTCGATGCTGTGCTGCTCGACTTCGCCGTCCGCGCCACGCCGGCTGAATTGCCCGTTGAACAGCGACAGCCGCGCGCCGTCCTCGCTGAGCGCCACGCGCAGGGAGTTGCGGAACACGCTCTGCGGATAGGTCGAGGTGTACCAGTTGCGCATGCCGTAGTCGGCCCAGTGCTGCGGCTCGAGGGTGAAGCGGTACAGCGTCTGCCAGCCGGATGCCGAGCGGGTGGCCATCTCCAGTTCTCCGTCGACCGAACCGGTGATGCGCCAGCCACCGGGCAGCTCTTCGTTCACCCGCAGCGGCAGGGCGCTCGGCGAGGCCGGGCCGCCGAAGCCGATATCCACCAGGTGCGGCCCTTCGGGCAGGTCGATGCGCAGCAGCAGGTGCGTCTGCGGCGTCAGCGGCGCATTCGCCGGCAGGCCCCAGCGCACCCGCGCCACCAGCAGGGTCACGCGGTAATCCAGGCTGGCCAGCAGGCGGGCGAACAGGCTGTTCAGCTCGAAGCAGTAACCGCCGCGCTGATTTTCTACGACCTTGGCGAACACCGCTTCCGGTTCGATCAGGATGGGCTTGTCCAGCAGCACGTCCAGGTTCTCGAAAGGCAGGTGGTGCAGCGCCGCGACGATCAACCGGTCGAGGATCTCCAGCGTCGGCGCAGGTCGCTCCAGCGACAGGCCGAGGCGTGCCAGGGTCGCGTCGAGCTGGGCAGCGCTGAAGGGGGTGAGCGGGGTCATGCGAATCTCCTTTCGCGAAGCATCAATGGCGGTGGTCGGCGGTCGATTCGGGGATCACCAGCGGGCCGCAGCGCTCATCGCTGACGATTACCGCCAGCAAGCGCGCGGGCTCGCTGGCGCTGGGGTTCTCGGCGAACAGGTGCAGCTCGCGGCTGGGCTCGAACCAGGTCTCGCCCGCGTTGTAAGTCTGCGCCGGCAAACCCTGCATCTGCGAGCGCACCTGACCGTTGAGCACGATGGCGGTCACCGCGCCGGGATGGCGGTGCGCCGGGGTGTAGCCGTTGGGCGGGAAGTCCACCTGCAGCGTGGTCACGACCTTGCCCGGCATGTCGGCCAGCGGCTCGCAGGACAGGCGCTTCACTTGCGTGCTCGGCCGCGCGCCGGCCGAAGGCCCGGCATGGCTTTGCGCAAGGCTGACCAGCAAAGCTCCCGTGGCGATGACCGCGACCAGCACAAGCCCGGCGCGGGCTTCACGTCTGGATGAGAGAGCCATGGCGAGGTTCATGCCGGCACGCCCGCCAGGCGAAAGCCCGGCTGCCAGCCCAGGCGATGGCGCGCCTTGGCCGAACTGACTTCGATGTCCTGTTCGGCGATGTTGTAGGCGCCGTGTGCGCCCCACTCTAGCGCCAGCAGGGCGGCGCGGGCGGCATCGTCCACATGCACGGCCAGCCTCGGGTCTGCTGCATCGGCTCCCGTACCCGGTCCGTAGAGTCGGCCGTAGCGCAACACGATGCCTTCCATCGGCCGCGCACCCAGCACCGCCTCTTCGAGCGCGGCGACGCCGCCGACACTGATGGCGCGCGGGCCTTCGGCGCCCAGGTCCAGCGGTTGTTCCTCGTGCAGCGGCAACTCGCCCGGCGCGTAGGCCCAAGCGATGCTCTGCGCCACCATGCGCTCGACACCAGCGGCACGAGCTGCTGCCACGAGGTTGGCGGTGCCTTCGCGGCGAACCCGCGCGTTGCGCGGTTGGGCGGCGGGCATCAGGGCAGGGTCGAGGCCGGCAGGCAGGTCGGTGAGCTGGTGGATCACCCAGCGCGGCTGGAACCGCCGCATGGCGGCACTCAGGGCTTGCGCGTCATAGACATCCAGCACCAGCGCCTGCGCCCCGGCGGCCTCCAGCGCGGCGGCTCGCTGCGCGCAGCGACTGATCGCCAGTACCTGGTAACCACGCTCCAGCAGCATCGGCAGCAGACGCTGGCCGATGGCACCACTGGCTCCCGCGAAGAAGACTTTCATGCACATGGGGACCTCGAATCAGACAGCAGGGACATGTCGCCACTCTAGTGACGCGATGCCCCACCCCACAGTGCCAAGATCACGCAGAACGACTGGGACATGATTGCCGATTCTTGATCCATGTCCACGCAATGTCACGCTCATCGTCTATAACAAACGGCTCAATACACCGATCCCTAGGAGTCGCCATGAGCCAAGTCTTCGATGTTGCCGTTGTCGTCGGCAGCCTGCGCAAGGAATCCCTGAACCGCAAGATCGCCAAGGCCTTCGCCGCATTGGCGCCGGCGAACCTGAAGCTGGAAATCGTGGAGATCGGCGACCTGCCGCTGTACAACGAGGAGCTCGACGTGGGCACTCCGCCCGCCAGCTACACCGCCTTCCGCGAGCGCATCGCCCGCGCCGATGCGGTGCTCTTCGTTACCCCGGAATACAACCGCTCGGTGCCCGGCGTGCTGAAGAACGCCATCGACGTCGGCTCGCGCCCCTACGGCAAGAGTGCCTGGAACGCCAAGCCCTGTGCCGTGGTCAGTGCCTCTCCGGGCGCCATCGGCGGCTTCGGCGCCAACCACCACCTGCGCCAGTCGCTGGTGTTCCTCAACATGCCGGTGCTGCAACAACCCGAAGCCTACCTGGGCGGCGCCGGCGGTTTCTTCGACGAAGCCGGCAAGCTGTCGGATAAGACCGAGCCCTTCCTCAAGAGCATCATCGATGCCTTCTCCGCCTGGATCGTGCAGAACCAGCCGCGCTGATCGACAAAAGCGCCGGCTTCGGCCGGCGCTTGTCCATCACTCCTCGAGCAATCGCGCCAGGCGCTGGCGCAGGTAGCGGTTCTCCGCTCGCAGCTCATCCACCTCATCCAGCAGCCGCAGTGCCAGGGCAATGCCCGGCCAATCCAGCTCGAACTCACGACGCAGGCGCACCGCGCGGCGCACCACGCTGACCGCCTGGTAATCGAAGACCCAATGCCCGGCGCGCTGTTCGCGGGGCTCCACGATACCCACCTCGACGATCTCGACGAGCACGTCGCGGGGGAGGTTCACCGACTGGCAGAGCTCGTCGAGGTCCACCACCATCACTGTCGTCGTCATGCGCGTTTACCCCAATCGGCACGGGGGTCGAAGGCTGCCTTGGCAGCCAGTTCTTCCCAGAGTTTACGGGTCGCTTCGTCCGCGGCCTTCGGCATCACCACCTTGAGCACAGCGTAGAGATCGCCGGCGGCGGCAGCGCCCTTGTTCGGCAGGCCCTTGCCCTTGATGCGCAAGCGCTGGCCGGCCTGGCTATTGGCCGGGATGCCGAGGCTGATCCGCCCCCCCAGCGTGGGCACTTCCACCTTGGCGCCGAGCGCCGCTTCCCACGGCGCCACTGGCACAGTGACGATGAGGTCGCGGCCGTCGACGTCAAACAGCGGGTGCGGCACCAGGCGGATCGCCAGGTACAGGTCGCCCGCCGGCCCGCCATTGATGCCCGGCGCGCCCTGTCCCTTGAGGCGGATACGTTCGCCGTCGGCGGTGCCCACGGGAATTTTCACGTTCAGCGTCTTGTTTTGCGGCGGCAGCTTGCGACCGTACTCGTCATAGCTGGGCAGGCTGAAACTGATCGGCCGGCTCTCGCCGGAGAGGGTTTCCTCCAGGAACAACGGGACTTCCATCTCCACGTCCTGGCCCCGGTGGACCTGCGGTTGGCGCGCACCACCGAAACCACCGGCGCGGCCACCGAATATCTGCTCGAAGAAGTCGCTGAAGTCCTGCTCGTGCCCCGGCGGCGGGCCGTCGAAACCACCGCGCGGCTGCCAGCCGGGCGGCGCTTCGAACTGCGGCCCCTGAGAGCCGTACTTGCGCAGCTCGTCGTACTCGGCACGCTTTTCCGGGCTTTTCAGCACCTCGTAGGCTTCGGAGACATCCTTGAATTTCGCCTCGGCGTCAGGCTCCTTGCTGACGTCCGGGTGATACTTGCGCGCGAGCTTGCGGTAGGCGGTCTTGATCGCCTTCTCGTCGGCCTCGGGTTCGACCCCGAGCGCGGCGTAATAGTCCTTGAATTCCATCGGTAGCGGTCACTCCTCACATGCGTGGGTCCTGTCGGCGCCTGGGACAAGGGGATTCGCGCGGGCAGCCGGAGCCGCTGCGCGCACTGCGAGGCGAACAGGTGGAAAAAGCAGGTTCTGCGACAACAGATGGAGTCGCGGCGCCTGCTTTTCAACACTGCCTGCAAGCCTAGACGCTGATCCTGCATCGCGGCCGCCGGGACGCCTTGATACCGGTCATGGCATAGTCGCCTTCCACATTTACCCCCGTCCCGGACAGGCCATGACCGCGCCCTTCGATCCGCTCCGCCAGCCGCTGGACCCGAGCCATGACCTGCCGATCTACCGCCAGCTCTACGAGCGCATCCGCGATGCCATCACCCGCGGTGCGCTGCGGCCCGGCGAACGCGTGCCGCCGGTGCGCGGGCTGGCCGGTGAACTGGGCGTGGCGCGCGGCACGGTGGAGCTGGCCTACCAGCTGCTGACCAGCGAGGGCTACCTGCTGGCGCGCGGGCCCGCAGGCACGGTGGTGTCACCGCAACTGGCGGGACGTACCAGTGCCCCGCCGCCCGTCCGGGTCGATCCGGCGACGGTGGAGCGCAGCCTGCCCGGCCTGATCGCCCACGGCCCGGCCCTGCGTCCGTTCCAGCTCGGCGTGCCGGCGCTGGATGCCTTCCCTCGCGCACTCTGGGCGCGCCTGTGCGCACGACGCCTGCGCCAGCAGAGCGCGTCCATGCTGGCCTACCCGGAGCCCTGCGGCTACGGGCCGCTGCGCGAGGCCGTCGCCGGCTACCTGGGGATTTCCCGCGGCATCGTCTGCGCCCCGGAGCAGGTTTTCGTCTGTGCCGGCTACCAGGGCGCGCTGGACCTGATCAGCCGCACCCTGCTCGAACCCGGCCAGCGTTTCTGGCATGAAGACCCCGGCTACCCGCGCGGCCGCGAACTGCTGCGCCGCGCCGGCGGCGTGCCGGTGCCGGTCGCGGTGGATGCCGATGGCCTGCGGGTGGAAGACGGTATCGCCCGCGCGGCGGATGCGCGCTTCGCGCTGGTCACGCCCTCGCAGCAGAGCCCCACCGGCGTTGCCCTAAGCCTGCCGCGCCGCCTGGCCCTGCTGGACTGGGCGGCCAGCAGCGGCGCCTGGATAATCGAGGACGACTACGACAGCGAGTACCGCTACGCCGGCTTCCCGCTGCCGGCGCTGAAGAGCCTCGACCGCGCCGGCCGCGTGCTCTACACCGGCACCTTCAGCAAGGTGCTCTACCCTGCCCTGCGCCTGGGCTATCTGGTGGTGCCGGCGAATCTGGTGGAGGACTTCGTGCGCGCCCAGCAGGTGTTCCCTTCCGGCTGCGCGGAGCTGCTACAAGCGACCCTGTGCGACTTCATGCAGGAGGGCCATTTCGCCCGCCACCTCAAGCGCACCCGCACGCTCTACGCCAAGCGCCGCCAGTGGCTGCGCAGCGCGCTGGAGGAATGCCTGGGCCAGCGCCTGCGCTTCGCCGACACCCCCGGCGGCCTGCACCTGATCGGCGCGCTGGACCAGGACGACCTCGCCGTCGCCCGCCGCGCCCATGCCGAGGGCCTCGGCCTGCAGGCGCTGAACGCCTGGTGCGTCGAGGCCAGGCGCGAGCCGGCGCTGATCATGAGTTTCACCAATGTCACCGACGAGCAGCTCGCCGGGCGCCTGGCAGAGCGGCTGGCGCCCTTGCTCGGCTGATTCCGGGAGGTGTGCCGGTCAATACCTCCGATGGCAAAAATTGACTGACACCCATCGTTGACCGAGGTCAATTTTCCTACGGCCAATGCCGCTAGATTCCCACAACATATTGTTGTCTTGAACAACTTGAGACACAGCATGTTGTGGAACAAAGCCAATGCCCCTGTCACGGACCGTCCCCCTTCCTGCCAGCCTGCGCAAGCGTAACGGCAGCTCAGCCGCCTTCGACCCGAGCAAGATCGAACGCGCCATCGCCGCCGCCGGCGAGGCCAGCGGCGAGTTCACCGCGCCCCACGCCGGGGAGCTGACCCGTCGCGTGCTGGCCCGCCTGCCGGCCCGCAACGACCTGGATGTGGAGCAGGTGCAGGACGTCGTCGAGCGCGCCCTGATGGAAGCCGGCCACTACCCCACCGCCCGCGCTTACATCGTCTACCGCGAACGCCACGGCCGCCTGCGCCGCGAGCGCAAGACGCTGGTGGACGTCGCCGCGTCGATGAACGAATACCTGTCGCGGGAGGACTGGCGGGTGCGCGCCAACGCCAACCAGGGCTATTCCCTGGGCGGGCTGATCCTCAACGTGTCCGGCAAAGTCACCGCCAACTACTGGCTGGACGAGGTGTACAGCGAAGGCATCGCCGTCGCCCACCGCGAAGCCGACCTGCACATCCACGACCTCGACATGCTCGCCGGCTACTGCGCCGGCTGGTCGCTGCGCACCCTGCTCAGCGAAGGCCTGAACGGCGTGCCGGGGCGGGTCGAAGCGGGGCCACCGAAGCACCTCTCCAGCGCGCTGGGGCAGATGGTCAACTTCCTCGGCACCCTGCAGAACGAGTGGGCCGGCGCCCAGGCCTTCAGCTCCTTCGACACCTACCTCGCGCCCTACGTGCGCAAGGACGGCCTGAGTTATCAACAGGTGCGCCAGGCGCTGCAGGAGTTCATCTACAACCTCAACGTGCCCTCGCGCTGGGGCACCCAGACGCCGTTCACCAACCTGACCTTCGACTGGGTCTGCCCGGAAGACCTGCGCGAGCAGATTCCCTACGTCGGCGGCGTGGAAATGCCCTTCGCCTATGGCGAGCTGCAGGCCGAGATGGACCTGATCAACCGCGCCTACATCGAAGTGATGCAGGCCGGCGACGCCCACGGCCGGGTGTTCACCTTCCCGATCCCGACCTACAACATCACCCACGACTTCCCCTGGGACAGCGACAACGCCACGCGCCTCTTCGAGATGACCGCGCGCTACGGCCTGCCGTACTTCCAGAACTTCCTCAACTCGGACATGCAGCCCAACCAGGTGCGCTCCATGTGCTGCCGCCTGCAACTGGACGTGCGCGAGTTGCTCAAGCGCGGCAACGGACTGTTCGGTTCGGCGGAGCAGACCGGTTCGCTGGGCGTGGTGACCATCAACTGCGCGCGCCTGGGCTACCGCCATCGCGGTGACGCTGCCGGCCTCTACGCTCAGCTCGACTACCTGCTGGAGCAGGCCTTCGACAGCCTGGAGGTCAAGCGCAAGGTCATCCAGCAGCACATGGACGCCGGGCTCTACCCCTACACCAAGCGCTACCTGGGCACCCTGCGCAACCACTTCTCCACCATCGGCGTGAACGGCCTGCACGAGATGCTGCGCAACTTCACCGACGACCGCGAAGGATTGCACACCGAGGTCGGCCGGCAGATGGCGCTGGAGCTGCTGGACCATGTACGGGCGCGGCTGGTGCGCTTCCAGGAAGACAGCGGGCACCTCTACAACCTGGAAGCCACGCCGGCCGAAGGCACCACCTACCGCTTCGCCCGCGAGGACCAGAAGCGCCACCCGGACATTCTCCAGGCCGGCACGCCGGACGCGCCCTACTACACCAACTCCTCGCAGCTGCCGGTGGGCCTCACCGACGATCCGTTCGAGGCGCTGGAATTGCAGGACGCCCTGCAATGCAAATACACCGGCGGCACCGTGCTGCACCTGTACATGGCCGAGCGCATCTCCAGCGCCGAGGCCTGCAAGACCCTGGTGCGCACCGCCCTCGGACGCTTCCGCCTGCCTTACCTGACGGTGACGCCGACCTTCTCCATCTGCCCGGTACACGGCTACCTCGCCGGCGAACACGAGTTCTGTCCGCGCTGCGACGAAGCCGCGCTGCAGAAAGCCGCCACCAGGAACTGCTGCAGCAGCTGAGCCCCTTCGCTTTCATCCCCGCAAAAAAAGGAGCAACACGATGACCGCCAACCAACTGCCCGAAAGCCAGCGCCAGCGCTGCGAGGTGTGGACCCGCGTGATGGGCTATCACCGCCCGGTGACGGCGTTCAACGCCGGCAAGCAATCCGAGCACCGCGAGCGCCGTCACTTCCGCGAGACGCGATGAGCAGTGCGCTCAGGGTCGGGGGCCTGGTGCCCCTGACCACCCTCGACTACCCCGGTCTGCTCGCCTGCGTGCTGTTCTGCCAGGGCTGTGCGTGGCGCTGTCGCTACTGCCACAACCCGGAGCTGATTGCGTCGCGGGGTGAAACGGAGATCCACTGGGACGACATCCGCGCCTTCCTCCGGCGACGCCAGGGCTTGCTGCAGGCAGTGGTGTTCAGCGGCGGCGAGGCGACGTTGCAGAACGCGCTGCCCGGGGCCATGGCCAGCGTGCGCGAAATGGGTTTCCGCGCCGGGCTGCACAGCGCCGGCATCCGTCCGGAAGCCTTCGCCCGCGCGCTGCCCCATGCCGACTGGGTCGGCTTCGACGTCAAGGGGCTGGCCGAGGACATGGACGCCATTACCGGCGTGAAGCGCAGCGGGCTGGCCAACTGGCGCAGCCTGGAGCTGTTGCTGGAAAGCGGCGTCGGCCACGAGTGCCGAACCACCGTGCACTGGCAGTTGTTTGACCTGGAACGACTGCGCCGGCTGGCCACAGGGTTGCGCGCAATGGGCGTGGACCACTTCGTGGTACAACTGGCCCGCAACGGCCGGCAGCTCGACCCTGGCCTGATCGCCACACCCGTGCCCCATGGCGCGCCCGATCTGTGGCGGGAGCTGCACGCACTGTTCCCTTCCTTTGAACTGCGCGCCGCCTGAACGACACTCGGGCACCGTAGGGCGCATAACCCGGAACGGGTTATCCGCCGATTGCCTCACGGCGGATAACGCTGGCGCGTTATCCGCCCTACGATCCTGCGGAGTTTTTTCGCGAGCAGGCTCGCTCCTACGAAGAGCAAGAAAAAGCCCCGCCGAAGCGGGGCTTTCATCACGCGGACTGCGAACTATCAGGACGACAGGTAGGCCGAGCGGGTCAGCCCCAGACGCAGCGCGTCGAGGAACTGCGTGCGCTCGCGCGCGGTGAGCTTGGCCCCGGCGACCTTGTCGCGGTAGTGAGTCATCAGCTCCTCGGGCGACAGGTGCACGTAGCGCAGCATGTCCTCGATGGTGTCGTGGGTCTCGATACCGGCGTGGTAATAGCTGCCGTCGGCGTTCTGATAGACGTTCACCGAGTCGGTGTCGCCGAACAGGTTGTGCATGTCACCGAGGATTTCCTGGTAGGCGCCGACCAGGAAGGTGCCGATCAGGTAGTCCTCGCCTTCCTTCACGTCGTGCACCGGCATGCTGGTCTCGATGCTCTGCTCGTCGACGTACTGGGTGATCTTGCCGTCGGAGTCGCAGGTCAGGTCCTGCAGCACCGCGCGGCGGGTCGGCTCCTCGCCCAGGCGGTGGATCGGCAGGATCGGCAGCACCTGGCCGATGGCCCAGGTGTCGGGCAGGCTCTGGAACACCGAGAAGTTGCAGATGTACTTGTCGGCCAGCTTGTCGTTCAGCTCGTCGAGCACCTGGCGGTGCGAACGCTGGTGCGCCTTGAGCTGGTTGTGCAGGCGACGGCAGATGGCGAAGTAGCACTGCTCGGCCAGGGCCTTCTGCGCCAGGCTGATCTTGCCCTCGGCGTACTGCGCGGCGGCGTCGCTCATGTAGTGGGTGGCGCGCCAGTAGGTCTCGGTGACCATCTCGGCGTCGGTCGGGCCGAGCAGGTCGGCCAGCCACTGGACGATCTCCGGCTGCTCGGTCAGGTCGCTGATCTTCGGCACTTCGTCGTTGTGGCGCTCGACATCGGTGACCTGGGTGATGAGCACCGCGTGGTGCGCGGTCAGCGCGCGGCCGCTCTCGGAGAAGATGTGCGGATGCGGCAGGCCCTGGGCGTCGCAGAACTCCTTGAGCATGCCCACCACCACACCGGCGTAGTCGTCGATGTCGTAGTTGATCGAACTGGCGTTGCGCGAGTGGGTACCGTCGTAGTCCACGCCCAGGCCGCCGCCGACGTCCACGTGGTCCACCGGCAGGCCGAGGGCGCGCAGTTCGCCGTAGTAGCGGATGGCTTCCTTGAAGCCGTGCTGGTAGTCAGCCAGGTTGGCGATCTGCGAACCCATGTGGAAGTGCAGCAGGCGCACGCCCTGGTCCAGGCCGGCGGCGCGGAAGCGGTCGACCACCGATAGCAGCTGCGCGGCGGACAGGCCGAACTTGGCCTTCTCGCCACCGGTATCCGCCCACTTGGAGGAAGCCAGCGAGGACAGGCGCACGCGCAGGCCGACCTGGGGCAGCACGCCAATGACGGCGGCTTCCTCGATCACCAGCTGCACCTCGGATTCCTTCTCGATCACAATGAACACGTTGTGGCCGAGCTTCTGTCCCATCAGCGCCAGCTTGATGAACTCGCGGTCCTTGTAGCCGTTGCAGACGATGGTACCGCCCTTGGGCGCCAGCGCCAGCACGGCCATCAGCTCGGGCTTGGAGCCCGCTTCCAGGCCGATGGAGACGTTCTGGGTGGCGATGATGCTTTCCACCACCGCTTCCTGCTGGTTCACCTTGATCGGGTACAGCGCGGTGTAGCGGCTGGTGTACTCCAGGCGCGCGATGTTGGCGTCGAAGGCACCGGTGAGCTTGCGCACGCGGTCCTGGAGGATGTCCGGGAAACGCACCAGCAGCGGCAGCGACAGGCCCGCCTCACGTAGCTGCTCGACCAGCGCATGCAGATCGATCGGCTGGGCATCGGCGCCCTGCGGGCGAACTTCCACGTTACCGGCGTCGTTGATGGCGTAGTAGCCAGCGCCCCAGTGGCGAATTCCGTAGATGCTGCGGCTGTCAGCCACGGTCCAGTTGCTGCCGTCGTCTTTGCGGGTCCGTCTAGCGGCCATGCGGGGTGGTCTCCTCAGATTGCGCGAATGTGTGCAGGCGCCCGCCCGGCGTGCGGGTGAGTCGTCAAGGCCTGGTGGTGTAAACCTAGCCGGGCCTCGTGACGTTGCCGTGTTGACCGCCGGGCTTGGCGGTAAGTTTAGGAAAATCCGACGACACGCCAGGAGCGCGCCGATAAATCTCCCATCTAGGGAAAGGGCTTGCCGGCAATGCGCAACGCGCGCATCGCCTGGAACCCGTTCTCGACAGGGGAGAGTCGCTTGCCTCTTCAGACAAGCAGCAGGGCGGCTCAGCCGCCGGATTTCTTCGCTTTGAGCCCGCGTTTGGTCAGCTCTTCGAGCAGCAGGTCGACGTGGTCGCCCTGGATCTCGATGATGCCGTCCTTCAACGCACCACCCGTGCCGCAGCGCTTCTTCAGCGCGGTGGCCAGGTCCTTCAGCGCATCGGCCGCCAGCGGCACGCCGGTTACCGTGGTCACGGTCTTGCCACCGCGGCCCTTGGTTTCCCGACGCACGCGAGCGATGCCGTCGCCGGCCGGAATCTCGGCCTGCTTACAGATGCACGCGCCAATGGGCTGATTGCAGTCCGGGCAATGCCGGCCGGAATCAG
This sequence comes from Pseudomonas sp. NPDC086581, assembly GCF_044746165.1. Lineage (NCBI taxonomy): Bacteria > Pseudomonadati > Pseudomonadota > Gammaproteobacteria > Pseudomonadales > Pseudomonadaceae > Pseudomonas > Pseudomonas sp. NPDC086581. The sequence goes on along the minus strand of NZ_JBIVBR010000011.1, from coordinate 172,067 downwards.
TGGAATAGACAAGCCCGCCGAGGGCGGACAGGGAGGATGCTTTCTTGACCACCGGGCGTTTCCCCAGGATTGGCCTCTTCGGGCCAGGTCAACGAATGGCCGGCTGGCGCCGACCGCGACGCCCCACTCAGGCAGGGGCTGCGCAATTCCCGGCGGAGGACCCTGCCGGAAAGGTCGCGCAATTTAGCAGCATTGAAGGCAAATGCTAAGAGCGAAAATGCGTCATTGATCGGCGGTTTGGCGACATGGATGCCACACATCTCCGCTCCTGCATTTGATTCATAGCGCCACAAAACTGTTATTCCCTTGTGAACAGGGGCTTCAGGCGCGCAATCGCCCCTTACAGGAGGCCCCTCGACGGCACCATTTTCGGGGTTTGGCGGCATGGATGCCGCCAGAGCCGCGATGGGCCAGGGATGGCCCTTCGCGGCGTGCCCCGAAAATGGTGCTGGCGAGGGGGAACCCGGCGAAGCCGGGCCGTATGTCGGGGCAAGACCTTTTGGTTCCTTTTGGGGCGTTTGCCAAAAGGGACTCGCCCGAGGGGGCGAAACAAGAAACAACCAAGCATGCCGAGGCGGCGCAGAACACCGCTCCGGAAAGCGGCGGATAACGCCTGAGGCGTTATTCGCCCTACGCTCATCAGAAACTCACCAGGTACTTGCGCAGCGCCGCCAGCGAATCCGGGCAGTAAGGTGTGCCGGCCTTGGCCTCGGCCAGCGCCTGGTGCGGGTCAATGAATTTCGCTTCCAGCACCTCTTCGGGTTGCAGCGTCAGCGGCGCATCGGACACGGCGGAGAACACCGCGCACCAGAGGCGGTTGTCCGGCTGGTCGAAGAAGAAGGTGCCATGGGCGCGCAATTCGACGCCCGCGATGCCCAGCTCCTCTTCCAACTCGCGGGCGGCGGACTCGGCGTAGCGCTCGTCGGCCTGCACCATGCCGCCGGCGGCCGGGTCCCAGTAGCCGGGGTAGACGGCTTTGCTCAAGGTGCGGCGGTGCACGCACAGCTCCCCGGCGGAGTTGAACAGCAGGATGAAGGTGCCGCGGCCGATCAGCCCGCGCGCGCGCAGTTCGGCGCGCGGCAGGCTGCCCAGCAGTTGGTCGTCTTCGTCGACCCAGGCGATCTTCTCGGCGTCCGAGGCCGCCCGATGGGTGGCCTCCTTGTCGCTGATGCCAGCCATGGATCAGCCCTGGGCCAGCAGCTGGCGCAGGTCGATGATCGCGGCGTTGGCGCGGGAGATGTAGTTGGCCATCACCAGCGAGTGGTTGGCCAGCACGCCGAAGCCGCTGCCGTTGAGGACCATAGGGCTCCACAGCGGCGCCTCGGCGGCCTCCAGCTCGCGGATGATCTGGCGCACGCTGACGGTGGCGTTCTTCTTCGCCAGCACGTCGGCGAAGTCCACCTCGATGGCGCGCAGGATGTGCGACAGCGCCCAGGCCTGGCCACGGGCTTCGTAGAACACGTTGTCGATCTGCATCCAGGGGGTTTCCTGGATCACTTCCTCGACTTCCGGCGCCTGGCCCGGGGTGACCGGCTGCATGGGTGTGATGTTGGTGTTCAGCTTGACCCGGCCGACGCTGGCCGAGAGACGCTGGGACAGCGAGCCCAGGCGGGTGGAAACGTCACCCAGCCAGTTGTTCAGGCTGTCGGCGCGGGCATAGAACTGCGCGCCGGCCGGATCGGCAGAGAGACGGCCGAGGTAGCGGTCCAGGGACTTGATGCCCTCGGCGTATTCCGACTCGGAGGACGGCAGCGCCCAGCTCTTGTTGTCGAAGTTGAAGCGCGGCTCGGCACGCGCCAGGTCGGCGTCCTCGGTGGACTGCGACTGGGAGCGGGCGAAGTCCTTGCGCAGCGCACGGGACAGGTCACGCACCTGGACCAGGGCGCCATATTCCCAGCTGGGCATGTTGTCCAGCCAGACGCCCGGCGGGAAGATGTCGTTGGACAGGTAGCCGCCCGGCTTGTTGAGCAGCGTGGCGACCACTTCCTTGAGGGTTTCCACCGTGGTGTAGCCCACCACCATCTGTCGGCCGGCGCGCTCGGCGGAGGCCTGGGCGTTCTGCTGCACGGGGAAGAGGTCCGGCTCCTGGCTCCAGTACCAGCCAATCGCGCCGCAGATCACCAGGTAGACGCCCAGCAGACCGCCAAGCACGCGGCCCAGCCAGGGGCCGCCGAAGTAGGCGCGCGCGTCGTCCACCGAGTCGTTCACGCGATCACGTACGGAGCCGCGTTTCTTCCAGTTCCACATGGCAAGTTCCTTGATGTCCCGAATTCGAAGATAGCTTGGACCCGCAACCGGCCCCAGGGTGCCGGGATTTTAGGCCTCGCTGCGCAAGCATGCCGCACGCAGGCGGGTCAGCGCAGCCTACCCTGCGCATGGTGCTGGTTAATGCTGCGAAATACAAAGCTTCGGATGTTTGACCGAAGGCACTGTTATTGCCATCAAGGATTGGTAGCATAGGGCCACCACTGTGTATCACGGCGGAAACATCTTCGCCCCGCAGGCCGCCGGTACGGCTCTATAAAGAAGCGCGCGATGACCGAGCTCGACGATCCATCCCTCGACCGCCTCAAGCATCACTTCGCCCAGCGGGTGATCCACCAGGCACGTCACCTGCTGGAAGTCTGGCAGCGCCTGTCGCGCTCGGAGTGGAACAGCCCGGGTATGGCGGAGCTCGCCGAGGCTTGCCTGCGCCTGCAGCGCTACGCCGAACGCTTCGAGCAGGCCGAGCATGCGGACTTGGCCAAGGCGATCGACCAGTGCCTGCGCGCCGTGCAGGACAATCGCGGGCGTCTCTCCAGCGACCTGATCACCGAACTCAACCGCCTGATGCAGCGCCTGTCGCGCACCGGCCTGCGCCACGGCGACCAGTTCGAGCAGACCCACCTGCCACCCCTGCGCAAGCCGGTTTACCTGGCCCTGCAGGACCAGGAGCGCGCCGAGCGCCTGGCCCAGCAGCTGGAGTTCTTCGGTATGGCCGCGCAGCCCTGCGAGCACGCCAACGCCTTCCGCGCCGCCATGGCCGACCGCCATCCGGCGGCCATCGTGATGGAAATCGACTTCGCCAACGGCCAGGGCCTGGCGCTGGCCGACGAGGCCCAGGCCGGCCTCAAGCAGAAGCTGCCGGTGCTGTTCTTCAGCCATGAAGAAACCGACACCCCGACCCGCCTGGCCGCTGCCCGCGCGGGCGGACAGGACTTCTTCAGCGGCGCGCTGGACGCCTCCGGCCTGCTGGAGAAAATCGAGACACTGACTCGCGTGGCGCACTACGAGCCGTTTCGCGTGCTGATCGTCGACGACTCCCGCGCCCAGGCCGCGCATACCGAGATGGTCCTCAACAGCGCCGGCATCGTTACCCGCGCGCTCACCGCGCCGCTGTCGGTGATGGCCGAACTGGCCGAATTCCAGCCGGACCTGATCATCCTCGACATGTACATGCCCGAGTGCCTGGGCACCGAGCTGGCCAAGGTGATCCGCCAGCACGAGCGCTACGTCAGCGTGCCGATCATCTACCTGTCCGCCGAGGACGATCTGGACAAGCAGCTCGACGCCATGAGCGAAGGCGGCGACGACTTCCTCACCAAGCCGATCAAGCCGCGCCACCTGATCGCCACCGTGCGCAACCGCGCCGCCCGAGCGCGCAGCCTGAAGGCGCGGATGGTGCGCGACAGCCTCACCGGCCTGTACAACCACACCCACACCTTGCAACTGCTCGACGATGCGCGCTTCCGCGCGCGCCGCGAGGAACGTCCGCTGACCTTCGCGATGCTCGACATCGACCACTTCAAGCGGGTCAACGACACCTACGGCCACCCCATGGGCGACCGCGTGATCAAAAGCCTGGCGCTGTTCCTCAAGCAGCGCCTGCGCAAGACCGATCACATCGGCCGATACGGCGGCGAGGAGTTCGCCGTGGTGCTGCCCGACACCGATGCCGCCTCGGCGCACAAGGTGCTGGAGGAGATCCGCCAGCGCTTCGCCGAAATCCACTACCCGGCGCAGCCCCACGACCTGTCCTGCACCTTCAGCTGCGGCATCGCCGAACTGGGCGAGGAGATGGACATCAAGACCCTCGCCAAGCAGGCCGACGAGGCGCTGTACACCGCCAAACACGGCGGCCGCAATCGCGTCGAGGTCTACAAGTAACACCCGCCAGCGGTCCGACGCGGCGCTCTGCCGCGCCATTTCCCGACCAGATGCTGGCACCGTGTCATCAGCCAGTAACGAAACTGCAATAGGTTCAGGGCTCGCCGTTTTTTCGCTGTCGGTCGAGACCTGCCATGCGCCTCAAGCTGCTCACCAACCTCAACACCTTCCTGCTCCTGCTCGTGTGCCTCGCGCTGGGCGCCACTCTGTGGTGGTCGCAACGCGCCCTGGAGCGCCCGTTCACGCTGATGGACCGCTACCTGGAGCTCTCCCAGGGCTTCGAGCGCAAGGTCGCGCAGAACATCCAGGCGTACCTCGCCAGCGGCGACGCGCTCAAGCAGAAAGCCGCCCAGCAGGGCCTGGACGAACTCGCCCAGGAGCTGCCGCAACTGCCAGACAGCCTCAGCCAGCTTCTCGGCCGGAGCCTCGACGAACTGCACCAGTTCAGCGGCAACCAGCTGCTTGCCGCCGGCAAGCTGGCCGGCGACCCACAGGGCCTGCTGCTGCAGGCCGAGCGTGACCTGCTGGCCGCGCTGGACCAGCTCGGCGCCTATGCCGATGCCAGCCAGAACCCCGCCGCCGCCGAGTACCGCCCCCCGCTGCTGCAAGCCGGCCTGCACCTGACGCGCCTGGCCCACGCCCGTGCCAAGCTGGTGGAGAGCGGCAACCCAGCGCTCGCCGAGGATATCCAGCGCGAGCTGGAAACCCTGCGCCAGCTGGCCGAGCGCATCGACGCCCTGCCGCTGCTCGGCGTGCTGGAGCAACAAGCCTCCGCCTCCGACGACTTCGCCGCCATGATGGGTCTGGAATCGCAGCCGGCCGCCCAGACGCAGAGCGAGGACCGTGGCGTCGCCTTGAAGCGCGACCTCAGCAGCGTGCTGCGCCGCTACCCGGATGAACTCAACCGCACCCGCCAGCTGATCGCCCAGCGCCAGGAGCTGGCCAACGCCACCGCCCAGCGCCTGGGCGCCGTGCAGCAGGCGCTGGCGACCCTGGAGCCACAGGTACGCGAGGAGCGCTCGAAGATCCAGGCCCAGGTGCGCATCATCCAGGGCGCGCTGATTGTCCTGATCCTCACCACCGCCCTGCTCATCGACACCTTGCAACGCCGCCTGGCGCGCGTTCTTGGCCAACTGGTCCCGGCGCTCTCGACCTGGGCCCGTGGCGACTTCGCCAAGCCCATCGCCCTGGCAACCCGCACCCGCGACCTGCTGGAACTGCAGGAATCGCTGAACCGCCTGCGCGATTTCCTCGGCACCCTGGTCGGCACCATCCACCAGCGCGCCGAGGAAGTGGCCGGCAGCAGCCGCGCCTTGGCCGAACTCAGCGGTGGCCTGCACGCGGGGGCCGAGCGCCAGGCCAGCGACACCGGGGAAATCCGTGACGCGCTGGGCCACATGGAAGCGGCGATCCAGCAGGTGGCCGGCGACGCCAGCCAGGCCGCTTCGGCCAGCCACGCCGCCGGTGCGGCCGTCGAGCAGGGCCAGCAGGTGATCGGCAACAGCCTGAGCGGCATGCGCGCGCTGGTGGACGAGGTGCAGAGCAACGCCCAAGCCATCGAGAACCTCGCCGAAGAGTCGGCCACCATCGGCAACGTACTGGGGGTGATCCGCTCCATCGCCGATCAGACCAACCTCCTGGCGCTGAACGCCGCCATCGAAGCCGCGCGAGCCGGCGAACAGGGCCGGGGGTTTGCCGTGGTCGCCGAGGAAGTGCGCTCACTGGCGCTGCGCACCGCCGGCGCCACCGAGGAAATCCAGCAACTCACCGCCCGCCTGCAGCAGGCCGCACGGCAGTCGGTCGAGGCAATGCGCAGCCAGGTCGAACACGCGGAAGTCACCGCCAACCAGGCCGGCGCCGCCGAGGGCGCACTGGACGAGGTGGTCGGCTCCATCCGCACCATTGCCAGCATGGCCCAGCGCATCGCCGAAAGCTCCGCTCAGCAGAGCGGCGCGGTCAGCGAAATTCGCTCCCACAGCGAGCGCATCCACGAACTGGGCAGCGAAAACCTGCGCCTGATCGGCCAGGGGCGTAGCCACGGTGAGCAGTTGCAGGAGTTGGGCGGTGCGTTGCACACCGCCGTCAGGGCGTTTCGCGTCTGATGGCTCCGTATCCGTCGGATCAATTTTTCGTGCCGGGACGCCGGAGGGAGAGGGGGCCATATGTGCCGGCTGCCCCAACGGCTTCATCCTGCAGCGAACAGTCCCCTCTCCCGCTTGTGGGAGAGGGTTAGGGTGAGGGGCCTTTGATCTGGTCGAAGCGCCCCGCCAGCACTCCGGCAAGATCAACTCATCAACGCTCGCCGAGCTTGTGACGAGCCGCGTATAGGCAAACCATCTCCATCGCCAACGTCGCGCCGGCCAAGGCGGTGATTTCGGCGCTGTCGTAGGGCGGCGCCACTTCCACCACATCCATCCCCACCAGGTTGATACCGCGCAGCGCGCGGAGGATTTCCAACGCCTGGTGCGAGCTCAGTCCGCCACAGACCGGTGTACCTGTGCCCGGAGCGAAGGCCGGGTCGAGGCAGTCGATGTCGAAGGTCAGGTACACCGGGTGGTCGCCAACGCGCGCACGAATGCGCTCGGCGATGGCCTGCGGCGTGTTGCGATGCACTTCGCGGGCGTCCAGCACCTGGAAGCCCATCACGTCGTCATTGGTGGTGCGCAGGCCGACCTGCACCGAGCGCGCCGGGTCGACCAGCCCCTCGCGGGCGGCGTGGTAGAACATGGTGCCGTGGTCGATGCGCTGGCAATCCTCGTCCGGCCAGGTGTCGCTGTGGGCGTCGAAGTGGATCAACGACAGCGGGCCGTGCTTCTTCGCGTGGGCCTTGAGCAGCGGATAGCTGATGAAGTGGTCGCCGCCCAGGGTCAGCAGCGCGCAGCCGGCATCGAGGATGCGCGCAGCATGGGCTTCGATGACTTCCGGGGTTTCCTGCGGCACGCCGTGGTCGAAGGAGCAGTCGCCATAGTCGATCACCGCCAGGTGGTCGAAGGGATCGAACTCCCAGGGGAAGTGCCGTGCCCAGGCCATCTGCACCGAGGCAGCACGGATCGCCCGCGGTCCGAAGCGGCTGCCGGGGCGGTTGGTGGTGGCGGTGTCGAAGGGCACGCCGCTGACTACCAGATCGACGCCGCGCAGGTCGCGGCTGTAGCGGCGGCGCATGAAGCTGGTGATGCCGGCGTAGGTGGATTCGGCGGCGGTGCCGTAGAGGCTGTCGCGGGTGATGGCCTGGTCGTTGTCTTGGGCGAGATCCATGGTGTCCTCATCAATGTCTTTGTTGTGTTGTTCTGATGGTTCGGTGCCTGCGGGACCACCCTCTTCCCCCGCCCTCTCCCTTCAGGGAGAGGGTTAGGGAGAGGGCAAGCGCACACGAATCAGCTACGGGTACGGAACGCCGACCACAGCCGGGTGCGCTCGCGCTGCTGCTTCAAGGTCAGCAACTGCTCGCCGAACAGCTTCTGGCGCATGGCCGGCGCCGGGTAGATGTCCGGATCGCCGGCCACGTCGGCATTCAGCAACGGCGTGGCCTTGAGGTTGGCGTTGGCGAAGTACAGGGTGTTGGTCAGCTCGGCGATGGATTCCGGGCGCAGCATGAAGTCGATAAAGGCGCGGGCTTCATGCGGGTGTGGCGCGTCCACCGGGATGGCCATGGTGTCGAACCAGATCAGCGTGCCTTCCTTGGGAATCCGGTAGATCACCTCGTACGGCTTGTTCGCCTGCTTGGCCTGGGCGGCGCCCATCAGTGCATCGCCGGTGTAGGTCAGGGCGACGCAAAGCGTGCCGTTGGCCAGGTCGTTGATGTGCTTGCCACTGGCGATGTAGCGCACGCTGGGCTGTAGCTTCTCCAGCAACTGGCGGACCTCGGCCAGGTCCGCCGAGTCGGTGCTGTATGGCGACTTGCCCAGGTAGTTGAGCGCCACGCTGATGACTTCCTGGGGCGAGTCGATCAGCGAGACGCCGCAGTCGGCCAGGCGGCTGGCGTACTCGGGCTTGAACAGCAGGTCGAGGCTGTCCAGCGGGGCGTCGGGGATGCGCTTGAGCACCTCGTTTTTGTTGATCGCCAGGCCCACGGTGCCCCAGGTGTAGGGCACGCCGAAGCGATTGCCGGGGTCGATGGCGGCCAGCTTGGCCAGCAATTCCGGGTCGAGGTTGGCGAAGTTCTTCAGCTGCGCGGCGTCCACCGGTTGCACCGCCTTGGCCTGGATGGCGCGGGCCAGCCCGCTGCTGGCGGGGAACACGACGTCGTAGCCGCTGCGGCCGGTCATCAGCTTGCTGTCGAGCACCTCGGCGCTGTCGAAGGTGTCGTATTTGACGCGGATACCGGTTTCCTTCTGGAAGCGCAGCAGCGCATCGGCGCCGACGTAATCCGCCCAGTTGTAGAGGTTGAGCACCCGCTCCTGCGCCGGCAGGGGCATGGCCAGGGCCACGGCCAGCACCGTGAGAGAAGCCCGTAAGAACGCACGCATGATCATCGCCTCAGGTTGTTGTCGTTATAGGGCGAGCATGGGGCGGGCTTTACTTTGTAAAAATACAAAGTTAATTACTTTGGCATTTCACCAAAGCAATGTTTGGAGACAGCCATGCTCAGCCAATTGCGCGACCTCGACCTGCAACTGCTGCGGCTGTTCGTCACCGTGGTGGAATGCGGCGGCTTCAGCGCCGCGCAGGGCGAACTGGGGCTGAGCCAGCCGAGTATCAGCATCCAGATGGCCAAGCTGGAGACGCGCCTGGGCTACCGCCTGTGCGAACGCGGCAAGGGCGGCTTCCGCCTGACGCCCAAGGGCGAGCACCTGCTGCAATCGACGCGGCGCCTGTTCGTCGCCATCGAGGGATTTCGCGACGAAGCGCGCGGCGTAGCCGACAAGCTGCTGGGTGAGGTGCGCATCGGACTTTCCGAGGGGCTGGATGTGGAAGTCCTGGCGCAGCTGTCCGGGGCGATCCGCCGCTTCCGCCAGCGCAACGAGGCGGTCAGCCTGGAACTGATCACCGCCACGCCCGCCGAGCTGGAGCGCCAGTTACTGCAGGACCGCCTGCACCTGGCGGTCGGCTACTTCGCCGGCACCCAGGCGGCGCTGGAACATCACACCCTGTTCGTCGAACCCCAGGGCCTCTACTGCGGCGCCGGGCATCCGGCCTTCCTCGAGAAGAAACCGACCCGCGACTCCCTGGCCGATGCCGACCAGGTCCTGCACCCCTACCGCTTCATCGCCGCCGACGAGCCGCTGCAAACCAGTCGCAGCAGCGCGCGCTGCGAGCAGGTGGACGGCAGCCTGGCATTCATCCTTTCCGGTGCACACATCGGCTACTTGCCCAAGCATGTCGCCCAACCGTGGATCGAGCGTGGCCATCTGCGCGAACTGCTGCCCGGCGAGCTGGGCTTCGACGTGGCCTTCAGCCTGACCCGCCACCGCGGACGCCATCCCGGCGACGCCGAACAGGCCTTCGTCAGCGACCTGCTGGCGGCCTTCGGCCAGCGAGCGGCCGATTGACGCAGCGGAGCCTGGGGAACTGGGGCTCGTAGGCGCAGTCCCACAGCCTCTATCACGTCTTGTGACAGCTCTTCCGGCAACGCCTCGGGCCGCGTCGGAAGCTTTCCGCTATCATGCCCGCCAGCCCTATGCCCGCCCATTACGTAGTCCGCGAGATGTCCATGCGCCGCCTGCTCACCCTGCTCCTGCTGCTGATCGCCCTGCCCGCCTCCGCCGGCCTGTTCGACAAACCCGCCGACAAGGGCGGCTTCGCCGTCGGGCAACCGGCCAAGGGCGACTTCCTGCCGGTGGCCGAAGCCTTCCGCGTCAGCGTCGAGGACAGCGACAGCCAGCAGGTGAAACTGCGCTTCATCAATGCCGATGGCTACTACCTCTACCAGCACCGTTTCAGCTTCAAAGTCGAGCCCGCCGACAGTGGCGTGAACGTCGGCGAAGTGAAGCTGCCGCCGGGCAAGCAGCATCACGACGACTATTTCGGCGATACGGTGGTGTATTACGCCATCACCGACATCGACGTGCCGCTGGTGAACCCGCAACACAAGCCCTTCACGCTGGTCGTCAGCTACCAGGGCTGCGCCGATAAAGGCCTGTGCTATGCGCCGGAAACCACCCGCCTGCAGATCGCCGACGGCCAGGCCGCGAGCGTGGTGACCGGCCCCGCGCCTTCCGCCGTCGCCAAGTCCGCCGCCGCTTCGAGCAACCCGCTGGCCAGCCTGCTGGGCGACCACGAGCCGGGCAAGATCAAGAAACTCGGCCGTGCACTGGTGATCTTCTTCCTGCTGGGCCTGGCGCTGACCTTCACCCCCTGCGTGCTGCCGATGCTGCCGATCCTCTCCGGCGTCGTGCTGCGTGGCCGTCCGGGCGGCATGCGCGGCCTGGCGCTGTCGCTGGCCTACGTGCTGCCGATGGCGGCCTGCTACGCGGTGCTCGGCACCCTGATGGGCCTGTTCGGCGCCAAGCTCAACCTGCAGGCGATGCTGCAGTCGCCCTGGGTGCTGATCCCCTTCGCGGCCTTCTTCGTGGTCTTCGCCATCGCCATGTTCGGCGCCTTCGAGCTGCGCCTGCCGGGCTTCGTGCGCGAGCGCCTGGACAAGATGGCCAACAACACCCGTGGCGGTTCGATTGCCGGCGCGGCGACCCTGGGCGTGCTCTCCAGCCTGCTGGTGTCGCCCTGCGTCACCGCCCCGCTGGCCGGCCTGCTGCTCTACATCAGCAGCACCGGCGATGCGGTGGGCGGCGGCCTACTCCTGTTCTCCCTGGGCCTGGGCATGGGCACGCCACTGGTGATCTTCGCTGTCGGTGGCGGCGCGCTGCTGCCCAAAAGCGGCGCCTGGATGAACGGCGTGCGCAACGTCTTCGGCGTGATGCTGCTGGCCGTGGCCATCTGGATGCTCGAACGCCTGGTGTCCGGACCGGTGGCACTGACCCTGTGGGGTACCCTGGCCGGCGGCGTCGCCCTGGCCATCGGCACCCTCGAACTGGGACCGAAGAAGCCGCTGCAGCGCCTCGGCCAGTTGTTCGGCCTGATGCTGCTGGTCTACGCCGTGGCCGCCTGGACCGGCGCCCTGCGCGGCGAGTCCGACCCGTTGCACCCGCTGGGCCGCAACACCCCAGGTCTGCATGCGGGCCCACCGACGTCCACCCCTGGCGACTGGCAGAACGTCACCACCCCGGCGCAGCTCAACGCCGCGCTAGCCAGCGCCCAGGCCGCCGGTCGGCCGGTGCTGCTGGACTGGTACGCCGACTGGTGCATCAGTTGCAAGATCATCGAGCGCCAGGTGCTACCGGCACCGGAAGTCCAGTCGCAACTGCCCGGCTTCGTCCTGCTGCGCTTCGACATGACGGCCAGCACCGAGGAACAGCGCGCCCTGCTCGACCGCTACAACCTGTTCGGCCCACCCGCCTTGCTGTTCTTCTCGCCTAAAGGCGACGAATGGAGCGATCTGCGCATCATCGGCGAGACCGACGCTGCCACCCTGGCCGACCGCCTGAAACAGGCTGGAACGCGCTCCTGATCACAGTTTGATTGCAATGGTTTTGCCGTAATCGGCTGGCAACATGCTGACATCTACGGCAAAACCGGCATGACTGGACAGTCACGCCGGCTTTCCGGCATAGTCCCGCCCTATCTTTTCCCGCCAAGAACAAGGACTACCGCATCCAGATGGCGACCTTACTGGTACTGCACGGGCCGAACCTCAACCTGCTGGGCACCCGCGAGCCCGACAAGTACGGCTCCGTCACCCTCGAGCAGATCAACCAGGACCTGGAGCGCCGCGCCCGCGAGGCCGGCCACCACCTGCTGCACCTGCAGAGCAACGCCGAGTACGAATTGATCGACCGGATCCACGCCGCGCGCAACGAAGGCGTGGATTTCATCCTCATCAATCCGGCGGCTTTCACGCATACAAGTGTCGCACTACGTGACGCATTGCTCGCAGTGAGCATCCCATTCATCGAAGTGCACCTCTCCAACGTGCACAAACGTGAACCTTTCCGGCATCACTCCTACTTCTCCGATGTGGCGGTAGGGGTGATCTGCGGTCTGGGAGCCACAGGCTACCGCCTGGCCCTGGAATCCGCCCTTGAACAACTTGAACGCCCGTGACCTCACCTGGGAGAGCGAACACTGATGGACATCCGTAAAGTCAAGAAACTGATCGAACTGCTCGAAGAATCCGGTATCGACGAACTGGAGATCAAAGAGGGCGAAGAGTCCGTACGCATCAGCCGTCACAGCAAGACCGCCGCCCAGCCGATCTACGCTGCCGCCCCGGCCTACGCTCCGGCCCCGGCCCCGGCCGCCGCTCCAGTCGCTGCTGCCCCGGCCGCCGAAGCCGCCCCGGCTGCCCAGAACCTCGCCGGCGCCGTGCGCTCGCCGATGGTCGGCACCTTCTACCGCGCTGCCTCGCCGACCTCCGCCAACTTCGTCGAAGTCGGCCAGAGCGTGAAGAAAGGCGACATCCTCTGCATCGTCGAAGCCATGAAGATGATGAACCACATCGAGGCCGAGACCAGCGGTGTGATCGGTCAGATCCTCGTGGAGAACGGCCAGCCGGTCGAGTTCGACCAGCCCCTGTTCACCATCGTTTAAACCGCGGGGAACCTGCGATGTTGGAAAAAGTACTGATCGCCAACCGCGGCGAAATCGCGCTGCGCATCCTGCGCGCGTGCAAGGAGCTGGGCATCAAGACAGTGGCCGTGCACTCGACCGCCGACCGCGAGCTGATGCACCTGTCGCTGGCCGACGAAGCGGTCTGCATCGGTCCGGCCCCGGCCGCGCAGTCCTACCTGCACATCCCGGCGATCATCGCCGCAGCCGAGGTCACCGGCGCCGTGGGTATCCACCCCGGCTACGGTTTCCTCGCCGAGAACGCCGACTTTGCCGAGCAGGTCGAGCGCTCGGGCTTCACCTTCATCGGCCCGAGCGCCGACGTCATCCGCCTGATGGGTGACAAGGTGTCCGCCAAGGACGCCATGAAGAAAGCCGGCGTGCCGACCGTACCGGGCTCCGACGGCCCGCTGCCCGAAGACGAAGAAACCGCGCTGGCCATCGCCCGCGAGGTTGGCTACCCGGTGATCATCAAGGCCGCCGGTGGCGGTGGTGGTCGCGGCATGCGCGTCGTGCACAAGGAAGAAGACCTGATCAAGTCCGCCAAGCTGACCCGCACCGAAGCGGGCGCGGCCTTCGGCAACTCGATGGTCTACCTGGAGAAGTTCCTGACCAACCCGCGTCACGTGGAAGTCCAGGTCCTCTCCGATGGCCAGGGCAATGCCATCCACCTGGGCGACCGCGACTGCTCCCTGCAGCGTCGTCACCAGAAGGTACTGGAAGAAGCCCCAGCACCGGGCATCGATGAGAAGGCCCGCGCCGAAGTGCTGGCCCGCTGCGTCCAGGCCTGCGTGGAAATCGGCTACCGTGGCGCCGGCACCTTCGAGTTCCTCTACGAGAACGGCCGCTTCTACTTCATCGAGATGAACACCCGTGTGCAGGTGGAGCATCCGGTGTCGGAAATGGTCACCGGTATCGACATCGTCAAGGAAATGCTCAGCATCGCCTCGGGCAACAAGCTGTCGATCAAGCAGGAAGACGTGGTCATCCGTGGCCATGCGCTGGAATGCCGGATCAACGCCGAAGACCCGAAGACCTTCATGCCCAGCCCCGGCAAGGTGAAGCACTTCCACGCACCGGGCGGCAACGGCGTGCGTGTGGATTCGCACCTGTACAGCGGCTACGCCGTACCGCCGAACTACGACTCGCTGGTGGGCAAGATCATCACCTACGGCAAGGACCGCGATGAAGCCATGGCGCGCATGCGTAATGCGCTGGACGAGCTGATCGTCGATGGCATCAAGACCAACACCGAGCTGCACAAGGAGTTGGTCCGCGATAAAGAGTTCTGCAAGGGTGGCGTGAACATCCACTACCTGGAGAAGAAGCTGGGCATGGACAAGCACTAAGCCTGCCCCGCCTCGCTCCACTACAAGGGCTGCCTCTGGGCGGCCCTTGTGCTTTGCGGCCCCTGCGCGCTGGCATGGCAAGGTGCCGTGCAGTAAGCTTGCCGCCTTTATCTGCGGGCCGCCCAGGCGGTCCGTTGTCTTTTCCAGCTCCATCCCGGCACGATCGAGGTACCGCCCCATGCCCTGGCTTCAAGTCCGACTCGCCATCACCCCGGATCAGGCGGAAACCTATGAAGATGCGCTGCTGGAAGTCGGCGCCGTCTCCGTGACCTTCATGGACGCCGAAGACCAGCCGATCTTCGAGCCGGACCTGGGTACCACCCCACTGTGGAGCCACACCCACCTGCTCGCGTTGTTCGAAGCGGACACCGACGAAGACTCGCTGATCGCCCACCTGACCCTGCTGACCGGCGGCGAGCTGCCGGAGCACCAGATCGAGCACATCGAAGACCAGGACTGGGAACGCAGCTGGATGGACAACTTCAAGCCGATGCACTTCGGCCGGCGCCTGTGGATCGTGCCCAGTTGGCACGATGCCCCGGAACCGGAAGCGGTGAACCTGTTGCTCGACCCGGGCCTGGCCTTCGGCACCGGCACCCACCCGACCACTGCGCTGTGCCTGGAATGGCTCGACGGCCAGGAACTGGCCGGCCAGAACGTGCTGGATTTCGGTTGCGGCTCGGGCATCCTCGCCATCGCCGCGCTGCTGCTGGGCGCCGACCAGGCAGTTGGTACCGACATCGACCCGCAGGCGCTGGAAGCCTCACGCGACAACGCCTCGCGCAACGGCATCGACCCGACGAAATTCCCCGTCTACCTGCCCGCTGATCTGCCCAAGGCGCAGGCGGACGTCCTGGTGGCGAACATTCTGGCCGGTCCGCTGGTCACATTGGCAGAGCAGCTCACCGGGCTGGTGAAATCCGGTGGCCTGCTGGCTCTCTCGGGCATCCTCGCCGAGCAGGCCGAGGAAGTACGCGCCGCCTACGCCGACGCCTTCGACCTCGACCCGAC
Organism: Pseudomonas sp. NPDC086581; assembly: GCF_044746165.1. Taxonomy (NCBI): domain Bacteria; kingdom Pseudomonadati; phylum Pseudomonadota; class Gammaproteobacteria; order Pseudomonadales; family Pseudomonadaceae; genus Pseudomonas; species Pseudomonas sp. NPDC086581. Next base: position 156,960 of record NZ_JBIVBR010000011.1, on the reverse strand, counting down.
CGCCGAGCGCGATGGCTGGATCCGCATCAGCGGCCGCCGCCGCTGAGTGCCCGCCATACGGGGCTTGAGTTAGACTAACCGCCAGATTTTTCCGCCGGACCGCCGCATGAGCGAAAGCTTCATCACCCAGTGCCCCCATTGCCAGACCCGTTTCCGCGTCAACTCGGCGCAACTGGGCGCGGCCAGCGGTGCTGTGCGCTGCGGAACCTGCCTGAAGGTCTTCAGTGCGCCGCAGAACATGGTCGGCGAGCCGACCCAGGTTCCGTCGCCGGCCGTCACTACCACTCCACCCGTCGAAGCGCCGAAGCCTGCCCCGGCAGCGGAGCCGATCGCGCCACCTGCGCCACCTAAAGCCCAGGAGCCGATCGCAGCCGCGCCCGTCCCCGCGCCGGCCTTCCGCACCTTCACGCCTGAAAAGCCCGCCGCACCGAGCGCCCCCGGCACCGCCACCCTCGGCTGGCCGCTGGCACCCCATGCCGCGCGGCATTCCAGCGATGTGGCAGAAAAGCCCGCCATCGCCGAAACGAAGGTGGAAGCGAAACCGACACCGGTTACCGAACCCGCCCCGGCCGTTGCTGCGGCCACGGTGATCGCCCCGACGGCAACCGTGTCCAGCGAGCCGCCCCAGCCTGCGCCGACGCCCGCACCAGGAAAGCCCGCACCAGGAAAGAAAGACGAGACACTGTGGATTCACGACGATCTCGACTTGGACAGCCTCAACCTCGACGAGGAACTGGCCAAGCTCGACGAGTTCGAGCTGTCCCAGGAATTCCTCAGCATCGACCGCGCGCCGCGTCCCAGCGAGGCCCTGCAGACCCGCCAGGAAGAGAAGCGCGACCCGCACGACGAGCGCTGGGCCGAAGCCCTGATCGAAGAGGAACAGAAAGGCACCAGCCGTGCCTCCCGCCAGGAACCCAGACTCGGCCAGCTTTCTGCGGAAGAGCCGGATGAGCCGCACGCCAGCGCACGCCTGGTGGCCGACAGAGAACCGGAGCCGGAGCCGGAAGAGCCAGAGGACGACGCCGAGCATGAGCCGCGTATCGACCCGACTCCCCCTCGTGTCGAGCCCTCGCGCGCCGAGCCTCTGAGGGTAGCCAGCGACGACGAGACACTTCCCGCCTTCAGCGCCCGGCGCGATGACGATGAGCCTGACGATGAAGACGAGGAGCCGCCGCTGGCCGACCAGCGCGGCGATAATCGCCGCGCCGAACCCGGACTGCACGATGGCGGCCTGCACGACCTGAGCGACGAACCCCTGCAACTGGATTGGCAGAAGCCCAAGCGCCGCTGGGGCCGCCGCCTGTTCTGGCTGCTTCTGGTGCTGTTGGCCCTGGCCGGTCTCGCCGGGCAGTACATCGCCTATCACTTCGACGAACTGGCTCGCCAGGACCAATACCGCCCCTGGTTCGCGCAGGCCTGCCCGGAACTGGGCTGCACCCTGCCCTCCAAGGTCGACGTGGAGCAGATCCGCAGCAGCAACCTGGTGGTGCGCAGCCACCCGGACTTCAGCGGCGCGCTGGTGGTGGACGCGATCATCTACAACCGCGCCAACTTCTCCCAGCCCTTCCCGCTGCTGGAAATGCGCTTCGCCGATCTGAACGGCCAGCTGATCGCCAGCCGCCGCTTCAAGCCCAGCGAGTACCTCTCGGGCGAACTGGCCGGGCAGAGCGAGATGCCGCCGCAGACGCCGATCCACATCTCCCTGGATATCCTCGATCCGGGTCCGAAAGCGGTGAACTACAGCCTGAGCTTCCACTCGCCGGAATGACCCGGCGGGTAGCTCAAAGCGCCTGAGAGCGCCAGTTCCGCTCGTCTTCCAACCTGGGGTACTAAGCCCGGGATTGTTCAGAATTTATCCAAAATCGCCTTTATCCGGTCATCGAGAGCGGGTATCATGCCCTCCCTTTTTTGCTAGCACCGGTGGCAGGCCCCGAACGCATCCGCGAGTCTCGTAGCACGCGGCGCCTCGGTGTTCCCGCCCCATTGACCATGGAAAACCAGTCGGTGGTACGCATCGGCTCCTACACACTGCCCAACAGACTGATCCTGGCCCCGATGGCCGGCGTCACCGATCGTCCGTTCCGCCAGCTTTGTCGCCGCCTCGGCGCCGGCATGGTGGTGTCGGAGATGGTCACCAGCGACGTCCGCCTGTGGAACAGCCGCAAGTCGCGCCTGCGCCTGCAGCACGACCACGAGGATCAGCCGCGTTCGGTGCAGATCGCCGGCGGCGACCCGCAGATGCTCGCGGAAGCCGCACGGTGCAATGTGGAGCTCGGCGCCCAGATCATCGACATCAACATGGGCTGTCCGGCGAAGAAGGTTTGCAACAAGGCCGCGGGCTCCGCGCTGATGAAGGATGAACGGCTGGTGGCCGACATCCTCGAAGCGGTGGTCGCGGCGGTAGAGGTTCCCGTCACCCTGAAGATTCGCACCGGTTGGGACCGGTCGAACAAGAACGGTGTGACGGTGGCGCGGATCGCCGAGCAGTCGGGCATCCAGGCGCTGGCGGTACACGGCAGGACCCGTGCCGACCTCTACACCGGCGAGGCGGAGTACGAAACCATCGCGGCAATCAAGCAGGCGGTTTCGATTCCGGTCTTCGCCAATGGTGATATCGATTCACCGCGCAAGGCGCGGCAGGTTTTCGAGCAGACGGGCGTGGATGCCCTGCTGATCGGCCGCGCCGCCCAGGGCAATCCCTGGATCTTCCGCGAGATCGATCATTACCTGAGCACCGGCGAGCTGTTGCCGGCGCCGAGTCTGCACGAGGTACAGAGCATCCTGCTCGAGCACCTCGCTGCATTGCATGCGTTTTATGGGGAGGAAATGGGTGTGCGAATTGCCCGCAAGCATGTGGGCTGGTACCTCGCAACCCTACCGGGAGCGGCGGAGTTCCGTTCCCAGTTCAATCGTTTGCAGGACAAGGATGCACAGAGCGCCAGCGTCAGGCAGTTCTTCGCCGAGCGCCACAATAACGGAGAAGGGGTGGCCGCATGACAACGATGACCGAGACATTAGTGAGTGGAATGACACCCGTGAGCGACAACGCCAACCTGAAACAGCACCTGACCACTCCGACGCAAGAGGGCCAGACCCTCCGCGACAGCGTGGAGAAGGCACTGCATAACTATTTCGCCCATCTCGAAGGGCAGCCGGTCACGGACGTGTACAACATGGTGCTTTGCGAAGTCGAAGCGCCGCTGCTGGAAACCGTCATGAACCACGTGAAGGGTAACCAGACCAAAGCCTCCGAACTGCTGGGGCTGAACCGCGGAACCCTGCGCAAGAAACTCAAGCAGTACGATCTTCTCTGACAGGTGGCAGGCGCGGGCCCGCGACCACAAGGTCAGCCGGGCCCACGCCTGACACGCGAAAAGCCCGAAGCCTTTGTGGAAGCCGTTATGACCGACCAAACCACCCGCCTGCCCGTCCGCCGTGCGCTGATCAGCGTTTCCGACAAGACCGGCGTCGTCGATTTCGCCCGTGAGCTGGCTGCCCTCGGCGTGGAGATTCTCTCCACCGGCGGCACCTACAAGCTGCTCAAGGACAACGCCATCGCCGCCGTGGAAGTGGCCGACTACACCGGCTTCCCGGAGATGATGGACGGCCGCGTGAAGACCCTGCACCCGAAGATCCACGGTGGCATCCTCGGCCGTCGTGACCTCGACGGCGCAGTGATGGAAGAGCACGGCATCAAGCCGATCGACCTGGTGGCGGTCAACCTGTACCCGTTCGAAGCGACCGTGGCCAAGGCCGACTGCGACCTGCCGACCGCCATCGAGAACATCGACATCGGCGGCCCGACCATGGTCCGCAGCGCGGCGAAGAACCACAAGGACGTTGCCATCGTGGTCAACGCCGGTGACTACGCCAGCATCGTCGCCGCCCTGAAAGCCGGCGGCCTAACCTATGCCCAGCGCTTCGACCTGGCCCTGAAGGCGTTCGAGCACACCTCGGCCTACGACGGCATGATCGCCAACTACCTGGGCACCATCGACCAGGCGCGCGACACCCTGTCCACCGAAGCTCGCGGCGCCTTCCCGCGCACCTTCAACAGCCAGTTCATCAAGGCGCAGGAAATGCGCTACGGCGAGAACCCGCACCAGAGCGCGGCCTTCTACGTCGAGGCGAAGAAGGGCGAGGCCAGCGTCTCCACCGCCATCCAGCTGCAGGGCAAGGAACTGTCGTTCAATAACGTGGCCGACACCGACGCCGCGCTGGAGTGCGTGAAGAGCTTCGTCAAGCCGGCCTGCGTCATCGTCAAGCACGCCAACCCGTGCGGCGTGGCCGTGGTTCCGGAAAACGAAGGCGGCATCCGCAAGGCCTATGATCTGGCCTACGCCACCGACACCGAGTCGGCCTTCGGCGGCATCATCGCCTTCAACCGCGAACTGGACGGCGAGACCGCCCAGGCCATCGTCGAGCGCCAGTTCGTCGAAGTCATCATCGCCCCGAAAATCTCCGAAGCCGCCCGTGCCGTGGTCGCTGCCAAGGCCAACGTGCGCCTGCTCGAATGTGGCGAGTGGCCGGCCGAGCGTGCGCCGGGTTGGGACTTCAAGCGCGTCAACGGTGGCCTGCTGGTGCAGAGCCGCGACATCGGCATGATCACTGCCGATGACCTGAAGATCGTTACCCAGCGCGCCCCGAGCGAGCAGGAAATCCACGACCTGATCTTCGCCTGGAAAGTCGCCAAGTTCGTCAAGTCCAACGCCATCGTCTACGCCAAGGCGCGCCAGACCGTCGGCGTCGGCGCCGGCCAGATGAGCCGCGTGAACTCCGCCCGCATCGCCGCCATCAAGGCCGAGCACGCCGGCCTGGAAGTGAAGGGTGCGGTCATGGCGTCGGACGCCTTCTTCCCGTTCCGCGACGGCATCGACAACGCTGCCAAGGCCGGTATCACCGCGGTGATCCAGCCGGGTGGCTCGATGCGCGACAACGAGGTGATCGCCGCCGCCGACGAGGCCGGCATTGCAATGGTGTTCACCGGCATGCGCCACTTTAGGCATTAACCGGGACGGCCGCACTGTAGCGGCCGTCTGCTGCGTTGCGGACGACTTCGCCAATGCTCATTGCCAATAGGCAACTCCGCTTGTCTAAGCCGTCCGCGCCTTGCATCCAGCCACTCCATTGCGCCCTCGCACAGGCTGGAAAAAAGCTCTCGTAGGTTGGGTGGAGCGAAGCGATACCCAACAATCCGGCAAAGCCGGAACTGTTCAGGAGAACTCCAATGAACGTACTCATCATCGGTAGTGGCGGTCGCGAGCACGCGCTGGCCTGGAAGGTCGCGCAGGATTCGCGCGTGCAGAAGGTCTTCGTCGCGCCGGGCAACGCCGGCACTGCCACCGAAGCCAAGTGCGAAAACGTCGCCATCGACGTGCTGGCCCTGGAAGAGCTGGCCGACTTCGCTGCGAAGAACGTGCAGCTGACCATCGTTGGCCCCGAGGCTCCGCTGGTCAAAGGCGTGGTCGACCTGTTCCGCGCTCGTGGCCTGGACATCTTCGGTCCTACTGCTGGCGCCGCCCAGCTGGAAGGCTCCAAGGCCTTCACCAAGGACTTCCTCGCACGCCACCAGATCCCCACTGCCGACTACCAGAACTTCACCGAAGTCGAGCCGGCGCTGGCCTATCTGAAAGAGAAAGGCGCGCCCATCGTGATCAAGGCCGACGGCCTGGCCGCGGGCAAGGGCGTGATCGTCGCCATGACCCTGGCCGAAGCCGAGGAAGCCGTGCGCGACATGCTCGCCGGCAACGCCTTCGGCGACGCCGGTTCGCGCGTGGTGATCGAAGAGTTCCTCGACGGCGAGGAAGCCAGCTTCATCGTCATGGTCGACGGCCAGAACGTGCTGCCCATGGCCACCAGCCAGGACCACAAGCGCGTCGGCGACGGCGACAGCGGCCCGAACACCGGTGGCATGGGCGCCTACTCCCCCGCTCCGGTAGTGACTGCCGACGTGCATAAGCGCGTGATGGACGAAGTGATCTACCCGACCGTGCGCGGCATGGCCGAGGAAGGCAACGTCTACACCGGCTTCCTCTACGCCGGCCTGATGATCGACAAGAGCGGCAAGCCCAAGGTCATCGAGTTCAACTGCCGCTTCGGCGACCCGGAAACCCAGCCGATCATGGTCCGCCTGGAATCGTCCCTGGTCCTGCTGGTCGAGGCCGCCCTGGCCAAGGCGCTGGACAAGGTCGAAGCCACCTGGGACCCGCGTCCCACCGTGGGCGTGGTGATCGCCGCTGGCGGCTACCCGGGCGACTACGCCAAGGGTGACGCTATCTTCGGCCTGGACGATGCCGCCAAGCTCGACGGCAAGGTCTTCCACGCCGGCACCGCGCTCAAGGACGGCCAGGTCGTCACCGCCGGCGGCCGCGTGCTCTGCGCCACCGCCATCGGCCCGACCGTCTCCTCGGCCCAGGAACAGGCTTACCGCCTGGCCGAGAAGATCCGCTGGGACGGCAGCTTCTACCGCAAGGACATCGGCTATCGCGCCATCGCCCGCGAGCGCGGCGAGGGCTGATCCGACGGGCGGAGGCGTCCCTCGTCGGACGCCTGCTGCCCGGTGGTCCCGGCGTGCACGGGTGGATTACGGCCTTCAGCACACTTGGCTATAATCCGCCCACTCACTACCGAAGGGACTTCGCCGTGCGTCGGCTCTGGACTGCCACAGGACTCCTCGTCAGCTTGCTGCTGGCCGCTCTGGTCTGTCTTCCGACCTACGCGGCAAGCCAGGATCCCGGCTGGTCCCAGCTCCACGACAGTGACGCCCGCCTGCAACTGCAGGACGTGATCTCCCCGCGCTACCGTACCCTCTTCAGCCCCCTCGACATCAACGACCTGCACGCCCCCGCCGGCCCCGGCGCGACCTGGCTGCACGTCCGCCTCCCCGCCAACGACGAGCCCCAGCAACTGCGCCTGTTCGCGCCAAGCCTGGACAGCTTCGAGATGTTCATCCTCGACGGGCAGAAAGTCCTCGAGCAGAAGAGCGCCGGCAATCTTTCCCCAGTGCAGCGCCCACTGCTCAGCAGCGACCTGGTGATTCCCCTGCGTACCGCCGCCGAGCCGCTGGACCTCTACCTGCGCCTGTCGTCGGCCATGCCGCTGCGACCGAACATCAGCATCGAGGCCGCCGGCCAGCCGAGCAACGACCAGCGCCCGCTGCACTTCGGCGTACTGATCGGCTGCCTGGCCATGCTGCTGCTCTACAACCTCGTGCGTTTCGCCTATACACGCGTCGCCAGCGGACTGTGGCTCGCCGGCGTACACGCCAGCCTGCTGCTGGCCTGCCTGAACCTGTTCGGTCTGCTCAGCCCCTGGTACGGCAACAACCAATCGCTGCAGCCGATGGTCGCGCTGGCCTGCCTGGTAGTGACACTGTTCTGCGCGCTGGGCTACACCGCCAGCTTCTTCCGTGACCTTACCCCGCGCCTGCCACTCAAGCGTCTGCTGCTGGGCGGCACCGCCACACTGGCGATCCTGTGCGTCGCCCTCAACCTGCTGCTCGGGCTGTCCATCAGCAGCCTGGTGTACGGGCTTATCACCCTGGTGACCCTGGGCATGCTCGGCGTGGCGGTCTACTACTGGATCCATGCGTACCGGCCGGCGCGCCTGTTCGCCATCGGCATGGGGCTGTTCGTGGTGGCCTGGTGCCTATGCCTGCCGTCGCTGCTGGGCTACGTGGCGACCCGCGCGGAATGGCTCGGCAGCGGCCTGCTCGGGCTCTCGGCAGTGGTGGGCTTCCTGCTCAGCCTGGCGCTCGCCGAACGCCAGCGGAAAATCCAGAACGACCAGTTCGCCGCCAGCCGCCAGCGCGCCGCCAACGTCGCCGAACTCAAGGCCAAGGGTGACTTCCTGGCCAAGATCAGCCACGAGATCCGCACCCCCATGAACGGCGTGCTGGGCATGACCGAGCTGCTGCTCGGCACTCCGCTCTCGGCCAAGCAGCGCGACTACGTGCAGACCATCCACAGCGCGGGCAACGAACTGCTCTCGCTGATCAACGAGATTCTCGACATTTCCAAGCTGGAGTCCGGGCAGATCGAACTGGACGAGGTGCAGTTCGACCTCGGCGCGCTGATCGAGGACTGCCTGGCGATCTTCCGCGCCAAGGCCGAGCAACAGAAGGTCGAGCTGATCAGCTTCACCCAGCCGCAGGTGCCACGCATCGTCAGCGGGGACCCGACACGCCTGCGCCAAGCCGTACTGAGCCTGCTGGACAATGCCTTCAAGCAGACGGACGAGGGCGAGATCCTCCTCGTCGTCGCGCTCGACGGCCCGCCCGACCGTCCGCGCCTGCGCATCGCCGTGCAGGACAGCGGCCGTCCGCTGGACAGCGCCGACCGCCAGGCCCTGCTCACCGCCGAGCTGCACAGCCGCGATTTCCTCTCCGCCACCCGCATCAGCAGCCGCCTCGGCCTGATCATTGCGCGCCAGCTGATCCGCCTGATGTCCGGGGAATTTGGAATAGAGAGCGGCGACAGCGGTGGCGATTCGGGCAACCTGCTCTGGCTCAGTCTGCCGCTCGACCCGCAGCAGATCGACCAGGCCGGCGCCGACCTCGACAGCCCGCTGCAGGGCGCGCGCCTGCTGGTGGTGGACGACAACCAGACCTGCCGCAAGGTGGTGGTGCAGCAATGCAGCGCCTGGGGCATGAACGTCAGCGCGGTGTCGTCGGGCAAGGAAGCGCTGGCCCAGCTGCGCACCAAGGCGCACCTGCGCGAATACTTCGATGTGGTCCTTCTGGACCAGGATATGCCTGGCATGACCGGCATGCAGCTGGCGACCAAGATCCAGGAAGACCCGAACCTCAACCACGACATCCTGCTGATCATGCTCACCGGCATCAGCAACGCGCCGAGCAAGATCATCGCGCGCAACGCCGGGATCAAGCGCATCCTCGCCAAGCCGGTGGCCGGCTACACGCTCAAGGCTACCCTGGCCGAGGAACTGTCCCGCCGTGGCCCGAGCGGCGTGAGCAACTACCTTTCGCCGGCCAGCGAGCCGGTTTCGAACGTGCCGCCCAGCGACTTCCGCATCCTCGTCGCCGAGGACAACAGCATCTCCACCAAGGTCATCCGCGGCATGCTGAGCAAGCTCAACCTGCAGCCCGATACCGCCAGCAACGGCGAGGAAGCCCTGGCCGCGATGAAGGCGACCCAGTACGACCTGGTGCTGATGGACTGCGAGATGCCGGTGCTCGACGGCTTCTCCGCCACCGAGCGCCTGCGCGCCTGGGAAGCCAGCGAACAGCGCCCGCACACCCCGGTGGTGGCACTCACCGCGCACATCCTCAGCGAGCACAAGGAGCGCGCGCGACTGGTCGGCATGGACGGCCACATGGCCAAGCCGGTGGAGCTGTCACAGCTGCGCGAACTGGTGGCCTACTGGGTCGGCGAACGCGAGCGCCGCCTGCACCAGCAGAGCGACGCGCTGCCTTCCTGATCCCTGATGAGCGATTCGGGCAGCACCAACTCCATGGGCGAAAAGAAACACGCCGAGTACATCGACGACGTCATGATCGACTTCAGTCAGAGCAGCTACTGGCGAATAAAACTGTTCCAGGCGCAGTACGGCGAGAAGTTCCTCATCAGCAACGAATCCGCAGAGACGCTACCTGAGCCTCTTCGGGAAGCCTTCCGTAAACACAATCTGCGGTACTACGTATCCAAAGTGGCAGACTGCCCTGACACGTTTCTTGAAGGGTCCGTCATCTTCAAGTTCGAAGCATCGGAGCATCCGGCCCTGGTCCGCTACTCCGGCAACTTCCACACTCGCTCCGATATCCTGCACTGACGCAAACCCGTTCTGGCATTTGCCCCGCCGCAATGCCACCCGCCGCCTCAACCGCTATGCTTTGCCCTGCCGCGCCCTCTCAATCCGGACGAGTCGCTCCCATGCAAGTGATGTTCAGCGTGTACCTGAAGATGCTGGTGCTCTATAGCCCCTTCTTCGTCCTGTCCTGCTTCATCAGCCTCAACCGCGGCTTCGCCCCGCGCGACCGCAAGCGCATGGCCTGGCGCGTGGCCCTGGCGGCGCTGATCGCCAGCGTGCTGCTATACCTCTTCGGGCGCTACATCTTCACTCTGTTCGGCATCACCGCCGACGCCTTCCGCATCGGCGCGGGCAGCGTGCTGTTCATCTCTGCGCTGGGCATGGCCCAGGGGCGCTCGGCGGTGCAGGCGGACAACGTGCAGCAGGACGTCACCATCGTCCCGCTGACCATCCCCATCACCGTCGGCCCCGGCACCATCGGTGCGCTGCTGGTGATGGGCGTGAACCAGGACTGGGAGCACAAGCTGTCGGCCCTGGCAGCAATCCTCCTCGCCTGCCTGACCGTCGGCGTCACGCTCTACCTCTCGGACAAGATCGAGAAAGTCCTCGGCGAACAGGGCCTGATGATCGTCAGCCGCCTGATGGGGCTGTTCGTCTGCGCCCTTGCCGCGCAGATCATCATGACCGGCGTGCGCGGCTACTTCCTCCCGCAATAACGCGCTCCTTTGGTGTGCGCCACGCACCAAAGGGCGCTCGGCGCACCAAAGCTGCGCACTGAAAAACCTCACCATTACGACAGAAAATCGCGTGCAGCCCATCTGCGCCAAGGCTTTTGCCTGTTTGGCACGGATGCTGCGATGGCAGCTTCGATCCCGCGCGGGATCGCCCCATTTCCGGGGAAGCTGCCGCACCGGCAACTCCCCGCCCCTGGATAGCCAAGGAGGCTGCCGCGATGAAACGTCGTCCGCTGTTGAAAAGTACGCTGGCCATGAGCGCCCTGCTGCTCACCGGTCTGTTCCCGTTCAGCTCCCAGGCCGCCGAGACCATCAAGGTCGGCATCCTGCACTCGCTGTCCGGCACCATGGCGATCTCCGAGACCTCGCTCAAGGACATGGCGCTGATGACCATCGACGAGATCAACGCCAAGGGCGGGGTGAACGGCAAGAAGCTCGAAGCGGTGGTGGTCGACCCGGCCTCCAACTGGCCGCTGTTCGCCGAGAAGGCGCGCCAGTTGCTGACCCAGGACAAGGTCGCGGTGGTCTTCGGCTGCTGGACCAGCGTGTCGCGCAAATCCGTGCTGCCGGTGTTCGAGGAGCTCAACGGTCTGCTGTTCTACCCGGTGCAGTACGAGGGTGAGGAAATGTCGCCCAACGTCTTCTACACCGGTGCCGCGCCGAACCAGCAGGCTATCCCGGCGGTGGAATACCTGATGAGCGAGGACGGCGGTGCCGCCAAGCGCTTCTTCCTGCTGGGCACCGACTATGTCTACCCGCGCACCACCAACAAGATCCTCCGCGCCTTCCTGCACAGCAAGGGTGTGGCCGACAAGGATATCCAGGAGGTCTACACGCCGTTCGGCCACAGCGATTACCAGACCATCGTCGCCGACATCAAGAAGTTCTCCGCCGGCGGCAAGACCGCGGTGATCTCCACCGTCAACGGCGACTCCAACGTGCCCTTCTACAAGGAACTGGCCAACCAGGGCCTGGAAGCCACCGAAGTGCCGGTGGTGGCCTTCTCCGTGGGCGAGGAGGAACTGCGCGGCATCGACACCAAACCGCTGGTGGGCAACCTCGCCGCGTGGAACTACTTCGAATCGGTGAAGAATCCGGAGAACAGCAAGTTTGTCGCAGACTGGAAGGCCTACGCCAAGGCCAAGAACCTGCCCAACTACAGCACTGCGGTGACCAACGACCCGATGGAGGCCACCTACGTCGGCATCCACATGTGGGCGCAGGCCGTGCAGAAGGCCGGCAGCACCGACGTCGACAAGGTCCGCGAAGCCATGGGCGGGCAGACCTTCAAGGCGCCGTCGGGCTTCACCCTGACCATGGACAAGACCAACCACCACCTGCACAAGCCGGTGATGATCGGCGAGATCGAGGATAACGGTCAGTTCAACGTGGTCTGGAAGACCCCCGAGCCGATCCGCGCCCAACCGTGGAGCCCGTTCATTCCGGGCAACGACAAGAAGCCGGATTACGCGGTGCGCAGTAACTGAGTACCCGCCTGTAAAGCCCCTCTCCTCAGCCCTCTCCCTGAAGGGAGAGGCGCAGGGAGAGGGCAAACCGCCCCACACGGCTGCCCAGGGAACTCCGAAGATGCCCACTGCCTTGCTCCACCTGCTCCGCCTCTGCGCCATGACGCTAGTCGCGCTGCTGCCGCAGCTCGCCTTCGCCGGCCCTGCACAGGATTTCGCCAGCGCCGACAACGACGCCCGCGCCAAACTGCTCGAACAATGGGCCACCGCGCCCGATGGGGATCGCTTGCCGCTGCTGGAAGCTATCCAGTCCGGCCGCCTCGCCGTCGATGCGCAGAACCGCGCCTTCCTGCTGGGCGACGACGGCCAGTACCACCCGGCCGAGGGTGGCGCCCCCGCGGTCGGCGAGCCCGACAAACTGCGCCTGAACAATCGCCTGCGCGGCCTGGTGAACACCGCCATGGCCAGCCACCAGCTGGTCGCCGACAGCGTCGAAGTGCGTCTTGAAGCCGCCCGCCAGCTGCAGAAGAGCGCCCGCCCGGCGCAACGCACACTGCTCGAATTTCGCCTCAACGAAGAATCCGACGATGGAGTAAAAGCCGCCCTGCAACTGGCCCTGGCCAACCTGCAGCTGGCCGACCCGGCCCCGGCAGTGCGCCTTTCCGCCGTGCGCCTGCTGGGTGAATCCGGCGATCCGCAGGCACGCACCCGCCTGGAGAATCTGCTCGATCCCGCCGTCGAACCCGACGACTCGGTACGCACGGCAGCCGCCACCAGCCTCGGCCAGGTCAAGCGCCGCCTGTTGATGGGCGACCTGTTCGGCCAGGCCTTCAGCGGCCTGTCGCTGGGCTCGATCCTGCTGCTCGCCGCACTGGGCCTGGCGATCACCTACGGCCTGCTCGGGGTGATCAACATGGCCCACGGCGAGATGCTGATGCTCGGTGCCTACTCCACCTACGTGGTGCAGCTGCTCTGCCAGCGTTACGCGCCCGGCGTGCTGGAGCTCTACCCGCTGCTCGCCCTGCCGGTGGCCTTCCTCGTCACCGCGTGCATCGGCATGGCGCTGGAGCGCACAGTGATCCGCCATCTCTACGGTCGACCGTTGGAAACCTTGCTCGCCACCTGGGGCATCAGCCTGGTGCTGATCCAGCTGGTGCGCGTGCTGTTCGGCGCGCAGAACGTCGAGGTGGCCAACCCGGCGTGGCTGTCCGGCGGCATCCAGGTGCTGCCCAACCTCGTGCTGCCGTGGAACCGCATCGTCATCATTGGCTTCGCGCTGTTCGTGCTGGCGCTCACCTGGCTGCTGCTCAACCGCACACGGCTGGGCCTGAACGTCCGCGCCGTCACCCAGAACCGCAACATGGCCGCCTGCTGCGGCGTACCCACCGGCCGCGTGGACATGCTCGCCTTCGGCCTCGGCTCGGGTATCGCCGGCCTCGGTGGCGTGGCGCTGTCGCAGGTCGGCAACGTCGGCCCGGACCTGGGCCAGAGCTACATCATCGACTCCTTCCTGGTGGTGGTGCTCGGCGGCGTCGGCCAGCTCGCCGGCAGCGTGCTGGCGGCCTTCGGCCTGGGCGTGGCGAACAAGATCCTCGAACCGCAGATCGGCGCGGTGCTGGGCAAGATCCTGATCCTCGCGCTGATCATCCTGTTCATCCAGAAACGTCCGCAGGGGCTCTTCGCTCTGAAAGGGAGGGTCATCGATTGAACCAGCCACTCACCGTGACGGCCGCGCAGAAGGCCGGCCCGAAACTCACCGCCGGGCTCGTCGGCGCCGCGCTCGTCGCGCTGCTGATCCTGCCGCTGCTGCACCTGCTGCCGGAGAGCCACGCGCTGCACCTCTCCGCCTATGGGCTGACGCTCACCGGCAAGATCCTCTGCTACGCCATCGTCGCGCTGGCCCTGGACCTGGTCTGGGGCTATGCCGGCCTGTTGTCGCTGGGCCACGGGCTGTTCTTCGCCCTCGGCGGTTACGCCATGGGCATGTACCTGATGCGCGAGGCGGCCGGCGACCAGTTGCCGGCGTTCATGACCTTCCTCTCCTGGACGGAGCTGCCCTGGTACTGGGCCGGCACCCAGCACTTCCTCTGGGCGCTGTGCCTGGTGGTGCTGGCGCCCGGCCTGCTGGCCCTGGTATTCGGCTTCTTCGCCTTCCGCTCGCGGATCAAGGGCGTGTACTTCTCGATCATGACCCAGGCGCTGACCTTCGCCGGCATGCTGCTGTTCTTCCGCAACGAGACGGGCTTCGGCGGCAACAACGGCTTCACCAACTTCCGCAGCATCCTGGGCTTTCCGATCACCGCGCCGGGCACCCGCGCGGCGCTGTTCATCGCCATCGTCCTGCTGCTGGCGGCGAGCCTGGCCATCGGCTTCGCCCTGGCGCGCAGCAAGTTCGGCCGGGTGCTCACCGCCCTGCGCGATGCCGAGAACCGCCTGATGTTCTGCGGCTACGACCCGCGCGGCTACAAGCTCTTCGTATGGACCCTGAGCGCGGTGCTCTGCGGTCTCGCCGGTGCGCTGTTCGTGCCGCTGGTGGGGATCATCAACCCCAGCGAAATGTCGCCGACCAACTCCATCGAGGCCGCCGTCTGGGTCGCCCTCGGCGGGCGCGGCACGCTGATCGGCCCGCTGCTCGGCGCAGGCGTGGTGAACGGCGCGAAGAGCTGGTTCACCGTGGCCTTTCCCGAGTACTGGCTGTTCTTCCTCGGCGCGCTGTTCATCGTCGTCACCCTGTACCTGCCGCGCGGCATCCTCGGCCTGATCAAGCGGGAGAAAGAGCAATGAGAGCGGTCCCCCACCTGATGCTGGAACCGGCCTACGATCCCAACCGAGACCCAGGCGCCAGCCGCGATGCCATCGGCATCGGTTCGAGCGCCAGCGGCCAGCTGGACGTGCGCCACGGCACCATCCTCACCCTGGAAGACATCAATGTCAGCTTCGATGGCTTCCGCGCCCTGCGCGACCTCACGCTGTATATCGGCGTCGGCGAACTGCGCTGCATCATCGGCCCCAACGGCGCGGGCAAGACCACGCTGATGGACGTGATCACCGGCAAGACCCGTCCGGACAATGGCAAGGCCTTCTTCGGCGAAACCCTCGACCTGACCCGCATGAGCGAGGTGGAGATCGCCCAGGCCGGCATCGGCCGCAAGTTCCAGAAGCCCACGGTGTTCGAGGCGCTCTCGGTGTTCGAGAACCTGGAGCTCGCGCAGAAGACCGACAAGTCGGTGTGGGCCAGCCTGCGGGCAAAGCTCTCCGGCGAGCAGAAGGACCGCATCGAGGAGGTGCTCACCACCATCCGCCTGCGCGAGTCGCGCAACCGCCCCGCCGGGCTGCTCTCCCACGGGCAGAAGCAGTTCCTGGAGATCGGCATGCTGCTGGTGCAGGAGCCGCAACTGTTGCTGCTGGACGAGCCGGTGGCGGGCATGACCGACGCCGAGACCGAGTTCACCGCCGAGCTGTTCAAGTCCCTCGCCGGAAAGCATTCGCTGATGGTGGTGGAGCACGACATGGGCTTCGTCGGCAGCATCGCCGACCACGTCAGCGTGCTGCACCAGGGGCACGTGCTTGCCGAGGGTTCGCTGGAGGACGTACAGGCGAATGAGCAGGTCATAGAGGTTTATCTGGGGCGCTAGTTCTGAATTGACCGCGCTCGCACCCGCGTCTGCGGCGTTGCCGGACACTTCCCCCATGCTCATTGCCAGTCGGCAACTCCGCTGGGTGAAGTATCCGGCGCCTTGCATCCACAGGCGCGATCACGGCCCTTTACAACGGCGCTCTCAAAGCCAAGAGCCTAGGAACCAATCCATGCTGCAAGTCGACAAACTGCACCAGTACTACGGCGGCAGCCACATCCTGCGTGGCCTGTCATTCGACGCGAAGATCGGCGAGGTCACCTGCCTGCTCGGACGCAACGGCGTGGGCAAGACCACCCTGCTGCGCTGCCTGATGGGCCTGGTGCCGGCCAAGGATGGCAAGGTCAGCTGGGAGGGCAAGCCGATCACCGGTTTCAAGCCGCACCAGCGCGTGCACGCCGGCATCGCCTACGTGCCCCAGGGGCGGGAAATCTTTCCTCGTCTCACCGTGGAAGAAAACCTGCTGATGGGCCTGTCGCGGTTCAGCGCCGGCGAAGCCAAGGCCGTGCCGGAGTTCATCTATGAGTTGTTCCCGGTGCTGCGGGAGATGAAGCAGCGTCGCGGCGGCGACCTCTCCGGCGGCCAGCAGCAACAGCTCGCCATCGGCCGCGCACTGGCCAGCCGGCCGCGCCTGCTGATCCTCGACGAGCCCACCGAAGGCATCCAACCCTCGGTAATCAAGGAGATCGGCGCGGTGATCCGCAAGCTCGCCGAACGTGGCGACATGGCCATCCTGCTGGTGGAGCAGTTCTACGATTTCGCCGCCGAGCTGGCCGACCAGTACCTGGTGATGTCCCGTGGCGAGATAGTCCAGCAGGGCCGCGGCGCAGACATGGAAAGCGACGGTGTACGTGGATTGGTGACGATCTGAGCCGACCTGTCGGCGGGTTCGCCAGCAAGCTCGTGAGACGACCTGTCACTGGCGAATGATGGCAGCGGGTGGCAAGCTGCCAGGCCCCGTATTCGTTTTTCCTGGAGCCTCCCATGCCGATCACCCTGCGCCCCGCCGTCAACGACGACGCCGGATTCGCCGCGGTCTGCGTGGCGGCAGCCTACGCCCAGTGGATTCCCAAGCTGGGCCGCAAGCCAGGGCCGATGCTCGACGACTACCACGCGGTGATCGCCGAGGACCGCGTGCTGATCGCCGAACAGGACGGCGCGCCAGTCGGCCTGCTGGTGATGCGCGAGACCGACGAGGGCTTCCTGCTCGACAACATCGCTGTGCTACCCGAGTGCGCAGGGCAAGGCATCGGCCGCGAACTGCTGGTGCATGCCGAAGAGGCTGCCGTGCAACTGGGCTACCAGTCGCTGTACCTCTACACCAACGAGCGCATGGTGGAAAACATCGAGTTGTACGCGAAGAACGGCTACCAGGAATATGCGCGCCGGCTGGAAAACGGCTTCCGCCGCGTATACATGCGCAAGCAGCTGGGCTGAGCCCCCACGGCCTGGCGGTCCTACAGGAAAATCCGCACCAATGCGGTGCGCCGAACCCCTCAATGCACCGCAACCGCGCCCATACCTGACCGATCGGACAATCGTCTCGACTGTCGTCGAACCCGCGCCGACGCTGTCTTGCCGCACGTCTGGAGAGCACCACGCACTATCCTGGCGCATCCCGGCACGCTGCTTGCTCTGTCCTGAGCATCCCTGGTTTTGCAGCTGCCCATGAACGCACCGGCCATCCTTTTCCACCCCGCCTGGCACGCCGAGCTGGAGCTGGCCTATGCCCGCACCGGCGACAGCACGCGGCCAGTCACCCGGCGTCACCTCGGGCCGCTGCGGGTGCAGAAGCACCTGTACGCGGAAGGGCCGCAGGTTTGCCAACATATCGTCGTGCATCCGCCCGGTGGTATCGCCGGTGGCGATACGCTCGACATCGATATCCATGCCAGCCAGGACAGCTGGGTACAGCTCACCAGCCCCGGCGCTGCCAAGTGGTACCGCGCCGGCTGCCCGGCGAAGCAGCAGCTGGACATCCGCGTTGGCCCTGGCGCCACGCTGGAATGGCTGCCGCAGGAAACCATCGTCTACTCCGGCGCGCAGGCCGAGCTGACGACTCGCATCGACCTCGAAGCCACCGCCCGGCTGTTCTACTGGGACGTCGTCGCCCTCGGCCGCCCAGCCAGCCGCGAGCGCTTCGAAGACGGCCACTTCGCCGCCGCTCTGGACATCCGCCGAGACGGCCAGCGCCTGTGGCACGAGCGCCAGCGCGTGACCGGCAACGACCGCCTGCTCGACTCACCCATCGGCCTTGCCGGCCACCCAGTGATGGCGACGCTGATCGCCAGCGGACAGATCGACGCGACGCTGATCGAAGCCTGCCGCGCCATCCCCTGCCAGGGGCGCGGCAACCTCACCCAACTGCCCGGCCTGGTAGTCGCCCGCTGCCTCGCCCATGAGGCGCTGCACGCCCGTGCCTGGCTCATCGAACTCTGGCGCCGGTTGCGGCCGGCGCTGCTCGGCCGCGAGGCCGTTCCTCCCCGTATCTGGAGCACCTGAGATGGATTTGACCCCTCGCGAGAAGGACAAGCTGCTGATCTTCACCGCCGGCCTGGTCGCCGAGCGCCGCCTCGCCCGTGGTGTAAGGCTCAACTACCCGGAGGCCGTGGCACTGATCTCCGCAGCCCTGCTCGAAGGCGCGCGGGATGGCCAGACGGTCGCCGACCTGATGCACTACGGCACCACGCTGCTGACCCGTGAACAGGTGATGGAGGGCGTGCCGGAAATGATCCCGGAGATCCAGGTGGAAGCCACTTTCCCGGACGGCACCAAGCTGGTCACTGTGCACCAGCCCATCGCCTGATCGCGCACGCTCAACCGGCGGCGCAAAGACTATGGCCGATGAAGCGTGCCGCTTCATTCGCCCTGCGAACCTGAGGAACCGACATGCTCATCCGCGACGCCAGCCAAGCCGACCTCGGCAGTCTGCGCGACATCTACAACGACGCCGTGCTCAACACCACCGCGATCTGGAACGAGGTCGCCATCGACCTGGAGAACCGCCGCGTCTGGCTGGAAATGCGCACGCAGCAGGGCTTCCCGGTGCTGGTGGCCGAGGACGGCGGCGAAGTGGTCGGGTACGCCAGCTACGGCCCATGGCGCGCCTTCGACGGCTTCCGCGAGACGGTCGAGCACTCGGTCTACGTGCGTGCCGACCAGCGCGGCAAGGGCCTCGGTCCGCTACTGATGCAGGCGCTGATCGAGCGCGCCCGCGTCCAGGGCCTGCATGTGATGGTCGCGGCCATTGAAAGTGACAACACGGCGTCGATCCGCCTGCACGAACGCCTGGGCTTCGCTACCACCGGGCAGATGCCGCAGGTGGGCCAGAAGTTCGGACGCTGGCTGGACCTGACCTTCATGCAACTGATCCTCGACCCACGGAGCTCCCCATGATCCCTGGCGAATACGACATCCAGCCCGGCGAGATCGAACTCAACGCCGGCCGTCGCACCCTCGCGCTGACGGTGGCCAACAGCGGCGACCGACCGATCCAGGTCGGCTCGCACTACCACTTCTTCGAGACCAACGATGCGCTGCTGTTCGACCGCAACGCCGCGCGCGGCATGCGCCTGAACATCCCGGCAGGCACCGCCGTGCGCTTCGAGCCGGGGCAGAGCCGCGAGGTGGAGCTGGTCGAACTGGCCGGCGACCGCAAGGTTTATGGATTTGCCGGACGGGTGATGGGCTCTTTGTGACTTCGTGCCACGGCCAGGACCCTCTCTCTAGCCCTCTCCCTGAAGGGAGAGGGCTAGAGAGAGGGTTAAGCCCCACGTACAAAGCCCAGGAAGAAAACGAATAACGCCAACCGCCAAGGAGCCCCGATGAAAATAAGCCGCCAAGCCTACGCCGACATGTTCGGCCCCACCGTCGGCGACCGCGTGCGCCTGGCCGATACCGGTCTGTGGATCGAGGTGGAGCAGGACTTCACCGTCTACGGCGAGGAAGTGAAGTTCGGCGGCGGCAAGGTCATCCGCGACGGCATGGGCCAGAGCCAGCTGTGCGCCGCGCAGGTCGTCGATACGGTGATCACCAACGCGCTGATCCTCGACCACTGGGGCATCGTCAAGGCCGACGTCGGCCTCAAGCACGGGCGCATTGCTGCCATCGGCAAGGCCGGCAACCCGGACATCCAGCCCGGCGTGACCATTGCCCTGGGCGCCAGCACCGAAGTGATCGCCGGCGAGGGCATGATCCTTACCGCCGGCGGCATCGACACGCACATCCACTTCATCTGTCCGCAACAGATCGAAGAGGCACTGATGAGCGGGGTCACCACCATGATCGGTGGCGGCACCGGGCCGGCCACCGGCACCAACGCCACCACCTGCACCTCCGGTCCCTGGCACATGGCGCGCATGCTCCAGGCCGCGGATGCCTTCCCGATGAACATCGGCTTCACCGGCAAGGGCAACGCCAGCCTGCCGCTGCCGCTGGAAGAACAGGTGCGCGCCGGTGCCATCGGCCTGAAGCTGCACGAGGACTGGGGCACCACCCCGGCGGCCATCGACAACTGCCTGACCGTGGCCGACCGCCTCGACGTGCAGGTGGCGATCCACACCGACACGCTAAACGAATCCGGCTTCGTCGAAACCACCCTCGCCGCCTTCAAGGGCCGCACCATTCACACCTACCACACCGAGGGCGCCGGTGGCGGCCACGCGCCGGACATCATCAAGGCCTGCGGCTTCGCCAACGTGCTGCCCAGCTCGACCAACCCGACCCGGCCCTTCACCCGCAACACCATCGATGAACACCTGGACATGCTCATGGTCTGCCACCACCTGGACCCGAGCATCGCCGAAGACGTGGCCTTCGCCGAATCACGCATTCGCCGCGAGACCATCGCCGCCGAGGACATCCTCCACGACCTCGGCGCCTTCAGCATGATCAGCTCCGACAGCCAGGCCATGGGCCGCGTCGGCGAGGTCATCACACGCACCTGGCAGACCGCCGACAAGATGAAACAGCAGCGCGGCGCACTGGACGGCGACGGCGCGCGCAACGACAACTTCCGCGCGAAACGCTATATCGCCAAGTACACCATCAACCCGGCGATCACCCACGGCGTGGCCCATGAAGTGGGCAGCATCGAAGTGGGCAAGCTGGCCGACCTGGTACTCTGGCGCCCGGCCTTCTTCGGCGTGAAGCCAAGCCTGATCCTCAAGGGCGGCGCCATCGCCGCCAGCCTGATGGGCGACGCCAACGCCTCGATCCCGACACCGCAACCGGTGCACTACCGGCCGATGTTCGCAAGCTACGGCGGCAGCCGCCACGCCACCTGCCTGACCTTCCTCAGCCAGGCGGCATTCGAGCTCGGCGTGCACCACGAGCTGGGCCTGCACAAGGCCATCGGCGTGGTGAAGGGCTGCCGCACGGTGCAGAAAACCGACCTGATCCACAACGCCTACCTGCCGCACATCGAGGTCGATGCGCAGAACTATCAGGTACGCGCGGATGGGCAGTTGCTCTGGTGCGAACCGGCTGAGGTGCTGCCGATGGCGCAGCGGTACTTCCTCTTCTGACCCATTCCAACTACTAACGGCGAACCGGTGCGCAATGCCCGGTCCGGCGTTTGTCCATTGCGATAAATCAAGCTTCTCTCGTTCCCCTGCTCTGCTCCAGGCCGATTGAGATTCGTCTTATTCGGCTAGCTGAACGCTTTCTGAACAATGAGTCCACTGATCCGACGCGCCCCCTCCGCAGCGGATTGGGCAGGGCTCGAACATTTACGGCCTTGCCCTCCCCAGGCCTGACTCGTCAGGCGCCATCGTCCAGCGAAAGCAGGAACCGATCCGCAAGCCAGCTCTTGCGATCACCAGCCAAGAACGGCTCCAGGCGCTGGAAACATGCCCCGAATCGTCACGTGGCGACGGAGGCAAGGAGGTTTGCAATGCGCTTCAAGAAGACTCTGTTGGCCGCCCATATCGCCTTGGCCGCCAGCATGCTCGCCCACAGCGGCGGCGCCACCGCGGGCTCCTGTGCCGCAAATGGCACGACCCTCAACTGCACGACCACCATCTACTGGGCACCCGGCGATACATCGACCTACGAGAAAATCGTGATCGACACCACGGGTGAAGATCAGTCCTTCACGCCCACCGGCTTCGGCATCTATGGCAACAGCTCGAAGTACAACCTCAAGGACGTGTCGATCACCACCGCATCCAGCAAATCGGACGCGATCCAGGCCAACAACGGCGGCAGCAAGATCAACATCGAGAAGCTGCACATCGTCACCAAGGGCAGCTCGGCCGATGGCATCAACGTCACCGAGAACGCGCTGAACTCCGAGGTACGGGTCGGTGACGGAGCCATCATCACCGCCGAAGGTTCGGGCATGGGCGTACGCGCCAACACATCGAAGAACGGTGGCAAGAACCTCATCGAGCTGGGCAGCGGTGCACAGATCACCACCAACGGCAGCGGCGCCAACTCGCTGGATGGTACGGGATACGCGGTCTACGCCGGCAACCGCTCGCTGTCGGCCAACACCTACTGGGGCGACGCAGAGGTGATCCTCGGCGACGGCAGCACCATTGTCTCCAAGGGCAGCTCCGCGCACGCGGTGTATGCCAATCGCGGCGGCGTGATTCGCCTGGGCGATACCAGCATCACCACCGAAAAGACCAACGCCTACGGCATCTATGCCCAGACGGCAGCGGACAAGAACGGCGATCGCGGTGGGCAGGTGTACTTGCAGGGCGATACCAGCGTCACTGTCGCAGACGGCAATCGCGCGCTCTACGCTTCCGGAGCAGATTCGCTCATCCGCTCGGAAGCCGCCTCCGTGTATCACCTCGACAGCAGCGCTGCAGCCGATGCACAGAACCGCAAGGGCATGTGGCTGTATGCCGATAAGACCGGCGTCATCGACCTGAACATGGCCGCCGGCTCCTACCTCAACGGCACCACCAGCACCGCCACCGACGGCGTGATCAACCTGGCGATGGACGGCGCGAGCAGCCACTGGTTCATGACCGGCAACTCCAACCTCACCAACCTGGCTCTCACCGACGGAGCCCAACTGGTCTACGACCGCCACGACGAACACGGTGCCTACACCTACAAGACCCTGACAGTGGATGGCGACTTCAGCGGCGGCGGCCACCTGGTGATGAACACCTATCTGGGTGACGACACCTCCGAGACCGACAAGCTGGCGGTGGCCGGTAACACCTCGGGCGAGACCCGCGTGACCGTCAACAATACCGACGGCCCCGGCGCCGAGACCCTGGAAGGCATCCAGATGATCACCGTCGGCGGTACCTCGGCCGGCGAGTTCAAATCCGACCGGGTGACCGAGGGCGGCTACGAGTACATGCTGCGCCGCGGCGGCAGCTTCGTCGGCTCGACCGGCGCGGACAGCGACTGGTACCTGACCTCGTACAGGCCGACCGAACCAGAGCCGGAAGATCCCGATCCTGTCGACCCAGGCCCCGAAGACCCCGGTCCCGTCGATCCCGGTCCCGAAGACCCAGGTCCCGTTGATCCGGGTCCGGAAGATCCCGGCCCGGTCGATCCGGGCCCGACCGCCCCGGTGCC
This sequence comes from Pseudomonas sp. NPDC086581, assembly GCF_044746165.1. NCBI lineage: Bacteria > Pseudomonadati > Pseudomonadota > Gammaproteobacteria > Pseudomonadales > Pseudomonadaceae > Pseudomonas > Pseudomonas sp. NPDC086581. The sequence goes on along the minus strand of NZ_JBIVBR010000011.1, from coordinate 133,812 downwards.
GGAGAAACCCACTCCCAACGACAAGGACCGCGTGCGCCAGCCCGAAGGCGGCAGCTACACCGCCAACCTCGCGGCGGCCAACACAATGTTCCTGCACCGCCTGCATGACCGCACCGGCAACCTGACCTACGTCGATCCGGACACCGGCAAGCAGGTCACCTCGATGCTCTGGATGCGCAACGTCGACGGCTCCAGCCGTTGGGAAGACAACAGCGGGCAACTGAAGACCGAATCCAACCGCTACGTGCTGCAACTGGGCAGCGACCTGTACCGCAAGCAGACCGACAACGGCGACTGGGTCGTCGGCGTGATGGCCGGCTACGCCAACGGCAACTCCACGACCAAGTCGCGCATCACCGGCTACAGCTCGCGCGGCGAGATCGACGGCTACAGCCTGGGCGTCTATGGCACCTGGTACGAGAACAAGGACGATGAAAACGGCGCCTACGTCGACAGCTGGATATTGTGGAATGATTTCGATGCCGAAGTTCGCGGCGAGCAACTGGCCAAGGAGACATACGGCGCCAAGGGCATCACCGCTTCCATCGAGGCCGGCAAAACCTTCACCGTGGCGAAGACCGAAAGCGCCAGCTACTACGTCCAGCCGCAGGCACAGGTCGTCTACATGGGCGTGAAGGCCGACAGCCACCGCGAGGCCAATGGCACCAAGGTCACCGGCCAGGGCGACGGCAACATCATGACCCGGCTTGGTGCCCGCGCCGCCGTGCGCAGCAACAAGGAAGGCGGCTTCGCCAACACCTATGGTGTGGAGCCCTATGTGGAAACCAACTGGATCCATAACACCGACGACTTCGGCGCGAAGATGGGCAGCACCAAGTTCGAAATGGACGGCGCCAGCGACATCTTCGAAGTCAAACTCGGCGCCACCAGCAAGGTGAACAGCCGGGTCAACGTCTGGGGTGAAGTGGGCAAACAGTTCGGCGACAACGGCTACCGCGACCAGGCGGTGACGCTGGGCCTGAAGGTCAACTTCTGACCCCGCCGTGAACCAGGGCCGCCGCAGCGAACTGCGGCGGCCTTTTTTCATGCGCACCGCGAACTGCTGTACAGGCGCTGTCGCCCACTCGCGATCAAACAAGTCGACGTCAACGCGACGCTCCTGACTATTCGATCAATTTTTTTCTCGCCGCCCCGGTCGCGCAGCACGAGCTGCTATGCTTCGCAGCTCGAAGAAAAGGTGGACCCGCGATGACGGCGATGACTTCGCAACCGAACGAACGCCCGGGCATCTCGCCCGCGCTGGCTGCCTTGCGCGCCGCCACCCATGAACTGCATGCCGACCTCGACAGCCGTTCGCCGCTTACCTGCGCACTGACCCGTGCCGACTACCTCGACCACGCTGCACGCGTGCTGGGCTGGATGCGGCCGCTGGAGCAAGCTCTCTGGCCACACTGGCCCGACGCCGAAGATGCACTCCTGCGTCGCGGCAAGAGCCGATGGCTGGAAGCCGACCTGCAGGCAGGCCCGCAGGTCACCGCCGACCGGCCCGACTGCCCCGCTGCACCGGTGGCGAACAACCTCGCCGAAGCCTTCGGCATCGCCTATGTCGCTGAGGGCGCTACCCTAGGCGGACGGGTGCTCTACAAGCGCCTCAAGGCCCCTCTCGAACCTCTTCCACTGCGCTGGCTGCAAGGCTACGGCGAACACACCGGCGAGCGCTGGGCCGCCTTCCAGCGCCTGCTGGCCGAGCATGTCACCACGCCGGAAGAGATTGCCCTCGCCCAGGCTGCCGCGGTGCGCGCCTTCACCTCGTTCCGCGACTGGGTGCTGGACACCGCACCGCGCCGGGCGGTCCCGACATGAGCGAACAGACGGTCACCCTCGCCAACTGCGAGGACGAACCCATCCATGTGCCCGGCGCGATCCAGCCCCACGGCGCGCTGATCGCCCTCGACGAGCAGGGCAACGTGCTCGGCTTCAGCGACAATCTCGGCACCCTGCTGGGCATCGCCCCGACGCTGGGCGAGCCGCTGGCGGAGGCCGACGTCGGCCCCGGCGTGCTGGCAATGCTCGCCCAAGGGCTCAGCGACGAAGTTCCCTGGGTCAACAGTGTGGAAGCGCGGATCAACCGGCGCTTCTTCGACGTGATCGGCCACAGCCATGACGGCGTGCGCTACCTGGAATTCGAGCGGCGCGCCGCCGGCACCGCGTCCTTCACCACCTTCGCCCTCAACGCCCAGCGCCTGGTCAGCCAGCTGCAGCTGCGCAACGACGTAGAGAGTCTGCTGGTCAGCGTCACCGAGGAAGTGCGGCGGATGACCGGCTACGACCGCGTCATGGCCTACCGCTTCAACGAGGACGACTCCGGTGAAGTGGTCGCCGAATCCCGCCGCGAGGACCTGGAAAGCTACCTGGGCCAGCGCTACCCGGCCTCGGACATTCCCGCCCAGGCGCGGCGCCTGTACCTGCAGAATCCGGTGCGCCTGATCGGCGATGCGGCCTACCAGCCGGTGGCCGTGCGCCCCACGCTGAACCCGCGCAGCGGCAAGCCGTTCGACCTGAGTTTCAGCACCCTGCGCAGCGTCTCGCCGATCCATTGCGAGTACCTCGCCAACATGGGCGTGCGCGCCTCGATGAGCATTTCCATCGTGGTCGGCGGGCGCCTGTGGGGGCTGTTCTCCTGTCACCACATGAGCCCGAAGGTAGTACCTTATCCGATCCGCATGTCCTTCCAGGTGTTTTCCCAGGTGTGCAGCGCCATGGTCGAGCGCCTGGAGCAGAGCCGCGTCAGCGAACTGCTGCGCCAGGCCTCCGAGCGCCAGCAGGCGCTGCTGCGCCGCACCCGCGACTCCGACGACCTGCTCAGCGCCCTGTCGCGCCCCGGCGCCAACATCGCCGACCTGCTGCCGTGCGATGGCGCGGTGGTGATGCTCGGCGGGCGCGCCAGCAGCATCGGTGGTGACTTCGACGACCTGGCAGTGGCGATCGTCGCCCAACTGCAGCAGAACGAGGAGCTGGATCTGTTCCACAGCGACCAGCGCCTCGTACTGCCCAACGATCTGCACGACCCACGCTATTGCGGCGTCATGGCCATCCGTTTCCATCGCCAGGAGTCGGGCTGGATCGTCTGGCTGCGCCTGGAGCAGGTACATCGCATCCGCTGGGGCGGCAAGCCGGAGAAAATCATCAAGACCGGGCCCTCCGGAGCGCGCCTGACTCCCCGCGGCTCGTTCGAAGCCTGGGAGGAAGTGGTTCGCGGGCGCTCCATGCCCTGGACCGGCATCGACCTCTCCATCGCCGAGAAGCTGCGCACTGAACTGGTGGAGCTGTGCCTGAACCGGGCCGGCGAAATCGACCGCATGCGCCAGCGCCTGATCGCCGTACTCGGCCACGACCTGCGCAACCCGCTGCAATCGATTTCCATGGCGGCAGCGATGCTTTCCTCCAGCGACGTGCGCAACGCCGAATTGCGCCAGCACATCACCTATTCCAGCACCCGTATGGAACGCCTGATCAGCCAGATACTGGAAATGAGCCGGCTGCAGAGCGGCGCGGGAATGACGGTGAAGCCGGTGGCCGCCGACCTCTCGCGACTGGTGCGCGACATCGTCCAGGAAACCGACGTGGCCTATCCCGGCCTGTCCATCGAGACCGCCATCGAGGATGACGTACAGGCGCAGGTCGACCCGGACCGCTATCTGCAGGTGATCGCCAACCTGTTGAGCAACGCCCGCCACCATGGCCGTCCCGGTCGCCCGGTGCTGGTGGAGCTGCGCCGCCAGGATGAACTGGCGCGGCTGAGCATCCTCAACGAAGCCGAAGCGCTGGACGAGCCGCGCATCGCCAACCTCTTCGAGCCGTTCAAGCAGGACGTCGGTGGCCATGGCCGCAACAAGAGCGGGCTGGGCATCGGCCTGTACATCTCCCAGGCCATCGTCAGCGCCCACGGCGGCCGCATCGAGGTGGAGCAGGCCGACGGCATCATCACCTTCAGCGTACTGGTGCCGCTCGATCCGGGCACACGCCTGTAGAAGCGTGCCATGCGCGCGATCTCGGGCATGGCTCGCTGACAGTGGTACTCCAGGGCTCGGAACTGCCTTCAGCCTGGCTGCGGACCCCGCCCCTGAGCGAGAAGGGACCGTTCGGTGCAGGATGAAACTACCGCATCAGCCGGCACAATCTGCTCCCTCTCTCTCGGGGAGAGGGCTGGGGTGAGGGGGAAACGTCGGCACAAACTCGCCGGAAAGCAGACAAGTGCTCTTACAAGGGAACTCCAGGCTCGCCAGCAATACCGCGATTCAAAAAATCGAAACGGCGCCCAAGGGCGCCGTTTTCATATCCAGCCAAAGTGCGTCAGCGCAACTGGCTGTCCTTACTGCCGCGGCGGTTGTAGCCGGCGTAGTTGGCCTGCTCCTTGTCGTGCTCGGCCTGGCACTTCACGCACAGGCGCACGCCGGGGATAGCCTTGCGCCGCGCCTCGGGGATAGGCGCATCGCATTCCTCGCAATGGGTCAGACTCTGGCCCTTGGGCATCTGGTTGCGCGCCCGTGCGATGGCGTCCTCGATGGTGCTGTCGATCTGCTCCTGAACCGCTCCGTCGTTTGCCCAGCCGCTGGCCATGGCAACCTCCCGTGGAATAGTCGTGTCTTCCAGAAGATATGCAGGGCGGCATTGGTGATTGCAAGGGCGATGGCGCGCTAAGCGACGAACGCGTCGCTGGTGAACCAGATACGTCTGATGGTCCGCACAGGCATGCCTGCCGAGAATTGGGAGACCTTTGACTATCGGAACCCCGCCATGCGCCAAGCCTGCACCCTGATCGCCAGCCTCCTGCTCGCCGGCCTGTTGCCGCGCGCCGCCAATGCCGACGCCGTGGATGCCGGCCTGCGCGACATGGAGCGCTACCTGCTGCTGTACAGCGCCACCGGCGATGATCGTTTCCTCACGCGGCTGGATGGCCTCGCGCCAAGCTTCGAGCAGCAGCTGTCACAGCAGAAGAATGCGGCCAACCTGAAGGACCTCTGGCAGCTCTATCGACAAACACTGGAGCAGGTGCGCGCGGCTTACTCGCAGAAGGACGTGGACCTGCAAAACGCAGTCGCGCAGACACGAGATGTGGCCGGATTGTTCGACACCTTCATCCTCGCGCGGGAGCCGGTGCGACAGGGGCTTGAAGACGAATTGCGCGAGCTGGCGCTACTGGAGGCGCGGCGGGCCAACGGGCGTTTGCTGGGGAAGGAAAGCGGGGAGGATGCGGCACGCATCGGGGAACTGCAGGTACAGATCGGCGAACGTCTGGCGGCGCTACCCGCCGGTGCCAGCCGGGACTCCCTGCTCTCGCGCTGGAGCTACCTGCGCAAGGCGGAGAAACCCGAAGGCACTCTGCTCTATCCCTTCAACGCCCAGGTCGAATACCTGCTGGCGCATCTACCGCGTCGCTGAGCGGCCCAGAGCAGAAAAGAACAGAACAGGCGGTTCTACTCTTTGACTTCCATGTATTCGCGCGCCCAGATCTGGTACTCCTCGGGCAGCGTGTATTTCTTGGCCAGCTCCGAAGCGGTCAGGTCGGAGGCATGCACGCCGCGCTGCTCGCGCAGGCAGTCGTAGGTGGCCTTGATCGCCGCGAAGTAGGCGGCATGACCGTCGACCACGATGCGCACGCCCAGCTCGGCCAGGCGCGCGTCGTCGCGCAGCTCGGGGTTGCCGTAGGAGACCAGCATCAGCGGCACGGACAGGTGGCGGGAGATGGCTTCCAGGTGATCGAAGTCGCGGATGCCGACCATGCAGATGCCGTCGGCGCCAGCGGCCTGGTAGGCCAGGGTGCGGCGGATAACATCGTCCACTTCCAGCACTTCGGCGTTGGTGCGGGCGATGATCGCCATTTCCGAATCGATGCGCGCTTCCAGCGCCGCGCGGATCTTGCCGACGCCTTCCTCGACCGGGATCAGGTCGGTGGACTTGCGGCCGAACTGCGCCGGCAGCAGGGTGTCCTCGATGGTCAGCGCGGCCACGCCAGCGCGCTCCAGCTCGACGATGGTACGCATGGTGTTGAGCGCGTTGCCGTAGCCGTGGTCGGCATCGGCGATCACCGGCAGGCGGGCGACACGGCCGATGCGGGTGGCCTGCTCGGTGAATTCGCTCAGGGTGATCAGCGCGAAATCAGGCGCCGCCAAAACTTGTAGTGAAGCTACAGAACCGCCCAGGATGCCCACTTCGAACCCCAAGTCGCCGGCGATGCGCGCGGACATTGGATCGAACACCGAAGCGGTGTGATAGCAGGCTGAAGAATTCAGTAAGGCGCGGAAATCCTTGCGCAATTCGTGGAAGGAGGCTCTGTGCATGGTGGGATCCAACTGCTTGTACGGGTGGGAGAACGGAAATCAGATAGTGGATAACTCTTGTAGGAAAACTACAGGAACACAATGTAGCAAAACTACAAGCTACTCCCCAAGCCCTCTTTGCCACCATAGCCTTCCGACGGATACCCTGATTTTCCCAAAGCGCTCGCGTACACTGCGCGGCCGTTTTTTCTCCGGACATCCTGCACCATGTTCCCGACCACTGCGGCCCGCGCCCTGGGCATCGACTTCGGCACCTCCAACTCCACCGTCGGCTGGTGGCGCCCGGACGCCGAACCGCTGATCGCCCTGGAAGACGACAAGATCACCCTGCCCTCGGTGATCTTCTTCAACGTCGAGGAACGCCGTCCGGTTTACGGCCGCCTGGCCCTGCACGAATACCTGGAAGGCTATGAAGGCCGCCTGATGCGTTCGCTGAAAAGCCTGCTGGGCTCCTCGCTGCTGAAAAGCGAGACCACCGTGCTGGGCAGCGCCATGCCGTTCAAGGACCTGCTAGGGCTGTTCATCGGCGAGCTGAAGAAGCGCGCCGAAGCGGTCGCCGGTCGCGAGTTCGATTCCGTGGTGCTGGGTCGTCCGGTGTTCTTCGTCGACGATGATCCCAAGGCCGACCAGGAAGCGCAGGACACCCTGGTGGCCGTGGCGCAGAAGCTCGGCTTCAAGGACGTGTCCTTCCAGTACGAACCGCTCGCCGCAGCCTTCGACTACGAGCGCAGCATCGAGCGCGAAGAGCTGGTGCTCATCGTCGACATTGGCGGCGGTACCTCGGACTTTTCTCTGGTGCGCCTGTCACCAGAGCGCCGCGAAGTGGCCGACCGCCAGGGCGATATCCTCGCCACCGGCGGCGTGCACATCGGCGGTACCGACTTCGACAAGCAACTGAGCATCCAGGGCGTGATGCCGCTGTTCGGCTACGGCAGCAAGATGAAGAGCGACGCCTTCATGCCCACCAGCTACCACCTCAACCTCGCCACCTGGCACACCATCAACGCGGTATACGCGCAGAAGTCCCAGCTGGCGCTGCAGAACATGCGCTACGACATCGTCGACGCCACCGGCATCGATCGCCTGTTCAAGCTCATCGAGCAGCGCGCCGGCCACTGGCTGGCGATGCAGGTGGAAGCCAGCAAGATCGAACTGTCCGACACCGAGCGCCGCGACATCGACCTGACACGCGTCGAGCCGGGCCTGGTCGCCGAGCTGAGCCGCGAGCTGTTCGAAGGCGCCATCGGCCCGCTGCTGGAGCGCGTGCGCGGCAGCATCAGCGACCTGCTGAATTCCGCCGACGTGGACCCGACGCGGGTCGACACCGTGTTCTTCACCGGTGGCTCCTCCGGCGTGCCGGCGCTGCGCCAGAGCGTGGCGGTGATGCTGCCCAACGCCTGTCACGTCGACGGCGACCGTTTCGGCGGGATCGGCAACGGCCTGGCCATCGAGGCGATGAAGCGCTACGGCTGAGCAGCCGCTCACTGACGGACATGCCGCCATGCGCTAGTGTGGCGGTAATACCCCTCGCGCCCGGAGTCCGCCATGCGCACCGTCCAACTGGCCAGCCTGCTGTTCCTGTCCGCCGCCCTTTCCGCCTGCGGACTGGGCGAGACCGCCGCCACCGCGGCCACCACCGCCAACCTGCAGGCCCAGCAGGCGCAACAGGCGCAGCAGCAGATGCAGCAGCTCAAGCAGCAGGTCGATGCGGCCAACGCGCAGAACCAGCAGCGCCTCGACGACGCCATCAAGGAAGCCGAGTAAGCGCGGCCTCGCGCAGATTTCTTGAACGCCGCGGCATGGCCTAGGCTCCAAGTTGAGCGAGTGAGTTGCTCAACCAAGGAGAACACCATGTACAAGCGATCACTGCTGGCGCTGCTGGTACTGGCTTCGGTGGCGGGCTGCGCGTCCACCAAGGTGCAGAACCCGGTCAACTACATCACCTATCGCGATGAGCCGCTGGTGCGCAACGTCGAGAAAGGGATGAGCCAGGAAGAAGTCCTGAAGATCGGCGGCACCCCATCGGCAACCCAGAAGCGCCTCATGAAGCCGGGCAGCTGCAACAGCTACATCCTCAGCAAGGACGGGCAGCAACAGCCCTTCTACGTGAGCTTCGACGGCAGTGGCCGGGTGGACGGATCGGGCTTCATGACCTGTTCCGAACTGGATCGCCACGAGCGCGACTACCAGCCGTGAGGGCGTTTGCTCCGTGACGACAAGGCCCTCGCCCAACGGCGGGGGCCTTTTTCATTAGGCCGTCGCCACGATCGCCCACGCCGGGGATATTCCCGCTACACGATGGCCGTCTATCATCCCTGCAGCCATCTCAGGAGTCGCCCATGAAATACCGCATCATCGAACTGCCCGCCTTCGAAGTAGTGGGCATGGACTACCGCGGCAGTGCGCCGGGCGACAGCATCGGCCAGCTGTGGCAGCGCTTCCTGCCACGCGAACAGGAAGTCGCGGCCAGCACGACGGACAAGACCGCCTATGGCGTCTGCACCCAGCTGCCGGGCGGCGAGTTCCACTACATCGCCGGCCTGCCGGTGGACGCCGGCGCGGCCGTACCAGAGGGCATGATCAGCTTCGCTGTGCCTGCGCAGAAGTACGCGGTGTTCACCCACATCGGCCCGGTCAGCGCCATCGCCGACAGTTTCCAGGCCATCTATTCCAGCCTGCTGGCCCGCCACGGTCTGGAGCCGAAGAAAGGCGTGGACCTGGAGCGCTACACCGAGCGCTTCCTCGGCCCGCAGGACCCGGCCTCGGAAACCGATCTGTACGTGCCGATCTACTGATCAGCCGGTAGCCAGCAGTGCGCATACCCCGTACCGGGTTATGCGCCCTACGCACTGGCGTCACCGGCAGGTGCTCATTTGCCCTTCGTGGGCGCTTTCGCCGGCTGCTTCATCTGCTCCAGCAGGGCGGCGCACTGATTGTCGTCCTGCTTGCTCGGCGCGATCAGCGCCAACAGCGCAGCCGCAGGGGCCACAGCCACGCCCAGGGCGACCATCCCCGCGCCGCGCGCGGCCAGTGGCAATACATGCACACCCGCCTTCGGGTTCTTGAAGGTGCCCTGCACATAGAGTGGCGAGCGCAGGGAGAAGATGCGCACGCCCTTGCTCTGCGGAGTGATGTCCAGGTCCAACTGCTCGGTGGCGAAGTTGGCCGTGCCGTCCACCGTGATGATCGCGTTCTCGGTGTCGAAGGCGAACACCCGCGGTTTGGCCAGACCGTCGGCGATGCCCACGTCGGCGGCGGCGCAATTGATCTTCACCTCGTCATCGCCGAACAGCTTGTTCACCACGTAGTTGCCCACGTTGAGCCCGGCAATTTCCATAAGGCTGCGACTGATGCGCCCGTCGTTGATCAGCAGCTTCATCTCGCCGTTGGCGCCCGCGAGGATGGTTGCCACCGAATTGCCGGTGCCGCTGATGGCCGCGTCGCCGTTCAGCTCGCCGAAGCTCGACTGCATCGGCGCGAAGCTGGGGAACAGCTCCTTGAGCTTGAAACTGCGCGCCTGTAACTGGACCTTGCTCTGCAGCGGCGTCTTGCCGCCGTCCAGGCGGATGTGCGAATCCAGCGTGCCGCCGGCCACGCCGAAGCGCAGCGGCTCCAGGGTGAGCAGGCCGTCATTGAGCACCAGGTGGGTATAGAGGTCGCTGATCGGCAGCTTGTCGCTGTGGACGATGCGCTTGCCGGTGAACTCCACGTCGGCGTCCATGGCGCGCCAGCGGTCAGTGCGGAACTCCTCCACCGGCAGCACCTTGTCCGCCGGCTGACGGGTGCTCTGGCCACGCGCCTGCTTCTCCTTGTTGGAGTCGGCGCCGATCAGCGGACCGAGGTCGGCCATGCGCAGCTGGTCCGAGCGCAGCTTGCCGGAGAGCTTGGGCCGCGGCTGGCGATTGACGAACACCAGGTCGCCATGCAGATCGCTGTCGCCGACCTTGCCGTTGAAGTTCTCATAGTGGAACTGCGCGCCGGCCGAATCGTGTAACTCGGCTTTCAGACGGCCGTCGGTCTCGTAGGCCGGCGTATCGGGCAGGGTCACGCCGGTGAGTGGGAAGAGATTGGCCATGCTGGTGCCAGCCAGCTTCAGGCGCAGGTCCAGCGCGCCGAGATTCAGCGGGTCGACCAGCGTGCCGACGATGCTCGCGCGGGTGCTCCCGGCGGAGACATCAGCCTGCACCGGGAAGGGCTTGGCAGCATTCTGCAGGGCAAGCATGCCGCCGACCTTGCCCGAGCCGTTGAGCGGCAGCCCCTTGTACTGGCCCTTGAGCTTCCAGCCGAACACATAGTCCTGGGTCTCAGCCTTGTCACCGCCGGCCAGCGCCTTGCCTGCGAGTTCGCCAAACGGCACCGGCTTGCCGAGCGGGTCCACCAGCAGCTCCAGGCGGGTCTTCAGGTGCTGATCATCGAGGGTGACGCTGCCCTTGTCGAAGCCGATCTCGCCGATATCCAGCTTCCAAGACGACTGCTCGGGCGGGGCGTTGGGGTCTTCTTCCTTTTTCGGCAGTTCGAAGGTCCAAGTTGCGCGCCCATCCGCGAGCCGCAGCAGATCGGCGCTGGGGCGGGTGAGGACGATCTGCGGGATATTCACGGTCTGCCACAGCAGCGGCAGCGGGGCGAGGCGGAATTCCACCTTTTCCAGGCTGGCAAAGTTCGTCGAACGCGTCTTGCCAGCGGCCCATTCGGGATTGCCCAGGGTGATGTCCGCCGCGCTGAAGTGCGGCCATGGCACATAGGCACGCCAACCGCCCTCTTCCGGCTCGGTGCGCCAGAACACCTGCAGGTCGCCATTGATGGCGAAGGGGCGTCCCAGCTCGGCCGAGACTTTCTCATTGATGGTCGGCTTCACGCGGTTCCAGTCGAAGGTGGCGATGAACACCACCAGCGCGGCGATCACCGCGATGAAACCCGTGAAGCTCCAGAGGCAGATTCTTTTCCCGCGCGTCATACCTGAACTCCCTGCTTGCCGCGTCGGTGGAAGCAGCGACGTCCCCACGCCGCTGCCGGTCATCATCGGCCGCCTGAGCATGCCGGGCCGGCATTCTCCCTTGGCCTGTCGTCTTGGACCAGCATAGCGAGGTGATGGCTCCCGCAATCTGCGGGGCAATTCTGAGCAGCGGCGCTCCAGGCAAAAAAAACCAAACTTTCCCGATGACCTGCGACTCACACCCTTGTGACCCGAACACGCCGCGCGCCACCGCAGCGCCGGCCCGCAACAAGGCCCGCCGTAAGGAGACATCTGATGAACCAGGCACAACTGACCGACGTCCAGACCCTGCGCCAGAGGGCGCGCCAGAACATCGAGGATGGCGCAGTGACCGAGGGCTACCATGCCGACCGCAAGACCGTGCTGCGTCTGCTCAACGAGTCGCTGGCCACCGAACTGGTCTGCTACCTGCGCTACAAGCGCCACTACTTCATGGCCACCGGACTGAAGGCCAGCGTGGCCGCCGCCGAATTCCTCGAGCACGCCACCCAGGAGCTGCAGCACGCCGACCAACTGGCCGAGCGCATCATGCAGCTGGGCGGCGAGCCGGACTTCAACCCCCAAGGCCTGACAGAACGCTCCCACGCCGAATACGTGGCCGGCGCCAACCTGCGCGAGATGATCACCGAGAATCTGGTGGCGGAACGCATCGCAGTCGACAGCTACCGCGAGATCGTCGTCTACCTGGGTGATGACGACCCGACCACGCGCCGCCTGTTCGAGGAGATCCTCGCCCAGGAGGAGGAGCACGCCGACGACATGGCCGACCTCCTGCAGGATCTCAAGTAACCCCTTTCCATTGCCCTGATCGATGCCCGGCTCCGGCCGGGCGTCGTGCTTTCGGGCTCCGCCATACGGCCAAAACCCGCATCCCAGAGCCCTTGAGCCAGGATTATTCGATCAATACATCGAATAATAAGATATTAACAATCACACCAATACCGGCCATCGAAGGCGTTGATATAAGTCATCTTTCATAATTAACTATATGATTTTAAATGAAAAATTAAACAATCATCGACATCGATAGCGACTATCTTCCAGCATCGTTTTCCAATCGATAATCCAGAACAGATACTGAGTCCGTGTCCAACGAACTCCCCACTCTTTCTGGAGCCGCATCATGAAACGCACCCTCGTACTTGGCTTTGCCCTCTCCGTACTTGCTGCCAATGCCGCTTTCGCCGGCTCCCAGCAGGAATCCCCAGTGATCAACGCCAGCCAGACCCAGATCCTGGTTCAGGACGGCGCCGAACGCAGCCTGGGTCAGCAGCAGAAACTACTGGACGCGGCCAAGGCCCGTATCGCCGAAAACGGCTCCAGCCAGTCGGTCGATCGCCTGCTCCAGAAAATGAACGTGGCCGAGAATGGCTCCAGCCAGACCGTCGACCGTCTGCACAAGCAACTGGGCGTGGCTGAAAACGGTTCGAGCAAGACCATCGACCGCCTGCACAGCGAGATGAGCGTTGCCGAAAACGGTTCGAGCAAGTCGGTTGATCGCCTGCACCAGGCAATGAACGTCGCCGAGAACGGCTCCAGCCAGACCGTCGACCGCCTGCACAAGCAACTGGGCGTGGCTGAAAACGGTTCGAGCAAGACCATCGACCGCCTACACAGCGAGATGAGCGTTGCCGAAAACGGTTCGAGCAAGTCGGTTGATCGCCTGCACCAGGCAATGAACGTCGCCGAGAACGGCTCCAGCCAGACC